>JACCQO010000002.1 GCA_015709205.1 Desulfovibrionaceae bacterium
CTTTTTTCGCCGAAAAAGGGTCCTCCCCTCCCCGCCTCCCCCCGGCTCTTCGTCTTCGCCACGCATTCGTTGCGCTCCGGCGCACAAACGCCGGGCCCCGAGGGGCCCGGCGTTTGTCGTGGCGTTGTGCTGCGGTTGTGGCGGCTACAGTTGCTTGTGGCAGAACCACCAATCGAAGCAATCGTCCTTGCCCTTGCGTTCCTCGGCGGCCTTGACGTTGTTGGCCGGGGGAATGATCACGCGGTCGCCGATCAGTTCGTTGTTGGGCCAGCCGGCCGGGATCGCGACGCTGGCCTTGTCCGAGGTCTGCATGCCCTTCACGGCGCGCAGGATCTCGTCCATGTTGCGGCCCAGTTCCTGCGGGTAGTAGAGGATCACGCGCACGAAGCCCTTGTCGTCCACGATGAACACGGCGCGCACGGTGTTGGTGCCCTTGGCCTCGTGGATCATGCCCAGCCGCTTGCCCACGTTGCCCATGTCGTCGGCGATGATCGGGAACTGGATCTCCACATCGAGATTTTCCTTGATCCAATCCACCCATTTGATGTGCGAGAAGACCTGGTCGATGGACAGGCCGATCAGGTCGCAATTGAGCTTGCGGAATTCCTCGTAGCGCTTCTGGAACGCCACGAACTCCGTGGTGCAGACCGGGGTGTAGTCGGCGGGGTGGCTGAAGAGCACGAACCATTTTCCGGCGTAGTCGCCCGGCAGCTTCTTGGCGCCGTGGGTGGTGACGACTTCCATTTCAGGGAACTTCTCGCCGATCAGGGGGAATCTGCTTTCCATTGTCATCTCCTTTTAGTAAGAATTACTGAATATTTTCTATCTACCCGTGTTTGCCTAAAAAACTCTGATCCACACATAAGCTATTTTATCGGTTCGCGCAAGGGGTAGTTGAAAAAAAATCTCAATTGTAACGGAAATCGATTCTTCGTTCCCTGCCCGGAGGCGGCAGCGGCGGGTTGTGCCGGAGGTGCGCACGGGCCGCCAAGCGAATGCCGCAGGGCACGGGGAGGCCAAGAGGGAGGCCGAGAAGGAGCCCGAGAAGGAGACCGAGAAGGAGGCCGAGAGGGAGGCCGAAGGAGGCCGCGCGGCGGCCATTTGATGGCTGGTGGTTTGCGGCCGAATGCGGTACCCAGCACGCCATGGAATCCATGCCGGTTTCTGGGATTTGCCGGGTGTGCGGAACCCGTCCGGAGGCCCGGGCCCGCCCGGTTTCCCGTGTCGTCCCGGGGCGATCCGTCCGCCCGGCTTCTTCCGCCCGCGGGGGCGCGCGCCGATGAGCCTGCTCAAGAGCCGCCAGACCATGGGCGTGGCCGCGGCCGTGCTCGCCGGGTCCGTGCTGCTGTCGCGGCTCATGGGCCTGGTGCGCGACAAGGTCATTTCCTACCACTACGGCGCGACCCTGGAGTCGGACGTCTACTTCGCGTCCTTCGTGGTGCCGGACTTCATCAACTACCTGCTCGCGGGCGGCTATTTCGCCATCACGCTCATCCCGCTGCTGGCCGCGTATTTCGAGGACGATCCCCGGGACGGCGAGCGGTTCTTCCGCACGGTGGTCACCTGGGTGGGCCTCGCCTCGGCCGCGCTCACGGCCGCGGCCATGTTCCTGGCCCCGGAGCTGGCGCGCGTGGCCGCGCCAGGCTTCGGGCCCGAGGCCACGGCGCGCCTGGCGCATTTCCTGCGCATCATCCTGCCCGCGCAGGTCTTCTTCCTGCTGGGCTCGTGCTACACGGCGCTGCTCTACATGCGCCGCCAGTTCACGGTTCCGGCGCTCACGCCGCTGGTCTACAACGGCTGCATCATCGGCTGCGGCCTGCTGATGATCCGTTCGGGCATGGAGGGGTTCTGCTGGGGCGTGCTCGCGGGCTCGGCGCTGGGCAATTTCCTGATGCCCGTGCTGGCGGCGCGCGGCGGCGACGAATACCGCGTGCGCTACGCGCCGCGTCTGCGCCATCCGGGGCTGAAGCGCTTCGTGCTGCTGGCCCTGCCGCTGATGATCGGCCAGTCCGTGGTGGTGCTCGACGAGCAGCTCTTGCGCGTCTTCGGCTCGCTGGCCGAGCACGGCGCGGTGAGTTGGCTGAACTACGCGCGGCGGGTCATGCTCGTGCCCGTGGGCGTGGTGGCGCAGGCCGCCGGGGTGGCCTCGTATCCGTTCCTGGCGCGGCTGGCGGCGCGGGGCGAGACAGGGGAGTTCGACCGCACGGTGAACGCGGCGCTGGTGAACACCACGGCGCTGCTCGTGCCCATGGCGGCGTGGATGGTCACGGCGGCCGAGCCGGTGATTCGGCTGATCTTCGAGCAGGGGCGGTTCGCCGGGGCGGACACCGGACGCACGGCCCTGGCGCTGCGCATCATGCTCGCGGCGGTGTTCTGCTGGGGCGTGCACCAGCTCGTGGCGCGCGCGTTCTACGCGGTCAAGGACACGCTGACCCCGGCGGTGGTCGGCACGCTGGCCACGCTGGCCTGCCTGCCGCTGTACTGGGGGCTGGTGCGCTGGCTCGGGGCCATGGGCGTGGCCGTGGCCAGCAGCCTTTCCGTGGGATTGTACACCCTGGCGCTCTCCGTGGTCTGGCGGCGGCGGCACGGCGGCGGGCCGTTCCTGGGCCTGGGCCGCACGCTGGCCGCCTGCGCCGTGGTCAGCGTTCCCGCGTGCGCGGCGTCCTACGCCAGCGCGCGCTGGCTCGGGGGCCTCTGGCCCGCGCACGCGCTGCTCGCGGCCCTGGCGGCCATCGCGGGCAGCGGCATGGTCTTCGTGGCCGTCTACCTGCTCCTGGCGCGCCTGTTCGCCCCCACGGCCGCGGGACCGATCCTGGCCTTCGCCGCCCGCCTCCGCGCCCGCCTCACGCGCGCGGCGTAGGCAGGCGGAGGAAAGAGGCCTCCGGCGGCCAGAGAACCCTTTGAAAAGGGTTCTCTGGACTCTCCTAAACTTTTTTTTGCGCCTGCGGCGAGGGGGCAGGGGCGCAATACACGGGCCGTTGCGACAAGACCGTAGCGCCCCTTCCGCCCGCCACGGCTCCGCGCCTTTCGCTCCTCACTCCCGTCCGCGCCTGTCGCGTCAGAATCCGGCAGTGCTCGTCCGCGTTCCTCGCGTCCGCCTCGCATCCGCACCCGGCAGCGCCCCACCAGCGCCCTCCGCGCTCGTCCTCCTTCCTCCCTTCCGCCCCGCCCTCAGCCCCCCGCCCTCAGCACAAAAAAAGGCCGCCCGTCTCCGGGCGGCCTTCGGCAATCGATTCGTGTGCGCGCGTCAGCCGATCAGCGCGATGGCGCGGTCCAGGCGCGCCAGGGTGGATTCGCGGCCGAGCACCTCGACGGTCTCGAAGAGCCCGGGCGAGAAGGTCCGGCCGGTCACGGCCACGCGGATGGGCTGGGCCACGACCTTGAACTTCAACTCGCGCTCGTCCAGGTAGGCCTGCACCGCGGCCTCCAGGGCGCGCGCCTCGAAGGGCTCGAAGGTCGCGAACAGCGCGCGCAGGGCCACCAGATGCTCCTTGACCTCCGGGGTCAGGAACTTGGCCACGGCCTTTTCGTCGTACTCCAGTTCCGCGTCCGGCATCACGAAGAATTCGGCCTGCTCGGCCATCTCCACCAGGGTCTTGGCGCGCGGCTGGTACAGGGCCGCGATGGCCGTGAGCGTGTCCAGGGACACGCCCGTGCGGCCGCGCTCGGCCAGGAAGCGCCCCAGGTGCGGTGCCAGCCGGTCCGGCGCGGAGTTCTGGATGTAGTGGCTGTTGAGCCAGTCCAGCTTGGCCTGGTCGAAGGCCGCGGCGGACTTGCTGAACCCGGCGGTGTCGAAGAGTGCGATGAGCTCCTCGCGGGAGAAGATTTCCTGGTCGCCCGAGGCCCAGCCCAGGCGCACCAGATAGTTGAGCAGCGCCTCGGGCAGGTACCCCGCGCGCTCGTACTCCATGACCGAGACCGCGCCGTGGCGCTTGGAGAGCTTCTTCTTGTCCTGGCCGTGGATCAGCGGCACGTGGCCGAAGCGCGGCTCGGCAAAGCCCAGGGCGCGGTAGAGCAGGATCTGGCGCGGGGTGTTGTTGACGTGGTCGTCGCCGCGCAGCACGTGGGTCACGCCCATGGCGTTGTCGTCCACGACCACGGCGAGGTTGTAGGTGGGCGAGCCGTCGGGCCGCCGGAGGATCATGTCGTCCAGCTCGGCGTTGTCCACGGCCACGGTGCCCAGGACCAGGTCGTCGTACAAGGTCTTGCCCGTCAGCGGGCCCTTGAAGCGCACCACGCGGCCCTCGCCCGGGCCCAGGCCGCGCTCGCGGCAGCGGCCGTCGTACTTGGGCTTGGCGCCCACGGCGCGGGCGCGCTCGCGCATGGCCTCGACCTCCTCGGGCGTACACTCGCACCAGTAGGCCGTGCCCTCGGCGAGCATGCGGTCGATGGCGGCGTTGTAGATCTCGCTGCGGTCGCTCTGGAAGATGGGCTCGCCGTCCCAGTCCAGGCCGAGCCAGCGCATGGAGTCGAGGATGGCGTCGGTCATTTCCTGGGAGGAGCGGGCGCGGTCCGTGTCCTCGATGCGCAGCAGGAAGCGGCCGCCCTCGGAGCGCGCCAGCAGCCAGCTGAAGATGGCCGTGCGCGCGCCGCCGATGTGCAGGTGCCCGGTGGGGCTGGGGGCGAAACGGGTGACGATGCTCATGGGAATGCGTCCTTCGCGGGGGCGAAAAAAAAGGCGGGCAGGGCCCGCCCGGGTTCACTGCGACGGGCCTAGACGGCCTCCACGGCCTTGACCTGGGGCACTTCCTTGAGGATGACCCGCTCGATGCCGTTTTTCAGGGTCAGCTGCGACATGGGGCAGCCCTTGCATGCGCCGGTCAGGCGCACCTTGACGATGCCGTTGTCCGTGACGTCGATGAGTTCCACGTCGCCGCCGTCGGCCTGCAGCACGGGCCTGATCTTCGCCAACGCCTGTTCGACTTTCTCTCTCATGGCGGGTCTCCTGAAGGTTTGGTTGCTGGTAGCCCCTTTGCGCCGGGGTGTCAATTTGCGCGCACCGCGCCTCAGCGCACCAGCACCGTGTATTTTTTCATGAACGTGTCCGGGTAGTAGCTCATCTTGGCCTTGCGCAGCCCCTCGTCGTCGAGGTCCTGTTCGCGGTTGACCCAGGAATACCCCAACCCGGCATGCTTGAGAAAGGACTGGTTGATGGCCTGGTACACGCCCTTGAAGGCCGGGTGCCCCTTTTCGAAGTGGATCACCAGGGTGTCGTCGGTGATGGGCTCGGCCACGGTGTAGGCCACGATGCGGCCGTCGATGCGCAGGGTGCCGCCGAGCAGGTTGGGCAGGGTGTCCCAGTCCTTGAGCACGCGGGCGATGGCCCGGTTCTCGGCCTTGAGCGCCCGGGAATCCTCCAGTTCCTGCCAGGCCAGCCACTCGTCCTGCATCTCCAGGGTCTCCTCGATGCAGTCGGCGGTGATGGGCAGGTACTGGAAGTCGTAGATTTTCCGGAACTGGTTCACCAGGTTCTTCTTGCGGTGCAGCTTGTTGCCGCGCAGCTCGGCCAGCCTGCCGACCTCGTAGACGTAGTCCCAGTGGCCGCGCGCCTCCACGAGCTCGACCTTGCCGTCGAGCACCTCCTGCCAGTGCAGGGCCAGACGCTCGGGCACGCGGGTGAACTTCTCCACCGTGGGCAGGGTGGGGCAGCGCGACCAGTCGGCCTTGTCCCACGCGCCCACCGGGGCCCAGTTGACGACTTCGGGCCTGGTCTGGCGCAGCCACACGCAACTGTCGCCCCAGTACCACTCCAGGCCGTATTCCTCGGCCCAGCCCCAGATATTCGCGAAGCTGTAGTCCGAGACCTGCTGCGGGCATTCGGCCAGCCGGTCCATGTATTCGGGATAGCGTTTCAGGGAAATCGGTTCGTAGACTCTTTCGGACATTTCAACTCCTTGAGGTAGATGTCGCGGTCGGCGGCAGGGCGGGCGAGGCGGGGCCCCCGTTGCCTCCGTTGCCGTGGCTCCCGCGGCCGTTGCGCCCGGAGCGCATGGCGTGGCGCGTCCAGCGGCCCCGCAGCAGCAGGGCGAACATGACCGTGGCCTGAAGCACCTGGGAGATGAGCATGGCCAGCCAGACGCCCTCGGCCCGGCCCCAGAGCACGTGGCCGATGAGGTAGGCCAGGGGCAGGCGCACGAGCCACGTGGCGCAGCCGAAGACGACCATGGTGTAGATGGTCGCCCCGGCGCCGGTCATGATGCCGCCCATTATCATGCTTGCGGCGGTGAAGGGAATGGCCACGATGTTGTAATGGAGATAGGTGACGGTGTGCGGCTGCACCGTGGCCTCGGGCGCGAGGAACGCGGCCAGCTCCGGCACGAAGCCCCACAGCGCGAGGCCCATGAGCGAGACCAGGGCCACGCCGATGCCCATGACCTCGAGGGCCACGCGCTTGGCCTGGTCCGGCCGGCCGGCGCCCAGGGCGTTGCCCACCAGGATGGAGGCCGTCATGTTGAAGGCGAAGGCGGGCAGGAAGAGGATTGCCTCGATGCGCATGCCCGCGGTGAGCCCGGCCAGGGCGCTGACGGCCTGCACGGGCAGCGCGCCGACGATGGCGAAGAGCACGAGATAGCCGGTCTGCCACAGGGCCTGCATGGCTCCGGAGGGCGCGGCGACCTTCACGAGATAGGGCATGGCCGCGCGCATCCAGCGCAGCGGCGGGAACGAGGCGCGCTTGAGCAGGGAGAGCCGGTGCAGGATGACGAGGTTGAACAGCGCCCCGGCCGAGACCGAGCCGAAGGTGGCCCAGGCCAGCCCCTTGTAGCCCACCGCGGGCAGCCCCCACATGCCCAGCCCCAGGCCGAAGTCCAGGAAGGTGTTCACCACCGTGATCAGGACCATGGAAAAGAGCGGGATGTGCACGCGCTTCTGGGCGCGGAAGATCGCGTTGGCCGCGCCCAGGAGGTAGTAGCTGGGCAGCACGGCCAGGTAGACGTCGTAGAAGTAGCGGGTCTCGGGTAGGATGCGCTCGGGCACCTGCAGGGCGGCGAGGAACGGGGTGCGCAGGCCGTAGCCCAGGGCGAGGATCACTCCGCTCAGGCCCAGGGAGAGCAGGATGGACAGGCCCACGTAGCGCCGCACGCGGTGGTCGAGGCACGCGCCCATGGACTGGCTGATGACGGCCACCGCGCCGTTGGCCACGGCGATGCCCACGATGAGCAGGAAGAACAGACACTGGGTGATGATGCCCAGGGCGGCCTGCACCTCGGCGTCGATCTTTCCGGCCACGAGCACGTCCACAAACCCGATGAAGAAGTGCGCGACCATCATCAGGGTTTGGGGCCAGGCGAGACGGAATATTTCCCGCAGGCTCGCGCCGCCCTCGTGAACGTGGTGCATGCATTTGGCCATGGTCGTGTCCGTCCCGCTCTGGGGGCGCCGTGCGGGCGTGGAGCCCGTCCGTTTCGGCGCGGCGGGCGCTTCGGCGGTTTTGCGGTTGTAGAATTTCGGGCGCGCGCCTGTCGCTGGTTTTCGCGCGGCCGCTTCGCCCGGTGCGCCGAATGCGACCGGTCCGCCCGGTGCGCGGCGCACTATGCCCGCGCGCGCAGGGCAGGTCAACGTCGGCCCGCAGGTGCGGATTTTAGTCGCAACATCCCGGAAGACATGGCGAAACAAGCGTGCTGCAGGCGTCCGGCCGCCGCGCCGGGCGGCGGGGCGGCGCGTCGCTTCCCAACAATAAGCATCCGCCCGGCGATGTATAGTCACCGGGCGCACACCGGCCGGGGAGTGTCGGCGCAGCGGGCGCTGGGCGGCGAGAGGCGTTTTTCGCGGCGCAGGCAACACAACCCCGGGGAATTATGGAAATTAGTGCAAATCTTTTTTGTTGACGCGGGGTTGAAATGTGATGATATGTGTACAAAAAATGTACGGAAGATGTCCTCGGCTATTGAATGGAAATGATGGCGTAGTTATTCTTTGAATAGTTGTTTCAGCATGTTGTCGTGACGAGCGGAGGCGGGAATGGGCGTGTTCAAGGATGAGAAGGAAATCAAACGGGTCATTTTCAACGTGGATGTGACCCTGGCCGAACGGCTGGAGCGGGCCAAGACCGCGGCGCGGACCCTGGGGCGCAAGCTGGACGTGGACGGAGCCGTGGACAAGGCCCTGGAAAAGTTCCTGAAGAAGGCCGAGAAGCGGCTCCAGGAACTGCGTGCGGCCGAGCGGGCCGAGGAACGGCTCTTGGCCGCCGACGAGGCTGCCGCCGGGGTCGGGGAAAACGTCTTGGACGAGGAATTTTCGGACGCCGACGCAGCGGGGGAGACGTCCTCCGCCGTGCGGGCGCCCGGGGCAGGGTCGGGTCGGGAGCCCGACGGCGACGGCGGGCCCGGCAGGGCCGCCGCGCGCGGGTCCGCGGCCTCAGGGAGCGCGGCAAGGGGCAAGGCGACGGCCGGCGCGGCCGCGGCCGGAGAGAACAACACCAGATAACCGCCAACGAGCGGAGGAGACGATCATGACCAACGAGATTTCCATCAAGGGCAGTGTGGGCAACCAGGAGCTGGTGGCCTTCCTGGAGCAGCTGACCGCCAGCGTCAAGGCCGGCAAGGTCGTGCTCGGCGACGCGGCCGAGTACGTGGCCATCGTGCCCGGCGAGGTCGGCGAAATGGAGGTCAAGGCCTCGGAGAAAAAGGGCAAGAAGAAGCTCAAGATCGAGCTCTCCTGGCGCGAGATGCCCAAGGACCGCCCGCCGTTCGTCGCGGCCGTGACCAGCGTGGAGCCCGAGCCCCCCGTCGCTCCGGAGGCCCCCGAGGCCCCCGAGGCGAAGGCCGCGTCCTGTGGCTGCAAGGCCAAGGACACAGGGAAGGACGCCGGGAAGGACGCGGCGGACATCGAGGTCGCCAAGTCCGGCACCCCCGCCGTCAAGGCCGAGGCCAAGGTCCCGGCCCCCAAGGAGGACGCCAAGGCTCCGGCGCCCAAGGAGGCGGCCAAGGCCCCGGCCCCCAAGGCCGACGCCAAGGCCGACGCCAAGGCCGACGCCAAGGCTCCGGCCAAGCCCGCGCCCAAGGGCGGCAAGTAGGCCGTGCGTAACACGTCCGTAACGCGTGGGGCGTAGAGGACCATGAGGCCCGTGCGCACGGCGCGCGCGGGCCTTTTCCCACAACCGCAACCGACCGGCGGCGACCGGCCGGATCAACCGGGCGGGCCGCCTGCGGCCAGGCCCGGTCGGCCGCGTGAGCGGCCGCTCCGCATGCCGCCGGGGCCCCGGAGGACCACCATGGGCAAGAGAAAGATCGAACTGGACGGCGCCACCGAACTGAAGCAGGTGGCCGCGTACCTGGAAAGCATCGTCAAGGGCCTCAAGGCCGGCACCCTGCACGTGCAGCTCGGCGCGGACACCCTGGACCTGCAGCTGCCGTCGGTGGTGGATTTCGAGATGTCCGTGTCTCAGAAAAAGGAAAAGGAAAAGATCACCGTGGAACTCAGCTGGCGCAGCGACGCCGTGACCACGGGGCCCGGCGGCGTGGTCATCACGCCCGCGGGGCCTTCCCTGGAAATTTCCTGATCCGGGCCGCGGCATGGGGCTGTTTGTCTACGACGGGCGTTGCGCGCCCCTGGAGATCGCCCTGAGCGGGCGCGTGGCCGACCGGCTGGAGGCCGCCGTGCGCCTGGCCCGCGGGCTGGAGCTGGATCTCGACGTGGAGCGCGCCGTGAACAAGGCCCTGGAGTCCTTTCTGGAGGATGTGGAAAAGGATCTGGTGCGCGCGGCGCGCGATCTGCCGGACGTCCCGGGTTCCCCGGGAGCCCCGGGCTCTCCCGATGCCCCTGATGCGCCGGATGCGCCGAGCGACTCGGGCGCAGCCGTTGATTCTTCGGCCGCGCACTCCGGCCCCGCCATCGCCTCGGGGGCGGACGCCGACAGCAGGCCCTGAGGCTGCGGTCCCCGGCCCGTCGCGGCCTGCACCGGCTCCGCCGGACTGCGCGGCTTGCCGTGCCAACGATTTCGGCCCCCCGCACCTTCGGGTGCGGGGGGCCGTTCCTTTTTTTTGGGGGGGGAGGGAGTCGCGCGTCCGGTCGGCCCGGCGCGCCGTCAGGCCAGGGGGTAGAGCCGTTCGCCCGTGGGCGTGTCCTCGATGCGGAAGCCTGCGGCCGCGATCTCGTCGCGCAGGGCGTCGGCCCGGGCGAAGTCCCTGGCCGCGCGCGCCGCGCGGCGCTGGGCGGCCAGCTCCGCCACCCCGGCGGGCGCGGCGGAAAGGGCCACGGGCAGACGCGAGGCGTCCAGCACGCCGAGCACGCGGTCCACGGCGCGCAGGCGCGTCAGGCACGCGGCGGCCTCGAACGCGCTGAGCGCGCCCGCGCCGCGCCGCTGCTGCACGTCGCGGCAGAAGGTGAAGAGCACCGGCCAGAAGCGGTGCAGGCTCAGGTCGTTCTCCAGGGCGCTCTTGAGGCCGCTCTTCACGTTCACCAGGGCCTGCTCGATGTCCGGCGAGAGCGCGGCGCGCGCCTTTCCGGCCGTCGCGCCCGTCTTGCCCGTTTCGCCTGGTTCGCCTTGTTCTCCGAGCAGGGCGGCCAGGTTCTGGACCCGCAGCCAGTTGCGCCGCCACATGTCCAGGTTGCGGGCCGACAGGGTCAGGGGCTTGCGGTAGGCCGTGGAGAGCAGCCACATGCGCAACGGTCCCACGGGCTCGTCCGCGCGCAGCAGGTCGGCGAAGGCGGGGGCGTCGTCGCCCGTGGTCAGGGCGCGGCACAGCAGCCAGGCGCGCGGCTCCACGCCTCCGGCCAGGGCCCACAGGGCGCGGAAGTTCTCCATGTGCGGGAAGCGGTGCGCCTCCGAGCCCATGAACAGGGTCACGCCGCCCGAAAGTCCCTCCAGGGCCGTGGCCGCGAGCTGCAAAAACCAGCTCGGCCGCACGTTGCCCCATTCGGTGGCCAGGCACTCCCCGGCCTTGAGGTCCGCCAGAGAGGCGCGTTTGAGCAGGGTGAAGTCCTTGGGGTTGTCCTTGACGTAGTCGGCCAGGTCCACGGTCGCGCCCAGGCTGAGCTTGTCCATGTCCATGTGGCTCACGCCGCCGTAGCGCTCGAAGCGCAGCACGTCGAAGTAGACCGAGCGCAGCTTTTCGTAGGCGTGGCCCTTGGCCAGCAGCTTGCGGCACACGGCCAGGGCCCGGTCCTTTGCGCCGGACGCGGCACGGAATTCCACGGCCCCGGACACGCCGAGCCGCCGCGCCGTGGCCGCGATCTCGGCCAGGGCGCGTTCGCTGAAGGCCGCGCGGGCCGCTCCGGCCGCGCGCGCGGCCTCCATGGCCCGGTCGTCCATGTCCGCCAGGCCGACGAGCACTTTGGCCCCGGCCGGTCCCCCATCACGGCCCAGTCCACCGCCCAGCCCACCGCCCGGCCCACCGTCTGGGGCCCCCTCGGGCCGCAGGAAGCGCGCCAGCACGTCGAGCAGCACGATGCGCCGCCAGGCGTCCGGCTCGGCCAGGTCGTCCAGGGGCGGGCCCATGGTGAAGAATCCGGCCGGGCGCGCGGAGACGTCGATGCGCACGGGCTCGCCCGAGGCCTCGTCGCGCACGCAGGGGCCGGAGCCGCAGTCCTGGGCGAAGAGCGACGTGGAAAGATAGCGGTCCCCGCCGTCGGGCAGCAGCGCCACGATCAGGGCCTCGCGCCCGGTGGCGCGGTATTCCTCGGCCAGTTTCTCGGCCAGGTCCACGGCCGCGGCCATGGCCGCGCCCGAGCTCATGCCCACGAAGATTCCTTCCTCGCGCGCCAACCGGCGGCACATCTCGAAGGCCGCCTCGTCCTCCACGTGCGCGATGCGGTCCAGGGCCTTCTTGTCATAGATGCCGGGAGGATAGGACTCCTGCATGTTCTTCAGGCCCTGGATCTTGTGCCCGGCGTAGGGCTCCACCGCGACGACCCGCACGGCCGGGTTCATCTCGCGCATGCGCTTGGTGATGCCCATGGCCGTGCCCGAGGTGCCCAGGGTGCAGACCACGTGCGTCAGTTCCCCGCCGGTCTGTTCCCACATCTCCAGCCCGGTGCCCATGTAGTGGGCCTGGATGGAGGCGGGGTTGTTGTACTGGTCCATGAGCACGTACTTGTCCGGCTCCTCGCGCGCCAGACGATAGGCCTCCTCGATGGCCCCGTCCGTGCCCATGTGCCCGGGCGTGAGCCGGATCTCGGCGCCGTAGGCCTGGAGGATGCGGCGGCGCTCCACCGAGGCGGATTCGCTCATGAGCAGCCGCAGCCGGTAGCCCTTGACCGCGCAGACCATGGCCAGGCCGATGCCAGTGTTGCCCGAGGTGGCCTCGATCACGGTCTTGCCCGGGGTCAGCTCGCCGGAGGCCTCGGCCGCCTCGACCATGGCCAGGGCCACGCGGTCCTTGATGGACCCGCCGGGGTTGGTCATCTCCAGCTTGGCCAAAATCCTGACGCCCGGCCAGGTCGCCAGGCGGCGCACGGCCACCAGGGGGGTCTTGCCGATGGCCTCCAGGACGTTGGGATAGTGCATCGCGTCATCAACTCCTTCGTCGGCTTCTTCCGGTGGGGTTCGAGCCCGCCCCGACGGTGCGGACACGAGAAACGGCGCGGGTTTGTGGGGCCCGGCCGACTGCTGGGATGTAAGTCAAAAGGCCGCGTCGCGCAACCTCGGCGCGACCTCTCCCCCGTGCGCCGGTCCGGTGGCAAGCAAATTGCAAAACCGCCGGCATGGAAACCTCACCCTATCTCGTGAAGAATCTCCAGGCCCTGGTCGCGGCAAAGGCCCCGGCGGCGGTCTGGCTCTCCTCCGTGAACCCGGACGTGGACCGGGCCCAGGCGCGCGTGGTGCACAACAAGGGCGGCCTCGTGGACTGGGACCTGGGCGAGGGCCGCACCCTGTTCGGCTCCATGCCCCCGTCCATGCTCTATCGCGACTGGGCCCCGCTGGAGAAGGAGAAGGCTCACGCCTCGGCCACGTTCATCGTGGGCTCGAACGTCGGCTACGGCCTGAACCACGTGCTCTCCAACACGCCCAACGCGCACAAGGTCTACCTGCTGGAGCCCGATCCCGAGACCCTGCTCGGGTGCCTGAGCCAGACCGACTACACCCCGTTCTTCGAGATCGGCAAGCTGACCATCCTGCCGCCGGACAAGGAGCAGGTGCGCCGCGCCGTGCAGCGGTGCGACCTGCAGTACCTCTTCGGCCGCATCCACCTGCGCCTGGACCTGCCCAGCCAGCAGGTCTCCGGCCAGTACGCCCACTGGGGCCGCCTGCTGCGCGAGCAACTCGAGGGGCTGACCGTGGAGCTGTCCACCCTGCGCCGCCGTCAGGACCTCATGGTCGGCAACGAGCTCTCCAATTTCGAGCGCGCCCTGGCCGACGGCGGGCTCAAGAATATGCAGGGCGCGGGCCGGGGGCTCTCGGCCGTGGTCCTGGGCGCGGGGCCCTCGCTGATGCAGTTCGGCCCGGAACTGGCGAGGAACCGGGGCTACGCCCTGTACGCCACGGCCCTGCAGACCATGCCCGCGCTGCAGGACATGGGCCTGGTGCCGCACCTGTGCATGGCCATCGATTTCAACGAGGGCATGACGGCCGTGTACCGGCGGCTGGACCCGGAATTCGCGCGCCGCGTGCCCCTGCTCTATTCCACCAAGATCGATCCGCGCGTGCTCGCGCGCTACCCGGGGCCGACCATTCCCTTCTGGACCCTGGGCGGCGTGGCCAGCTTCGTGATGCAGGAGCGCGAATACGTGCTCGATGCGGGCGGCAACGTCTCCGTGGCGCTGACGCGCTTCCTGGAGTATTGCGGCGTGCGCGACATCCTGCTCGTGGGCCAGGACTTCGCCTGGAAGGGCGAGCGCACCCACGCCCAGGGCCACCATTCGGACCGCCAGACCTTCAAGCCCGAGCCGGGCCGCTACATGGAGCTCAAGGACCGCGACGGCGGCACGCTCTATTCCAGCCTGCCCTACGTCAGCGCCCTGCGCGACATGGAGCGCGACATCACCACGGCTTCGGCCCGCTACCACAATCTCTACGGCGGCGGCGCGGTCATCCGCGGCGCGCGCATGGTGGACCTGCACCAGGCGGTCATGGACGGGCTGCTGGGGTCTACGCCGGGAAGCCTGGAGACGTTCCTCGACCGCCTGGACGAGGCGCGCCGCCCGCGCACCTGGCCGCGCTTCGAGCCGCGCGCCGCGCAGTGGGCCACGTCCCTGCGCTCGGTCAGGAAGCGGCTGGAAAAGCTCTTCAAGAAACCCGCGCGCCACCAGGCGGACATCCATGCCAGCCTGAGCCAGGTGCACGCCTTCATCTCCCAGGACCCGTTGTACACGCCCTACCTCTACAACGAGATCATGGACGCGGCCGGTCTGGCCCGGGCCCGGCTGCACTACGGCCTGCCCGAGCTGACCGAGTTCCGGCAACTGGTCAAGCGCGTGCTGGGCAAGGTGCGGCGCGTGGACGAGGTGCTGGCCCCGCCCACGCCGAACCGCGCGGCCTGACGCGCCCTGCTGGCGCTTGACTCCGCGTCGCCCGGCGGGAAGCCGCATCGCGGCCCCCGCGGGGCGTCGGGAGCCGTCGGCTGCGCCGCTCGGCACAGCGTCCCGCTCGCTATTCGGTTCAGGTATTGTCTTTTTTTTGTGCGGCCGGCAGCCCCGTCCGCGCGCCCTGCGCCGCCTTAACGGCCGCCGCGTCTCCCGCTGCCGAGAAGACAAGCGTGGACGATTGCGCTACTCTGGACAAAAGGAGGTCGCACCCATGAGCGTCATCGTCGAACTGGCGATCTTCCCCGTGGACAAGGGCCAGGGGGGCAGCGTGAGCGCCCAGGTGGCGCGCGCCGTGCGGATCATTCGCGAAAGCGGCCTGCCCCATTCCTTCGGTCCCATGGGCACGTGCATCGAGGGCGGCTACGACGAGGTCATGGCCGTGGTCCGGGCCTGCTTCATGGACCTGGAGCGGGACTGCGCGCGCATTTACTTCACCATCAAGGGCGACTACCGGCGCGACCGCGAAAACGGGTTGACCGGCAAGCTCGCCAGCGTGAACAACCGCATCGGCGGCTAGCCCCGGCCGGGGCCGGAGGTTTCCCCGGGGCATTCCCGGCGGCTCCAATCGGCGCTTATGATCCACCACGACATCGCCACCCTGCGTCGTCTGCTCGACGAGGCCGATCACGTCTGCGCCCTGACCGGCGCGGGCGTGAGCGCGGAATCCGGCGTGCCCACCTTCCGGGGCGACGGCGGGCTGTGGCGCGACCACGACCCCACGCGCATCGCCACCATCGGCGCGTTCCGCCGCGATCCGGCCCTGGTCTGGGAGTTCTACAACTGGCGGCGCGCCCTGGTGCGTTCCGTGGCGCCCAACCGGGCGCACCTGGCCCTGGCCCGGCTGGAACGCCGCGTCCCGGACTTCACCCTGATCACCCAGAACGTGGACGGGCTGCACCCGGCCGCGGGGAGCGAGCGCTGCATCGAGATTCACGGCAGCCTGTGGCGCGTGCGCTGCACCGCGTGCCGCGCGGTCTACGAGGACCGCGCCGAGGAGAGCGCCGGGGACCTGGGCCCGGCCCCGGCCTGCGCGCGTTGCGGCGGCCTGTTGCGGCCGGACGTGGTCTGGTTCGGCGAGCCCTTGGACCCGTTGCTCTGGACTGAGTGCGTGGAGGCCTGCACGGCCTGCGACGTGCTCCTGGTGGCCGGCACCTCGGCCGCGGTGCAGCCCGTGGCCTCCCTGGCTTTGGAGGCCAAGAGCCGGGGCGCGGTGGTGGCGGAGATCAACGTGGAGCAGACCCCGCAGACGCGGTACATGGATTTCGTGCTGCGCGGCCGCGCGGGCGAGATGCTCGCGGCGCTGGCGCCCGAGGACTGAGGCCCGGGCCGCAAAAGCCGAACGCCCCGGCGGAGCGGGGCGTTCGGGGTGGTGGGAAGTACCGGGCCACCGTTTCGGGCTTTTGGCGATGAACTCGTTTGTACAGGGGTCTTCTGTCGGGTTGGTTCCTTGCCAGAAATCCGTCGCGAGTGGTTCAGATCGCGTTCCCTTGCCTTTTTCTCTGCAAATCGAATGCCAGAAAAAGTTGCCGCCTGATCTTTCGGGCCGCCGCCCGACCCGGCTCACGCCGCCGAAATCCCCCCGTTTTCCTCCAGCGTCGGATCGTCCATGCTCCTGGCCAGCTCCATGCTGCGGCGCAGGGCCGTGGCGTGCGTGGCGAAGCCGTGCTCGGCCGCGCTGCGCTGGCCCAGGCAGACGCGGATGGCGTAGCGGCCGCAGTTCTCCAGAAAGATGCATACGATGCAGGGGACTCCGTTGACGATGCGGGCGAGGAAACACATGGCGGCCTCCGGGCGGCCCGGCGGGGCGGGCGGGTTTTGCGGGAAATTGTGCAAGAACGGTGCCCGGCACGAAAACGCCAATGATCGGAGGAACGAGCATCGGCCGAGGATCGGAAGGATGCCCGGCGCGTCGGAAATCCGGCAAAAACAGCCGGGCGACGCGGGCCGGACGAGGTTCGGGCCACGCGCCGGCCATGGTTGGACGGGCGCTGGACGGGCGCTGGACGGGCGCGGAACTCAGGTCAGGCCGAGCAGCCGCAGCCCCTCCAGGAAGAAGCGCGCGGAAAAGAAGAGCAGGGCCGCCCCCAGGGCGCGCAGCACGAGCACGTAGCCCGTGGAGCGCAGTAGGCCGCGCAGCCGTCCGGTGGCCAGGGCCAGCAGCACCTTTGCCCCCAGCAGGCAGACATAGAACCCGGCCAGGAAGGCCACGGGCCCGGCCGCGCCCGCCCGCGCCCCGCTGACCAGCACCGGCGCGCCCACCGTGGCCCAGAACAGGTAGGGATGCGGGCTGAGCACGTTGGTCAGCACGCCCTTTTTCAGCGCGGAACGGCCCGTGCCCGCCGCACCATTCGGCCCGGCCGCGCCGTCCGGCTCCAGCGCCGGGCGGCCCGTGAGCGTCTGCCAGCCGAGCAGCGCCAGATACGCCGCGCCCGCCAGGGCCACCGCGCCCAGCAGCCCGCCGGACCCCTCCATGCGCGCCAGCACCAGCCAGGCCAGGGCCACGATGGGCGCGTCCGTGAGCACCGGGGCCACGGCCACGAACAGCCCGGCGCGCGTGCCGCGCGCCAGGGTCTCGCTGAAGACCAGGGCCATCAGCGGCCCGGGCGAGAATCCGGCGGTCAGCCCGAGCACGGCGCCGGTGAACAGCAGGGAGGAGGGGCTGGGCATGGTCGTCTCGCTGTGCCGCGTGCGGCGCGGGGTTGCGGGTTGGGCCGAAGGACCTGGACGGCTTCGGCGGTCCGGACGGTCGGGACGGCCCGGACGGTCGGGACGGGTTGGTTGGGCCGGGCGGGCAGGGGGGTGAAAAGGGCCGCTCTCCGCGCGGTCCGCGCCGCCCCGGGACCCGCGCCCGGCGCGGGCCAGGAAGGCTTTTACAAACCGCCCGGCCGCCGGTATAAGGCCGCATGCGTTCGCGCCCCGTTGTCCACGCCCTGCTGACCGTCCTGCCGCTCACTATCGCGCTCGCGCTGCTCTGGCAACAGTTCGGCGCGGGCTGGTCCGGCCGCGCGGCCGTGCAGGCCTTCTGCGCCGCCCACCGCGCCGCGCATCCGGCCGTCGCCCTGGCCGCCCGGCTGGCCACGGACTGGGGCAACGCCGTCTTCTACGTGGTCTACGCCGTGCTCCTCGCGCGCGGCCTGCGCTCCGGCGACCGCGCCGCCGTGCGCCTGGCCCTGACCTACGCCGTGGTCCAGATCCTCGTCGGCTTCCTCCTGGTGCGCGCGCTCAAGATTTCCATCGGCGCGCCCCGGCCCGGCGTGGACGGCTTCAACACCCCCGGCAGCTTTTCCTCGGCGCACAACTCCATGCCCTCGGGCCACACCGCGGAGATCACCGGCGCCACGCTTCCCCTGGCCCTGCGCGCCCGCTCCCTGGCCGTGCCCGCGCTCCTGGGCCTGACCGTGCTCCTGGTGGGCGCAAGCCGCGTCTACCTGGGCTGGCACCATCCCGAGGACGTGTTCTGCGGCCTGCTCGTCGGCGCCTGGGCGGGCCTGCTGATCCACTTCGCGGCCCGGCCCGGCTTCTTCCGTCGCCCGCGCGCCGCCCACTCCAACAACCAATGAAAGCCGCCATGCCCGACACCACCAAGAACCGTTTCGGCTCGCTCCTGGACGCCGCCTTCGACGCCGGGGCCTTCTGGCCCCTGGTCTCCCTCGCGGTCATCGTCGGCCTGCAGACCGCCTTCACCCTGGACTGCCGCCAGCTCTGGTACTCCGACGAAGTCCGCTACGCCAACGTGCTCGAACAGCTCCTGCACAAGGGCAAGTGGATCGTCCTCCATCTCAACGGCGAACCCTACCCGGACAAGCCGCCCGTCTACTTCTGGATGCTCGCCGGGCTCAAGCTTATCGTGGGCCACGTCCGGCCCATGCTCTTCTTCCTCGGCTCCGCGGTCTCCGGCTACCTCTACGCCGCGGCCACCTACGTCTTGGCCCGCTCCGTGGCCGGCATGGACCGCAAGCGGGGCTTCGCCGCCGGCCTCGTGCTCGCCTCCACCTTCTACTTCGTGGGCGTGAGCCACTACACGCGCATGGACCTGCTCTTCGCCGCGCTGATCACCTTCGCCCACGTCTGCCTCTTCCGCGGCTGGCAAAGGGACAAGGCCACCGGGACCATCGTCGCGGGTTTCCTCCTCGCGGCCCTGGCCACGCTGACCAAGGGCCCCCTGGGCTTCGCCTTCCCCGTCGTGGCCTCGGTCGCCTACCTCTGCTGGATCGGCCGTCCCCAGCGCCTCTTCCGCCGCGACGTGCTCCTGGGCCTGCTCCTGGCCGTGGCCGTGCTCGGCGCCTGGGTCGCGGCGGCCTACTTCACCGAGCCCGAATCCTTTCTGCGCAACATCTTCCACGACCAGATCTACAAGCGCGCCGTGGACACCTGGCACCACGGCCATCCGTTCTACCACTACTTCCTGACCCTGCCCCTGGCCTGGCTGCCCTGGACCCTGCTCCTTTTCCTCCTGCCCTGGCGCAGGCTGGGCAAGGGTTCCCTGTGGCGCGGCGCGTGGTCCGCGCGGCGCGACGAGCCCGGCCTGACCTACGTCTGGATCGCGCTCGTCACCGGCTTCGCCATGCTCTCGGCCGTCTCCATCAAGATCGTCATCTACCTGCTGCCGCTCTTCGCGCCCCTGGCCGTGCTCACCGCGCGCACGCTCCTGGCCGACCGCCGCGCCCGGCCCGACGCGCCCGGCACCGCCGACCGCTTCTGGAAGCTCCTGGCCGCGCTCTTCGCGCTCATGGCCCTGGCCGTGCCCTTCGCCAACTACGCCCACCCCTGGCCCATCACCATCACCGGCCTCATCCCCCTGGCCGGGGGCTGCGCCGTGCTGGCCCTGGTCTTCTGGAAGGGCGTGCCCCGCGGCGCGGCGCGCGGCGGCCTGCTGCTCCTGGCCCTGTGCGTCGGCGGCTGGATCTGGCTCGTCGGCACCCGGGTCGCGCCCAGCCTGGACGCGGTCATGAGCCCGCGGCACCAGGCCACGGTCATGCGCGAGTACATCGCCAAGGGGTTCTACCCCGTGACCTACAAGGTCTACTCCGGCACCTACAGCTACTACGCGGGCCAGGACGTCCTGGAGGTCAAGTCCTGGGAGGACGTGGCCCAGGTGCTGCAATGGCGGCCCAAGGTCGTGCTGGCCATGAAGCGCAAGTACTGGGAGGAATGGGAAAACCGTCCGGCCGACCTGCGGATCGTGGACGAACAGTGGATCGTCGAGGAACCCTACGTCCTCGCCGTGAGCACCGAAGCCCCCGCGCCCCAGGGCCCCGACGCCCCGGCTTCCGAAGCCGCGGCCCCGACCGGACCCGCCGCCAACGCCACCCGACCCGCCGACACCGACGCCACCGCCGTCAACGCCACCACCGCCACCAACGCCACCCCGGCGCAGTAGCGCCGGGGGCGGTGCGGCGGCGGCGAAGAGCCGGGGGGAGGCGGGGAGAGGCGGGACCTTTTTCGGCGAAAAAAGGTCCCGCCTCTCCCCGCCTCCCCCCGGGCCCCCCTCCACTCCTCTCCACTTCCAAAAACTGCTGGCTGGATGAGGGCGGTGGGGACTGTTGCGTGCGCGTGGATGCCGGACGGTGTGGCGCGGGCGCGGGACGTGCGGGAAAGGTGGAGGTGGTGCGGACGTGCCGGGCTGCCGCCGCCTGGCGGCGGATGCGCCCTGGGGGAGACAGGGAAAGAGGCGGGTGATTCGACGGGGCGGAAGTCGAGCGCGGGCGGGGGAAAGCTGCAACATTCGCCGCAGCACCGACGACCGCGAAAAGGGTGCAGCGTCACGCTGCCGAAAAGGGTGCAGCGTCACGCTGCCGAAAAGGGTGCAGCGTCACGCTCCCTGGTCAGGCGGGGTTGTCTTCGGCCAGGTCGTCGACGGCGTAGCGCGAGGTGGCGGTCGCCATCGCGGGGGCGCCGGAGCCCGGCGCTGCGGCCTTCTCGGCCTCGGCAGCCTTCTTGGCCAGGGACGCGAACACCGACTGCGCGTGCTTGATCTGCTCTTTGGTCACGAAGCCCATGGCCAGCAATACCTCCTCCACGGTGCGGTCGCGCTGCTCACTCTGCTGCTGCTCCAGGGCTGCGGCCACCTGCTCGGGCGTGACCAGCCGCTCCTGCAGCAGCACGTTCACCAGCGAAGGCCGCTTTTTCTTGCGCTTGAGCTTGACCTGCCCCCCGGCGGCTCCGGCCGCCGCCTCCATGGCCGAGGTCTGCGAGCGCAGGTCCTCCTCGTCGCGGCGGAGCGTGCGCACGCGGACCTTGAGGTCGGCAAGCTCCATGTCCAACCGCTGGTTGGTGGATTTGAGCTTGGAAAGCTGGGCGCGCTTGTTTTGCAACATTATATAATACATGAGGAAAACGGCGACGACGGCGAGAAACGCCAGGAATGCGGCATACAGGGGGTTCATGGTGCTTTCCGTGCGTGGCGGCGCGTTCCCAGGGGGGATGGCGCATGCGTCACTTTAGTGTAAAGCAGCTTAACAATGATGCTGATATGTTGCAAGGCATCCGCCAAAATGGGGGATACCCCCCCCCCTCGGGATCGGGATGGGCGGGCCGGCGCGGCCGGGAGCGGCGCGGGGAAGCTGCGGTGCGCGGGCGGTTGGGCAGGCCGCACGGGCAAAGGTGCGACGCATGGGCCTCGCGTTTCGGAGCGGGTCCGGTTTTATCGCCCGGCCTTGGCCTTGGCCGCGGCAAGGGCCTTTTCGTACACGGTGCGGGCCGTGTTCAGCTTGGCTTCGGTGATGTGGTTGAACATCACCAGGATCTGTTCGAGCTCCATCTCGCTTTTGGTGCTGGCCTTGTATTCCTGGGCCTTGGCCAACTGTTCGGCGGTGAGGAATTTCTGGCGTACCAGGAAGTCCACCAGGGTCGTGGCGCGTTTGGCCTTGCGGGCCGGGGCCTTGGACAGCAGGTCGGAGTAATCGTCTCGCGCCGCGTCTTCGGCCTCCTGTTCGCGTTTGGCCTTGGCCGCACCGTATTCGCCCAGGGTGCGCTTGAGGTTCTGGATGTTCTTTTCGCGCTGGTCGGCCTCGTTCTGCAGCACGGCGATGGCCTGCTCGAAGGTCGCCTTCTCCGTGCCCAGTTCGCCGATCTCCTTGCGCAGTTGGCTGGACTGCTGGAAGAGGATCTTGAAGATCACGGCGAAGACGCCCAGTGCGCCCAGAAGAATCAGCGACAGGTCCATTGTGGTTTCCAATGGCTGGGGTGATGCGGAATTGTCTCCCTCTATCAGGCGGAAAGCATCGGCGCAACCGTCGAGTCGCCTTTTCCGCGCCCCGGGAGCGTTCCTGCACTTGACGGAGCGCGCCGCATCGGGGACACTTCCACGCTGATGTCCGGCGCATTTCCGTCCCGGCGGCGGCAGCGGCGCGCCGGTGGGTTCAACCCTTTCCCGCGTTGGAGGCATTGTATGAAACGCTTGATCGTGTGTGCGGCCCTGTCCCTGCTGCTGGCGTTGCCCACCGGCGCATCGGCCAAGAAGGTCCCGGTGGTGTCCGTGAACCAGTTCGTGGAGCATCCGGCCCTGGACGCCGTGCTCAAGGGCTTTCAGGACTACTTCAAGGACAAGAACCTTCAGGTGACCTACAACGTGCACAACGCCCAGGCCAACATGGCCACGACGACGCAGATCGCCAGCCAGATCATGGGCGAGGAGCCCGACCTGGTGCTGGCCATCGCCACGCCCTCGGCCCAGGCCTGCGCGCAGAAGATCAAGGACCGCCCGGTGCTCTTCACCGCAGTGACCGATCCGGTGTCCGCCGGATTGGTGGCCGGCATCGAGGCCCCGGGCGGCAACGTCACGGGCCTGAGCGACCTGAGCCCCGTGGCCCGGCAGGTGGACCTGATCCGCGAGTTCCAGCCCGACGTCAAGGCCATCGGCGTGATCTATAACGCGGGCGAGGCCAACTCCGTGGTCCTGGCCAATCTGCTCAAGGAAGCCTGCAAGGAGCGCGGCATCAAGGTCGAGGAGGCCTCGGTGGTCAATACCTCGGGGGTCTATCAGGCGGCCAAGAGCTTGGTGGGCCGCTGCGAGGCCGTGTACGTGCCCACGGACAACACCGTGGTCAGCGCCCTGGAGTCCGCGGTCAAGATTTTCGACGAGAACAATCTTCCGCTCTACGCCGCCGACACGGCCTCCGTGCCGCGCGGGGCCGTGGCCGCCCTGGCCCTGGACTACTACCGCATGGGCCGCCAGGCCGGAAAGATGGCCAACCGCATCTTCAACGGCTCCAAGACCAAGGACATGCCCGTGGAGTATCTGCAGGACCTCAAGCTCCTCGTCAGCAAGAAGAACGCCGCGGCCATGGGTGTGCGGATTCCCCAGGCGGTGCTCAAGCGCGCCGACAAGGTGCTTGACTAGCGGGCGCACGCAAGGCATGCCCTCCCCGGGGCCGGACGCGCCGGCCCTGGGGATTTCGCATTTCGAGGAATTCTGAGAATGACCTGGTACGCTTTCTACGGCGCGCTGGAACAGGGCTTCGTCTACGGCCTCATGGTCCTGGGCGTGTACCTGACCTTCCGGGTGCTGGATTTTCCCGACCTCACGGTGGACGGCAGCCTGCCCCTGGGCGCGGCCGTGTCCTCCGTGGCCATCACCGCGGGCGTGAACCCGTATCTCTCCCTGCTCTACGCCGCGGCCGCGGGGTTCGCCGCGGGCATGGTCACGGGCATCCTGAACACCAAGTTCAGGATCCTTCATCTGCTCGCCTCCATCCTGACCATGATTTCCTTGTATTCCGTCAACATTCGCATCATGGGGCGGCCGAACATGACCCTGCTGGGCAAGCCCACGGTGCTCGACGCGCTCACCGGCCTGGGGTTGCCGCCCTATCTGGCCTCCACCACGCTCTTCGGCGTCTTCGGGCTGGTGGCCATGGCCGCGCTGGTCTGGTTCCTGCGCACCGAGCTGGGCCAGACCATGATCGCCACGGGCGACAACCCCCAGATGATCACCAGCCAGGGCGTGAACACGCACACGGTGATCATCCTCGGCGTGGGGCTGTCCAACGCGCTGGTGGCGCTTTCCGGCGCGCTGGTGGCCCAGAACCAGGGCGCGGCCGACGTGGGCATGGGCGTGGGCACCATCGTGGCCGGGCTGGCCTCGGTCATCGTGGGCGAAACCGTGTTCGGCTGCCGCACCGTGACGCGCGCGCTCATAGCCGCGCTGCTCGGCTCCGTGGTCTACCGGCTGGCCATCGCCCTGGCCCTGGGGCTCAAGTTCGGCGAATTCTCCTTCACCCCCAGCGACCTGAACCTGATCACCGCCGTGCTCGTGGTCGTGGCGCTGGTTTCGCCGAACATCAAGCGGCGGTTCCGGGGGCGCGCATGATCACCCTGGCCGACGTCGTCAAGTTCTTCCACCGCGGCACGGTCAACGAGGTCCTGGCGCTGAACAACGTCAGCCTGGAGATCGCGCGCGGCGACTGCATCACGGTCATCGGCTCCAACGGCGCGGGCAAGTCCACGCTGCTCAACTGTCTGGCCGGGAGCTTTTTCCCGGACAGCGGCACCCTGCGCATCGACGACGAGAACATCACCACCTGGCCGGAATACCGGCGCGCGAAGTTCATCGGCCGCGTGTTCCAGGACCCCATGCGCGGCACCTGCGGGGCCATGTCCATCGAGGAGAACATGGCCCTGGCGCTCAAGCGCGGCATGCGGCGCGGCTTTTCCCTGGGCGTCAAGGCCGCGGACCGCGAGCGGTTCCGCGCGCAGCTCCGCGCCCTGGACCTGGGGCTGGAGAACCGGCTGCGCGACCGCGTCGGCCTGCTTTCCGGAGGCCAGCGCCAGGCCATGACCATGCTCATGGCCACCCTGGTGCGCCCGCGCCTGCTGCTGCTCGACGAGCACACCGCGGCCCTGGACCCCAAGACCGCCAAGCAGATTCTGGACCTCACGCGCGAGATCGTGGAGCGCGACCGGCTGACCACGCTGATGGTCACGCACAACATGCACCAGGCCCTGGACTTCGGGAACCGGCTGGTCATGCTCCACCGCGGCGAGATCATCCTGGACGTGCGCGACGCGGAAAAGGCCGGCCTCACGGTGCAGGACCTCCTGGAGCGCTTCTACACGGCCAGCGGCGAGCGCATGGAATCCGACCGCATGCTCCTGGGCTAGGACGGCCGCGTCCCCCGCAAGGCCGGGGCCCCCGGGCGGTCCCGTCCGGCCCGCGCCGCGCGCCGCGCGCCGGGCGTGGCGCTTTGCGCCCAAACCCTGTACACACTCCCCATGGCGACCATCACCGTCACGGACCACGCGGGCCGCACCTTTGCGGTGGCGGCGAACGCGGGCTTGACCCTGGCCCAGGCCGTGTACCTGGCCACGGACCCGCCGCCGCTGTGCTCCGGCCTGGGGCGCTGCGGCCTGTGCCGCATGCGCGTGCTGGCCGGTCCCGGGGGCGCGGCCGCGCCCGCGCCCACGCCGGAGGACGCGCGGATCCTCGGCCCCGGGGAACTGGCCGAGGGCTGGCGGCTGGGCTGCCGCCACCGGGCGGAGCCGGGCATGGCCGTGCAGTTGCCGCCGCCCGTGCGTCGGGCCATGGGCCCGGGCGCGCTCCCCGCCGCTCAGGCCCCCGCCGCTCAAGCCCCCGCCGCTCCGGCCGCCTCACCCGCGCCGCAGGCTTCCGCTGCGCTCGCCCTGGCCGTGGACCTGGGCACCACCACGGTGCACTGGGCCGCGCTGGATCCGTCGCAGGACGGCGCGGAGGTCGCCTCGGGCGCGTTCCTCAACCCGCAGATGGGCGCGGGCAGCGAGGTCATGTCCCGGCTGGCCTTTGCCCAGGCGCACGGCGCGGACGGGCTGCGCCGCCCGGTGCTGGACCGGTTGCGCGCCGTGGTCGCGGAGCTGGCCGCCGCGCGCGGGGCGGCGGTGCGCGAGCTGTGCGTGGCCGGGAACCCGGCCATGGTCCACCTGCTGCTCGGCCTGCCCGTGGATGCCCTGGCCCACGCGCCCTACGGCCTGGCCACGCGCGGCGGCGACGTCGGGGCCCTGCCGGATTTGCCGCCGGTGTACGCGGCCCCGCTCCTGGCCCCCTTCGTGGGCGGCGACCTTTCCGCCGGGTTGGCCTGGGCCCTGCGCGGCGACGAGCCGCCGAAATTTCCCTTCCTGCTCGCGGACATGGGCACCAACGGCGAGTTCGTCCTGGCCCTGTCCGAGGACGAGATCTGGTGCGCCAGCGTGGCGTTGGGCCCGGCCTTGGAGGGCATCGGCCTGACCTTCGGCGCGGTGGCGGGCGCGGGCGCGGTCGCGTCCTTCGGCCTTGCGCCCACGGGGCTGTTCGCGCGGCTGGTGGAGGAGGGCGGGGCGGCGTCCTGCGCGCCCGGCGCGACCTGTGCGCCTGGCGCGCCCCCCGCATCGTGCGCCTGCCCGTCGTGCGCGCCGGGCCCGCAAGCGCCGTCCGGACCCGCGCCCACGGCCATCACCGGCGCGGGCTACCTCTCGCTGGTGGCCGCGCTGCTGCGCGCGGGCGTGCTGGACGAGCGCGGCGCGTTCCGCGCGGCGGACGACCCGGCCCTGCCGCCCCTGGCGCGCAGGCTGGCCGCCCAGGTGCGGGAGGCCGCGGGCGAGCGGCGGCTGGCCCTGCCCGGCGGGCTGTACCTCACGGGCGCGGACGTGGAGGAGATTCTCAAGGTCAAGGCGGCCTGCAACGTGGCCTTCGTGCGTTTGCTGGAGGCGGCGGGCGCGGCCCCGACCGATCTGGCCGAGGTGCTCCTGGCCGGGGCCCTGGGCGCGCACGCCGTGCCCGAGGACCTGGCGGCCCTGGGGTTCTTCCCCCCGGGGTTGGCCCGGCGCGTGCGCGTGGTGGGCAACGCCTCCCTGGCCGGGGCGCGGCTGCTGCTGCACCGCCCGGAACTGCGCGCGCCCCTGGAGGGTGCGGCCCGCGCGGCGCGGGTCGTGGAACTGGCGGGCGACGCGGCCTTCAACCGGCGTTTCATCGACGCCATGGTGTTCACCCATGTCCAATGATTCCTCTTTCGGCGGCCCGAGCGGTGGTTCTTTTGGCGGTTCTTCCGGCGGCGGGGCATACCCCCTGCCCGGGACCCCGCAGCGGCGCTTCTCGCCCCTGTCGCGGCCCGTGCTTCTCCCCCTGATCGAGCCCGTGGCCCAGGGGCTGGCGCTCTATCCCGACGTGCTCGCGGGCGTGCTGCCCCTGTCGGCCAAGCACCGGCGGCTGCTGCCCGACGGCATCCGCGACCTTTCCCAGTGTCTGACCAGCGAGCGTTCGGGGCTGGACCCCGGCTATCTGCGCTCGGCCGGCGCGCGCGCCGCGTACCTCTCCTTCTTCCTGCCCTGGAATCTCTTCCGCCTCAGCCGGCTCCTGCCCGGGCTGGACCTGGAGCTGCGCCCGGGCGACCGCGTGGCGGACATCGGCTGCGGGCCGTTGACCCTGGCCCAGGCCCTGTGGCTGGCGCGGCCGGACCTGCGCGAGGTGGAACTGGAGTTCTGGTGCGTGGACCGCGAGAAGAAGCTCGTGACCATGGGCATGGACCTGCTCCGCGCCCTGGCCGAGGCCACGGGGAACGGTGCCCCGCCCTGGCGCGTGCACCTGGTGCACGAGCCCCTGGAAAAGGGGCTCGGCGCGCTGCCGCGCGGGCTCAGGCTGGTGGCCGCGATCAACGTGCTCAACGAGGTGCGTTTCGGCCGCTCCGCGCCGCTCGCCGAACAGCTCGGCGAGTTGGTGGAGCGCATGGCCGCGCCGCTTGCGCCCGGCGGGACGCTGCTCTTCGTGGAGCCGGGCACCCGGCTGGGCGGCAAGCTCGCGGCCCTGGCCCGGGAGAGCGCGGTGGAACTGGGGTTTGCGGCCCTGGCCCCGTGCACGCACTCCAAGGGTTGTCCCATGCTCGCGCCCCGGGCCACGTCCTGGTGCCACTTCGCCATGGAGACCTTCGACGCCCCGGCCTGGCTCAAGGCCCTGTCGCGCCACGCCGGACTGGCCAAGGAGCGCGCGGCCCTGAGTTTCGCGCATCTCGCGGCCCCGGCGGACGGGGAGGGCGGGGCGGCCCCGGCGGATGCCCCGGCCGAGCCCGGGGCGCAGGCCGACGAGGTGGGCCGCGTGGTTTCCGACGCCTTTCCCGTGCCCGGGCGCGAGCGCGGGCGCTACGTGTGCACGCCGCGCGGGCTGGCCGTGGTCTACGGCGATCCCCCGGGCGGCGGCGACCCGGCGGGCGCGCGCGCGCTGCTGCTCCGCCCGGCGGACGCGGGGCGCGACGCCAAGAGCGGGCTGCCCGTGGCGCTCTGGGGCGCGCCGGACCGCATGGCGCGCGGCCGCGCGCCCTCGGGCGGCCTGGGCCCGCGCCCGGGCCATGCCTACGGGGCCGATGTCCGCCAGGACGATTGGCGCCCGGGCGACGATCGCCCGAGCGAGGCCCGTGACCGCGAGGGGGCGCACCCTGCGCAGGGGCGCGGCTCCAGCCCGCAGCGGTCGGGCCAGGCCGGGCGTGAGCGGAACGGGCGCGGCCAGGGCGGGCGCGGGCCGGGCGGCGGCAAGTCCGGCAGGCCCGTCT
Organism: Desulfovibrionaceae bacterium; assembly: GCA_015709205.1. GTDB lineage: Bacteria > Desulfobacterota > Desulfovibrionia > Desulfovibrionales > Desulfovibrionaceae > JACCQO01. Next base: position 27,951 of record JACCQO010000002.1, read on the forward strand.
CCGGTAAGCCCGACTCCGGTAAGCCCGATCCCGGCAAGGCGGGCGCGGGCAAGCCCTATCCCGGCAAGCCGGACCCCGGCAGGCCCGGGCCGGGCGCATCCGAATCCGGCTCCTCCGGCAAGCCCGGCAAGCCTGCGGCCCAGCGGCGCAAAAAGCCGGTGGGCCCCAAAAAGGGCGGGCCCAAGGGCGGGCCAAAGACCGGGCCCAAAAAGGGCGGCGGCGGCTCCGGCGGTGGTTCCGGCGGAGGTCGGGCGTGATCGTCGAGGACCTGGGCCTGATCCGCTACGCCGACGCCGTGGCCGTGCAGGAACGGCGCGTGGCCGAGGTGGCCGACGGGGCCGAGAACACGCTCTTCCTGCTCGAGCATGCGCCCGTGATCACCCTGGGCCGCAACGCCGGGGACCAGCACCTGCACGCCAGCCCGGAGTTCCTGGCCTCCCGGGGCATCGACCTAGTCCGCTCGGCGCGCGGCGGGGACATCACCTGCCACTTCCCGGGCCAGCTCGTGGCCTATCCCGTGTTCCGCATCGCGGGCCGCCCCGGCGGACTGCACGGCTTCTTCCACGATCTGGAGGAGGTCGTCATCGTCTCCCTGGCCGAGGTCGGCGTGACGGCGGGCCGCTGGGAGGGCCGCCCGGGCGTGTGGATCGGCACGCGCAAGATCGCCTCCATCGGCATCGCGGTGCGCAAATGGACCACCTGGCACGGCCTGGCCCTGAACGTGGGCGCGAACCTGGACCTTTTTTCGCTGATAACCCTGTGCGGCCTGGGCGACGCGGAGCCGACCTCCGTGCACCGCGAGCTGGGCCGCGACGACCCGAGCATGGGGGAGATGAAGGATGTCCTCACCCGGAACTTCCGGCGAATCTTCGCCTAGGCCCCTGCGCATTCCGGCCTGGCTGCGCGTCAAACTGCCCTCGGACCCGGCCTTTGCCGCCACCTGCGCCCTGGTGCGGGAAAAGGGGCTGCACACCGTGTGCTCCAGCGCCAGGTGCCCGAACATCTGGGAGTGCTACCAGCGGCGCACGGCCACGTTCCTGATTCTGGGCAACACCTGCACGCGCAACTGCGCCTTCTGCAACATCGAGCCCGCCGCGCTTCCCCTGGCCGCGCCGGACGCCGACGAGCCGCGCCGCGTGGCCGAGGCCTCGGCCGAGCTGGGCCTCAAGCACGTGGTCGTGACCTCGGTCACGCGCGACGACCTGCCGGACGGCGGGGCCGCGCACTTCGCGGCGACCGTGCGCGCGGTGCGCGCGGCGCTGCCCACGGCCACGGTGGAGGTGCTCATCCCGGATTTCCAGGGCGACGAGCGCGCCCTGGGCGTGGTCCTGGAGGCCGCGCCCGACGTGATCAACCACAACGTGGAGACCGTGCCGGACCTCTACCCCGCGATCCGGCCCCAGGCCGGGTACGCGCGCAGCCTGGAACTGCTCGCCCGCGTGCGCGCGGCCGGGGCCGTGGCCAAGAGCGGGCTGATGGTCGGCCTGGGCGAGACGGACTCCCAGACCATGGACGTGGTCCGCGACCTGGCGCGCACGGGCTGCTCCATCGTCACCGTGGGCCAGTACATGCGCCCCTCGCTCAAGCACCCCCCCGTGGCCCGCTACGTGCCGCCGCCGTTCTTCGACGAGTACGCGGCCTGCGGCCGGACCCACGGCATCCCCTACGTGTTCAGCGCGCCTCTGGTGCGCAGCTCCTACATGGCCGGGGCGGTGCTCGAACGGCTCAAGGACGGGCAGGCCCCGAGCGGAGCGGGTCCGGAGGGCGGAGCGGGCGCGTAGCCCGGCGGCCTTCGGCATCGGGCCCGGAGGCGGGCGCTCCCGCAGGGGCGCCCGGCCCCCTGCCGCCAAACGAAAAGCCCCCGCGAAGGGGCTTTTCGTTTTAAGAATATATTGATATATAACATCTTTTGACTATTTCACTCGAATCATCCTGAGGGCCGCTCGGCCGCTCTATCCGCCGTGCTTCAGCCGCTCCAGCTCGGCCTTGACCTCGGAGAGCTCCTGGTCCATGAGCCGCAGCCGCTCGGAGAGCACCTCGGCGATGAAGCGGTAGAGCACGGCGAAGAACGCGGGCTTGTCCGCTTCGCCCACGCGGTCCACGATGGAGCCGTCCAGGGCCAGACACATGACCGGGGTCTCGGCCACCACCGTGGCCGAGCGCTCGGCCCCGTCCACCACGCTCATCTCCCCGAACATCTCGCCGTAGCGCGAAAGCACGCTGAGCGGCTTGCCGCCCTTGATCACGCGCACCGAGCCCTTGAGCAGGAAGTACATCCAGCAGTCCAGCGCTCCCTCCTGCATGATCGTTTCCCCAGCGTCGTACTTGCGCAGCTTGCTCAGGTTCAGCATCTTCAGGAGGTTGGAATCCTCGAAGGCCTCCAGGGCGGGCAGGGTCCTGAGCTGGCCGAGCATGTCGTGCTTGTCCGTGAGGTAGGGGGTCTCCTTCATGGCTGCTCCTTTGGGCGATTCGGTCGTGACGCTTCGGGGTCGGGCGATGGTCGGGCCGGTTCGGGGCCGCCGCAGTGCCCGCACGGCGGCGGCCCCGAACCGGCCCGGCCAGTGTAGCACGAACGTGCGCTCAGGGCAGCTTTTTCTGCGTTGCGCCGCCGGTTGCGCCGGTCGTATCGGTCGTACTGGCCGCGCCGGGCGCGCCGGGCGTGCACGCGGCTTCGATGGCCGTGCCCGGCGCGTTCCAGTCGCGCACGTTGAGTTCGATGGTCGCCGCGCCGTTGTAGCGGTCGATGCGCGGGGTGAAGGCGAAGCGCAAGCTCGCGCCCGCCACGCGCGGGCCCAGTTCCTCGGCCATGCGCCAGGCCTTGGCGCGCAGGGTGCGGTTGGAAGCGTCCTCGCGCAGGTCCAGCGAGACGTGGTTCTTGCCGAACACGCGGCGCGAGGCCACGCGCACCTCGGGCGAGGCGAAGACCGGCTCGGGGTTGCCCATGCCGAAGGGCTGCATGGATTCGATCTCCTTGAGCAGGGTGAAGTCCACGTCGGCAAAGGGCAGTTCCGCGTCCACCTTGAGGCAGGCCGAGAGCGTTTCCCCGCCCGTCTGCGCGGCCACGGCCGTGGAAAAGCGTTCGCGCAGCGCGTCGAGCCCGGCCGGTTTCATGGAGAACCCGGCGGCCTGGCGGTGCCCGCCGAAGCGCAGGAAGAGGTCCGCGCACCCGGCCAGGGCCGCGTGCAGGTCCACCTCCGGGATGGAGCGGCCCGAGCCCTTGAGCACCCCGTCCTCCTCGCAGACGATCAGCGTCGGGCGGTAGTGCGCCTCGACCACGCGCGAGGCCACGATGCCGATGACGCCCTGGTGCCAGTGCGGCGCGAAGAGCACCAGCCCGTGGCGGCCCTGGGCGGCCTCGGTCCCGGCCTGGGCCTGGGCCTGCTCCAGGATCTCCTCCTCGGTGCGGCGGCGCTCGGCGTTCATGGCGTCCAGTTCGGCGGCCAGGGGCCGCGCCGCGGTCACGTCCGAGGCCAGGAGCAGGTCCAGGGCCGTCTGCGCCGCGCCCAGGCGGCCCGCGGCGTTGATGCGCGGGGCCAGCCCGAAGGCCACCTGGCCCGCGCCCAGCTCGGCCGTGGGCGCGTAGCCCGCGGCCTCCTTGAGCGCCGCGATGCCCGGGCGGCGGCCCTCGGCGATGAGCAGCAGCCCGTTCTTGGTCAGGATGCGGTTCTGGCCCGTGAGCGGCACCACGTCGGCGATGGTGCCCAGGGCCACGAGGTCCAGGTAGTCGCGGATGTCCACAGGCGCGCCGGGCAGCATGCGGTTGAGCGCGGCGGCCAGCAGGAAGGCCACGCCCACCCCGGCCAGGTCCGCGCCCGCGCACGCGCCCAGGCGCGGGTCGCACACGGCGTGCGCCTCGGGCAGGCTTTCGCCGGGCAGGTGGTGGTCCGTGACCACCACGCCGAGGCCCAGCTCCCGGGCGCGGGCCACGGGCGCGTGGTCCGCGATGCCGCAGTCCACGGTGATCAGCAGCCCGGCCCCGCGCGCGGCCAGCTCCTCCACGCCCTCCACGTTCATGCCGTAGCCGTGCTCCAGCCGGTTGGGCAGGTAGTACAGGGGTGAGAAACCGCGCGCGCGCAGAAAGTGCGCGAGCAGCGCCGTGGCGGTCACGCCGTCCACATCGTAGTCGCCCCAGATGGCGGGCGTGCGGCCTGCGGACAACGCCTCGGCCACGACCTCGGCGGCCGTTGTCAGGCCGGGCAGGTCCTCCAGCGGGGCGAGGTGCTTGAGGCCGGGATTGAGGTAGACGTCCATGGCCTCAGGCGAGCGCAGCCCGCGTCGCCACAGGAGGCGCGCGAGCAGCGGCGATATGGCCAGGTTGTCGGCCCACCGCTCGGCCGTGCGCTCGTCGGCCATACGTACATCGGCCATAGATCCGTCAGGTTGGCGGGCGTTCGATGGGGCGGGAGCGCGGCTGTTCGCAGCGTCCGCGTCGCAGGCGGCCGTGCCGGTCCTGGTGCGCAAAATCCAGCGTTTGGGCATGGTGAGAAGCTATCCTTGTCGTCGGCAGCGAGGCCGGGCATGGGCCCGGTGCGGTGTGGTCCGGCGGTGCGGCGTCCCGCGATCGGACGCGGGGCGCGGGTCAGTCGATGACCGCCAGGAACTGGAAAAGGGTCTCGTCCGAGAGGACCTCCTCGGCCTTGGCGCCCAGGTCCTCGACGTCGAAGCCCATTTGCGCGGCCAGCGGCTCCCAGCCGGAGGACGAGGGGTGTTCGGGGTCCGCGTGCCGGTGGGCCAGGATGTCGGCCGTGCAGATCACCGAGGCCTGCAGGGCGTGGCCCGGGCTCAGGGCGGGCGCGTGGTGCCAGATGATCGGCTCGGTCAGCTCCGCGGGCAGGTCCCACGCGCCGAGGACCATGCCGCCCACCAGGCCGTGCTCGATGCCCCAGTACCCTTCCTCGGCCTGGGACGCGGCCAGGACGCCCTTTTCGGCCAGGGCCAGGATGGCCTCCTGGTCGGCCGGGCGGTTGATGGCCGCCACCAGCTTGCCGAAATCGTGCAGCAGCCCGCTGGTGAAGAGGATGTCCGGGTCCGCGCCGTCCACCTGGCGGGCCAGCAACCGGCAGACAACGGCCGTGCAGAGCTGGTGCGCCCAATATTCCTCCAGCGCGAAGCCGCGCGGCATGGGCACGCCCGAGGTCAGCGACTGCACGCCGAGCAGGAGCACCAGGCTGCGGATTTCCTTGATGCCGAGCAGGCTCACGGCGCGCGAGAGCGAGGCCACGCGCGCCTGCAGCCCGTAGAAGGCGGAATTGGCCAGGGCCAGGATCTTGGCCGTCAGCCCCTGGTCGCGGCCGATCACCTCGGCGATGTCGTCCACCGTGGCCAGGGACTCCTCGCGCGTCATGGCGAAGAGGTCGCGCAGCAGGGTGGGCGGGTAGGGGAGTTCCGGCCGGTAGCGGGCGGCCTCCTCCAGAAAACGCTGGCCGTGGAGTTGGTTCATGGGCGCCTCCTAGCCGAGGTGTCCCTTTTTCTTGAGCCAGTCCATGAACTGCCTGGCCGCCTCGAGCTCGGGGTTGAGCTCCAGGGCCTTTTCCAGGTGCTCGCGGGTCTTGGCCATGTCCTTCTTCTCGAACCAGGCGCGGGCCATGTTGTAGTGCAGGTTCTCGTCGCTGCCGGAAAGCTCCAGGGCGCGCTTGTAGTATTCCACGGCCTGGTCGCACATCTTGTTCTTGCGCAGCTGGATGCCGAAGTCGTTGAAGAGGTGCTTGTGTTCCTGCTCGAAGGCCGCGTCCAGCTTGACCAAGCGCTTGAAGATGTCGTCGGCCTTGTTGGCTTGGCCGCGATCCAGGTAGGTCAGCCCCAGGCCGAAGTTGGCCTTGACGTTCTCCTCGTCCACCTGGAGCACGTTCTTGTACTCGAATTCCGCGGAGAACTGCTCGCCGCGCTGGCGGTGCTGGTCCGCGCGGGTGATCGTCTCGCCCAGCTCCTTCATCTTCGGAAAGACCGTGGAGACGTAGAATTCCGGCTCGGGCGAGAACTTTTCGAGCATCTCGTCCTTGGGGATGACCTTTTTGGGACCGGAGGGCACGTAGTTGACGTTCAGCGGCTGCATGGAGACCTCGCCGGAGTCCAGCTCCTCGGCGAACCAGTACATCTTCTGAATGGTCTTGCGCATGGTCGTGCCCGTGCCCACCTTGGACACGACCTGCGTGGAAAAGACGCCCTTGATCTTTTCCCGGCCCGCTTCGTGCGCGTGGCCGTTTTCCTTGTGCTGCTGCGTGCTCATAGCTTCCGCCATGCGTCCCCCTGGTCCTTCCCCGCGTGTGCCTTTTCTCCCCGCTCGCGTCCCGCGCCTCCGCCCGGCCGGCCTCCCGAGCCGACCGTTCGGCTAGGCCCCGGCGCGCATCTGGCGCGCCAGCTCGCGGACCGCCCCAAGCGGGTCCGCGGCGCGCGTCACCGGCCGACCGACCACCAGATAGTCCGACCCCGCCGCCACGGCGTCCGCCGGAGTCACGATCCGGCGCTGGTCGTCCGTTGCCTGGGCCCCTCCGGCCTCCGCCGGGCGGATGCCCGGGGTCAGACAGCCGAAGGCCTCTCCGCAAGCCTTCTTAATCCTTACCACCTCCATAGCAGAACAGACGACGCCATCCAAGCCGTAATTCGCCCCCTTGCGCGCCAGTCCGAGTACGCGTTCGGCCGGATCGCCACCGCCCAGGTCCGCGAGGTCCACCCCGGCCATGGACGTGAGCACGGTGACGCCGTAGAGCAGCGGCCGCGCCACGCCCGTGGCGGCCGCGTCCTCGCGGCCTTCCAGGGCCGCCTCGGCCATGCGCCGCCCGCCGATGAGGTGGATGTTGGTCATGGCCGCGCCCATGCGCGCCGCCGCGCGCACCGCGCCGCGCACGGTGTTGGGAATGTCGAAGAACTTCATGTCCAGAAAGACCCGAAAGCCCATGTCCGCCAGCCGACCGATCACGGGAGGCCCGGCCAGAGTGAAGAGCTCCATGCCCACCTTGACCCAGGGGACCTCGCCGCGCAGGGAGCGCGCCAGGTCCAGGGCCTCGTCCGGCGTGGGAAAATCCAGGGCGATGACCAGCTCCGCCATGGCTACCTGCCCCCTTCGCCGAGCAGCGCTTCGGGCAGCCCGGGCGCAAGCGCCGGGGCCAGGGTGGCCGCCAGGTAGGCCGCGCGCAGTTCGTCGTAGGCCGTGTCCAGGTCGTCGTTCACGATCCAGGCGTCGAAGAAGGCGGCCTGGCGGATTTCGCCCACGGCGTTGGCCAGCCGCTTCTCCACCGCTTCGGCCGCGTCCGTGCCCCGGCCCGTGAGCCGCCGCCGCAGTTCCGCCAGCGACGGCGGAAAGATGAACACGTAGGTGCCGCGCGAAAGGCTCGCGCGCAGTTGCTTGGCGCCCTGCACGTCGATGTCGAAGAGCAGGTCCTTGCCCGCGGCCAGGGCGTTGATGGTGGCCTGGAGCGGGGTGCCGTAGAAGTTGCCGTGCACCTCGGCCCATTCGGCGAAGAAGCCCTTGGCGCGCAGGTCCGCGAAGGTGGCCTTGTCCACGAAGTGGTAGTCCGTGCCGTCCTGTTCCTGCCCGCGCGGGGCGCGCGTGGTGTAGGACACGGAAAAGGCGAAGCGCGGGAATTCCTTGAGCAGTTGCGCGGTCAGGGTGGACTTGCCCGCGCCCGACGGGGCGCAGAGCACCAGAAGTACGCCTTCCCTGTCTCTAGGCATCGGTGCCTCCGGAGCTGAAACGCTGGCTGATGGTTTCCGCCTGGATGGCGGAGAGGATGACGTGGTTGGAGTCGGTGATCAGGATGGAGCGCGTCTTGCGGCCCTGGGTGGCGTCCACCAGGCGTCCCTCCTGGCGCGCGTCCTCGCGCAGGCGGCGCATGGGCGAGGACGAGGGCGTGACGATGGCCACCACGCGGCCCTGGACCACGTAGTTGCCGAATCCGACGTTGATGAGCTGCTGCTTCATGGGCACTCCGGAAAGGCTGATCGTTGGCGGCGCGCGGGGCCGGTCATTCCACGTTCTGGACCTGCTCGCGGCACTTTTCCAGCTCGGCCTTGAAGTCCACCACCAGCCGCGAAACCTGGGTGTCCTGGGCCTTGTTGCCGCAGGTGTTGATCTCCCGGAAGCACTCCTGGAGGGTGAAGTCCAGGCGCTTGCCCGCGTCCGCGCCCTGGCGCACGATCTCGTCGAGCTGGTCCAGGTGCGCGGACAGGCGCGAAAGCTCCTCGCTCACGTCGAGCTTGTCCGAGAGCAGGGCGATCTCCTGGAGGATCTTCTCGCCGTCCAGCTCCACGTCGTAGCGCTCCAGGGTGGCGCGCACGCGCTGGTCCAGGGCCGCGAAGCGCTCCTCCTTGACCTCGGGCGTGCGCTCCTTGAGCACCTCCAGCCACTCGCCCAGCCGCAGGAAGCGCGTGGTCAGGTCGCGCGCCGTGGCCGCGCCCTCCACGCCGCGGGACTGGTTCCAGTCCTCCAGGGCCGCGCGCAGCCCGTCCTCCAGGCTGGCGACCATGGCCTCGTCGGGCTCGGCCATGTCGTCGCTCCACAGGGACGGGATGTTCAGCATGCGGTTGTAGTCCGGGGCGAAGGCGTCGCCGCGCCGGGCCGCGAAGCGTTCCATCTCCGCGACCATGGCCTCGGCCTGCACGTCGTTGAGCGCGATGCCCGAGAGGTCCGCGCGCGTGATGCGCAGGGCCAGGGACAGCTCCACGCGGCCGCGCAGGGCGAATTCGCGCACGACCTTTTCCCAGGCGTTCTCCAGGCAGCGCACCGTGAGCGGCAGCCGCCACTTCAGGTCCAGGTAGCGGCTGTTCACCGAGCGCACCTCCCAGACGAAGTTCCAGTCGTCCTCGTGCACCGCTGCGCGGCCGTAGCCGGTCATGCTCTTCAACATGGCGATTCCTTATGCGTCCGGCTGAGCGGGCGCGGGGTTTTGGATCATGTCCTTGTAGCGCGCCCTGAGCCGGGTGAGCAGGGCGAGCATCGACGGGGCGGCGTAGTCCGCAAAGGTCCAGGGCAGGGTGAACCAGCCGCCGCCGGTCCAGATCATGGTCAGGTCGGCCCAGACCCGGTTTCCCAGGTATATCCGATGCGTGAAGTTCTTTCCAGTCGCCAGGACCAGCCGTTCCAGGGTCAGCAGGCCGGGGTCCAGGTTGTAGAGCCGCCGTCCGCCGATTTCGGGCGGAGTGGCGGCGCTGCGTTCCAGCTCGTTGGTGGCGAGCTTGGCGTCCACCAGGAATTCGTGCGCCACCAGGCGCGAAAAGGCCAGCATGCGCCGCTGGATGGGCGTGCCCAGCTCGGCGTCGTAGTAGCCGGTGACCGTGAAGTCCATGGGCTCGGAGACGAAGAGCGTGGGGCCGAAGGCCGTTTCCAGGTCCGCGAGCAGCCCGGGCCAGAATTCGCCCCAGCGCGCCGAGAGCACGGAGAGCACGAGCAGGGCCGGGTCCGGCGTGCGTGGAATGCTCACGGGGCCTCCGGGGGAGTGCGGGGGGCGGCGTCCGGCCCGTCCTGCGGTATGACCTCCAGATAGCCTTCGCCCGCGCGCACCGGGCGCGCCGCGACCAGGGCGCGGTTGGCCGCGCCCACGGGCGGCGCGATGAAGCGGCAGGCCACGTAGTGCTCGCTCACGCCGCGCGGGGTTCCGCTTCCGTCCGCATGGTCGGCCTCGTCCTCGCCCCCGCACTGCAGGGCCACGCGCACCGTGGCGGCCTCGGCGGCCACGCGGGCCAGGAAGGCGCGCTTCTTTTCGGCCACCAGTTCGCGCAGTTCGGCGGAGCGCTGCTTCTTGACCTGGCGCGGCAGCTGGCCGTCCAGCCGCGCGGCCGGGGTGCCGGGGCGGCGGGAATAGGGAAACACGTGGGCGTAGGTCAGGGGCAGTTCGCGCGCCAGGGCCACGGTCTCGGCGTGGTGCTCCTCGGTCTCGCCCGGAAAGGCCGTGAGGATGTCCGCGCCCAGGCCGAGCAGCGGCACGCGCGCGCCCAGGGCGCGCACGAAGGCAAGGATGTCCTCGGGCCCGTAGTGCGCGCGGCCCATGCGCCGCAGCACGGCCGGGCTGCCGCTCTGGATGGAGAGGTGCAGGTGCGGGCAGAACAGGGTGCCCGCGGTCAGGGCCTCCAGGGCGCGCTCGGCCGCGTGGCCCATGAACTGGCCCGGGTCCACGGAGCTGACGCGCAGCCGTGCGCGCCCGGCCCACTGCGGACCCAGTTCCGCGTCCAGCCAGGAGAGCAGGGCCCAGAAGTCCGCCGGGCCGCGCCAGCCCGGAGGCAGGTCCGCGGCCGCGAGGTCCGGGCCGAACTGGCGCAGGTTGATGCCCGAAAGCACGATCTCGCGGAAGCCCGCGTCGAGCAGGGCGCGCGTCTCGGCCAGCACGCGGCGCGGGTCGCGGCTCCTGGCCGGGCCGCGCGTGAGCGGCACGATGCAGTAGGTGCAGCGGTGCGAGCAGCCGTCCTGGACCTTGACCACGGCGCGGGCGCGTCCGTAGCCGCTGACGGCGAAGTCCGGCGCGATCGCCGCGGCGTCGGCGGAAGACGCCGGGCGCACCGCGGCGGGCCCGGCGAGCAGGCCGGTCTTGCGCTCCTGGGGCACCACCTCGACCACGCCGGGCAGCCCGGCCAGTTCTCCGGCCATGACCTGCGCGGCGCAGCCCGTGACCACGATGGCCGCGTCCGGATTGGCGCGGTGCAGGCGGCGCACGGTCTGGCGCAGGTCGCTGACCGCGCGCGCGGTCACGGCGCAGGAATTGACCAGCACGCACTCGGCCAGGGCCGGGTCGGCGGTCTCCTCGCCGCCCAGCGCGGTCCAGGCCTCGCGCAGGGACTGGCTTTCGTACTGGTTGATCTTGCAGCCCAGGGTGGCGATGTGGAAGCGGAAGGCGTTCATTGCGGGATTTCTCCGGTCAGGAACCCGCCCACAAGCACTTCGCCGCCCTCGGTGTAGAGCGCGGCGATCTGCCCGGGCGCGGGGCGGGTCCAGGGCGTTTCGAAGCGCAGCCGCAGCACGGCGTCCGCGCCCGCGCCGCACAGTTCGGCGCGCACGGGCCGGGCCTGCTGGCGATAGCGCGTCCGGCCCAGGAGCCGCGCGGGCCACTGTTCCGGCGGCACGAGCACGTTCAGGTCGCGCACCGTGCAGCCGTCGGCCCCCAGGGCGGCCGCCGGGCCGACCACCAGCCGGTTGGCGGCCGCGTCGCGTTCGATGACGTAGAGCGGTTCGGACCAGGCGATGCCCAGGCCGCGCCGCTGGCCGGGCGTGTAGCGCCACAGCCCGGCATGGCGGCCGATCTCGCGGCCGCCTTCCTCGGCCTGCGGGTCGGGCGCGAGCACGATGGGGCCGGGCCCGGAAAGGCGCGCGCCGAAGCGGGCGGCCGAGCGCTCCAGAAAGGCGCAGTAGTCGTCGCCCGGTATGAAGCAGATCTCCTGGCTCTCGCGCGCCAGGGGCGGGGTCAGTCCGCGCGCGGCCAGCAGGCCGGGCACGTCGGCCTTGCGCACGTCGGCCAGGGGAAAGGCCACGCGCGCCAGCCGCGCGGCCGGGACCAGGGAGAGGAAGTAGCTCTGGTCCTTGAGCGGGTCCGCGCCGCGCGCCAGGCGCGGTCGTCCGTCCGGTCCCGCGCCGATGCGCGCGTAGTGGCCCGTGGCGAACCGCTCGCAGCCGCGTTCGGTGGCGGCGTCCAGGAGCAGGCCGAACTTCATGGCCGGGTTGCACGCGGCGCAGGGGTTGGGCGTGAGCCCGGCGGCGTAGGCCCGGACAAAGGGGCGCACCACGCGTTCGGCAAAGGGGGCGGAGAGGTCGGCCACGGCGAAGTCGGCCCCGGCCGCGCGGCAGGCGCGTTCGATCTCGCGCGCCGTGGCGCGCGCCGGTTCGTCCGGGGGCAGAAAATGGGCGTGCAGGGCCAGGACATGGTGCCCGGCCTCCCTGAGCAGGGCCACGGCCAGCAGGCTGTCCATGCCTCCGCTGACGGCAACGGCGACGTTCATGGCGTGTTCGCGGGCTGGAGGTTCGCACCGCGCGTGCGCGGTCTGCCCGGAGGTACCGCCTCGGCCGCGCGCTGTCAACGCGGGCCGGTGCCTGAGCCGGTTCGCGGATCGGTTCGGGGCCAATTGGGGCCCCAATTCACGCATGGTTCCGGGCTCGGTTCCGGCCCGGTTCGGGGTCCGGTCCGGAATTCGCGCGCGGCGAGCCTTGCGGACTGGTGCCGAAGCGTGAAAAACGGGCGGGCTTTGTCCCGCGGGGCGGGATATGCTATGGTCCGGAAGTGCGCCGTTTGGCGCGCGCAACCCCATCGGAGGCAGATCATGCGCCGTTCCACGTCTTTCTTCCCCGCTCCGCGCGCGTTCCTCCTCGCGCTGGCCGCACTCCTCTTTTCGGCGGTCGCGGCGGACCTGGCCCTGGCCGCTCCCGGCGCGTCCGAGGCGTCCGGTGCGTCCGTGCCCGCCCCGCGCGGCGATCCCGAATCGGGCGTCGGGTCGGGCGAGGTCCCGGACGCGCTGCCCGTCGCGACCATCGGCGAGATCCTGCGTGTCATGGAGCGCGCGCAGGTCGAGATCGAGGCCGCCCGCGGCCACGGCGACGCCGAGGGCGCGGCCCGCGCCGCCGAGCGGTACGCCGCGGCCGAGTGCAGGCTGGAGCAGGCGCGCATCGAGACGCTGGCCAAGGCCGCGTCCGTGCCGCCCCGGGAGATCGTGCGGATGCGCGCCTCGAGCCTGGGCTGGGGCCGCATCGCCCGGAATCTGGACGTCTCGCCCGCCCTGCTCGGCGTGGGGCGCATGAACGCCAAGGGCGACGGCTCGGGCCAGGGCGCGGGCAACTCCTGCGGCCAGGGCCAAGGCAAGGGCCAGGGGCAGGGGCAGGGCAAGGGCCAGGGCCGGAACAAATAGTTCGCCGCGCCGTCACCGGCGCAAACGACGGGGGCCGGAACGCCATGGCGTTCCGGCCCCCGTCGTTTGTCTGCGCGGCGCGCTCGATTTGCGTCAGGCCACGGCGCGCGGCAGGCCCGCGTCGGGCAGGGCCTTGAAGAGCGTGTTGGCCACGGCCAGGAGCCCGGCCTCGTCAAAGGCGCGGCCCATGAGCTGCAGCCCCACGGGCATGCCGCTCGTCGCGCCCAGCCCGGCCGGGATGGAGATGCCCGGCAGCCCGGCCAGGTTCAGGGAGATGGTGAAGATGTCCATGAGGTACATCTGCAGCGGGTCGTCGGTCATGGCCCCGATCTTCCAGGCGGGCACGGGCGAGACCGGCCCGGCGAGCACGTCGCACTGCGCCAGGGCGGCGGCGAAGTCGTCCCTGATCAGCCGCCGGACCTGCGCGGCCTTGCGGTAGTAGGCGTCGTAGTAACCCGCGCTGAGCACGTAGGTGCCGATCATGATGCGTCGCTGGACCTCGTCGCCGAAGCCCGCGGAGCGCGAGCGCGCGTACATGTCCACCAGTTCCTCGGCCCCGGCGTCGCGCACGCCGTAGCGCACGCCGTCGAAGCGCGCCAGGTTGGAGCTGGCCTCGGCCATGGCCACGATGTAGTAGGCCGCGATGGCGTACTTCGAATGCGGCAGGGAGACCTCCACGGTCTTGGCGCCCAGCCCGCGCGCCGTGTCCACGGCCGCGCGCAGCCGCTCGTCCACCTCGCCGTCCAGCCCCTGGCCCCAGAATTCCACGGGCAGGCCGATGGTCGTGCCGGAGAGGTCCGGCCGCGCGGCCAGGGCCGCGGCGTAGTCGTCCACGGGCCGGTCCGCGCAGGTGGAGTCCTTGGCGTCCGGCCCGGCGATGACCGCGAGCAGGGCCGCGGCGTCCTCCACGGTGCGCGTCAGCGGGCCGATCTGGTCCAGGGACGAGCCGTAGGCCACCAGGCCGTAGCGCGAGACGCGGCCGTAGGAGGGCTTGAGCCCCACGCAGCCGCACAGGGACGCGGGCTGGCGGATGGAGCCGCCCGTGTCCGTGCCCAGCGCGCCGAAGCACTGGCGCGCGGTCACGGAGGCGGCCGAGCCGCCGCTGGAGCCGCCCGGAATGCGCTCCGCGTCCCACGGGTTGCGCGTGAGCTGGTAGGCGGAGTTTTCCGTGGACGAGCCCATGGCGAATTCGTCCATGTTGGCCTTGCCCACGATCACGGCCCCGGCGGCCCTGAGCCGGGCCACGGCCTCGGCATCGTAGAAGGGCGTGAAGTTGTCGAGGATCTTCGAGGCGCAGGTGGTGCGCAGCCCCTTGGTGGTCAGGGCGTCCTTGATGGCCAGGGGCACGCCCCACAGGGGCTTGGCCGGGTCGTAGCCGGCCGCGTCCAGCTCGTCGGCGCGTGCGCGGGCCGCGTCGGCGTCCACGGTGATCAGGGCGGAGAGTGCCGGTTCGGTGGCCTGGATGCGAGCCAGGCACGCATCCACGGCCGCGCGGGCCGAAACCTCGCCCGCGGCCAGCCGGTCGCGGAGCCCGGTGAGGGTCAGGGAAATCAGGTCGGACATGGTGTTCTGGCGATGCTATGGGCTGTGGCCGGAGCCGTTAGACGATCTTGGGCACGACGAAGAAGGTTCCGTCGGTCTCGGGGGCGTTGGCCAGCACGTCGTCGCGGCGCACGCGTTTCTCCGCCGCGTCCCCGCGGAACACGGTGGCGTGCTCGGCCGGGCTGTACATGGGCTCCACGCCTGTGGTGTCCACCTCGCCGAGCTGGTCCATGTAGCCGAGGATGTCCTCGAACTGCCCGGCGAAGAGCGCGAGCTTGTCCTCGGGCAGTTGCAGCCGGGCCAGCGCGGCGATGCGCGCGGCCTCCTGCGGGGGAATCTTCATTGCCGTCCTCCTGCGGGTTGTTGCTTGGGCGTCCGGCCCTGCTGCTCCTCCAGCTTGCGCGTGAGCGCCTCCACGCGGCGCTCGTGCAGCCGCACGAGCTGGTCGCGGCGCATGCGCAGTTGCTCCGGGCTCACGCGCTCGGCCCCGTTGGTGGAGGGCGTGAACACGAACAGCGACTGCGTGGCCACGCCGTGTGCGTCCCAGGCCATGGGGGCCATGGACCAGGGCATGTGCTGGGCAAAGGCGAGGCGCTCGTTGACCAGGGTGCTGTTCCAGCCGCGCGGCAGCGGGCCCAGCAGGCTGGCCATGCGCAGGAAGTCGAAGCCCAGGGCGACCCAGTAGTCGGGCTCGCCGAGGCCCTCGTCGGCCAGGCTCGCGCGCAGTTCCTCGGCCGCCGGGGAGTCGTTCTCCTTCCACCACGCGCTCGGGAACACGGCCAACCGGAAGTTGCGCGCGTCCAGGCTGTCCAGCCCGCCCACGGACTGGCCCCACAGGCTCGATCCCAGGAAGAGCTGGCGCTCCTCGAGGTTGAAGAGGAACTGGGGCACGAACATCTGGGCCTTGGCCCAGGTGTCGGGCAGGAACACGGCCTGGAAGGGCGGCTCGGGCGGTATGGGATCCTGGCCGTCGGGCGCGGGCTTCATGCCGAGCATGTCGGCCACGATCTTGCCCCAGGCCGTGTGGTCCTTGGGCGGATAGGCCACCGTGGGGCCCAGGGTGGCGTTGGTGGCCGCGATTTCCTGGGCGAAGAGCTGGGTCATGCGCCGCCCGTAGGGCTCGTCCGGATACAGGGCGGCCACGTCGGAAAGCTCCAGGTCGTCCACGGCCACGCGCAGCAGGGTGCGGACCTGGTCGCGCGGGCTGGCGAAGAAGCGCCAGGCGTCCGCGCCCTCGACCGCGTTGCCCAGGCTGGGCAGGAAACAGAAGAGGATGCGGCCCTTGTCCAGGCCGCGGCCGCGCACGGCCTCGAAGCTCTCGCGCCGGAGCGGACCGCCCGTGACCACGAATCCCTCGGGCAGGTCGGCCAGCTCGGTCTCCCAGCCGGGCGCGGCGGTGTTCAGCACGCGCACCTTGAGGTCGATGCCCGCCTGGGCCAGGTTCCACTGGGCCACGCCCGCGCCGCGCAGGATCTTCCAGCCCACGCCGCCGTAAGGGCCGGACAGGGGCAGCAGCAGGGCCATGCCCTGCACGGGCTGGCCGCGCTCGGCCTCCAGGGGCATGAGCACCGAGGAGACCAGGTCCTTGTCGGCCATGCCGCCTTCCTGCAGCAGGCGGCGCAGCATCTGCCAGGCGCGCGGCCAGGTGGCCTCGTCCTGGCCCAGGCGGCGGGCCCGCTCCAGCTCGATGACCGTGAAGGGGAAGCTCGGCGCCGCGTCGGCCGGGGCGCGCGCGGCCAGGGCTTCCAGGTCCGCGTCGCCCATGCGCGCGGCCTCGGTCAGCAGCCCCTTTTCCAGGAAGGAGCGGTAGGTCGCGTCGTCGTTCTGCCGCCAGAGCTCGCGGAAGAGGGCCAGGGCCCCGTCCACGTCGCCCCGGTTCCAGGCGTAGCCCGCGAGCGCGAGCCCGGCCTCGGAGCGCCAGGACGCGGGATAGGAGGCGTCGTTGTACACGGCGTCGAGTCGCGCGGTGGTCTCGGGCGTGCGGCCGATGGCCCGCGCGGCCTCGAAAAAGGCCTGCCGGGTGAAGTCGTTCTTGCGCGCGGCCGGGTCGCGCGCAAGCCACTTGACCAGTTCGTCCAGGGCCAGGTGGTGGTGGCGGTTCTTCAGCGCGCTCTCCACGAAGCGGCGGCGCGCCCGGGCGAGCTGGGGTTCGGTCAGGCCCGGATGGCCCAGGAGCTTGCCGTAGGCGGCCTCGCTGCGGGTGGTGTCGCCCGCGGCCCAGGCGGCGTCGGCCCGGCTCAGGAAGCTGTCCGGACCCTCGGCGCGGGGCGCGGGGGTGGTGGCGATGACCGCCTTCTGCGCGCAGCCCGCGGCCAGCAGGGCGCAGGCCAGCAGGACGCAGGCCAGCAGCAGCGTCGGGAGGCGGTTCGCGGCCGCAATCCGGGTGACGGCGCGGGGGGCGGCGGCGCGGGGGGCGGCGGAAGAGGAGATGGTCGTGATGCGTGACATGGGTGGTTCCAAAGGCGGCGACGGCGGCGCGGAGGCCGCGCCGCCGGAGAAAAGGGCTACTGCCAGTAGCAGCGCAGGGGATCGGCGATGATCCTCGGCAGGTTCTCCACGGTGCGTTCCTGCAGGTAGTAGGCGGCCTCGTGCACGTACACGGTGGCCAGGGTGGAGCCGTCCTCCTGGCGGGCGAAGTCCACCAGGGCGACCACGCTGGGTTTCTCGAAGCTGGCCACGCCCGTGGGATAGAGCAGGGTGGCGTGGTTAGGATCGTCGGGGGCCGTGGTCAGGGGCAGGGCGTGGTCGCAGTTGCGCGTGTAGATCTCGAAGCTCTGCGCGATCTCCTCCAGGGAGTACTGGAACACCCACTTCTTGTACAGGTACTTGGGATTCCTGACGTCCTGCTCGGTGATGGGATGCCAGGCGCAGGCGGACAGCAACGTGGCCGCGGCCAGGGCGAGGACGGGAAGAGCGGAGCGGATGTGCATGCAACCCCCGGGGGATGTTGTTCGTTCGGGCGCCGGAGCGCCGGGCCAGGGCCGCGGGATGAAAAGGCCCGGACCTGTGCCTACATATTCTTTGCGCCGCGTGATGCCAAGCAAAAATGTCCGCGCCAGGGCCGGGCCGGTCGGCTCCCCGGCCCGGCGGCGAATGCGGAAAAAAAAGGAAACCGCGCCTGGGGCGCGGTTTCCGGAATGTCTTGAAAGCAAGGTCAGTTGCCCGCTGAGGAGGTCACCTGACCATGCGACCCGGTCACTTGACCGTTCGGCGCGGTCACCTGGCCGTGCGACGCGGTCACTTGACCTCGGTGTAGTCGGCGTCGACCACGTCCTCGTCGTCCTGGCCGCCGGTCTTGGCCCCGGCCTGCGGGCCCGGGCCGCCCGCCTGCGGGCCGGCCTCGCCGGACTGGGCCTTCTGGGCGTAGAGCTGCTCGGCCAGCTTGTGCGCGGCCTGGGCCAGGGTGTCCGAGGCCTTCTTCACGGCCTCCACGTCCTCGCCCTCCATGGCCTTGCGCAGGCTCTCGGTCTTGGCCTCGATGTCGCCCCTGAGGCTCGCGTCCACCTTGTCGCCCAGGTCGCGCAGCGACTTCTCGGTGGAATAGATCAGCGTGTCGGCCTGGTTGCGGGCCTCGATGAGCGCCTGCTTCTTCTTGTCGTCCTCGGCGTGGGCCTCGGCCTCCTTGACCAGCTTGTTGATCTGGTCCTCGGACAGGCCGCTGGAGGCGGTGATGCGGATGGACTGCTCCTTGCCCGTGCCCAGGTCCTTGGCCGAGACGTTGACGATGCCGTTGGCGTCGATGTCGAAGGCGACCTCGATCTGCGGCACGCCGCGCGGTGCCGGCGGAATGCCCGTGAGCTCGAAGCGGCCCAGGGTCATGTTGTCCCCGGCCATGGGGCGCTCGCCCTGGAGCACGTGGATGGACACCGAGGGCTGGTTGTCCGAGGCCGTGGTGAAGACCTGGCTCTTGCGCGTGGGGATGGTCGTGTTGCGCTCGATGAGCCGGGTGAACACGCTGCCCATGGTTTCGATGCCCAGGGACAGGGGCGTGACGTCGAGCAGGAGCACGTCCTTGACGTCGCCCGCCAGGATGCCGCCCTGGATGGCCGCGCCCATGGCCACGACCTCGTCCGGGTTCACGGAGCGGTTGGGCTCCTTGCCGAAGAGCTCGGCGACCTTCTTCTGAACCAGGGGCATGCGCGTCATGCCGCCCACGAGCACGACCTCGTCGATCTGCGCTGCGGAGAGCCCGGCGTCGGCCAGGGCCTTCTTGCACGGTCCGGCGGTGCGCTCCACCAAGTCCTCGACCAGGCTTTCGAGCTTGGCGCGCGTGAGCTTGACCATCAGGTGCTTGGGCCCGGTCTGGTCCGCGGTGATGAAGGGCAGATTGACCTCGGTCTCCATGGAGGAGGAGAGTTCCTTCTTGGCCTTTTCCGCGGCCTCCTTGAGGCGCTGCAGGGCCATGCGGTCCTGGGCCAGGTCGATGCCCGTCTCCTTCTTGAACTCGGCCACCAGGAACTCGATCACGCGCTGGTCGAAGTCCTCGCCGCCGAGGAAGGTGTCGCCGTTGGTGGCGCGCACCTCGACCACGTTGTCGCCCACTTCCAGGATGGAAATATCGAAGGTGCCCCCGCCCAGGTCGAAGACCGCGATCTTTTCGTTGGACTTCTTGTCGAATCCGTAGGCCAGGGAGGCCGCCGTGGGCTCGTTGATGATCCGCTTGACGTCCAGGCCCGCGATGCGTCCGGCGTCTTTGGTGGCCTGGCGCTGCGAGTCGTTGAAGTACGCGGGCACGGTGATGACCGCCTCGGTCACGCTCTCGCCCAGGTAGGTCTCGGCGTCCTTCTTGAGCTTCTGCAGGATCATGGCCGAAACCTCGGGCGCGGAGTACTTCTTGCCCGCGATCTCCACACAGGCGTCGCCGTTGGAGCCGTCGGCGATCTTATACGGCGAGTGCTCCTTCCACATGTCCACTTCGGGCGTGGCGAATTTGCGGCCCATGAGACGCTTGATGGCGAAGACGGTCTTCTCGGGGTTGGTTACGGCCTGGCGCTTGGCGATCTCGCCCACCAGCCGTTCCTTGTCCGTGAACCCGACGATGGACGGGGTGGTGCGCCCGCCCTCGGGGTTGGTGATGCATTTGGGGTCCTTGCCTTCCATGATGTAGACGCACGAATTGGTGGTCCCCAGGTCGATCCCTATGATCTTGCCCATGAGTATGTTCCTCCTGACTCCGGAATTTATTTGCTTTTCGTGAAGCGGCCCGGCCCGACCGGTGGCGGCCCGTTCAGGATTCCAAATAAGCCTGATTTCCCGCTCGTAAAGGGGGCGGGTGCAATTTTCTTCACAGCGGGAACGGGTTCTTGCCGCCGGTCGCGGCGGGCGCGGGGCTCCGGCCGCCAACACGGTGGGCGGGCGGGAAAACAAGACGCGGCGGCCCGGAAACCGGGCCGCCGCGTCGGATCTGCGCGGGCGAAAAGGGCTTACCGGCCGACCATGACCTTGGCCGGGCGCAGGAGCCGGTCGCCCAGCTTGTAGCCGGACTGGAGCACGCGGCGGACCGTGTCCGGGCCCCCGCCCTCCTCGCGGCCCATGGCCTCGTGGATCTCGGGGTTGAAGGGCTCGCCCGGCTCGCCCACGGCGGTCAGCCCGTGGGTGCGCAGGGTGTCCAGGAAGATCTTGCGGGTCATCTCCACGCCCATGACGATGTCCTTGCAGGCCTCGTTGGTGCGCGCGTGCTCCAGGGCCAGGGCCAGGTTGTCCAGCACGGGCAGGAGGTCGGCGAGCACGTTCTCGGCGGCGTAGCGGCGGAACTCCTCCTGCTCGCGCGCCAGGCGCTTCTTGAAGTTGTCCATCTCGGCCAGGGCGCGCAGCCGGTCCGCGTCGGCCTGCTCCTTCTCGTTGCAGGCCGAGCAGACGCGGTCGCGGCACAGGGCCACGAGTTCCTCGTCGGTCAGGGCCACGTCGCCGGTGATGTGCGGCTCGGCGGCCTCGGCCCGCCGCTCGGCGGTGTCGTTTTCGGCAAAGCCCAGGGGCGCGCCGTCAAGGTCCTTGTTCGTGCTCATCGTGCATCTTCCTTGTGGATCGACGTATCGGGTCGATCGACGTGCTTATTCGTTCGGGCGCGGGACGCGGGGCGTGGCCGGGCGTTTCCGCGCTCCCGGGCCGCGCCGCGCTCAGTACCGCGCGCGGATGCGTTCCGTCAGGGTGCGGGCGATGTGGTCCACCAGCGGGACCAGGGCCGCGTAGTTCATGCGCAGGGGGCCGATGACGCCCACCGCGCCCTGGGCCGTGCCCGAGGAGCCGTAGGGCGAGGAGATGATCGAACACTCCTTGAGGTCCTCGATGTCGGCCTCGTCGCCGAGCACCACCTTGACCCCGCGCTCGGCGATGGCCCGGTCCAGCAGGTCCAGCAGCCGCGAGCGCTCTTCCAGCAGGCGCAGCAGCTCGCGCATGCGCTCCACGGAGCCGAACTCCGAGTGGGCCAGCAGGTTGGAGGCCCCGTCCACGAAGACCTCGCGGCCCGCGTCCGGCTCGAAGGTGTCCTGGGCCAGGAGCAGGGCGCGGCGGTAGAGGTCCTGCAGCCGTTCGCCGGCCTCGCGGCATTCGGCCAGGATGCGCGTGCGCGCCTGGACCAGGGTCAGCCCGGCGTAGTGGGCGTTCAGGTAGTTGGCGAAGGCGCGCAGGTCGTCGGCCGTGAGGTCGCCGGGCGCGCCGACCAGCTTGTTCTGCACCACGCCGCCGTCCAGGATGAGCACGGCGAGCACCAGCCCGGGCTTGACCAGGGCGAAGTCGATCTCGCGCCAGCGGGCCTCCTCCTTGCTCGGGGCCACCACCAGGCTGACCTGGTGCGAAAAGTGCGAGAGCAGCCGCGAGGCCTGGGCCAGGATGTCGGTGAGCTCCAGCCCGGCGTGGGAAAGGTGGTCGTCGATGGAGCGCTTGCTGTCGTCGGGCAGGCGCGCGGGCCGCAGGGTGGTGTTCAGGTAGAAGCGGAACGCCTCGGTGGTCGGGATGCGCCCGGCCGAGGTGTGCGGCTGCGCCAGGTAGCCCATCTCCGTGAGGTCGGCCATGGTGTTGCGCATCGAGGCCGCGGAGAGCCGCAGCCCGGACTTGCGCGCCACGGTGCGCGACCCCACCGGCGCGGCGGTGGCGATGTAGTCCTCCACGATGGTCACGAGGACATCGCTCTGGCGGGGCTGCAGGGTGGTGGAAGGCGGCGTCATTTCTCCCTCGACACGGGTTCGGTACGTGCCCTGTGAGGTAACAACGGGGGTATGGCCTGTCAAGAACGCGGCGCTGTTTCCGGACAAGGTGCGAGGAAAAAGGAAGGTATCCCGGCGTATTGAACAAGGCGGCCGCGCGACGTGCGTCGCGCGGCCGCCCAGTGCGTTACGGTGCGGCGCTACTTCTTGGAGCCGCCGAAGATGGAGCCGATGGAATCCAGCAGGCCGCCGGAGGACTTGTCCGACGAGCCGGACGTTCCGGAGCCCGACGAGCCCGAGGACTTCTTGGCCGAGTCGTCGTCGGTCAGGCCCAGGGCCCCGCCCACGCCGCCGAGCACGGACTTGCCCAGGTTCACCGGCGCGTTGAGCACGCTCTTGGCCAGCCCCTTGGCGAACTCGGTCGTGTCCAGCCCGTAGCTCAGGTCGTCCAGGGGCCCGTCCGCGCGCAGGGGCAGCAGCGGCATGGCCGGAATGTCCACGTAGGCCAGGTAGTCCATCTTCCCGGCCGCCAGGTCCACGATGCCGCCGCCCTTGGCGTTGAGGTTCTTGGAGGCCAGGCTGAGGTCGTTGTTGGAGACCACGCCCCTGGCGATCTTGAAGGAGGCGCGGATGGCGTCGAACTCCTGGCGCTTGCCCGCGCTCTCCAGGGCCTTGCGCTGGGCGTCGTTCTGGAGGTGTTTGGCCGTGTCGTTGGGCACGATCTGGAAGCCGTGGAACGCGCCGTCGAGCACCGCGAGGTTCGCCGCGCCCGAGAGCGAACGCAGCAGGGCCTTGGCGTCGTTGCCCGCGCCCGCCAGGTTCAGGGCCAGGTCCGTGTTGCCGGACAGGAATTCGTTGCCGGTCATGTCCTTGAGCAGGTTGCCCAGGCCGAGCTTGTCCAGGGAGGCGTCCAGCTTGAAGGCCGGGGCCGCCGGGCGCACGTCGAGCTGCGCCGTGGTCTTGTAGGAGCCGCCGTAGAGCAGGGCGGTGAGCGGGTCGATGCGCAGCAGCCCGTCGCGGGCCGTGACGGTCATGTGCACCTTTTCCAGCCTGGCGCCGGACACGGTCAGCGCGCCCACGTCCACCTTGCCGTCGAGCACCAGGGCGCGCAGGGCCTTGCGCGTGGCCTCGTCGATGAGCCCCGCGTCCTTCCCTCCGTCCTTTGCGCCGTCCTTTTTCTCCGCCTTCTGTCCGCTGGCCGCGGGTTCGGCCTTGGCGGCTCCGCCCTTGGACATGTAGCGGTCCGCGTCCAGGGCGTCGGCGGCCAGGGCGAAGGACACGGTGGGATGCGTGAAGTCGTCGGCCCGGGCCGCGCCCGTGACGGCCGCGCCGTCCAGGTCCAGGGCCAGTTCGGGGATCGCGGCCCTGGCCGTGGTGCCCTCGAAGCGCACCTTGGCCCCGACCCTGGTCAGGGCGGCCGGGTCCTTCATCTCCGGCAGGGGCGAGCCCAGGGCGGCCAGGGCCGCGCGCAGGTCGCCGGGCTCCAGGGTCAGCGCGCCGGAATAGGCGGGCGCGGCGTCCAGCCCCGTGACCGTGGCGTCGGCCGCCAGGCGCAGCTTGTAGGCCGCCAGGGTCAGCCCCTGCACGGCCGCGCGCTGCGCGCCCATGTCCACGTCGATGGCCTGGGCCGTCACGGCGGCGTCGGCCTGGCCCGAGGGGAACACGGAACCGCGCGCCGCGGCCTTGAGGTCCAGGTCGCGCAGGGCGAAGAGCTTCTTGTCCTCGTTCATGTTCGCGCGCGCCGAAAGGGTCACGTCCGCGTCGATCGCGGGCTTGGCCGAGCGGGCCTTGAAGGCCAGGGTCAGGTCCGTGAAGGCCGAGGGATCGGCGAGCTGGAGCCGGCCGGTCTGCAGGGTCAGCCCGGTGATGGTGTAGGATTCGCCCGTGGCCAGGTCCTGATACGCGACCTGGGCGTCGGTGACGGAGACCGCGCCCACGGTGACGTCGGGCAGGCCGCCCGCGCCCTCGGCGGTCGCGGGTTCGGCCGTCTTCTCTTGGCCCTTGGGCTCCGCGGCCTGGGGCGCGGCTTCGGCCGCCCCGCCCAGGCTCTCCCAGTTGCCGCGGCCCTTGGCGTCCCTGGTCAGGACCACGTTCAGGCCGCTCAGGGTCAGGTTCTTGACCTTGTAGCTGCCCGAGAGCAGGGGCAGCAGGGCGACCTTGACGTCCACGCCCTGCAGGGACACGAAGTCGCGCTTGCCGAAGGCCGGATCGTCGGAAAGGCGCGTGGGGCCGATCTCCACGCCCAGCCAGGGAAAGACCGAGAGCTTCAGGTCGCCGGAGAAGACCAGCTCCCGGCCGGTGTTCTCCTTGACCAGGGCGGCGATCTCGTCCTTGTAGTCGTTGGGGTCCACGACCATGGGCAGGACGATCATGGCCGCGATGATCAGGGCCGCCACGGCCCCCACGAGAATGAGCAGGATCTTGAGGAATTTGTTCATGAGCGCCTCCCGGCGTTGTGGTCGTTGCAGTGCGGGGCCGTGGCCCCGACAGCGGAATGATAGGGCCCTGCGCCGCATTTTACAAGGTGGGCGCGAAAAAGGGGCGGGAGCGCGGCCGTTGCCCGCCGGGCGGGAATCGGGTAGGTCTGGGGCGGGCCGACGCGGCCCGCGAACGCCATGAACGCCACGTCTTCCTCCAGGCCCGCCGGGGCCATCCCAAAACCCGCCAGGGCCCTCATGGTCCAGGGCACGACCTCCAACGCGGGCAAGTCCGTGCTGGTCGCGGCCCTGTGCCGCATCCTGCTCCAGGACGGGCTGCGCGTGGCCCCGTTCAAGGCCCAGAACATGTCCCTGAACTCCTTCGTGACCCCGGACGGCCGCGAGATCGGCCGGGCCCAGGCCACGCAGGCCGCGGCCTGCCGCCTGGAGCCCGATGCGCGGATGAACCCGGTGCTGCTCAAGCCCACGGGCGACGCGGGCTCGCAGGTCATCATCCTGGGCAAGCCCGTGGCCGACATGCGCGTGGCCGAATACGTGCGCTACAAGCCCACGGCCTTCGAGGCCGTGAAGCGCGCCTACGACGAACTGGCCGCCGAGTTCGACGTGGTGGTCATCGAGGGCGCGGGCAGCCCGGCGGAGATCAACCTCAAGGCCCACGACATCGTGAACATGGCCATGGCGCGCCACGCCAAGGCCCCGGTGCTCCTGGCCGTGGACATCGACCGGGGCGGGGCCTTCGCCCAGCTCGTGGGCACCTGGGAGCTGCTGGAGGGCTGGGAGCGCGAGCTGCTGGCCGGGTTCGTGCTCAACCGCTTCCGGGGCGACGCCTCGCTCCTGGACTCCGCCCTGGTGGAGACCACGCGGCGCACGGGCCGCCCGTTCTTCGGCGTGGTGCCCTTCATCCCGGACCTGGGGCTGCCCGAGGAGGATTCCGTGTCCTTCAAGGAAGCGGCGGACCGCCGGGCGGGCGCGGGCCGGACAGATGTGGGCCAGCCGGATGCGGGGCGTGCGAATGCGGACCGGGACGCCGCCGTGGACGTGGTCCTGGTGGACCTGCCGCGCATCTCCAACTTCACGGATTTCGACGCCCTGCGCGCCGAGCCGGACGTGCGGCTGCGCGTGGCCCGGCGGCCCGGGGACCTGCGCGGGCCGGGCGGGGCGCTGCCCGACGCCGTGCTCCTGCCCGGCAGCAAGAACACCCTGGCCGACCTCGCGACCCTGCGCGAAAGCGGGCTGGCCGCCGCTCTGCTGGAGCTGGCCGCGCTGCCGGACGGCCCGGTGGTCGCGGGCATCTGCGGCGGGTTCCAGATGCTCGGCGAGCGCATCGAGGACCTGGAGGGCGTGGACGGCTGCGTGGAGGGCCATAAGAACGGGGCCGCGCCGGGCCTGGGGCTCCTGGCCGTGGCCACGGTCATGGGCGCGGACAAGGTCTTGACGCGGACCACGGCGCGCCACCTGGAGACCGGGCTGGAGGTGGCGGGCTACGAGATCCACCACGGCGTGACGCGCTCCTGCGGCGGCGCGGCGGGCGCGGCCACCGACCGGGCCCGCCCGGCCTTCGCGGCCCCGGACGGCGGCACCCTGGGCTACGCGGACGCCACGGGCCGCATCTGGGGCTGCTACCTGCACGGCGTATTCGACGCCGGGCCCTTCCGCCGCTGGTTCGTGAATTCCCTGCGCGCGCGGCGTTCCCTCGCGCCCATCGCCGAACCCGCGCCCTTCGGCATGGAGGCGGCCCTGGACCGGCTGGCCGACGTCGTGCGCGCGGCCCTGGACATGCGCGCGGTCTATGCCCTTCTCGGGCTCTGATCCCCGCTCCGTCGTTCCGTTTTTCCCCTTCCCGACCGAGCCCGCGCGGGCACGGTTCTTGAAACGCATTGCCGCAGCCCACGTGGAGCGGCGGTTTTTTGTCGCCCCGCGCTCGGCGCGTCGCCGCCGCCGGGAAAAACTGGCAGGAGAATCCTCGTGACGCAGACTCCGCAACAGCAGGCCGCCTCCCTGGTGAACCTGGCTTTGATGCAGATGGGCCGGGGCAACCAGGAGAAGTTTCTGGACTATCTCGACCGCGCGCACGCCGCGTGGCCCGATGCGCCCGCGCCCGGCGCGGGCGCGGCCTCCCTGGAGGCCCTGCTCCTGCACGCGCCCTTTGCCGCGGCCTTCGCGGCCTTCCACGGACCGGGCTCCCCGGACGCCGCCGCCGTGGCGCGCGTCGCCGAAACCCATCCGCAAACCCCGCTCCTGGCCTCCATGGCCTCGGCCGCCCTGCTCAAGGCCGGCGACGGCCCGGGGGCCGCCGCGTTCCTGGATGCCCACGGCGCGGCCCTGGAGCCGGACGAACTGGCCCTCAAGCGGCGCACCGCCGCGCTTCTGCCCGTGCTGGCCGCGCACCCGGACCCCGAGCCGCGCGTGCACCTCGTCGTGCTCTGCCACGACCGCGAGGACTACGTGGGCCGCGCCGTGCGCGAGCTGGCGGCCACGGACTACCGCAACTACGCGGTCTATTTCGCGGACAACGGCTCCACGGACCGCACCTGGGAGGAGCTGAACCAGGCCCTGGCCGCCTTCCCCGCGCACGTGGAGGTCCACGCCGAACGGCTGCCCACGAACGTCGGCCGCCCGGCCGGGCACAACTGGCTGCTCACGGCCCACGACCATTCCGCCGCCGAGTTCATCGCCATCGGCGACGACGACCTGACGCGCGTGCCGCCGGACTGGCTGGCGCGCATGGTCAACACGGCGCGCGCCTTCGACCACGTGGGCGCGGTGGGGCCCAAGGCCATCAACCCCGGCCGCCCCAAAATCATCCACGGCGGGGTGCGGCGCTTCGAATATTTCCGCGAGGACCGCTTCGCCATCTCCAACGAGGGCAACGAGGTGGACTGCGGCCAACACGACTTCGCGGACTTCGTGGACCATGTCATCGGCTGCCTGCACATCTACGACAAGCGCGCCCTGGACGAGGTCGGGCTCTTCGACATCCGTTTTTCGCCCTGCCAGCTCGTGGACATCGACCACCACCTCCGCCTGCGCCTGGCGGGCTGGAGGATCGCCTACAACGGGCTGGTGGAGGTGGAGCACTACCGGGCCATGGGCCGCAAGGCCGCCAAGGACCGCGCCCTGGCGGGCAACTCCCTGGGCAACGTGATCAAGCTGCTGCACAAGCACGACGCCGCGCACGTCCAGGCCTTCATCGAGCGCGAGGCCGCCGCGCGGAGCGCCTGGCTTTCGTCCTGACGCCGCGCCGCACGCGACGCCAAAGCGCCCCGGAGCCGTCGGCTTCGGGGCGCTTTGCGTCGGATGGGTGCGGGGAGGCGGCGGCGAGTCCGCAGCCCCGCCAAAAAGTTTCGGAGAGTCCAGAGAACCCTTTCCAAAGGGTTCTCTGGCCGCCGGAGGCGCCCCTGCGGCGAGCAGCCGCGCTAGAAGTCGAACCCCGTGTGCAGGTGCCGGTTCACGTCGCGGATGCCGGGCTCCGCGTCCACCAGCTCGATGACGCGGCGCAGGGAGAAGAACTCGCCCTCCGTGGGCAGGAGGCGGCCGAAGATGGTGCGCACCAGCTCCATGTCCTCGGGGTGGTCCACGGTGAAGGCGTAGTCCGGCCGGTGCACCCCGGCCGGGGCGGCGATGCCCTGGACCGTGAACCCGGCGGGCCGGGCGTGGAAGAAGGGCACGATGTGCTCCAGGTGCAGCGGGTCGCGCGTGGCGGCCTGCTCGCGGCGCAGGGCGTCGGCGGAGATCAGCTCGGCCGCCGCGCCGTAGGGCCAGCCCGCGCGGTGCGCGGCGTAGAGGAAGTCGTGCGGTGCGGCCTGGTGCGCGCGCATCAGCGCGATGCAGCAGGCCGGGTCGATGAGCGGATCGTCGCCGCCCACGCGGATCACGTGCGTGGCCCCGGTGGCCGCGCAGCAGTCCACGTAGCGCGCGAGCACGTCGTGCAGCGACCCCCGGCAGCAGCCGAAGCCGTGGTCTGCGCAGAGCGCCGCCACGGGATCGTCGGACGGATCCGTGGACGTCACCACCACCGGACCCTCGGGACCTTCTCCATCCGGCCCGTCGGGCTCCTGCGCCAGCCCGTGCGCCAGTCGCTGCAGCTGGCGCAGGAGCATGGGCTTGCCGTGGATGTCCATGAGCACCTTGCCCGGCAGCCGGGTGGACGAGGCGCGGGCCTGGACGAAGACGACGTAGCGGCCGGGCATGGTCGGTTCCTTGGGGCGGCGCTAGGCGAAGTGCCGGACGGCCTTGGCCAGGGCCTCGGCGTAGGGTTCGGCCTCTTCCACGCTGCCGTAGTTGGTCACGAACTGCATCAGCCGGGGCTGGAGCCGCTCGGCCACCGGGCAGAGCCCCTCGGGGTAGTCCAGGTGGTCGAAGTACGCGGGCGCGCGGCGCTTGAAGGCCCCGGAGGCGATGACCGGCTCCAGGTAGGACAGCGCCCAGGCCGCGTAGATGCCGTCGCCGCCGAACTCCATGTACTTCTTGCGGAAATCCTGCCAGCTCAGGTCGTCGCGCTCGAAGGCGCAGGTGAAGGTCCAGTAGGTGTTGCGCCAGCCCTCGGGCGTGTGCTGGGGCACGAGCCAGTCGCAGCCGGACGCGGCGTCCAGGTAGAGCTTGCCGATGGCCTCGCGCAGGGCGACGAAGTGCTCCATGCGCTCGGTCTGGGCCAGCCCCAGGGCCGCGGCCACCTCGGGCATGCGGTAGTTCAGGCCGAACTCGTCGTGGCGCTTGTAGGTCGGGTCCTGGAAGATGTCCTTGTTCACGCGGATACGCCCGTCGGCCGCGTTCATGGCCGCGTAGCCCAGGGACCCGAACTTGCGCATCCTGACGCCCAGTTCGTGGTCGTCCGTGACCACGATGCCGCCGTCGCCCGTGGCGATATGCTTGGAATTTTCCGTGGAATAGCTGGTGACGTGCGCGATGTTGCCGATGCCCCGGCCCTTGTAGGTCGCGCCCAGGGCCTCGGCCGCGTCGTTGATCACGCCGAGGGAGTGCTTTTCCGCCAGCTCCATGAGCGGGTCCAGGTCGCAGGAAAGGCCGTAGAGGGACACGGGCATGATCGCCCTGGTGCGCGGGGTGATCTTGCGGGCCACGTCGGCCGGGTCGATGTTGAAGGTGCGCGGGTCCACGTCCGCGAACACGGGCACGCAGTTTTCCGCGAGCACCGTGGCCACGTTGGAGATGACCGTGAGCGGCGGGATGATCACCTCGTCGCCCGCGCCGCAGCCCAGGGCGTGCAGCGCGGCGTGCAGGGTGGAGGTGCCGGAGTTGAAGGTCACGGCGTACTTGGCCCCGACCTTTTGGGCGAAGGCCTGTTCGAAGCGGTTGTTCATGCCGCCGGAGGTGGACGAGCCGAAGCCCGAGTCCACGACCTCGCGCAGGTAGTTCAGTTCGTTGCCGGTGAAGCGCCAGGTGTTCTTCATGGGATGCGCCTTTCCTGTGGGGAGGCTCTGTGCAGGGGCCTTGTTGATGGTGGCGTGGGGAACCGTTCCGAAAAGTTTGGTGATTCAGACGGCCGTGAGCCCGCCGTCCACGGCCAGGGCCGCGCCCGTGACGTAGGAGGACGCGTCGGCCAGCAGAAAGGCCACGGCCGGGGCGATCTCCGCCGGGTCGGCCATGCGCCGCAGGGGCGTGCGCGCGTTGTAGCGGCCGGTGAAGGGTTCGGGCTGGTTGTTGGCCACGCCGCCCGGGCATACGCAGTTCACGCGCACGCCCGAGGCGCCGTAGTAGCTTGCCAAATATTTTGTATACATCAGGATGCCGCCCTTGGCCGCCGTGTACACGGCCGGGGAGGTCATCTCCGTGCCCTCGTAGACGCTGAACTCCGGGGCCACCAGGGACTGGATGGAGCCCATGTTCACGATGGCTCCGCCGCCGCGTCCGGCCATGCGCCGCGCCGCGGCGTTGGCGCACAGGCAGTAGCCGGAGAGCAGCATGGAGAGGTTGGCCTCCCAGTCCGCCGGGGTCACGTCCTCCAGCCGCGCGCCGTAGTCGCCGGTGCGCGGGTAGGCGTTGTTCACCCAGCCCCAGAGCGGGCCGAAGGTGCGCTCCAGCTCGTCCACGGCCGCGCCGATGGCGGCCAGTCCGGTCTGGTCGAAGCGCGCGAAGCGCGCCGCGTCCGCGCGGCCGGTGCGCGCGGCGATGTCCGCGCACACGGCCTCGGCGCGCTCGCGGTCCACGTCGGCCACGAGCACGTCCGCGCCCAGGTCCGCCAGGCACGCGCAGATGCGCGATCCGATCAGCCCGGCCCCGCCCGTGACCGCGCACAGGCGGCCAGCCAGGGAAAATTTCACTGCGTAGTTCTCAGGCATTGAAGGCCCCGAAGTGTTTGAGCAAGGTCTTGTATTCCTCGAACTGGCCCACGTCGAACCAGCCGTCGGTGATGGTGTGGCAGGCCACGGTGCGGCCCTGGTCCAGCAGGGCCTGGACCAGTTCGTCCATGCCGAAGGGCCGTCCCTCGGGAATGCAGTCCAGCACCGAGGGCTCCAGGCAGTAGATGCCGCTCATGATCGTGAAGGCGTAGCCGGGTTTTTCGTCCACGCGGCTGATGCGCCCGCTTTCGTCCGCGCGGATCACGCCGTAGGGCACCTCCAGGCGCTTTTCCACGCCGAGCACGGTCAGCTCCGCGTCGTGGGCCGCGTGCGCGTCCAGCAGGGCGGTCATGTCCGTCTTGGCGATGATGTCGCAGTTGGTCAGCAGGAAGGTGTCCGTGAGCCGGTCGGCCAGGAGGCGCAGCCCGCCCACGGTGCCCAGGTACTCGCGCTCGTCCGTGAAGCTCACGCCCTCGGTCAGCCCGTTCTCGTAGAAGTAGGACTTGATGAGTTCCTTCTTGTAGTTGACGACCACCTGGAAGTCGCGGAAGCCGCTGGCGCGGAAGGAGTCCAGGATCAGTTCGATGAAGGTCTTGTCGCCCACGGGCACCAGGGGCTTGGGGATGATCCGCGTGAGCGGGGCCAGCCGCGTGCCCTTGCCCCCGGCCTGGATGACCACGGTGTTCGGCAGGCTGGGCCCGCCGGAGCGGAAGTAGTCCAGGGAGGAGACCAGGCCCACGAGCCGCCCGGCCTCGTCCACGATGGGCACGTGGTTGAAGCGGCTGGCGGCCAGCAGGGTCTTGGCGCGGTGGCGTTCGTGCTCGCGCAGGGCCGTGAATTCGCGGTTCATGACCTCGGAAAGGCGCGACTCCAGGTTCTGCTTGCGCAGCAGGAAGCGGCGGATGTCGCCGTCCGTGACCACGCCCGTGAGCCGCTCCTCCGCATCGACCACGAGCAGAATCTGCTCGCCGGTCTTGTTCAGCTTGGACAGGGCGAAGAGCAGGGAGTCGTCCTCCCGGGCGAGAAAGGTGTCGAGTTGGTCGCGTCTGGTCATGGCGCGCTCCTAGGCCGGGGGCCCGTCGCCCGCGTAGTCGGGCGGTTGCAGGAGAAAGGCGTGCACGTCGCGTTCGTAGCGGGCCGCGATCCAGTCGTAGTAGGCGCGCATGGAGAAGACCGCGACCGAGGCCCGCAGCCAGGGGGCCTTGCGGTGGGCGACGTTGGCCTCCATGGCGTCGTAGATGAAGGGAAAGTCGTAGCGCACGTCGAGGTGCTTGTAGCGCAGGAAGGCCGTGAATTCCCGGTCCACGCGCTCGCCCTCGTGCGTGACCTCGCCCGTGAGCCGCTTGTTGTAGGCGTAGGGCACGCCCACGAACTGCTCGGCCGTGTGGAACAGGGGCACGTGGCCGGGCCGCTTGCCGATGACCACGCAGCGCGCGTCGGCCGCGATGAGCCGGGTGAAGGGCGAGCCCTGGCCGAAGCACGAGGGCCCGCAATCGCGCATGAAGCGGTCCGCGTTCGCGCCCAGGGCCGCGCAGGAACCGAAGGGATGCAGGCTGCGCACCGCGCCGGGCCGGGTGCGCAGGAATTCGTTGAGCACGCCGTGCTTGGTGCGCGTGGTCCGGGAGTCATAGACGCGGGTGCGCACGAAGTCGAAGCTGTAGGTGATGCAGGCCAGGGTGCCGCCGGGCGCTCCGTCCAGGCCCACGGCTTCGGCCAGGCCGTCATGGTAGAACTCGAGCAGTTCCGGCCCGGCTTTTGGGAAGCATTCCGGCAGGCCGCAGACGGCCAGATCCGAGACCACGAAGGCGTCCGCGCCGCGCTCCAGGCCCAGGGAGCGCAGGGTCTCCACGAACCGCGCGCGCGTGGCCGCGATCTTCGGAACGCAGACCTCGGGCGCGAGCTCACCGGTTGCGCCGGTGGCGCGGGCCGTGGCGGCGGCGTTGCTCATGCCAGGTCCTCCCAGGCGATCTCCTGGTCCGCGTCCAGGTCGCGCGCCGCGGCGCGGCCGACCACGCGCGGATAGGCGTCGGGGGGGATGCTTTTGCCCGGGCGCTTGAAGTCCAGGTCCGCGAGCGTGAGCCGCTCGCCCTTGCGCACGGCGCGCGCCGTGACGATGGAGCGGCGGAAGGCCTTGCGCTTTTCCAACTCCGCCGGGCTCACCGTGCGCACGAACGAGCCCATGGCGCGGCGGATGACGTCGGCCTGGGACACGATCTCGCGCAGCTCGCCGGGGTCGGCGCTGACCCAGTGGTCCCAGCCGGGCATGTCCTTGTCCAGGGTGAAGTGCTTCTCCAGGATGCACGCGCCCGCGGCCACGGCGGCCAGGGGTACGGCCGTGCCCTGGGTGTGGTCGGAAAAGCCCACGGGCACGTCGAAGGCGCGCGCCAGGGTCGCGATGTTGTTCAGGTGCACGTCGTTCGGGTCCGGCGGATAGATGGAGATGCAGTGCAGCAGGGCGATCTCCCTGGCGCCCGCCCCGCGCAGCACGGCCAGGGCCGTCTCCACCTCGCCGAGGGAGGCCATGCCCGTGGAGAGCACCACGGGCCGCCCCTTGCGCGCCACGTGTTCCAGCAGCACCGGGTGGTTCACGTCCATGGACGCGATCTTGAAGAAGGGCACGTCCAGTTCGTCCAGCAGATCGGCCTCGGCCGGGGCGAAGGGCGTGGACACGAAGTCGATGGACCGGGCGCGGCAGTGGTCCGCGATCTCGCGGTGCTGCGCCGGGGTGAACTGGTACTTCTCGACCATCTGCTCCAGCGAGCCGAAGTGGCGGTGCGCGTCCGCGTAGGCGGTGTTGCGCGCGTATTCCGCGCGGCAGATGAGCGATTTCTTGGACCAGGACTGGAATTTGACGGCGTGGGCGCCGCATTCGGCGGCCGTGTCCACCAGGCGGCGGCACAGCCCCATGTCGCCGTTGTGGTTGGAGCCGACCTCGGCGATGACGTAGGGGGGGTGTCCGGGGCCTACGGGCCGCTCCGCGAACCTGATCGCTTCCATGTGCTCTCCAGCTTGGGATGGGCGACGCAGGACCACCAGACGTGACGGGGTGGAAGGGCGTTGAGCGCTTCGAGATAGCCGTCCATGGCGTCCCGGTCGCGCGTCGTCGTGTTCAGGAACGATTCCACCTCGGCAAGGCGCTTGCCGAGCGCCGGGGCGAGTCGTTCGTCGGTTCCGACGGAAGTTTTGCAAAACGCGGACCAATCCCGGTCCATGTGCGCAAGATGGTCGCGCACCAGGCGCGACGCGGCGCGCACTCCGGCCGCGTCGAAGGGCGGCAGCAGGCGCGCGACGTTGGCCCCGTGCTGGCGGTAGAGCGCGCGGGGCGTGGGGTCGAAGGTCCAGGCCGCGCCCAGGCCCAGGGCCAGGGTGGCCAGCCGCCAGTCGTAGATGGGGCAGTCGTCCGGCGCGCCGAGCACGCGCGACAGCAGCGGCGCGCGCCAGGCCGTGTTGCCCAGGCCGAGGACGTTCTCGCGCACCACGGAAAACCCGTCGTGCAGGGTCAGCGTGGGGCCGGTGGGCGCGAGCCGCGCGTCGGCCAGGGCCAGGGCCCAGGCCGCCAGGTCCGCGCCGTCGGCCAGGGCGGCGCGCGCCGCGGCCACGCAGCCCGGGAGCATGGCGTCGTCGATGTCCGAGAGCACCAGGGCGTCATAATTTTGAACCGCGCGCGCCAGGGTGGCGTCGCGCACCAACGCCACAGGCACGCCTTCCGGCGCATCCAGCCAGTCGGCCCCGTCCAGCGCGGCCGCATGCTCTCCGGCCGCCGCGCGCACGTCCCCCGCCGCGACCCCGTCCAGGGCCACGCACACGCGGAAATTCCGGTCCGCCTGGGCGGCGAGCCCGGCGCACCAGTCGCGCACAAAGGGCAGAGCGGCGGGATAGGCGGCGGTGTAGACGGCAAGGCGCACGGCGGGGCTTCCTTTCGACGTTTGGTCGGCGTTCGGTCGGCGTTCGGGCGACGTTCGGGCGGCCCGGGTCAGATGGCGTAGCCGCCGGTGCGGTAGCGGGCCAGGTTGGCCGGGTCCGCGAACCACTCCACGGTCTCGGCCAGGGCGGCCAGGAATCCCTCGCGCGTGGCGCAGCGCGGGGCCCAGCCCCAGAGCCGCGCGGCCTTGGCCGTTCCGGCCAAAAGCCGGTCCACCTCGCTCTTCTCCGGCCGCACGCGTTGCGCATCCAGCGCGATTTCCACGTTCGCGCCCATGGCCGTGGCGATGTCCGCGGCCAGGTCGCCGATGGATTCCTCGCGGCCCGAGCCCGCGTTGACCACGTCGCCCACGGCCGCGTCGCATTCGGCGATGCGCACGAAGGCCTCCACGGTGTCGGCCACGTGGTTGAAGTCGCGCGTGGGCGTCAGCGAGCCGAGCTCGATGCGCCGCGCGCCCCCGGCGATCTGGGTGATGATCGTGGGGATCACGGCGCGCGCGGACTGGCGCGGGCCGAAGGTGTTGAAGGGCCGCAGGATGGCCACGGGCGTGTCGAAGGAGCGGTGGAAGGCCAGGGCCATCTGGTCCGCGCCGATCTTGGTGGCCGAATAGGGCGACTGGCCCTGCAGGGGGTGGTCCTCGTCGATGGGCACGGTCAGCGCCGTGCCGTAGACCTCGCTGGTGGAGGTGTGCACCACGCGTTGCGCCCCCTCGTCGCGCGCGGCCTGGAGCACGTTGAGCGTGCCCGTGACGTTGGTCTGCACGTAGGCGTCGGGCGAGTGGTAGGAGAAGGGGATGGCGATGAGCGCGGCCAGGTGCAGGATCACGTCGCACCCCTTGGCGGCCCGGCGCACGCCGTGCGGGTCGCGCACGTCGCCCAGGAAGAATTCGGTGTTGTCGCGGACGTCCGCCGGGGCCGCGTCCAGCCAGCCGCGCGAATCGAAGGAGTTGTAGTAGCAGAAGGCGCGCACGTCGCGCCCGTCGCGCACCAGCCGTTCGGTCAGGTGCGAGCCGATGAACCCGTCCGCGCCGGTGACCAGGATCTTCTTGCCGTTCAAGTCCATGAGTTTCCTTCCTTGGAATCGCCTGGGGTCCTGGAATCGTTGCGGCCTGGGCGCAGGGCCGTCCGCGCGCCGGGGCCGTCCCGCCCCTGCGCCGCGTCCTTTCCGGCGGCCGCGCGCCGGAAGTTGTGGACCATGAAGCGCACGACCTTGTCCAGGTCCATGTCCTGAAACGGGAATACCCCGTAGGTCCGCGCGCGATCAAGGCCGTAGCGCGCCGCCTCGTCGCTGCCCACGTACTTGTAGAATTCGCCGTAGTTGTAGCGCACCAGCCGGTTGCGCAGCTTGGCCAGGTAGACGTGCAGGTTGCGTTTCTCGGCCTCGTCCACGGCCGGGGCGGCCTCCAGCAGGTCGTAGTACTCGCCCCGCGAGGCCGGGTGCAGGCCGAAGCCGTGGCCCCGGTAGTAGGGGCGGCCGACCACGACGGTGGGCACGCCGTAGTGCGGCAGTTCCAGCCCCATGGTGGAGACGTAGACCACGGCGCTGCGCGCGCCCTCCAGCAGGTCGTAGGTGGAGACGTCGTCGTCGTGCCCGTAGATCATGCCCTGCACGCCGTTTTCGAACGCGCCGCCGAAAATCCGTTCCACGCCGGAGCGCAGGATGTCGCGCAGGTACACGCGCGAGGCCATGCGCTTTTCGCCCGGGTGGCAGCGGACCACGAACTTCAGCCCGCGCTCCGTGCAGCGGCGCATGGTGTCCAGGAGCCATTCGTACTGGTCGCGGTAGAAGGCGGAATCGAAGTACCAGACCGCCGAGTCCCAGGAGACGTTGGGGATGAGCAGCACGTAGTCGTCGAAGGGCGCGCGCGCCGAGGCGTTCTCGTCGTTGAAGGTCTTGCTGTAGAGCTTGCCGGAGCGGATGTCCTCCACGTAGCGCGCGCCCTCGGCCTCGGCCTGCTCCTCGTCCATGGAAAAGGGGAACTGGTCCACGGGCTGGTTGAAGCACGAGGTGTCCTTGGCCAGGATGATGCGCTGGGGGCCCCAGTTCTCGTAGCACAGGTAGTCGCGGCCCAGGTCGGCGGCCGCGTTCACGGCCGCGCGGTTGTTCACGTACTGCCCGCCCTCGGTGAAGAGCACGTCGATTCCGCTGCGTTCCAGGGTCGCGGCCACGGCCTCGTAGGTGTTGGCGTAGGCGCGCATGGCCGCGCGGATCGTCAGCAGTTCCTCCGGGCCCGGGGCGTAGTCGTTCTGCGTGAACTTGAGGCTGGAATAGAAGGCCGCGCGGCCCGCGGCGAACCCCTTGTAGGTCCAGGCGAGGGCCTCTTCCAGGCCCATGGCGTCGATCTCCGGCGCGGCCGCGGGGGCCACGCACTCCAGGGGGACGCGGTGTTGGCCGAAGATGTCCAGCACCTGGCGCATCTTCAGCGCGCACGCGGCGCACCCGGCGGCCGAGGGGGCGACGTACCTGTTGGAGAAGCAGTGCACCGGCGCGCCGTCGCAGGCGATCCACACGGGGTCGAAGCCCATCTCGCGGAACAGGTCGCCGAGGAAGATGGACGAGCGGATCTCCTTGGGCGTGCCCGTGCAGAACCAGAGGAAGCCCACGCGGCGGCCCTCGCCCACGTTGATGCGCAGGCGGCCCTTGATGGCCGTGTCGAAGGCGCGGCGGTATTCCTGCGCCTGGCGGCGGTAGTTGGCCTCGCTGACCACGGTTTCGGGCCGCTGGCCCAGCGCGGCCTGGGGCAGGACGTCGTGGAAGCGGATGCCCAGTTCGCGGCGGAGCTGGTCGAGCAGTTCCGGCGTGATCGGCCGCTGTCCGGCCGGTTGCGGGGCGGCGGGCGGGGAAGAGGCGTGCGGCATGAAAAGGCTCCTAGGCGGCCCGTCCGGGCCCGGTTTGCGGGGTAGCCGCCCGGCCTTCGGCGCGGGCGGTGGCGTATTCGCGCAGGGTGACGACGCGCACGTCCGGCCGCGCGGCCAACCGGCCGAGGAGCCGGACCAGGCGCTCGACCTTGTCCGGGGCCGGGCGCAGGGTGCGGTAGCCGTCGTCCGTGCGGCCCAGGGAATAGCTGTGGAACATGAGCCCCAGATAATCGCGCGGGGCGGTCCCGGAGACGGACCCAAAGACGGTCCCGGAGGCGGCGGCGCGGGCCGCGGCCGCGTCCACCGCGGCCTCGATCCGCGCGTCGTCCAGGGCGTCCGGGTCCACCTTCACGCGTTGGCCGTCGCGGAGCACGCAGGACACGGGCAGCTCCAGCACCCCGTGCGCGCGCACCGGGTCGTCGGCCGTGGGCACGGCGCGGCAGAAGGGGTGGCCGTGGAAGGTGGAGGAATCCGCCAGGAATCCGGCGCGCGCGCAGGCGCGCAGGGTGGCGGCGTTGGCCCCGTAGGCTCCGGCGCGGTGGCTGGCCGGAGCGGGCGCGCCGTCCCCCAGGGCGTCGCGGAGAAAGCCCGCGCCCCAGCGGATGAGCCCCTCTTGCTCGCGCTCGGGAAGTTGGTGCATGTTCTCGCGGCGTTGCGGGTCCATCCAGAAGGGGTGGGTGTGCAGCCCGACCTCGTGCCCGGCGTCGGCCAGGGCGCGGCACGCGGCGCGCAGGGGTTCCGGCCCCCACACGGCCTGCTCGCAGACGTTCACGAAGCACGTGGCGCGCACTCCGGCCGCGCGCAGCAGGGCCACGAGCGCGGGCACGCCCGTGCGCGGGTCGGCCAGCCGGTTCTCGGCGAAGCGCTTTTCCATGAGCGGGGTCTGGGGGTTCTCCACGTCCACGCTCACGCACAGGTTCAGGCGGATCATCGATCCTCCCCGGTGCGCGGCGCGCTTTCGTCCTTTCTGGCCAGCACGATGCAGTGCGACAACCCGGCCGCGCCCTGGGCGCGGCCCACGGCGTTGAGCCGCTCCATGATCTCCAGGTCGCCGAGCATACTCATGCCCGAGCGCACGAATTCCCGGGCCGCCGCGCTGTCCGCCAGGGCCGGGTTGGCCTCGATCTCCTTGAGGAAGTTGCGGACCGTGGCCTCGAACTTGTTGTAGACCTGATGGTGGCGCAGGACCGAATCGACCACGCGGAAGCGCCGCCCGATGCGCCGCAGGAAGACCTCGGGCGTGGGGAAGGGCCCGCGCCCCAAGTAGGTGGAGGCCAGCAGCCAGCCGCCCGGCGCGGTGACCTGCCAGAGGCGGTCGATGGACGGCTCGATGCGCTCCTCGCCCACGTAGTAGACGACCTCCAGGGCGCTGACGAAGTCGAACCCGCCGCGCGCGGACGCGCCGTTGAGGGGCACGACCAGCCCGGGCAGCTCGGCGCGCTCGAAGCGCAGGCGCGCGTCCCTGTGCAGCGCCGCGCACTTGCGCACGGCCTCGGCCGAGATGTCCACGCCGAGGATGTCGCCGGCCGGAAAGAGGTTCTGCAGGCGCAGGGTGAAGTGGCCCAGGGCGCAGCCCACGTCCAGCAGGTGCGCGACGGACTCCGGCGGCACGTGGCGCGCGGCGAGCTCCAGCGCGGCGTTGTAGCGCGCCTGCTGCGAGGCGCGCCAGTCGTGCCCCCAGGGGTCGGAGTCGGCCCCGGCGAACAGGGTCTCGGCCCAGGCGCGGCTGCCGTAGGCGTGGCCCCCGGAGTCGGGCATGACGAGCTGGGCGCGGGGGGGCCGGGGGGCGGCCTGGGCGCGGTCCGTCGCCGTCTTGTGCGATTCGGCCGTCGCCGAAGACGCGTCGGTCGCCGCCCGTGGCGATTCGGCTGTCGCCGAAGGCGCATCGGCAACCGTTCGTACCGCGGCGGCTGCCGGGGGCGGCGGCGGGGTCGTTCCCGGTTCCCCGGCCGTGGCCAGGGCTTCGATGCGGCGGCGCAGGAAGTCGGGCACCGCGCCGTCGCCCGTGGCCGCGTAGGAGCGCGCCAGGGCGGCGAGCTCGCGCGCTTCGCGCAGGCGGCCCGCGGCGGTGCGTAGCGCGGCGTCCGGATCGGCCTTGCGGCCGGGCGCGTCCCCGGCCGGGGCGCGGTGGCCCCATTCGCCGGAGAGCACGCGCCGCGCGCAAAAGTATTCGGCCAGGGCGCGCAGCATCCAGCCCTGGCCCCAGCGCAGGTGCGGGATGTCCATGCCGTTCTCCGGCTTGCCCGGCCCGGCCTCGGGCGACCAGAGGTGCCCGAACCAGCCCTCGGCGTGCTGCATGTGCGCCGCGGTCCAGGCCAGAATGTCGCGGCCGGTGGCCAGCAGCTCCGGGTGCTCCGGGGCCAGGGTCGCGCAGAGCAGCGCGCCCTCGGCCGCGCCGTGGATGTTCACGGGGAACGGCGCGCCGGGCCGGGAGACCGGCGCGCCGTCGGCGCGCACGTAGGTGCGCTTCCAGAAGTCCAGGTAGCGCAGGTACGCGCCGCGCAGGTCCTCGCGGCCCAGGTGGTGCCACAGGCCGTGCAGGGCGCGGATCTCGAACCCCGAGTGGTAGTGGTCCAGATGGCGCGGCACGTAGTCCTGCTTGCGGCCCCAATAGAAGATGGAGCCGTCCGCGTTCTGCTCGGCCAGGGCGTAGTCCGCGGCGCGCGAGGCCAGTTCCGTCCAGTCCCCGCGGCCGGTTTCGCGGCCCATGCGGGCCAGGAATTCCGCGCCGAGGAGGTTGGCGTTGTGCACGTGGAAGTCGTCGATGGGCGTGTAGGAGAAGCAGACGCCCTGCGCGCCCATGTCGTCGCGGTGCAGGTCCTCGGTGACGAACCGGCAGATGGAGCCGCAGGCGTGCAGCAGCCGCTTTTCGCGGGTCACGGTCCAGAGCTGCCAGAGCCCGTCGCCGACCACCGCGGATACGACCACGGACGGCGTGTCGCGCGGGATGAGGATTTGCGATTGCCAGTCGAAGGGATAGCCCCAGCAGAGGTTTTCGTACCCCGCGCTGGGATGCTCCAGGAGCCAGTCCGCCAGCCGTTCGGCCTCGTCCAGGTGCGTTGCGTCGCCTGTGGCGCGGTAGAGCCGCACGCGCGCGCCGAGGAGCAGGCCGAGGCCCTTGGGAATGCGTTTTGGGGCGATCTTCAGCCGCTTGCGCAGCCCGACGGGATCAAGTTTTTCCAACGTATTGTAATCGTTTTTGACGTTTTCACTTAAAACATTTCCGGCCTTTTCGCGCTGCAGCAGGTAGTCCGGCAGGTCGTAGGGATCCCAGCCGTCCCAGCCGTTGGCGTCCAACCAGCCCACGAGCCGGGCGCAGGCCGCGGCCATCTCGGGATCGTCGCCGTGCGCCAGGGGCGGCGCAACGAGGGCGGAGGCCGGTCGGTCCGGCGGCGTTCCGGGGGCCGCAGCGACGTCGCGCCGCGTGGGAACACCCGCCGCGCCTTGCGCCGTCCGCTCCGCCCGCACCGCCGGGGCCTCCCGCAGCCCCGGGACCTGCCGCAACGCAGGGGCCGGGCGGGCCGCAATCCCGGCCCGGGAGGAGCCGTCCGCGATGCGGTAGTAGAACGTTTCCACCTCGTGGATGTTGCGCTCGAAGGTGCGCAGTTCGGCGGCGTAGTCCACGGTGGCGGCCAGTTCGCGCAGCCGGGGCAGCAGGGTGACCAGTTCGTCCACGGTCTCGAAGGTCACGCCCGTGGGGTGCGCGGCGAACCAGTCCGCGTAGGATTCCAACCGCGTGGCGGCCACCGGGAGCCCGGCGGCCTGGTACTCGAAGAGCTTGTTGGCGATGGTCGAATC
This sequence comes from Desulfovibrionaceae bacterium, assembly GCA_015709205.1. Lineage (GTDB taxonomy): Bacteria > Desulfobacterota > Desulfovibrionia > Desulfovibrionales > Desulfovibrionaceae > JACCQO01. The sequence continues at coordinate 68,766 of JACCQO010000002.1, forward strand.
CAGGAAGCGGCGGTTGCCCTTTTCCACGTTCCAGGGAATCACGCCGAAGTCGTAGCGGCTCATTTCGCGGATCAGGATCTTTGGGGATACGGGCTCGTGGTACTCCACGCCGTCCACCCGGGCGAAGAAGTTCGCGAGCTCCTGCCGCCAGGCGGCGGGGTAGATGTGCACCGCCAGGCCGCGCGCGGCCATGGCCACGAACACGTCGCGGAAGTCGCGGTGCGCGTTGCCGCCCACGCCGCCCTCGTAGACCACGTGGGTGCGTCCGTCGGCGGCCGAGAGCTTGGGCAGCCAGGTTTCGGGCAGGTTCGCCTCGGAGGCGTAGTTGTGGAAGACCAGGCTCGGCCCGGCCACGCCGTACATGGCGCGCGCCTCGCGCTCCTGAAAGGGCGTGGTGTAGATGCGCCCGGCCGCGCCCCGGTTGGCCACGCCCTCCAGATAGGCCAGGCTTGCGTCGCCCCCGGCGCGCAGGGAGATGAGGTCGTGCGTGTCGTGGATCACGGGCGCGTCGCCCGCCAGGGCGGCCACGGTCAGGTCGTCGGGCTCGTTGTGGCAGTGCACCAGGTCGTAGCCGCGCGTCAGGTCCCAGAGCTGGCGGTAGCTGGTCACGAGAATGTTCGCGTCGTAGGTGGCGTCGGACAGCCCGGGATAGCGCTCGGAGAGGCGCTTCAGGGTGTAGGCCAGGCTCACCCGGTGGCCGCGCGCGCGCAGGGCCGTGGCCATCTTGTAGTTGCGGATGCACGGCGCGTTCTGCACGAAGAGCACGTTCAGCGGCCGCGCGGTGCGGCCCATGGAGAACGGCGGGAACGCCGGGCGGCGCGCCGCGGCGGGCATGGCGGTGGCGGCTTGCGGCGTCTCCTCCCGGGGGACGGCGGCCGCAGGCGCGACGACTGCGCGGTCCTGGGCTGCCGTTGTGCGATCCGACGCCACGGCCGTGCGCTCGCGCCGCGCCTCGGCCAGTCGGCCGAGAAAGCGCAGCAGCCCGACGCTCTTCTTTTCCCACGAAAGATGGTCCACCGCGTACTGCCGGATGCGCGCGGAAAAGGCCGGGTCGGCCTCGTTGCGCTCGGCCAGGGCCACCACCGGGCCCACGTCCACGGGCGACTCGTCGCCGGGCACGTTGACCACGAAGTCCAGGTCCGGCGGAAAGTCCGGGTCCTTGCAGGCAAAGACGAAGGGCATGCCGCGCAGGCAGTATTCGCGGTTCTTCAGCGAGCACAGTTCGGTCAGCCCGATGCGGTGGTGCGCCAGCGCGCCGAGCACGACCTGGCAGCGTTCGGAAATCTCGGTGATCCGCTCCTTGTCCAGGTAGCCGTGGAAGGTGAAGTTCCGCTCCAGCCCCAGTTCGGCGATGAGCGCGGCGTAGCGGTCCAGCTCCGGCCCCTTGCCCGCCACGTGCACGTGCAGTTCGCGCGGGCCGCGATAGACGGCCATGCCCCGGATGAAGCGGTCCAGCCCGTGCCAGATGCGGAAGTCCGCCAGGGCCAGCAGTTCGATGCGCGCACCGAAGTTGCGGCCGCACGGGGGCAGGGAGTCCGGATCGATGCCGTTGGGCAGCACGTGCCAGGGCTTCTTTTCCCCGATGCGTTCGAGCTCCCAGTCCACGATGTCGCGCGTGGCCCCCACGATGCCCATGGCCCGCGCGATGCACCGCGTGCCGAAGATTTCCTCCTGGCGCAGCAGCGGGCTTTCGGCGCTGCGCAGCTCCAGGAGTTCCTTGGACTGGTGCTCGAAGACGATGGTGTCCACGCGCCGCGTGAGTTCCAGAAGGTGGTGGTCCGCGATGGGGTAGCGCATGTAGACCACGTCCGGCCGCGCCGCGCGGATCAGACGGGCGGCCAGCGCGCCCTTGTCCACCTCGTGGACCGGCCCGAAGTCGCGCACGTCCACGAATTCGAAGGCGTAGGCCGACCTGTCGAAGCCGTCCTCGCCGATGCCGAGCACCAGGCAGGCCGTGTCCGGATGCAGCTTTTTGGCGGCCAGGTACTGCTGCTGGATCTTGCGCAGGATCTGCGGGTGCGTGGCGTTGATGAATCCGAAATACAGCAGTCTGAAATCGTTCACGATGCTCTCCGCGCGGTTGGAGTGCGGCCCTTTGCCTTCCTGGCTCGGGACCCGTCCGTACAGACAGGGCGCACAGGCGTGCGCGCTGAACGATATTCAATATGCATGCCATGCGGGCGGCCGGGTGGCGCGGGCGGAACGCGGCCCGCTGCCCACCGGGATCATTGCGGAAGATGGCCGGGGATGCGGCGCTGCGGCCGCGTCAAGAATTTGGACGGCCCGCGCTCAGGCGAACTGCCCGGCCGTGAAGCCCGAGGCCCAGGCCCACTGCAGGTTGTAGCCGCCGAGCCGCCCGGTGACGTCGAGCACCTCGCCGGTGAAGTAGAGGCCCGGCACGTCGCGGGCCTCAAGAGTTTTGGAGGAGATGCGCGCCACGTCCACGCCGCCCAGGGTGGCCTCGGAGCGCTCGTGGCCCTCGGTGCCCGAGGGCCGCAGGGGCAGCCCGTGCAGCGCGGCCTCGATCTCCGCAAGCTTTTTGGGCGCGAGCGCGGCCGGGGTCCCGGACCAGCCGCGCAGGGCGCAGAGCGCCTGGGCCAGCCGTCGGGGCAACAGCCGCGCCAGGAGGTTCTCCAGGGCCATCTTGCGGTGCGCGGCAAAGGCGGCGGCGACGTCCGCGCCCGGGAGCAGGTCGATCAGCAGCACGTCGCCGGGCGTCCAGAAGACGGAGGCGTCCAGGCACACGGGGCCGGAGATGCCCCGGTGGGTGAAGAGCAGGTCGGCGGCGAAGATCGGGAGTTTTTTGCGGGGCCTGGCGTCGCGGTCCGCGATCACGATGCGCGCGGGCAGGGAGACGCCCGCGAGGTCGGCGCAGAACGCGGCCAGCTCCGGCGGCGCGGTGAAGGGCGCCAGGCCGGGCCGCAGCGGCGTCACTCCCAGCCCGAAGGCGCGCGCGATCTCGTAGCCGATGGCCGTGGCCCCGACCTGGGGCCAGGCCAGCCCGCCCGTGGCCACCACCAGGCTCTGGCCGGAAAAAGCGCCGCGCTCCGTGCGCACCAAGAAGCGCGCGTTCGGGTTCTCGCTCAGGGGCTCGGCTCCGAGCACGCGCACGCCGAAGGCGCAGCGCGCCCCGGCCGCCAGGGCGTCGGCCAGCAGCGCCTCGGCCACCTGGTTCGCGTCCTCGGAAAAGAGCATGTTCCGGCCCATGTCCACCACGGGCAGCCTGTGGCGGCGCACGAAGGCCAGGGCGTCCTGCGGCGTGAACCGCGCCAGGGCGGACTTGACGAAATGCGGGTTGGCGCAGGCGTAGTCCGCGGCCGTGGCCCCGAGGTTGGTGAAGTTGCACTTGCCGCCGCCGGAGACGCGCACCTTGCGGCCGCAGCGGTCCGCGTGGTCGAGCACGAGCACGGACCGCCCGCGCGCGGCGCACTGCGCCGCGCAGACCAGCCCCGAGGCCCCGGCCCCGAGCACGAGTACGTCGGCGGAATCGAGGATGGCGATGCTGTTGTTGGAGGTGGCCGAAGAGGCCGGGGGCGTGGTGCGCGTCATGGCCGCTGTCTACCGTTCCGGGCCCGGCTCGGCAAGGGGGCTGCGAGGCCGCGCGCCCGAAGATGCGGCAAGATGTTGTCGTGGAGGGTGTTATCGGATATGAAACGAGGACGTGGCGAAAAATGTGGGGGAATACCTATGAGGTTTGTTTCCGTTTTCGTGCGCCCCTGGCGTTTCCTTGCAGTCCTGGCGTTGCTGGCGCTCGCGCTGCCGCATCCCGCCGCCCTGGCGGGCGGCGCGGCCCAGCCGCCGAATCCCTCCGGTCCACCCATGACCACGGTCGAGATGGTCAATCTGCAGAACAAGGCCGTGGACTATCAGTTCAGGACCGAGGGGTACAAGATCGTCTCCACCTACCGGGTCGGACCGGAGTCCCGCCGCACCGAGCAACTGGACCTGACCAAGGTTCTGCGCGGGAACGTCTGCGTTTGCGTCTACAACCCCGATGGGCTCTGCTATGTGAGCAGCTGTGAACTGCTGAAGATCTACAACGCCGACAACGTGCCAGCACACGCCTCGGTCCAGGCATGGCGCGAAACGTCGTTCAGCCTGAAGTTCACCGTCGTGTGGGACATGTGGGACTAGCCCCGGGTGCCCGCGCTCCGGCGGGTTCGCCGGAGCGCCGATGCCGCGTTCGCCCGCCGCAACGCCCGGTCCTGTGGGCAGTCCGTTCAGGGGGCGGCGTCCGCAAGCGCAGCGTCCCTAGCCCAGCCGGTCCGCGAGCACGGCGGCGATGCGCGCGCCCGCCTTGCCGTCCCACAGGTCCGGCGTCTCGCCCTTCTTGCCGCGTCCGGAAAGGATCTTGTCCGCCTCGCGCTGCATCCGGCCCATGTCCTGGCCCACGAGCACGTTGGTGCCCCGGCTCACGGTCACGGGGCGTTCGGTGTTGGCGCGCAGGGTCAGGCAGGGGGTGCCCAGGAAGGTCGTCTCCTCCTGCACGCCGCCGGAATCCGTGAGCACCAGGGCGGCGTGGCGCATCATGTTGAGCATGTCCAGGTAGTCCACGGGGTCGCACGCGCCGAGCCCCGCGCCGCGCCGGGCCACCCGCGCCAGGGGCTCGAAGTGCCCCTCCAGCCCGAATTCCCGCGACCGCGCCGCGGTGCGCGGGTGTAGCGGAAAGACCACGGGCAGCCGCTCGGAAAGCCGGGCCACGCCTTCCAGGATCGGGGCCAGGGTCTCGCGCCGGTCCACGTTGGAGGGCCGGTGCAGGGTCAGCAGGGCGAAGGGCCGGGCCGTTGCGCCGTTTTGGCCCCGCGCCGCGTCGCCCGCCGCCAGCCCCAGCGCGCCCAGGGTGTCCCGTTGGGCCGCGGCCTCGGACTGCAGCAGGAGCGAATCGATCATCGTGTTGCCTACGAAGTGGATCTTGTGCCGCTCCACGCCCGTGCGCCACAGGTTCTCGTTGCCCGATTCCTCGGTGGTGAAGAGCAGGTCGCTGATGGCGTCCGTGAGCACGCGGTTGATTTCCTCGGGCATGCTCTCGTCGAAGGAGCGCAGCCCGGCCTCCACGTGGGCCACGGGCACGCCGAGCTTTCTGGCCGTGAGCGCGCAGGCGATGGTCGAATTCACGTCGCCCACGACCACGACCAGATCCGGGCGCACGTCCGCGAGCACCTTTTCGAAGGCGACCATGATCGCGCCGGTCTGCTCGGCGTGCGTGCCCGAGCCCACGCCCAGGTTCACGTCCGGCTCGGGCAGGCCGAGCTGGCGGATGAACACGTCCGAGAGGTTGGCGGAATAGTGCTGGCCCGTGTGCACCAGCACCTGACGCAGGGGCGTGCGCCAGCCGGCGGGGGGCAGGGCGGCCAGGGCGCGGTGCACCGGGGCCACCTTCATGAAGTTGGGCCGCGCGCCCATGACGTGCACGATGGTGGGCATGGCGATCTCCGGGGTTGGGGCGGCGTTGGCCGCCCCGCCACGCGGGGCGTGCGCTGCGCCGCCATGTGCTGGTAATGCCATCTCCGCTCGGATGTTGCAAAACCTTTCCCGGCTCTGATAGCATGGCCGATCAAGGGGGCCTGTCACAGGGGGGCCCGTCACGGGGCCGCGCCCCGCATACCCAGCAGCAAGGCAGCCATGAACGACGACTCCCGCTCTCCCGCCCGCCTCGGTTTTGTCGGGCACATCAACGACAACAAGTTCCTCAAGGACATCATGCGCGCGCTGTCCGCCACGCACGAGGTGCGCCTGGCCGACTACTTCGACGACGACGCGGTGCGCCGGATGGTCGCGGCCTCGGACGTGATCTGGGTGGAGTGGGGCACGGACCTGGCCGCCAAGATCGCGACCCTGGCCCCGGACAAGCGCAAGATCCTGCGCATCCACAGCTTCGAGGCCTTCACCTCCTACCCCGCGACCATCCCCTTCGAGCGCTATTCGGACGTGATCTTCGTTTCCGAATACATCCGCTCCCTGGTGGCCCAGCAGGTGCCGGACATGGAGGACCGCACGCGCACGCACATCGTGCGCAACGGCGTGGACCTCTCGCGTTTTTCCCTGAAGACCGGCAACAACCCCTTCGACATCGCCTTCGTGGCCATGTTCCGCCACGTGAAGAACATTCCGCTGCTGCTGCAGTGCTTCGCGGCCCTGCACGCGCGCGATCCGCGCTACAAGCTGCACATCGCGGGCGACTTCATCGGCGCGGAGGTGGACGTCAACGAGCTGGGCCGCTACCTGAGCCACATCATCGAGGCCATGGGGCTGGCCGGTTCGATCATCTTCTACGGCCGCATCGACGACGTGCACGCCTGGCTTGCCGACAAGAACTGGATCGTGTCCACGAGCATGCGCGAGGCGCATCCGCTGAACCTGGTGGAGGGCATGGCCGTGGGCCTGCGGCCCGTGGTGCACAACTATCCGGCCGCGCGCGAGGTCTTCGACGCCGAGTACGTGTTCAACACCGTGGACCAGTTCGTGGAGATGGTCCTCACGTCCGAATGCCGCCCGGAGCGCTACCGCGAGTTCGTGGAGTGCAACTTTCCGCTGGACGGGCAGATGGAGCACATCGCGCGGATTCTGGCCCTGGGCTGGGACGCGGGGAGCGGCGCGGCCCGGGGGGCGGCCCGGAGTGCGGCCCCAAGTGCGGACGGGCGGCGGGAGGAACGCGGGGCGGCGGGAGCCCCGGCCCCGGGGCTGGTGGACGCCGACGCGCCGGAGAACCGCCGCGTGCGCTCGTTGTTGAACCTGGCCGAGCACTACCGCCGCCGGGGCGAGGAGGCCAAGAGCGAGGAATACCTGGCCCAGGCCCGCGCCCTGATGGGCAAGGGCCCGCTGTCCTGAGGCGGGCGGAGCGGGAAGCGGGTCGAATCGGATTCGGGCCGGGCGATCGACCGGAAACATCGACCGGAAACAAGGACGCGCCCCGCGTTTGCGGGGCGCGTTTCTTTTCGGAAGGACGGGCGAGGGACGCCATGGGCGCGGGCGGCCCGGCCCCGGCGGTCGCGCGATTTTCAGCCCCGGCGCTCGCGCAGCCAGGCCACGGTGCGCGCTATGCCCGTTTCCAGGGGGACGCGCGGGGCGAAGCCGGTCCGCTCGCGCAGCCGGGTCACGTCGCCCACGGAGCGGCGGATGTCGCCGGGGCGGATGGGCCCGAATTCCAACGGCCCGGGCGCGGCCGCGGCCGCCAGCACGGCCTGGGCCAGCCGGAGCACCGTGGTTTCGCGGCCCGTGCCGACGTTGAACACGCCGGTGAGCGGCGCGCCTTTCGGCCCGCCGCCGGGGCCGTCGACCAGTCCGGCGGCCAGGAAATAGCAGCGCACCACGTCGTCCACGTAGATGAAGTCGCGCGACTGGGAGCCGTCGCCGTGCACGGTGAGCGGGCGGCGCGCCAGGGCTTGGTCGATGAACCGGGAGATCACGCCGGAGTAGGGCGAGGACGGGTCCTGGCGCGGGCCGAAGATGTTGAAGAAGCGCAGGGAGCAGCCGAAGCCCGCGTCGCGCACGTGGGCCGAGGCCTGGTACTTGGCCCGGCCGTAGGGGCTGAGCTGGGTGGCCGCGTCGGCGGCCTCCTCGGCCAGGGGCAGGTCCTGCAGGTCGCCGTACTCCGCGGCCGAGCCCGCGAACACGAAGGAGGCGAACCCGGCCGCGCGTGCCGCGCCGTGCAGGGCCAGGGTGGCGTCGCGGTTCACGGCCATGGTCTCGGCCGCATGCGCCATGGACCAGGGCACGCTGACCACGGCGGCCAGGTGGAAGCAGTGCGCCAGCCCCGGGTGGCGGCGCACCAGGTCCGCAAGCAGCCCGGGCTCGGCGATCGAGCGCTGGTGGAAGCGGAAGTCCGGGTGCGTGCGGAACTCGTCCATGTTGCGCTCGAACCCGGAAAAGAAGGTGTCCACCCCGACCACGGGGTACCCCGCGCCGAGCAGCGCCGCGCACAGATGGCTGCCCACGAATCCGGCGCACCCCGTGACCAGGCAGGCCGGGCGTTCGGCAAGGGACCGCCCGGCGGCGGAGGGGGAGGCGGTGGCGGTCTGGGCGCTGGCGGGCCGGGCGCTGGTCGATCGGGTGGCGGGCATGGGCGCTCCGTCGGGTGTTGTGCGGACGTCGCGGGTCCGTCCCGTGAACGGTCCGCAGGGCCGGATGGGGCGGATGATGCATCAGGCCGGGAAACTTGGCAACATGAGCAGCGAGCGGGCAGCGGCCGGGCGGCGCGCCATGGGGGAGCGGCGGGGCGGGGTCCTGGGGCGTTGCGTGCCGGGCGGTGCGCGCCGGGCGGTGCGTGATTCGCGGCGGACACGCGGGCGGCGTGGAAAAGCCCGGTGCGCCCTGGCCGCGCCGCCGCCCGCAACCCGGCTCCGAAGGCCGGGTTTTTCCTTGACAACCCAAGCGGCCCAGCCTAGAAATTTCGTTCCCGTTCAGCCGCCCGGCGGCGTATCGGGAGGCCGGGAGAGGTGTCCGAGTCGGCCGAAGGAGCTCGCCTGCTAAGCGAGTATACGGGCTTAAACCTGTATCGAGGGTTCAAATCCCTCCCTCTCCGCCATATTTCAAGGGCCGCGACCAACGTCGCGGCCTTTTTTTTTTGTTCGTCTGGGCGTACCTCTTCGCCTGCGACAGGTCCCGTCCCGCCCGCGTACCCTACCGCAGCGCCGGGTTTTTTCGGTCGCCCGGGCGTGCTATGCTGCGCCCGCGCGTCCAGGGCGCGGGCGCGCGACCGCCATCCGCCGACCGCGCCGACTGGAGGAAATGCCGACCATGACCTATTCCATCACCCCGCTGCTCACCGGCGCGCGCAATCCGGACCAGGGCATCATGACCTACCAGCGGGGCTACGGGCGGTCCATCTGGCTGCCCATCTGGGCCTTTCTGCTGCGCGGGGAAAAGACCGTGCTCGTGGACACCGGGCTGGACGAGGACGAGTTCATGGTTCCGGCCGGGTTCACCGAGCAGACCGGGCTCACGCCCCTGCCGCTCACCGAGGCCCTGGCCGCGCAGGGCCTCGCGCCCGAAGACGTGGACGTGGTCCTGAACACCCACCTGCACGACGACCACTGCGGCAACAACCGTCTCTTCCCCCACGCCGCGTTTTACGTCCACGCCGTGGAACTGGACTTCTGCCGCAACCCGCATCCCCTGGACCATCGCTACGACACCTACTTCATCGAGGACCAGGAGTTCCACGTGGTCCGCGAGGAGGGCGAAATTCTGCCCGGCATTCGCGTGCTGCATTCGCCCGGCCACACGCCCGGGTGCATGACCGTGCTCGTGGACACCGCCGCCGGGGTCGCGGCCATCACCGGGTTCTGCTGCAACGCCGAAAACTTCCCGGCCAACGGCCCGGCCATCTGCCCCGGCGTGCACACCGACGCACTGGCCGCCTGGGATTCCATCCAGCGCGTCAAGGGATTGGGCGCGACGATCCTGCCCATGCACGAGCTGCGCTTGCCGTCCCTGCCGTAAGGTGTGCCCGCCGCATCCGCCCTGCCGTGCGGCGGCCTCCCGCACGGCCCTGGCCACGCCCCCTTCCGCCTTTGATCGGCCTGGTTCCTGGCGTCCCGCTTTCCGCCGTTTCGCCACGGCCCGCGCCCCGGTGGCGCTGTCCGATTATCTTTACAAGATCATTGCCTTTTTATTCGGTTGCGGGCTATATCTTAAGAATTGTCTGTCCGTGTGGTTCGGGGGGAGAGGGGCCCTCCGGAGCCGCCCCGTCGTCCCACGCCCACGAGGTCGTTCATGAGGTTCAAGCGCTCGCCCGGCATCCGGACCAAGCTCGTCGCCATTTTCGTTCTCATCAAGGTGCTGCCTCTGGTCGTGCTGGCCTGGTTCGCCTGGAACCAGATCGCGTCCCTGGGCACGACCATGCAGGAGAAGAGCCGCCAACTCGGCCAGGACACGCGCCGGGTCGTCTCCGAGATCGGGCGCACCGCGGTGCAGGACTCCATCCGCGCCCTGGACGACAAGTCGCGCGAGGCCATCGAGCGGCTGACCACGGACACGGCCCGGCGCGTGGCCGACTTCCTCTACGCCCGCGACGACGACCTCCGCCAGGCCGCCGCGCTCCCGGTCGGCGAGGCGGCCTACCGCGCCTTTCTGGCCCCGCTGCGGCGCACGGTCATGCTCCACCGGCCCTGGAAGCTGAGCCCCGAGGGCGACCGCTGGATTCCGGCGACCGAATCCGACGAACCCCGGACCGTGGTCGTGGCCGGCAACCCCGACAACAGCAAGGACTTCCACTCCCGCCCGCCCGAGGATCCGGGCATCGGCGAGGACCGCCCGCTCTACGCCGAGATGACCTTCGTGGACCTTGCGGGCCGCGAGCGCATCAAGGTGCGCACCTCCGACCTCCTGCCCGCGGGGCTGCGCGACGTCTCGCGGCCCGAGCACACCTACTGCAAGGCCGAGCGCTACTTTCCGGCCCTGCAAAAGCTCGCGCCCGGCGAAATCTACGTCTCCGACGTGATCGGCCCCTACGTACCCAGCCCGGTCATCGGCCCCTACACTCCGGCCCGCGCCGCGGCAGCGGGCGTGCCCTTCGCGCCCGAGGAGGCGGGCTACGCGGGCAAGGAAAACCCCGTGGGCAAGCGCTTCAAGGGCATCGTGCGCTGGGCCGCGCCCGTGGTCCGCGACGGCCGGCGCATCGGCTGGGTGACCCTGGCCCTGGACCACACGCACATCATGGAGTTCACGGACCACATCCTGCCCACGGACGAGCGCTACACGACCATCTCCGACGCGGCCTCGGGCAACTACGCCTTCATCTGGGACCGCAAGGGCCGCAACGTCTCCCACGCCCGCGACTACTTCATCGTGGGCTACGACCCGGCCACCGGGGAACCGGCCCTGCCCTGGCTGGAGGACAAGGACTACGAGGCCTGGAGGAAGAGCCGCGAGCCCGTGTCGCGCTTCCTGGCGGGGTTGCCCTGGTACCGGGACCAGTCCCTGCACAGGAATCCCTCGCCCGAGCAGACCCGTTCCGGTTTCGTGGGCCTGGACTGCCGCTACCTGAACTTCGCGCCCCAGTGCACGGGGTGGAACAACCTGACCCGCTTCGGCGGCTCGGGCTCCTTCGTCATCTTCTGGAGCGGGCTGTGGAAGCTGACCACGGCCGCGGCCATCCCCTACTACACCGGCCCCTACGGCGAGACGCCCCAGGGCTTCGGCTTCGTGACCATCGGGGCCAACGTGCACGAGTTCCACAAGCCCGCCACCGAATCCGCCACGCGCCTCGGCGCCATCGTCAACGAATACGGCGAGGAGCTCGAGGAACAGAACAGGGACACCCAGGAACTGCTGGCCTCCTCCCTGGCGCGCACCTCGCGCGACATCACCGTGTCCACCGCGGTCATGGTCGGCGTGGTCATCCTCATCGCCATCTGGATGGCCTCCACCCTGACGCGCAAGATCACGCGCATGATCCGGGGCATCCGCATCTTTCAGGGCGGGCGGCTGGACCATCGCCTGCCCGTGGGCTCGCGGGACGAGCTGGGGCAGTTGGCCATGGCCTTCAACGCCATGTCCGACGACATCGGCGACCTGGTCACGGGGCTGCGCCGCGCCGAGGAGAACTATCGCGGCATCGTGGAGAACGCGGTGGAAGGCATCTTCCAGAGCACCATGGCCGGGCGGTTCATCACCGTGAACCCGGCCATGGCCCACATCCTCGGCTACGACTCGCCGGACCAGATGGTCGAGGAGATCCAGGACATCGCCACGGACTACTACGCCGACCCCGCGTGCCGCGCCCGGTTCATGGAGGAGCTCAACCGCACCGGCCGGGTGGAGCATTTCGAGCTCCAGGCCCGGCGCAGGGACGGCTCGTTCGTGTGGCTCTCCAACAGCACGCGCGTGGTGCGCGACGGCAAGGGCGGCCTCAAGCACCTGGAAGGCATGGTCATCGACGTCACCGAGCGCAAGGAGGTCGAGCAGGCCGAACGCGAGCGCGAGGCCGCCGAGGCCCGCAGCCAGGCCAAGACCGAGTTCCTGGCGCGCATGAGCCACGAGATCCGCACGCCCATGAACGCCGTGGTCGGCGTGGCGGACCTGCTCGAGGACAGCCCCCTGAGCCGGGACCAGCGCGCCCTGGTGCGCATGCTGCGCACCTCGGGCGAGAATCTGCTCGCGCTCATCGACGACATCCTCGACATCTCCAAGATCGAGGCCGACAAGCTCGTGCTGGACACGGCCCCGTGCAGCCTCTCCGCCATCCTGGAAAGCGTCTGCGACATGCTCCTGCTGCGCGCGCGGCAAAAGGGCATCTATCTGGAGTGCACCAAGGACCCCGACGTGCCCGACCTGGTCATGGCCGACGCGGTGCGTGTGCGCCAGGTGCTCGTGAACCTGGTGGGCAACGCCGTGAAGTTCACCCACCAGGGCGGCGTGCGCGTGCATGTGCGTCGGGACGATGGCCCAGACTCCGCACTTGACGCCACTCCGGCCGCAGGGGCCAATGGCGGACCCGGCGGCCGCGTGGGCGTGCGCTTCGAGATCGCGGACACCGGCATCGGCATCGACCCCGCGCGCATCGACGAGCTCTTCGACCGCTTCAGCCAGGCCGACACCTCGACCACGCGCACCTACGGCGGCACCGGCCTGGGGCTGGCCATCAGCAGGAGCCTGGTGGAGCTCATGGGCGGTTCCATGGAAACCACCAGCCGCCCGGGCGCGGGCTCCCTCTTCGCCTTCCGCCTGGACATCCAGCCCGCGCCGCCCGGAGCGCAGCCCGTGCCCGAACCCGCCTTCGGGGCGGCACCCGTCACGCCCGCGGCGGCCGTCACGGGCCCGCCCGTGCGGCTGTTGCTGGTGGACGACGTGGAGAGCAACCGCGTGCTGGTGGGGGCGTTCCTGCGCGGCACGCGCTTCGTCCTGGAGGCGGCGGAAAACGGCGAGGCCGCCGTGGCGCTGCTGCGCTCCGGCGGGTTCGACGGCGTGCTCATGGACATGGAGATGCCGGCCATGGACGGATACACGGCCACGCGCCTGGTGCGCGGGCTGCCGGGACCGGCCGGGCGCGTGCCCGTGGTCGCGCTCACGGCCCACGCCAAGGTCGAGGACCGCGCGCGCTGCCTGGAGGCGGGCTGCACCGAGTACCTCTCCAAGCCCGTGCGCAAGGCCGAATTGCTGCGCCTTCTGCAGCACCTTTTTCCGGCCGATGGAGCGCGGGGGGCCGCCGCGGAGCCCAAGGCCTGAGCCGGGCGCGATCGTATCCTTATAGAAGAGGCGGCCCGGTCCGCCTACTGCTCCAGGCTTTCCAGCGCGCCCCGGACCACGGCCTCGGTGCAGCGCTGCAGGAGGTCCGAGTCCAGGTCCCAGCAGTGCCAATAAAGGTCCACGGACTCGGGGGCCGCGCTCAGTTCCACCATTTTGCCCTCCAGCACGTACGGCAGGGACTGCTGGTCCGGCAGGCTGCCGCAGGCCAGCCCCGCGGCGATGAACTCCGCGTACTTCTCGGGCGAGGGCACGTAGTGCACGTTGAGCCGCTCGGGCGCCGCACCCAGGGCGCGGCGCAGGAACTTGTTCTGCAGGTCGTCCTTGCGGTTGTAGAACAGAAAGGGCGCGCGCGCCGCGGCCTCGGCCGTGATTCCGTCGGGAAACCAGCGCGCCGCGTAGGCGGGCGAGCCCAGCAGCCGGTAGTCCATGCGCCCCAGGCGCACGGCGCGGCAGCCCCGCGCGGGCTCGGCCAGGGCGCTCACGCAGCCCGCCACCTCGCCATCGGCCAGGAGCCGGTGGGTCTGGTCCTGGTCGTCTACCGAAAGCTGCAGCAGCACGTCTTCGCGCTCCACGAATTTCCGCACCGCGTCCAGAAACCACGTGGCCAGGCTGTCGGCGTTCACGCCCACGCGCAACTCGGCCCGGCCTTCCCCCCCGGCCAGCGGCAGGGCGCTGGCCAGGTCCTGTTCCAGGCGGCAGACCTGCCGGTAGTGGCGCAGCAGCGCGCGTCCGGCGGGCGTGAGCCGCGGCGGCGTGGCGCGGACCAGGAGCACGGACCCGGCGCGCTCCTCCAGCAGCCGCACGCGCTGCGACACCGCGGACTGGGTCAGGTGCAGCACCGTTGCGGCCCGCTCGAATCCGCCTTCCTGCACCACCGCGGCCATGGCTTCCAGCAGCTTGTAGTCGAGCATGTTTTGCCATTAGCATTTTTTATGCGAGTCAACAATTATAAATTTTACTTACGGAAAGCTCCCGGCTAGACCATGCGCACAAGGAGTGCGACATGCTCATGCCGTTCATGCAGGGATTCGGGACCGGGGGCGGGCTCATCGTGGCCATCGGGGCGCAGAACGCCTTTGTGCTGGCGCAGGCGCTGCGGCGCAACCATCACGTGGCCGTGGCGCTGCTGTGCTGCCTCTTCGACGTGCTGCTCATCAGCGCCGGGGTGGCCGGGGTGGGGGCGGCCGTGGGGGGCGCGCCCGCGCTACGCGTGGGCATGGCCTGGGCCGCGGCCGCGTTCCTGGGCTGGTACGGGGCGCGGGCCGCGCTCGCGGCCCTGCACGGCGGCGGTTGCCTGGAAGTCGAAAGCGGGGAGCGCACCCTGCGCTCGGCCGTGCTCTTCACCCTGGCCGTGACCTTTCTCAATCCGCACGCCTACCTGGACACCGTGGTCCTGGTGGGCGGGCTGTCCGCCTCCTTCGAGGGCGCGGCGCGCTGGGCCTTTGCCGTGGGGGCCATGAGCGCCTCGTGCATTTGGTTTCTGGGGCTGGGGCTGGGCGGGGCGCGGCTGGCCCCGGTCTTCCGGCGGCCGGTCTCCTGGCGCGTGCTCGACGGCCTCGTGGCCCTGACCATGTGGTCCATCGCCGCGGGCCAAGTCCGTTTCGCCCTGGCCGGAGCCTAGGCCGGTCGGGCTCGCGGCGTATAACGCGGTTGCCTTGTCCCGCGCGGCGGGATATGGTCCGCCTCCCGTCGGCATTCGTTCCTCCTCTTTCTCCTCCTCTCTCGCCGCCGCCATGCGCCGACACGGGGCCGTCCGCCGGAGCGCGCTCCGCGGGCCGGGTCCTGGTGGTTCGTTCTTCTTGTTTTCTGGGGATGCCCCGCGCGTGCCGGTTCACGGCCCTACGGGCGGAAATCGGGTTTTCCGGAAGGTCGCTGTGCGCCGCAACGGGCTGGTGGGCCTGGCGCCTTAGGGGTTTGGCGGCAAAAAATGAAAAAAATTTACCAATTATATCGAAGTGTAAGAAAAAAAAATCAAAAAAAGTTTTGCTTCCCTTAAGATGGAGGCTGTCCAGGTCGAAAAGGATAAGTAACGGATAGCCTCCACATTGGCGGCGGCAAAGGGCCGCAGGTTCTTTGAAGGAGGAGGCGAAGACCGCCCCCGGTGCGGGAGCGCAGCAGCGATGGTGAAAATCGCCACAGGACTGCAACTCGGCGCAGCGGGAATGCAAAGCGAATGTGACGCGTCTTCTGTATGGGGATGCTGCAAGATTCTTCGGTATTGACAGAGGCCTTGCATTTTACTTAAAATCGGTTCCAAATCCAAAACCTATCCAAAGGAGGAGGGGGGTCGTATGAAAAAGTTGTCGAAGATTTTGGCAGTTGTTGTGTGCCTGAGCGTTTTGGGCACCTTCGGGGTCGCCAATGCCGGTACCAGGACGGCGGCCATGGACGTCAGCGCGGAAGTCATCGACCTCGTGTCGGCCGTTACGACCACGGGTCTGAACTTCGGGTCCCTGATCCCGATCACCGGCGGCAACGCCACGCTGGACTGCTCGGCGGGCTTCAGCAACGCCCTGGCCGAGGACGGTGTGACCATCACCACTTCCACCGCCCCGGTCGCCGGCGTGATCACCGTCACCGCCGCCGCTGCTGGCAACGTCACCATTACGGCTACCAACTCTACACAGATCCGCACCGGCGCCCTGGGCTCTCCGTCCATGACCGTCGACTGGATCTCTGACAACTCGCAGCTCGGTGCCCGCGTCGTCGCGGCCGGCGCCAACGACTTCTACGTCGGCGGACGCCTGAACGTGGGCGCGACCCAGGAAGCCGGCACCTACACCGGTACCCTGACCGTGACGGTCACGTACTAACCGACGCGACCAACGATGGCTCTAAAGAAGGCCTTGGCCCTCACCGCGGCCGCAGGAGCGATGGCTCTCTCCATCCTCCTGTGGCCAGGGGGTCAAGGCCTTCTGGCCTTCGACGCCGTCTACGTGCAGCCCATGTCCTTTGGGCGCATCATTCCCACCGGCACCTCTGAAACCCTTGAAATCGACGCCCGCACAGGGTATGCGCAAGCGACGGTCGTCAGCGGCGGCACGGTCACGTTCCTCAACAACGGCTACAGCGGCATGATCCGCGTCATGACCAACTCCACGGCCGGGGGCGAGAACGTCACCGTCAACTTCCCCTCGTCGGCCGGCCTGTATCTTTACGACGGCGGCACCATCGTGGACTCCATGCGGCTCTACTTCATGCAGGAGCGGTCCATGACCTCCGGGGTCACGGTTTACGGCAACCTCGACCTGTACTACGGAGGGCGGCTCGACCTGAAGGTCGGCCAGCGCGCCGGAACGTACACCGGTTCCGTGAACGTCAATCTGGTCATCAACTGACGCGTTGTGACCAGCGCCACGCGTTTCCAGGAGGTCGCTTGATCCGCTCGCATCCGTTCCGCCTCGTCCTGTCCGCTTTCTTCGTTTCCATCGTGCTCGGCGCCGCCGTTGCGCACGCCGGGTCAGTCTCCCTGGTGGTCACGCCGACCCGCGTGGTGCTCGACGACCGTCACCGCTCCCAGGACATCCAGGTCATCAGCCTGTCCAACGAGCGGCTGAGCTACGAGGTCGACACGGAGCACTACATGCAGGCGGGCGACGGCACCCTGTCCCCGGCTCGGCAGAAGACCAAGCGCCAGGAGCTGGCCGAAAAGATGATCCGCTTCTCCCCGCGCCGCGCCACGCTGGCGCCCAAGGGCACCCAGGTCGTGCGCCTTGTCTATCGCGCACCGCAGGGGCTGCCGGACGGCGAATACCGGCTGCACATGTCCGTGCAGCCCACGCCGCTGGATTCCTCGGCCGCGGCACTGGGCACCGGAGAGGGCGGCAGCGACCAGGCCGCGATCCTGGACATCTACGTGGGCATCTCCATCCCGGTGTTCGTGCGCGTGGGCGAGTCCAGCGCCAAGGTCGCCGTGACCGGAGCCACCTTCGCCTCGCCCAAGGGCAAGCCCGGCGCGCCGGGCCTCAAGGTGGGCTTCAAGCGCAGCGGCAACCGCTCCACCTTCGGCGACGTGAGCGTGATCTACAAGCGGCCCGGCGACGCCAAGGGCCGCCTGCTCGGCAGGCTTCCGGGCATCCCCATCTACTATCCCAACGAGAACCTGGAGATCGTGGTGCCCCTGGACCTGAAGTCCGGCGAGGCGCTCAAGTCCCTGGCCGGCGGCAGCATCGAGGTCCTGTATCAGGACGCCGAGGGCGACCAGGGCGAGGTGCTCGCCTCGAGCACGTTCAATCTTTAGCGCCCGCACCCCGAGGCCGCCGCGGCCGGGCAACGATCCCGGCCGCGGCGCGCCGGACGCAGAACAAGGCCCGCCCCGACACGTGTGTCGGGGCGGGCCTTTCGATGTTCCTGGGCGCCGCGGCGTGCCCAGCGCTTGCCTTGCGTCGCCCGTTGGCGGCTCCCGCGAAGCCGGCGGCTCGTTCGCCGACCGTCGCCGGGCGCGCGCCGCCGTGCGGCCGTGGGAAGGGCCTGCCGGAACCGGAGACGCGCGGGGCCGGTCGCAAGGCCGCGGCATGGCGGCGGCTACGAGAGGGCGGCCGTTGTTGGCGGTGGATGGCGCAGGGATGGGGCGGTTGCGCGGCGCACGGCTCCATGGGGAAGCCGCGCGCCGCGCGGGTGGATCAGAACAGGCTGGGGCTGTTGGGGGAACCGTCCGTGGCGACCGTGGTGCGCCGTTTGGAGCGGATCTCGGGGTCCGCGCACACCGCTTGCATGGCCTCGTCCAGGCCGGCGTGGCAGTCGGGCTTCATCAGCAGGTGATAGACGCACCATTGTTCCTCGAAGGGATAAATGTAGTGGTCTCCATGCTCCTCGTTCATGCAGGTCACGGTGTAGAGCGAGACCCTGTAGTTGTCGAACACGCCCTTCTGCTTCTTCTCGAATTCGCAGGTGCGCACGATGCGTTTCGAACTGCGCGTGGAGTGGGCGACCTTGTCCGCCGCGGGCGGGACCCGGAAACCGGCGCTCGCGCCCCGGGGGCCGGTGGCGCAGCCCGCGGACGCGGCCGCGAGGGCGGCGAGGAGCAGGAGCAGGGCTGGTGTGCTGCGCATGGTGCATCTCCTTGTGGCCGGGCCGCGTCCCGACGGAACCGCGGCCTCGGCGGGTCATCACGATTGCGGTATCTCCACCACTTCGGCGGAAACCTGCCGTCCGCGCAGGGTCTGGCCCAGGGCCAGGGCCCGGGCCCGATCCAGCGGACCGGCGATCACCCGGTAGAAGGTGCCGCGATCGGGCACCTGCACCGGGACGATGCGGAAGTTCACGTCGGCGAACAGCTCCGGCGATTCGGTCTTGAACCCGTCGATGGCGGCCAGGGCGTTGTCCTCTGAGACGTAGGAGGCCAGGTGCACGCCGAAGGCCTGCCCTGGGGCGGCAGCGGCGAAGGCGGTGGCCGGAGCGGCCGTGAACGAGGTGAAGCCCTTCTGGGCCACGAACCCGCCGTCGTCCTGGCCTGCCTGGCCCGCCTGGCCCATGCGCGCATTCCCGAAGCTCAGGGACTGGGCCGAGAAGCCCTTTTCCACGGCCAGGTCCGGCGAACGCTCGGTGAACCGCTTGGGCGAGGCCGCGATGAGTTCGGACTTGGATTGGTACAGGGCCAGGTCCGTCCAGCTCTTGATTTCGCCCTTGCCGGAAACCTTGACGGGCGGGGAGGGCATGGCGAACAGGCCGTGCTTCATGAGGTAGTCGGGCGCGGGACGGACCACGTAGGTTCCGGGCCGCACCTGGCGGAAGATGTAGAAGCCGTCCGCCGCGGCCTTGGCCGTGGCCTGGATCACGCCGGAGGCGTCCACCAGTTCCAGGGGCAGGTTGGGCACCTGCACCGGTGTCCCGCCGTCGGCAAGAAAGACGTTGCCGTCGATCTCGCTGGTGACCTGCACGGGATAGTCGAGCACGTAGGTCTTGCCCGGGCGCACGTACACGGCGTCGCCTTCGGTCACGGTGGACCAGAAGTAGTTCCAGTCCTTGCCCTTGTCGATCTCGATGTCCACGGGCCGGTAGCTGGGCAGGCCGAGCAGGGCGGCCACGCCCGAGTCGTCGGTGCGCTCCCTGGCGCCGACCTGGGTGGCCTTGACGAAGACGCGCTTGAGGGGCTCGTCGCCCTCGTCGAAGACGTAGTTGTAGTTGCGGTCCAGGAAGACGCGCACGGACACGCCGCCGGAAAGGGCCATGTTGCGCTCGTCCGGGGTGGGTACGCCGGTCCTGGGATCCAGCCCCAGGGACATGTTGAAGTTGGTGTTCATTTCGAAATAGCCCGCGTCGGAGTAGGACAGGGCGGGCGAGATGACCAGGCTGCCCAGGGTGATGTCCAGGCCCCCGCCGTAGGCATTGTACGGGTCCTTTTCGCTGTCGTGCTGCTTGCGGTAGCTTAAGAAGGCGCCGACGTGGTCCGTGAGGCTCCAGCGCTGGGTGTAGCGCAGGTCGTAGTAGCCCAGGTGCACCGTGGGGCGCAGCGTGTAGCCCATTTCGCTGTAGAGCTCGATACGTCCCAGGCCCGGGTGGTTTTCGAATTCGTAGTCGCCGCGCAGCAGGACCGAGCCGGTGATGTTCTTGAATTCCTGCACGTCCTTGCCGGTTCCCGTGGAGGACAAGCCATGCGACAGGTGGGTATCCTCGGCGATGAGGGCGGAGATCGTGTGTCCGAGGGTGTAGTCCGTCCTGTCGGCGTATTCCGTGCGCACGAAGCCCAGGTTGTTGCCCAGGCCGATGTCGTCGGTCAGGGACACGCCGGCGAAATCCAACCCCGCGGAAGTGCGGTGGCGCAGGCGTTCGCTGGCCACCAGGCTCTGGTCGTCGTAGTCGTCGAAGAACGACTCCTGCTTGAAGTTCAGGCTGAAGAAGTCGAAGCCTTTGGTCAGGGTGGCCTGCGCCTTGTGGCCGCCGTAGGTGTCCACCAGGCCGTCGGCGCGGAAGTAGAGCCGGTCGGGCCCGAGCAGGCTGGTGCCCAGGTAGACGTAGTTGTGGCGCTCGTTCTCGAGCTGGATGCTGTTGACGCCGGTGAACACCGAGGCCCAGTCCGCGAGGCCGTAGCTGAACAGGGCCGTGCCCATGACGGCGTTGTCATCCTTGCCGCGCGGCAGTTCCTTGTAGGTGATGGTCTGGCTGTTCTGCTGGATCAGGGACAGGCCGTACTCCAGCTTGCCCGGGGCGATCATCTCGCGGCCCACGTCCACGGTGCGCGTCTCGGTGCGCTTCTGGCCCTGGGGGCCGTAGAACTTGAGCATGATGTCGTTGCGGCCATAGTAGAGCTGGATGTCCGGGAACTCGTAGCGGCCGTCGTCGCCCACGGTGACCGAGCCGAGCAGCCGCTGGTTGTGGTAGAGTTCCACGTCCCAGCCGGGCAGGCTGTCGCCCACGACGGTGGTGGTGTCGTAGAGGTTGTTCGACCCCAGGGCGCGGTTTTCCACGTAGATGCCGCGCTCGTTGGAGCGGATGCCCTGGCCCGGGAAACGCACGGTGTCCACGTCGCCCAGGACCACGCGCGTCGCGCCCAGGGGGCCGAGCATCTGGCCGGTCGGGTCCACGCGCTCGCCGGTGATGCGCAGCGTCTCCAGGTAGTTGTCGTCGGTGTCGTCCTTGCCCGAGGCGTAGACCTTGGTGCTCATGAAGGCCAGGTCGCCGGTGTAGGTAAGGGCGTAGCGGTTGGTCGAGGTGGTCTCGTCCTTGTTTTCGTGCTTGTTGATGTTGTTGCTGAAGTTCGTGTCCAGCCCGTGCAGGGAGAAAAACTCGTAGTCCATGCCGCGCAGGGGCAGGTTCACGGAATAGCTGCCGGGCTTGGAGGTCCGCCGCCCGTGCTTGCGCGCGAGCTTTTCCTGGATGGGCAGCGGCTGGGAAGGCTTCAGGGTGACGCGCAGCTTGGACAGGCTGACGTTGATCTCCATGGGAAACCACTTGGCGAGCAGCAGGGTGGAGACGTACAGGCCGAATCCGTCGTCGCGCACCTGGTAGGCCGGAAACGAGTGGATCGTTCCGGCGATCTCCACCTGGCCTGCGCGCCTGTTGAGCCGGAAGGTGTTCTTCTCGTCCAGGAACCAGCCGGTGGCCTCTTGGAGGTCCGTAGACGTGGTGATCGGGAAGGAGATGGCCTCCACGAAGGTCTCGAAGGGCAGGAAGACCTGCTTGCCGTCGTCGTAGCCGAGCATGCCCTCGTACAGGAACATGTCGTCCACGGCCAGGTTGAGGATCAGCAGGTTCTTTTCGGAGAGGACCGGGTCGGTTTTCCTGGCCCCGCCTTCCTGCACCGGGGCGTCCAGGTCCGTCGGGGCCGGGGCCGTGTCGGGCGCGGCCAGGGCCGGGCACGCGACGGCGAGGAACAGGGCGGCCGTCAGCGCGAGCGCAAGGGCCAGGGACGCAAGCCGAGGCTGCGGTCGGGGGGGCGCTACGGGGCCCGGGGTGGGCGCCGTGCGCCGGGACGGAGCGGGGCGTTCGCGTTTCATGGTTCTCTGCGCTGGTCCGGCATGAGCGCCGGAGCCGATTGTTCCGCCGGAGCGGGACGCCGGACAAGGGCGTCAACCCTCGTATCGGCGCGGCGCGGAATCCCTTTACGGTTTGGGGCGGGAAATTGCGTGTGCCGCGAGGCCCATGCCGGGCCGGGCGCGCATGGCCGGGACGCGGGGGCAAAGGGGCCCGCGGGGGGGGGCGGAAAGGTCGAGGGGAGGAGGCCGGACCGGACTTAAAGTCCGACGAGCCCGAGCATGGAGGAGAAGAAGCCGCCCTCGCCGTCGGAGTTCTCCGCTCCGCCGTCGGGCTGGGCCGTCCGGGCATCCGCCGTCGTGGGGGCGGGCTGCTGGGCGTTGGCCGCAGGTCGCGTCGTCGGGGCGTCCTCGGCGGCGGCTTGCTGCTGCACGGCGTCCTGGCCCATGGCGTTCGCATCTTCCTGCGCGTTGTCGGGCGCCGGGGGGGCGGCGGCCTCGACCTTGGCGCAGGCCGCCGCCAGGGCTTCCTCGCGTGTGCCGACGCAGTCGGTGGGGAAGCCCAGGGGATCGTGCAGGCACCAGCGCGGGCCCAATTGGTTGTGGAAGTTCAGGTCCAGGCCTGGTTCGCCGTTCTTGCAGGTCGTGGAGAAGAGCGCGCCCACGAGGCCGAGGGCGCCCATGTTTTCCGAGCGCTTGTAGGTGGTCAGGCGTTCGGGCGGACGGCCGAATTCGTCGGCCGGATCGATGATCTTGTCGGTGTAGCCGCCTACGTTGCTCAGTCCCTGGATCTGGGTGGGAGAAAGAGGCACCGTGGGGCCGACGGCCTTGGCCGGGGTCCCCTTTTTCGTTCCTGTGGCTGCGTCCGCCGCGATGGCGCGGGCCAGGGCGGCCTTGCGCAGTTCCTTGACGCGCTGCGTGCCCAGCTCGGCCACGCGTTCGGCGGACAGGGGCACGCGGCGGCCCGTGGCCTTGTCCACGGCCGGATCGGCCGGGGCGGCTGCGGTGGCGTTCGCGACCCCTGCGGCGGCCCCTGCGCCGGGCTGGGCAGCGGTCTGTGTGGTGGTCTGTGCGGCGGGCGCATCGCCGGTTTTTGGGGTGGGCGTCGCGCCGTCCAGGAGGCGGGCCGCCGTCTGGTGCGGCCGAACCGCGGGGGCGGTGGCCCCGGGGACGACCCGCATGGGCTGCGCGGCGCGCTGCGGTGCGCAGCCCGCGGCCGCGACGAGCGCCAGCCCGAGCAGCAGGGCCGGAACCAACCGTTGCGCCGCACCGGCGGCAACGCGGCGGGCCGGGCCACGCCGGAGTTGGGAGGGACGGGCGAACAAACGCATGGCGGCTCCTACGGGCAGGCCTTCTGGGTGCGTGCGGCCTCGATCACGCCGCACTGGCCCAGGGAGCAGGCCGAGGTGAAGTCCGCGCACATGTCGCCGGAGCGGCCCAGCTCCTTGTAGGCGAAGCCCCGGTTCAGGTAGGCCTGCGCGTACCTGGGATCGATCTGGATGGCCTTGGAGTAGTCCTGCACGGCCTTGTCGTACTCGCGCAGGAAGTGCTCGGAAAAACCGCGGTTGTTGAAGGCCTTGGCGAACAGGGGATCGGCGTTCACGGCCTTGGTGTAGGCGGTCACGGCCTCCTTGTAGCGGCCCAGGTCGTGCAGGGCCGCGCCCTCGTTGTTGTAGGGCACGGCGGCGTCCGGCGTGCGCACCACGGCGCGGTAGGTCAGGTTCAGGGCCTGCTCCGGGTCGTTGTACCGGCCGCTTTCCTCGTCCCAGAGCCGGGCCGTGGAGTGCACGAGCTCCTTGGAGGTCATGCGCTCCAAGGGCTTGGCCTGCTGCGGCGCGGCCGCTTCGTCCATGTCGCCCGCGGGCGCGTCCAGGTCGCCGAATTCGTGGGAGGCCGCCTCGTTGACGATGCGCGGCACAAAGGGCGAGGCGTCCGCAGCCGCTTGGGCGGCGGCCTGGGCGGTCTGTTCCGGCGTGGCCGGAGCGGCCGGTGAGCCCGGTGCGGCCGCTGCGGCGGGCGCAACCGGCGCGGCGGGAACTGCCGACGCGACCTGGGCCGCCGGGGCCTGGGCCACGGCCGCGGGGGCCGGAGATTCCACCGGAGCGGCTTCGGCGACGGCCGGAACCTGCTGTGCCGCCGGGGCCAGGTCGCGTTCGGCCGGGACCTGGGCTGCCGGGGCCTGGGCTGCCGGGGCCGCCGAAGCGGCCATGGCGGGCGCAGCCGGAGCCGGGGCCGGGCTGGGCGCGGCCAGGGCAAAGGAGCCGCCCGGCTCCTGCGCCGGAGCCGGGGCCGGGACGGCGGGCGCCGCCGGAGCCGGGGCCAGGGAGGGGCCCGCGAGCGTGGGTGCCTGCCCGGCGACGGCGGCTCCGGCCGGGGCCTGCGCGAGCTGCGGCTGGTCCAGGTAGGCTCCGCCCGTGGCCGCCCACTGGCGCATGGCCTCCTGGAACTGGGACATCTCGATGGGAATCTTGACCCGGGCCCTGGCCGTGGGGCCGCGGCCGGTGGTCAATTCGCGCTTGTCCACCACCTGGGCGGGGAAATGGTATTTGACGAGCTTGGCCAGCACCAGCTTGTCCATGCGCATCTGGCGGACCATGAAGTTCTTGCGCAGGAAGGTCAGGGCCTTGCGCATGGCCTGTTCGCCGGCCTGGCGCACGGCGGCCTGCTCGGCCGCCTCCGGACTGCCGCTGTCCATGACCGCCACGCGCGCGTCGCCCATGAAGTTGAGTGCGGCCTGGGCCGGAAGGGGCAGCGCCGCGCAGAGGGCGAGGGCCAGAACGGCCGCCAGGAGGGACGGGACCGGGACGAACGGCCTGCGCCGCGCTGCGGCCGGAGCGGCTTGCGTCCGCGCGGAGGCTGCCGGGGGATCTTCGGTGCGAGGTGCGTACATGGCGTCTTCCTTGCTGGAACCGGTGTGCGCTGGAACCGGTGTGCGCTGGAACCGGTGTGCGCTGGGAACCGACGTGCGCCGGGGGCGCGTTTGCGGGCGTCGGTTCGGGACCGGACGGGCTGGCGTGGCCGCGTCCTCTCTGGCTCTTTCGGCAGGATCGGAAAAAGCTTTATCCCCTGAGGGCTGCGGAAGTGCCTGACGGAGTGGCGCAGGACCGGGGGGCCGTTCTCAACTGCCGGAAGGCGCGGGCGCGGCCGCGTCCGCTTCGGGGCGCTCGCCCGCGTCCCCGTGCGTGTCCCCGTGTGTGTCCCCGGACGCGTCCTCGGGCGCGTCTTCGGGCGGGGCCGGGGCCGGGCGCCCCAGTTCGGCCAGCCGCCTGCGCGCCGGGGCGAACCCCGGATCCAGGGCCAGCGCGCGGCGGAACAGGGCCACGGCTTCCTCGGTGTGGTCCGAGGTCAGGAGCAGGGCCCCGAGGTTGTAGGTGGCCTCCACGTGCTTCGGCTCGATCTGCAGCGTCCGGGCGAAGGACCGCGCCGCGCCCTGGCGGTCGCCCGCGCGCAGCAGGGCCACGCCCTTGTTGTAGTGCGCCGAGGCCAGGGACGGATCCAGGGTCAGGGCCGCGTCGAAGGAGGCCAGGGCTTCGTCCAGGCGTCCGGTTTCCATGAGCATGTAGCCCAGGTCGTCGCGGCCCTTGGCGTAGCCGGGGTCCGCGGCGTTGGCCCGGCGCACGTATTCCATGCCCTCGGCCGCGCGGCCCAGGTGGAACAGGGCGATGCCCAGGTGGTCCAGGGGGTTGGGATCGCGCGCGTTGAGCTTGACGGCCTCCTGGAAGGGCGAGAGCGCCTCCTGGTAGCGGCCCAGGCGCAGGAGCTCCAGGCCCATGTTGTAGAAGGCCATGGGGTATTCCGGGTTGATGCGCAGGGCCGCGCGGAACTGGTCGCCCGCGGCCGCGTAGTTCTTGCGCTTGCTCAGGGCCGCCCCGAGCATGCAGTGGGCGATGAAGTTGTTCCGGGTGCTTGCCAGGGCGTGCTCGAACAGGGTCACGGAGTCCTTCCACACCGCGGTCTGGACCCAGGTCACGGGCACCAGGGAGCCCACGGCGGTCCAGGTGGCCAGGGCCAGCACCAGCCAGGGGCCGGCCCAACCGAACCCGGCCCGGACGCGCAGCCGTTCGGCCCCGGCCCACACGGACCAGACCGCGGCCACGTAGAGGCCCATGTAGGGGAAATAGGCGTAGCGGTCGGCCATGGACTGCAGCCCGACCTGCACGATGCCGATGACCGGCACCAGCGCGCCCAGGAACCAGAGCCAGCCCACGAGCACGAAGGGCGCGCGCCGCGCCAGGCGCAGGCCCAGCCAGCCCAGGCCGACCACCAGGGTCAGCCCCACGGCGGCCCCGGCCAGGGGCGGCGACGCCGGGAACGGATAGATCACGGCCAGGTCGTGCGGCAGCACGGCCTTGCCCAGATAGGCCCCGTAGGCCGCCAGCGCGTTGGCCAGGCGCGGCAGCAGCCCGTTCTCGGCGAACGAGCGCATGGCCCCGCCGCGATCCTGGGCCAGCACGGTGATCACGCAGGAGGCCGCGCTGAGCGCGAAGAGCGGCCATTTTTCCAATACCAGGGGCACCAGGGGCCCCAGCGGCCCCAGACGAGGGACGACGCCCCCGGCCGTTTTTGCGGCCGGAGCCGGAACGCGGCCCAGGGGCCAGAAATCGAGCAGCAGCAATACGCAGGGCAGGGTCACGAGCATGGGCTTGCACATCAGGCTCAGCGCCATGCACAGGGCCACCACGGCCATGCGCCCGGCCGCGGGCGCGCGCGCGTAGCCCGTGTACGCCAGCATGCCCAGCAGGCCGAAGAAGACCGAGAGCACGTCCTTGCGCTCCGAGATCCAGGCCACGGACTCCACGTGCATGGGGTGCACGGCGAACAGGGCCGCGGCGGCCAGGGCGCGCCAGGGGGCCCCGGTGGCGCGCGCCAGGAAGAGGAAGAGCAGCGCGGCGTTGGCCGCGTGCAGCAGCAGCGAGGTCAGGTGGTGGCCCATGGGGTCGGTGCCCCAGAGGGTCACGTCGAGCATGTGCGCCAGCCAGGTAAGGGGGTGCCAGTTGGCCATGCGCAGGCTGGTGAAGGCCCAGAGCGCGCCGTGTCCCGTGAGCCCCTCCAGGACCACGGCGCGGTCCGTGACGTAGCCGTTGTCGTCGTAGTTCAGGAATCCGGCGTCGAGCACGCCGTAGTGCGCCAGGATGGCCAAGCCGGCCACGAGCAGCGCCATCCACGTGCGCGTCCAGCCGGAGCGGACGGCGGCGTCCGCGTCGGCCGGGACGGCATCGGGAACGGGCGCGGCGGCGAGGCCGGGGGTGCGGAAAAGGGTACGACTCATGGTGTTGCGGGTGCGAGGCCCAGTCGGCCCTGGAGTTGTTCCCACTTGGCCAGGGCGCGGCGGGCGCGGTCGAGGTTTGCGGTCTTGGTTTCGTCCTTGGGATCCAGGTCCACGGCGCGCTGGAATTCCGCCACGGCCCCGGCGTAGTCGCGGCGCTTGAACGCGACCACGCCCAGGGTGTTGCGGGCCTCGGCGTAGCCCGGGGTGCGCTTCAGGATCCGGCGCGCGTATTCCTCGGCCTCGTCCAGGCTGCCTTCCTGGAGCAGGGCCAGGGAGATCATGTGCAGGGTCTGGCGGTGGTTCGGGTCGCGCTCGAGCCCTTGGCGGAAGAGTTCCAGGGCGGATTCGGGGTCGCCGTCCTCGTAGAATTCGTAGCCCGCGGCCACGTAGGCCTCGGGGCTGTGGTGCGTGGCCTCGATGGCGTGGGCGAAAAGGGTGCGCGAATCCTTCCATACCCCGGTCTGCGCGCGCGTCAGGGGCAGGAGCACGGCCAGGGCCGCGCCGAGCAGCACGGCGGCCGCCGCGCCGCGCCGCGCCCGCGATCCGGCTTCGGTCCCGCCCCGGCGCGCCAACAGCGCTCCCGTTCCCCAGGCCAGGGCCACGTAGAGCCCGATGCACGGCAGGTAGGCGTAGCGGTCGGCCATGGCCTGCCTGCCCACCTGCACCAGGCCGATGACCGGCAGCAGGGCGACCAGGTACCAGAGCAGGCCGAAGAGCAGCGCCGGGACCTTCCTGCGCAGCCGCCACGCGGCCCAGAGCGCCCAGCCCAGCAGCACGGCGCACCCCGCGCCCTGCCACAGCGGCGCGTCGGCGGGCAGGGGGTAGAAGACCGCCAGGTCGTGCGGCGCGAGCAGCTTGGCCGCGTAGGCCACGTAGGAGACCAGGGCGTTGGCCGCGCGCAGCGCCGGGTCGGCCAGCTCCATGGAGGCCACGGCCCCGCCCCGGCTCTGGGCGACCATGGTCACCCAGGCCGAGGCCAGGGACAGGGCCGCGAGCGGCAGCTTTTCGGGCACGAGCCGGCGCGCGTCCTCCAGCAGCCGCCGCAGGGCGGGCGACGTTCTTGCGCCGCACCGGGGAACGGGACCATCGACCCCATTTCCCTCCTCCCCGGATTCCCCGGGCGACGCAAAGGCGGTTCGGCCCAGGGGCCAGAAATCGAGCAGCAGGAGCAGCGCGGGCAGGGTGACGAGCATGGGCTTGGCCATCAGCCCCAGGGCCATGCAGGCGGCCACGAGCAGCCAGCGGCCCGGGCCCGGCCTGCGCGCGTAGCGCACGTAGGCCAGCAGCGCCAGCAGGCCGAAGCAGAGAAAGAGCACGTCCTTGCGCTCCGAGACCCAGGCCACGGACTCCACGTGCAGCGGATGGACCGCGAAGAGCGCGGCCGCGGCCAGGCTGCGCCAGGGCGCGCCCGTGGCCGCGAGCAGGAAGAGCAGCAGCAGGGCCGCGTTGAGCGCGTGCAGGGCCAGGCTGGTGCGGTGGAACACGCGCGCGGAAATGCCGTCCGCCCCGCTCAGGTCCGCGTCGAGCATGTACGAAAGCCACGTCAGCGGGTGCCAGTTGGCCACCTCCAGGGAGCTGAAGGCGAACGCCACGTTGTCGCGCGTCAGCCCCTCGGGCACCATGGGATTGGCGGTGACGTACTCCTCGTCGTCGTAGTTGGTGAAGCCGTTGTCCAGGCCCGGGGCATGCGCCAGCAGGGCCAGGCAGGCCACGGCCACGGCCAGCAGCAGCGGCAGCACGCGCCGCAGTGCGGGCGCAAGGGGCGAGGCGGCGGCCGTCACCGCGCGTCCCCCTCTTGAACAGGCGCGCCCGCCGGTGCGCGCAAATAGAGCGTGGCCGTGGAGCCGTCGTGCGCGGCCGAGGCCAGGTTGGCCTGCGCGGCGGCCACGGGCAAAAGCAGCGGGCCCAGGGCCAGCCCCGCCAGGGTGCGCAGCGGCCCGCCCGTGGTCTTGGACGTCCCGCGCACGTTTTTGATGACCTCGAAGGGAAAGAGCGGGTGGAAGCCGAGGCGCGTGTACAGGCCGCAGAGGCTGTCTATGACGTTGAACTCCTGGCAGAAGTGGTCGAAGGCCGAAATCTCGAAGCCGCGCCGGCAGAGGTGCTCGGCCAGCCGGTCCATATCGAAGTGGACCACGTGGCGCGGCAGGTCCAGGTGCAGCCAGTCGGCCCCGGCCCGGCGCGCGCGGGTCGATCCGAAGTTGGGCAGCGAGAGCACCACCAGCCCGCCGGGGCGCAGGCCCGCCACGGCGGCGTCGAAGGTCTCGCCCGGGTTGGTGAAGTGCTCCAGGGAGTGCCAGAAGGTCACGGCGTCGAAGCGCCGCGCGTCCGCGGCCAGGGCCTCGGCCACGGTGGGGAAGACGCGGTCCGCGCCGATGTTCGCGCGTGCGCGGCGCGCGGCCGTGGTGTCCAGCTCCACCCCGGCCACGTCGTAGCCCCTGCGGGCCAGCTCGCGCAGCATCACGCCGCGCCCGCAGCCCACGTCGAGCACGCGCCCGCCCCGGGGCGTGCGCCGGGCCACGCGGCGGGCGCGGGCCACCCGCAGCGCGCGCGAGATGCGCTCCACCGGGCCCACGAACTTGGCCTCGCCCTCGCCGTAGTAGGCGTCGTCGTAGAACGCGGCGAGTTGTTCCGCCGTGGGCATGGGGTCCAGGAAGGCCGTGCCGCAGTCCGCGCACGCGGCCAGGTCGTAGCCGCAGGTCGCCGCGTCGTAGCCCTTGAGCGGCGCGGTGCGCGTCCCCCGGCAGAAGGGGCAGGGCGCGGCGGCCATCAGGCCTCCACGGTCCGGCGTTCGCTTCTGGGCGGGATGTCGAAGATCGGGCTGTGCCTGAGACCCATCTTGGCCAGCCGGAACTCCACCGAGGTGCGCAGCACGCCCAGGCCGTAGACCACCGAGCGCCTGAAGCTGATGGACGAGGACTCCGTCTCGTAGCGCGTGGGGCAGGTAATCTCGCCGATGCGGTAGCCCGCGAAGATGATCTGGGCGAGCATCTGGTTGTCGAAGACGAAGTCGTCGTCGTTGGCCTCGAGCGGCAGGTTCTCCAGCACCTGGCGGGAGAAGGCGCGGTAGCCGGTGTGGTATTCCGAGAGCTTGTGCCCGACCATGAGGTTCTGGAAGAACGTGAGCGCGCGGTTGGCCACGTACTTGTAGAGCGGCATGCCGCCCTCCAGCGCGCCGGTGCCCAGGATGCGCGAGCCGAGCACGCAGTCGAACTCGCCCATGGCGATGAGCCAAGCCATGGAGGGGATCAGCTTGGGCGTGTACTGGTAGTCGGGGTGGAGCATGATGACGATGTCCGCCCCGAGCTTGAGCGCCTCGCGGTAGCAGGTCTTCTGGTTGCCGCCGTAGCCCTTGTTGGCCAGGTGGATGAAGGTCTTGATGCCCAGACGGCGGGCGACCTCGGCGGTGTTGTCGGAACTGCGGTCGTCCACGAGGATGATGTCGTCCACCACGTCGCGATCGACTTCCGCATTGGTCCTGGACAGGGTCTGCGCCGCATTGTAGGCGGGCATGACCACGACGATCTTCTTCCCTGAGATCATTCCGAAAGCTTCCTGCTTTGGGTTGTCGTCCGGCGCAAGGCCGGTGGCCGCTGCAACTGTAACCGCAATGCGGACCCGGGCGCAATGCGCGCGGCGCGGTCCGTTCCGTTCCCTGCGGTCCGGGCGCGGCGCCTGCCGGGCACGACCGCGTCCTGGCTTTCGTATCGGCCGGTTGCGGCAATGGTTTAGGGAAAAACTGCGGGCCCGCCGGAATGCGCCGGACCGCGCCGGATCGCGCCGGACGGACTTGGGTCGCGCCGGACTGGACCGGATGTGCCCTTGTACGCTAAAGCCCCGGGAAAGAGGGCCGATACGTCCACTGTGCCGCGCGCGGGCGCGGCCCCGACACATGCCCCCGTGCCGCGCACTGCGCGGCGTTCACCCGGCCGGTCGCCTGCGCGGTCCGGCAGTGCAAAAGGAGTGACCATGCGTGCAGTGAGATTTCCGGAAGCACCGGCGACCCCGGAGCGCGCGCTGCGCCCCGCGCGGTTCCTGGCCCCGGCGTTGGCCCTGGTCCCGGTGTTGGCCCTGATGCTCGTTCTGGCCGGGGCCCTGGCGGGCTGCGGCTCGGACAAGGACCCGGTGGAAACGGCCAAGGCCGCCTTTGCCGAGGATTTCAAGGGGTTGTCCAATTCCTACCGGGCCACCCAGAAGGAGTGCAAGTCCTTCGAGCGCAACGGCCAGTCCTACACCCTGTGTCTGCGCGACCAGCGCGGCGACCAGGGCTTGTCCTTCGAGGAAAAGGACGGCACCCGGGTGCGCGAAAAGGTGCTGGAATTCGAGGGCAGCAAGGTGCGCGTGCGCATCACCGGCGTGGGGCACATCGCCTTCGACCTCGTGCCCTGAGCGGGCTCGCCCGTGGGAACGAAAAAAGGCCGCCCGCCCCGCTGCTGCGGGGCGGGCGGCCTTTTTCCGGCGCATCGCGCCTTCGCCGCAGGCGCGCCGAAAAGTTTGGGAGAGTCCGGAGAGCCCTTTTCAAAGGATTCTCCGGCCGCCGGAGGCCGCCCCGAAGGGGCCTCCCGAGCGGATGCCTAGTTCTCGGCGTCGGAGCCCGGCTCGGCCACGTGCGCGGCCAGGTCGGCCCCGAGCACGTCGCGCAGCTGGGCGCTGAAGCCCTCCAGGCCGCGCTCGTGCACGTGGGCCAGGATGGCGGCCTCGTCGGCCACGGCGGAAAAGGGCGTGCGCAGCGCGCAGAGCAGGTGGATGCCCGTGATCTTGCCGTTCTGGTCGATGGCTCCGAGCACGTTGGCTTCGCCCAGGCGACGCGTCAGGTCGTCGGGCACGCCGGGAATGGCCAGGATGTCGCGGCGGGGCATGAAGAGATAGCTGATGCCCACGGCGGGGCCGGACAGGGGGCGGTTCTGGAAGCCCTCGTCGAGGTTCAGGCCGCTTTCGCGCGCGGCCTCGATCATGCCGAAGATGTCCGCGGCGATGGATTCGGCGTGGGTCTTTTCCTGGTCGGAACCGGTCTCCGTGTCGGGGCCGGTCTCCGTGTCGGGGCTGGTCTCGGGGGCCTGGTTGCTGGTCGGATCGTCGGGGGTCATGCGCTCCTCGGTCGGGCTTCGGGGTGGTCGCGGCGTCCGCGCGCCCGGAGGGGCGCGGCCAGGCCGCGTCGGCAGCGTGCTACATGCCCGGCCCGGTGCGGCCTGTCAAGGCGTGCGCCCGGCCCGGCGTCGGATCCCCGGCGGGCCCGCTCCCCGGTTCGCTAGGCCGTTGCGCGCGCCGCGCGGATCAGGGCCATGGCCCGTTGTGCCAGGGTGCCGAACTCGGGCTTGGAGATCTGGTCGTCCGCGCCCACGGATTCGCCCTTGTGGCGCAGTTCGTCGGTGATCAGCGAGGAGAAGAGGATCACGGGCAGGACCTTGAGCACCGGATCCTCCTTGATGTGCCGCGTCAGGGTGTAGCCGTCCATGGCCGGCATCTCGATGTCGGAGATGACCACGTCGAGCAGGTCGGTGATGGGGCGGCCCCGGGCCGCGACGTCGTCGCGCATGTCCTTGAGCCGGTTCCAGGCTTCCTGGCCGTTCTGGAAGGCCTCGGTGGCGAAGCGGGCCTCCTGCAGCTTCTGGCGCACCAGGGAGCGCATGGTCGTGGAGTCCTCGGAAACCAGGGCGCGCAGGGGCCCGCCCGCGTCCCGGTCCGCGTCGGGCCCGGCGTCCACCTCGGCGTCCGCGCCCAGGTCCGGGTCCAGGTCCACGATGAGCCGTTCCAGGTCCAGGAGCAGGGCGAAGTGCCCGTCCAGGGTCACGGTGCCGGTGACGCAGTTGCAATCCATGGACGTCAGGTAGCGGCTGGGCGGCTGCACCTCGGTCCAGGGCAGGCGGAAGATGCGCGTGACCCCGGAAACCAGGAAGCCCGTGGTGCGCTGGTTGAACTGCGTGACCAGGACCACCTCGTAGGGGCTGGGCTCGCGGACCATGTCCAGGCACACGGCCAGGTCGATGATCGGCAGGATGCGGTCGCGCAGGGGGATGGTGCCCAGGTAGCTGGGGTGCGGCGGCGCGGAGGGGCGCTTGTGGTCGGGCAGCTCGATGACCTCGAGGACCTTGGCCACGTTGACCCCGAAGTGCACGGGCTCGCCCTGGTCCCCGGCGCCGTGCTCGTTGATGTAGAACTCGATGATTTCCAGTTCGTTGGTGCCCACCTTCAACAAGACGTCGCTCTGATTCTCGCTCATGGTCTTTCTCCGCCCGGTGGCGCTGTGGTCCGTGTTGGGAAGACAGGCTAGCGGCAATCCTCCACCTCTCCCATTATAAACTGCGGGTTTCAATGGTTGCGCCCGGGCGGCGGCAAAAAAAGCGCCGCAAGGCGGCGCGAAGCGGAGGAGTCCTCCGGGGCGGGCGGACAGGAGCGTCGGCTATTCCTCGTCGTCGTCCTCTTCGCCGCCTTCCTCCTTGAAGGTGCGCAGCCGCTGCACGGCCTTGGCCACGAAGCTGTCCATCTCCAGGATGCCGATGCGCTTGGAGCCGTCGGAGTGCTTGCGCATCTCGATCATCTGGAGGTTGGCCAGGGTGTTGAAGATGGCGTTGACCTTGGCCGGGGAGATGACGAAGGAGTGGGCCACGGCCTTGGTGGTGTTCAGGTAGTCGAGCTCCTCCACTCCGTGCAGGGCGAAGAGCCCGAGCATCTGGGAGACGCCGTGGAAGGCGCTGGGCACCTGCATGGACTTGACCGTGGCCACCTTGAGCCGGTGCACGAGCACGTCGAGCACGGTCTGCATGATCTGGGGCGACTGCTTGACGAATTCCTCGAAGTCGTCCTTCTTGATCTCCACGACCTTGCAGTCCTCCAGGGCCACGGCCGAGGCCGTGCGCTTCTGGTCGCCCAGGAGCACGGCCATCTCGCCGAACAGGGACAAGGGCCTGAGAATGGCCAGGACCTTCTTCTTGCCGTTGATCTCCTTGGAAAGCTCCACGCGGCCCTCGCGCAGCAGATAGGCCGAGTCGCCCTTGGACCCCTCGTTGAAGATGACCGTATACTTGAGGAAGTTGCGGACCATGTAGGTGGGGTTGCTCATGGGAAGGCCCCCTGCGCGCGGCGCGTTGGAGTTCTGGGTGCGCCCATTCTACCCGCTGGAGGGCGTGCGCACAACGGCGGAGTTCACATTTCGGGGGGAAGTCGCCGTCCGGAGGGCCGGCCGCGCCGCCCGTAAGGTCAGAATCGGGTCAGGGCGCCTTCGTTGGCGAAGAAGACCTTGCGCTTGTCGCCCTTCGCGCCTGCTTCCTGCTTGGCATTTGCTTCCGGTTTGGCGTCCGGTCCCTTGGCGCCGGGCGTGAGGACCATGCGGTAGCCGAAGGTCAGGAACAGGGGGCCCGCGTCGCCCAGGTCCTCGGGTTCGAGGATGAACTCGAAGGGCACGCCGGTTTCGGGAGAGAGCGGCTTGGGGAGCGAAACGAGCAGGTCCTTGGCCACCACTCGGCCCTGGGAGTCGCTGAGATAGGCGGCGAGCCAGAGCTCCTCGACCCAGGAGGCCCATTCGGGCAGGCGGTCGGCCCGGGGCCGGGCCACGCCGCGCACGCCGAAGCTGTTGCGGAAGGGCACGGCCTCGTAGTCGAAGCGCCAGAACTTCATGTCCAGGGTCTGGCCGGTGTTGACCACCCAGGGATTGCGGTTCAGGTGCCGGACGCTCAACTGCGAGCAGCCGCTCGCAACGAGCAGCGCACCCAGGGCCAGGCCCAGGACGGCGACGACGACGAGCGGCCGGGATTTCTTCATGGGGGCAAGGGGTTGTGGTTACCTGATTCTGGGTATTCCTTGTACCAGCATCTCGGCCAGAGTCAAGTTGACCTTGGGCAGCGCGCGGAGACGATCGCCCAGGAAGGCCATTTCGATGGCCGCGAGCTCGCGGTACAGGGGGGTGCGGTCCAGGACGGGCGGGGTCTCGGCCTCGCGCGTGAGATCCTCGAAGCGGTAACAGCCGGGAAAGCGCTCGGCCACGCCGTCGGGCCGCACGAAGCGGTGCGCCGTGCCGTGCATGCGGCAGATCATCAGCCGGTGGGAATACAGGCCGCAGAGCCCGTCCTCGTTGAGCGGGCACATGATCTGCGGGCGCAGGCCCCGGCGGAGCATGGCCGAGGTCCGGCGCACGTAGTCCTCGGCGCGTTCCAGGAAGCGCTCGCGCCGGGCCGTGTCCAGCGCCGCCATGCCGCGCCAGAGGTAGGTCCATTCCACGTAGGTGTGGTGCTGGAAGTAGCTCACGCAGCAGTTCTGGCCGCAGTCGGCGCAGGTGAAGCCCGCGGGCGCGGCCAGGCGGTCGTATTCCGCCTGCATGGCGGCGTAGAGTTTTTCCAGCCGGGCGAAGACGCCCAGCGGCTTCTTGCTCTTCTTCATGGGCAAAGGGAGGTTTCAGGCCCGCCCCATGGGGGCGGCGCGCAGTTGCTCCAGGAGGGCGGCCACGCAGGCCGCGGGATCCTTGTCGCCGGTGCCCAGCACGTGGGTGGCCGCGGCCAGGTACAGGGGCCGGCGCTCGGCGTAGAGGTCGTCGATGGTCTGGCCCGGGGCGATGGCCAGGCCCCGGCCCTCGCCGCCGCCCACGCGCCGCCGCACGTCCTCGAGCGTGGCGTCCAGGAAGACCACCGGGCCCAGGGCGCGCAGGGCGGCCACGGCCGTGGGGCCGTAGATCACGCTGCCGCCCGTGGAAACGACCATGCGCCGCACGCGCAGGGCCGCGATCACGCGCTCCTCCACGCGGCGGAATTCGGCCAGGCCGAAGCGGTCGAAGATGTCCTGCAGGGGCGCGCCGAAATAGGCTTCGAGCAGGCGGTCCGTGTCCAGGTGCCCCCAGCCCAGGGTCCGGGCGAGCAGTTCCCCCACCGTGGACTTGCCCGCCCCGGCCATGCCCACCAGGGAGATGCAGGCCCCTTCGGGCAGTTCCTCGAGCGTCATACGGTTTTCGTACATGGCGTGCAAAGGTGTGCGGTGCGGTCGGGCCGCCGGGCGCGCGCGGCCCGTCGCCGCGGCGGCCGTCCCCGTGGCGGCACCCCAGAAAATGGGAGCAAACGCAAACAAAGGCAAGGGGATTTTGCCGTTGCGGTGCCGGGCCGCGGCCCGGCGGATTTGACGAAACACCTGGATTCGGTCAATACTCGAGGAGTTGATCTTCCTTTTCCAGCAAGAGTGATAGCGGGGGGCGCACACGCTGATGCAGACAGAGCCGGACTCGACCCTCGAGCAAATGCCCAGGCCGGGCCTCGGCAGCAAATCCATTTCCCGGGACCTTGCGGTCAGCCTGACCCTGCTGCTGCTGCTCTTCGCGGCCGTGCTCTCCGGCGTGGGCTACTTCAAACAGTCGCGGACCATGCTCGCGGACGTGCAGGGCAAGGCCGACGAGGCCGTGGAACGCATCGCGGGCATCCTGGCCGTGCCCATGTGGAACGTGGACTACACCAGCGTGGGCCTGGTCACCTCGGTCTTCGGCCAGAACGAGCTGGTGGACTACATCCGCGTGCTCGACCCGGACGGCGGCGAGGTCTACAAGCTGCTCAAGGACAACCCCTTCGCCGCGGGCATCGTGCGCCGCCACGACATCGTCTACCGCGACCGGATCATCGGCTCGGTGGAGATGGGCTTTTCCCTGCGGCCGTACCAGGCGCGGCTGGACCGGCTGCTCTTCGTCTCCCTGTGGACCACGCTGGGCGCGGTGGTGGTGGTGCTCACGGCCACCGGGCTGCTGATGCGCGTGTTCATCCGCAAGCCCTTGAGCGACCTGCGCCGGGGCATCGGCCGGGTGGCCAAGGGCGACTATTCCTACACCTTCCCCGAGGTGCAGCACGCCGAGCTGCGCGAGATCGCCCTGCGCGTGCGCGAGATGAGCCGGGACATCTCGGCCAGGGAGAACGAACTGCAGGGCGTGAACCGCGCCCTGACCGCGGCCGAGGAGCAGTACCGCTCCATCTACGAGAATTCCCTGGCGGGCATCTTCCAGTTTTCCGCCGTTGGCCGGGTGCAGCGCTGCAACCCGGCCATGGCCGCCATCTTCGGCTACGCCGACGAGGATGAACTGCGCGCGGCCGTGGACGACGTGGCCGAGGGGCTCTTCGTGGACCCGGCGGACTGGGAGACCCTGTTGCAGGACCTGCGCGAGCGTGGCGGCGTGTCCCTGTTCGAGGCGCGCTTCCAGCGGCGCGACGGCTCCGGGCTGTGGGGCACGATCTCGGCCCGGGCCATCCTCGAGGAGCAGGGCGCGCTGGCGGGCGTGGAGGGCATGTTCGTGGACGTGTCCGAACGCAAGCAGGCCCAGGACGAACTGGCCGAATTGAACCGCCACCTGGAGAGCCTGGTGCGCGAGCGCACCAGCGACCTGGCGGCCAAGGCCGAGGAACTGGAGCGCGCCAACGAACGGCTGCGCGCCCTGGACCGCATGAAGTCCGCCTTCCTCTCCTCGGTCTCGCACGAGCTGCGCACGCCGCTGACCTCCATCCTCGGCTTCGCCAAGCTGCTCAACCGGGATTTCCGCAGGCACTTCTTCGACAAGGCGGGCGAGGACGCCTCCCTGGTCATCAAGGGGCGGCGGATGATGGAGAACCTGGAGATCATCGAGCGCGAGGGCGATAGGCTGACGCGGCTGATCAACGACGTGCTCGACCTGAACAAGATCGAGTCCGGCCGCGTGGAGTGGAACGATACGCCCATCGATCTGGGGGAGATGGTCGGCCGCGCCGTGAGCGCGGTGCAGGGGCTGTTCGCCGAAAAACCCATGATCGAGCTGCGCCTGGACCTGGCCAAGGACCTGCCGCACATCTACGCGGACCAGGACCGCATCGAGCAGGTGCTCATCAACCTGCTGAACAACGCGGCCAAGTTCACGGACGAGGGCACGGTCACGGTGTCCGGGCGGCGCACGGCCGGCGGGCTGGCCGAGATCCGCGTGGAGGACACCGGCGTGGGCATCCCCCCGGCGGACCTGGCCAAGATCTTCGAAAAGTTCCATCAGCTCCGGCCCGCGGACACGCTGCAGGACAAGCCCAAGGGCACGGGGCTGGGGCTGACCATCTGCCGCGAGATCGTGGAGCACTACGGCGGGTCCATCTGGGCCGAGAGCGAACCCGGCGCGGGCGCGGCCATCGTCTTCCAGCTCCCGGGCGTGGGGGAGGACGAAACCGAGGCCGGGGGAGCGCGGGAAGGCGCCACATGTTGCGCGCCGGGCCCGGGCGAGCGGGGGCCGCTGATCCTGGTGGTGGACGACGACCCGGCGGTGAACTCCTACCTGTCGCAGATCTTCGAGGGCGAAGGGTTCCGCGTGGCGCGTTCCTTTGACGGCGAGTCGGCCCTGGAATGCGCGCGCTCCCTTGCGCCGGATCTGATCACCATGGACATCATGATGCCGATCATGGACGGCAAGACGGCCATCTCCAGGCTGCGTTCGGATCCGGCCCTGGCGGCCATTCCGGTGCTGGTGGTCTCGGTGGTCAAGGGCGAGGCCTTCGGCGCGGACGCGGCGCTGGAGAAGCCCATCGACGTGGAGCGGCTGCTGGGCACGGTGCACGGGCTGCTCAACCGGCGCGAGTGCCGCCAGCCGCTGATGCTTTTGAACGAGGGCGGCGAGCCGCTGGCCGCGCCCATCACCCTGTGCGCCGGGGACATCGTCAACTGCACGGCCGACGAATTGTGGCAGCGGGTGCGCGACGGCTTCCGGGGCACGGTGATCCTGCCCTACGGCGCGGAGAAGCGCATCGACGTCTCGGCCCTGGCCTCGCGCGACGGCGTGTCCGTGCTGATCCTGGCCAACGGCGGCAGCGTGGGCGACGCCCTGGCCGCGCATCCCTACCAGGGGGCCGACCCCACCGAGGCCTGATTCCTTTCCCCATACCGGCGCGCCAGAGCCTCCGTTCCATTCCCTGTCCATCTCGGGTCATCCCCAGGGGCGTCCCGTCGCCGCAGGCGACGCAGCCCCGCACGCCCGTCGATGCCCGACTTCCCCGCGCGACTTGCACCTATTTCCCCGCCCGGCAGTTCCGGGAGCGTATCGTCGGGGACTCCCTTACCTCGCCAAAAGGTTTAGGGGGGTGATGGTGGGGGCGGGAGGGGGTCCTCCCCCGGCAACGCAAAAAAGGCGGAAACCGCTTCGCGGTTTCCGCCTTTGCAGGCGAAGTCGTTCGGTACCCGGGCGGATTAACGCTTGGAGTACTGGAACCGGGCGCGGGCGCCGCGCTGGCCGTACTTCTTGCGCTCCTTCTTGCGCGCGTCGCGGGTCAGGAACCCGGCGCGCTTGAGGGCGGGGCGCAGGTCGGCATCGAAGATCAGCAGGGCGCGGGAGATGCCGTGGCGCACGGCCTCGGCCTGACCGGCGATGCCGCCGCCCACGACGTTGATCTTGATGTCGAACTTGTCCTGCAGCTTGGTGAGCACCAGGGGCTGGCGGATGATCATCTGCAGGGTGGCCCGGGGGAAATATTCGTTGGCGGGCTTGCCGTTGACCAGGAACTGGCCGCTGCCTGCGTACAGGCGCGTCCTGGCGATGGCGGTCTTTCTCTTACCGGTGCCGTAGTAGAAATCCTGCGACATGATAACTCCTGACGCCGTTAGGCGTTGGTCTTGATTTCCAGAGGTTTGAGCTGCTGGGCGGCGTGCGGGTGCTCGGAGCCGGCGTAGATCTTCAGCTTCTTGAGCAGGGCGCGGCCCAGGCGGTTCTTGGGCAGCATGCCGCGCACGGCCGCGCGGATGACTTCCTCGGGCTTGTTCTGCAGCATGTCGCCCAGGGTGGTGGTCTTCAAGCCGCCGACGTAACCGGAGTAGCTGTAGTACTTCTTGTCGGCCAGCTTCTTGCCGGTGACCTTGATCTTCTCGGCGTTGACGACCACGATGAAGTCTCCGTTGTCCATGTGCGGCGCGAACTCGGGCTTGTGCTTGCCGCGCAGGCGATGCGCGACCTGCGCCGCCAGGCGACCCAGGATGAGGTCGGTGGCGTCGACCAGGTACCACTCGCGGGAGATGTCCTCGGGTGTGGGAGTGAACGTCTTCATTATATTTTCTGCTCCTTCTTGATCCTCGAAAGAGCGACTACATAATGGCAATCCCCGTGGACTGTCAACAGGAAAAGTCGCGCCCTCGAATTTTTGATCCTACTCCTCCCGGGGGGCCGTGGCAAGGGGCCTGGACGGGGTTTCAAAGGTGGACCGGAGAATCGGACCGGAGAATCGGGCCGGAGGCGGCGGAGGGCGCGGGCACAGGCGCGGACCGGGGGAGGGCGGAGCGAAACCGGAGCCGTCCGCGGCCTTGAGCTTTGCGCCCCTCCGTCGTACAAACGGCCACAGGCGCAACCGGGCCCGACGCCCACAGCCGGGAGACATGCATGCCCAGCATTCGCAAGAGCCTTCTGCAGTTCGTTTTTTCCGGCGCTTTCATGAAGCGCTGGAACGACAAGCTGCGCCCCATGGAACTGCTCGAGATCGACAAGCAGGCCCACAAGATGGTCGTGGCCTGGGCCCTGTTCATGTGCAACAGCCGGGGCCTGAGCGGGGAGGAGCGGCTGCGTCTGGGCGGGGAAATCGCCGAGGGCGGGCTCTTCGACTATTTCTACCGGCTGGTGATCACGGACATCAAGCCGCCGATCTTCTATCAGATCAAGGCCAACCCCGAGCACTACCGCAAGCTGACGCGCTGGGTTCTGGAGCGCATGGAGCCGCGCGTGCAGACCCTGGGGCCGGAGTTCTGGGAGCGGCTGCGGGCCTATTTCGCGGCGGACGAGAACACCCTGTCGCGGCGCATCCTCTCGGCCGCGCACACCTTCGCCTCGGGCTGGGAGTTCAACCTCATCAAGGGCATCAACCCGCGCGACGACGAGTTCCAGGAGATCGACGAGTCCTTCAACAAGAGCCTGGCCGAGCACGCGGACCTCGTGGGCGTGGACGAGCTCATGGCCGGGTGGGAGTCGCCGCTGGGCCGCTTCGGGCATCTCACGGGGCAACTGCGCTTCCAGAAACGCTGGTCCCAGACCCCGCGCATCCCGGAGACCTCGGTGCTCGGGCACATGTTCACCGTGGCCTGCTACGCCTACTTCTTTTCGCTGACCGTGGGCGCGTGCCGGGCGCGGTGCCAGAACAACTTCTACGCCGGGCTGTTCCACGACCTGCCGGAGCTGCTCACGCGCGACATCATCTCCCCGGTCAAGCGCTCCGTGGACTACCTGGCCGACCTGGTCAACGAGTACGAACGCAAGGAGCTCACGCGCCGCGTGTTCGAGCCCCTGCAGGCCGGCGGCCACGGCGACATCTGCGAGCGGCTGGCCTTTTTCCTCGGCCTGGGCACGGGCTCGGAGTTCCACGACACGGCCCTGGTGGACGGCAGGCCCGTGCGCACGGACTTCGCCGGGCTGCAGGCCGGCTACAACGAGGACCGCTTCGACCCCAAGGACGGGGAGCTGCTCAAGATCTGCGACATCATGGCCGCGTTCATCGAAGCCTACACGGCCCTGCGCAACGGCATATCCTCGGACCAGCTCCAGGCCGCCATCTGGCGGATGCGCAGCAAGTACGGCCGCGTCAGCCTGGGCGACGCCGTGCACGTGGGCGCGCTGCTGGCCGACTTCGACTAGACCCCAAGAACGAGGGAGAAAGAGCTTATGATGCTGCGAAAACGCGCCTGGGACATCATGCACGAGGACTTCATCACCATGACCGAGGAGGCCTCGGTGCTCGACGCCATGCGCGGGCTGGCCTCGTCGCCCCCGGGCTGCCTGGCCGTGCTCGTGACCGCGCCGGACGGCACGTACAAGGGCACGGTCTCCTCCTGGGACATGGTCCGCTTCGTGTCCACGGCGCTGCAGGGCGCGGACGCCTACAAGGACGTGGACGACGAGGGCTTCGAGGCCGGTGTGGGCGCGCATTGCAAGAAATGCGGCATCACGGGCGTGAGCGCGCTGATCAACCCCAAGACCCCGGTGGCGCGCCCGGGCGACCCGCTCCTGGTGCTCATGGAGGCCATGGTCAAGTCCGGCCAGCGGCTGGCCGTGGTCAAGGAGGGCGACAAGGTCATGGGCGTGATCTCCCTGACCGACGTGTTCAAGGAGCTGGCCCAGGGCATGGTGCCCGAGGACTAGGCCGGAAGGGAACCCGCGGGGCGAACGCCGCGCGCCGCATATCCGAAAAAAACGGGCGGCCCGGAACGCATTGCGCGTTCCGGGCCGCCCTTGTCTTCGGTTCGACGATCGCCGGCGGTTCCAGTCGGAGGCGGGCGCCTCAGACCGCGATGCGCGCGCTTGCCTCGCGGAAGCGCACGATGTCGTCCACCGTGCACACGGGCAGCCCGTGCAGCCCGGCAAAGGCCACGATCTCCGGCAGCCGGGCCATGGTGCCGTCCGGGTTGGTCAGTTCGCAGAGCACGCCGCAGGGCGCAAGCCCGGCGAGCTGCATGAGGTCCACGGTGGCCTCGGTGTGCCCGCGCCGCTCCAGCACGCCGCCGTCGCGGGCGAGCAGGGGGAAGACGTGCCCGGGCCGCCGCAGGTCCGCCGGAGCCGCGCCGTCGCGCACGGCGGCGCGCACCGTGGCCACGCGGTCCGCGGCCGAGACGCCGGTGGTCACGCCCGCGGCCGCCTCGATGGACACGGTGAAGGCCGTGCCCTGCGTGTTGGTGTTGCGCTCGACCATCATGGGCAGCCCCAGGGCGCGGACCTTCTCGCGCTTCAGGCACAGGCACACGATGCCGCTGCATTCGCGGATGAGCAGGGCCATCTGGGGTTCGGTCAGGGACCCGGCCGCGAAGATGAGGTCGCCCTCGTTCTCGCGGTCCTCGTCGTCCGTGACGAGCACGCCCCGGCCCGCGGCCAGGGAGGCCAGGGCGGCCTCCACGCGCTCCAGGGGCGCTCCAAAGGGGGACAATAGATTCTGATTCATGGTAATTCTCCTGTAAGAAAAACGGGTTACCAGAATCAGGGCGCAAGGGGACAGACGACCGGCCGCGCACGCGACCGGCAGGGCGGCCACGGGATGCCCGCAAGGGGGTCCGCGCCGTCCAGGTGGGGACTCGACTGCCTCATTCTCTTCCATCCGGACTGTCACCGTCGGCTCCGGCATCGCACCGGATCTGCTGACCCCTCCTCCCGACGAGGAGGGCGCTCGCGGGCTCCCCCGGCCGGGCGCCGAAGCGCCGGACCCGGGATACCGCCGGTGGGGAATTGCACCCCGCCCTGAGAACAAGTGGTTCGATTCTTGGCCCAAGCAAGGGCCCGCGTCAATCGAAAGATAGCCTCCTACGGAGGCGGGGAAAGATAGCCTTCTCCCGAGGCTGGGAAAGATCGCCCTTCGGGCGCGGGGAAAGGGCGGCGGCACGCCCGTGCCCGCGCCCCGGGACGCGGGCCTGCGCCGCGCGGCGCGAAAAAAAGCGGCCCGGTGGGGGCCGCTTTTCGAAACGTCCTTATGTGCGCCCGGGGCTACATGGCCATGGTCCGGGCCATGCGTTCGAGCAGGTCGGGCTTTTCCGCCAGGTCCGTGGAGAGCAGGTATTCGCGCCGCCGGCGCATGCGCTCGCGGAAGAGCGCGAGATAGGCCTCGCGGTTCTGGACGTGGGCCGGGTCGTACTTGGCGTAGAACCCGGGCAGCAGTTCCTCCACCGAGTCGCGGGCCGGAATCTGCGCGCCGGGCAGGAGGTCCCAGTCCACCCATTCCAGCCGGTCCATGAGCACGGCGGTCTGCAGGGTCAGCGAGGTCTTCAGCGGGATGTCCGTGAGGTCCTTGTCCGAGGAGCGCCAGAATCCGGCGGAGTTGAAGCAGTAGCCCGTGGCCCCGGACTCGAAGACCTTGGAGAAGGCGCGCACGTCGCGCCAGAGCTCGTAGACGCGGAAGGGGTTGGCGAAGGGGATGAAGACCAGGCGGCCCATCTCCTTTTCCGAGACGTTCTCGGCCTGGTTGCGCACGGTCATCAGCGCCGCGCCCATGGCCACGGCCAGGTCCGGGTCGGTGTAGCGCATGATCGGCGGCAGGGTGGTGTCCTTGGAGAGCCAGCACATGGTCGCCGGGAAGGCGCAGCGGTTTACGTAGGCCCCGAGCAGGTCGCGGTCCATGAGCGCG
The DNA here is from genome assembly GCA_015709205.1 of Desulfovibrionaceae bacterium. Classification (GTDB taxonomy): domain Bacteria; phylum Desulfobacterota; class Desulfovibrionia; order Desulfovibrionales; family Desulfovibrionaceae; genus JACCQO01. Next base: position 112,676 of record JACCQO010000002.1, read on the forward strand.
CGGCCGTTGGCGTTGCGCAGGTCCATGCCCACGGGCAGGTTGTGGCCGCCCACGTCCATCTGCATGTGGTTCATCACCGCGATGACGTAGGTCCAGTCCTGGTGGCCCAGGGGGCGGGAGTCGGTCTTGTCGAAGAGCGTGGGCTCCCAGGCGCGGCAGACCTTGTTCTCGATGTCGATCTGGAAGGCGTCGTCGTGGAGCACGACCTTGTGGAAGCCGTCGGGCAGGGTGCCCGCGTTGTCGTGGGCGTTGGTGTGCGAGGACTTGCCCGTGCCCGAGAGGCCGAAGAAGGCGATGGAGCGGTGCCCGAGCTGCTGCGCGGCCTCGTCCTCGCAGTTGGAGAAGTCGAATTCCTTGATGCCGCCGTGGCAGGCGGCCATGCCCACGCGGATGCCCGAGGTCCAGGCCAGGGTCAGGGTGCCCTTCTTGCGCTCGCCGAAATAGCGCATGCCGAAGTTGAAGATGACGTTGGCCTGCTCGTCCACCAGGGCGAGCTGCGGACCGCCGTGGTTGTGGTAGAAGGGGTCCTCGTTGCGCCAGTCGTTGTCGCCGATGACGATGATGTCCTGCACGGGCAGGGGGTGGCTCTTTTCGTAGGCCTCGGCCAGCTCGGCGTAGGGCGTGAAGTTGGCCAGCCAGTTGAAGACGTTCATGGCGTCGTCTTCCGTGGCGATGATCGTGGCCTTGATCATCAGGTCCTTGTCCAGCCCGACCACGCCCACGGCCTTGATCAGCGGCCGCTTCTGCAGGTCGCTCACGGCCTCGCGCAGGTCGCCGAGGACCTTGCTGCGGTCCGAGGGCGTGAGGCGGTTGAAGAAGCGCCGGGCCTCGGCCGTGCGGCCCACGATGCGGCCCTGGCAGTGGTTGAGGACCTTGGCCCCGCGGGGCAGCTCCAGCCGCCGCGCCGCCGGGGGATAGATCTCCAGGTCCGTCTCCTGCACGTCCCACTGGGCGCGCGCCAGTTCGTAGGCCTCGGCCGCCGAGACCTCGCGGACGCGCTTGTCCATGAGCAGGGTCTCGGCCACGGCGCGCAGGGGCGGAATGCGCGTGAGCTCGTTCTTGTAGAATTCGTAGGTGGACTGGCTGGCCATGGCTTGTCCTCGCGCGGGGGTTGGGGTGTGGCGGGCCCTGGGCCGAAGCCGCAACGGACGGCTGCTGCGGATCGATACTGCGGCGCGCGCGGTCTGGGTACACGAAAAACGCGCGCGGGAAAAGCCCCGGGCCGCGGAAATCGCCCGGGCGGGCGGCCCGGGAGCGGCCCTAGAAGGTGCCCGTCACAAAGGCCTGGGCCAGCAGCATCGTGTACTTGCGGTTGTAGAGGCGTTCGGCCTTGACCAGTTCCCGGCCCGCCTCGGCCGGTTCCATGGCCTTGGCGTAGGGGCGGTCGGTGATCATGGCGCAGAAGGAGTCGGCCGCCGCGGCGAGCTGGCCGATGGAGCTGATCTGCTGGTCCGCGGTCTTGCGCGGATAGCCCGAGCCGTCGAGGCGTTCGTGGTGCTCCAGGATGCACTGCATGATCTCGTCGTGCTTGATGCCCAGCTTGCCCATGATCCGCGCGCCGGTCAGGGAGTGGGCCACGACCTTTTCGCGGTCCTCCTTGGTCAGGGGCACGGTCTTGTCGCGGATGAACTGGGGCACCTTGCTCATGCCCAGGTCGTGCAGGAAGAGGCCCTGCGCGGTGCGGTCCAGGTCGCGGCGGCGCAGCTCCTTGCGCGTCCTGAAGAGCAGCCACAGGCCGACCACGGCGGTGTTCATGGAGTGGTTGGGCAGGGTGTGCGCGGTCTTCAGGCGGCGCATCAGCGCCTTGATGCGGTGCTGGTCCTCGTTGAGATACTCGGTGAGGACCATGATGTCCGCGTCCAGCCGTTCGTACACGGCCTGCACGGGCTGGTCGAAGAATTCCTCCAGGCGGGCGGGCAGGGCCTGGAAGAAGATGTCCGCGATCTCCGCCTCCTTGAGGTTGGCGTCCACGAGCACCAGGTCGAGCTGCTTGCAGATGTGCTTGGAGTAGACCGGGTGGTCGGAGCGCGAGACGAAGAGATCGCCGGTCTGGCAGAGGTTGTTGATCTCCTCGACCTGCTCGTTGGTCAGCCGCTGGCCCTTGCGGCTGTAGGTCTGCAACTGGCAGACGTCCTCCTTGAACACGAACAGGTCCAGCGGAGGCCGGTACTTGGGGAAGCTGTCGAGGATGGCCAGGCTGATCTGGTAGTATTCCTCGGTGATGTTGTCCGGAACCGAACTCTTGTGTGCGCACATGGGGCGACTCGTTCACCTGGCCCCGCGAACCCGGGGGTGGACGTTTTCCAATGCAGCCCCCTAGATAGCGATTTGTCCCGCCTCCTGCAAGGCGGCAATGCCGCTGTCCCCTTTCGTCGCCCTTGGGCGGCGCGCTGGGCGGAGGATTTTCCGCGGCGGCGCGTGGCGGGCGGGTTGGGCGGGCGCAGCGCGAGGGTGGCCGCCGCGCCTGAGGAACGCGGGTTCGGGGCGGTGCGCCCCAGGCTGGTGCGTCGGGGCTTCAAGCGCTGCTTGATGGTTTTTCCCCGCGCGGGACCGCCCCGGAGAAACCGCTCCCTGGATGCTCCGCCGTTGCGCCGTTGTTCCTCCCCTGGCGCGTCCTCGTCGTCCTTTTTTCTCTTTCCGCCCGGCGGGACCCCCGCTCCGGCTCCCCGCGCGACGCCGCGCCCGGTGACCCGGGCGCATCCTCCGGCCGGGCGGCCCTCCTTCCTCCACGCCGCCGCGCTCCCGGGACGCCGGGGGAAGTGCGGGCGGATGCTTCGGGCCGTCTCACCGCCCGCGCATCCGACAGCACTTTCACCGGCGTCCGGCCCGCGCACCATCCCCTGCGATCCGTCTTGCTTTTCCTTTTTTCCCCCTGCCGCCCGTTTCGCTGCCCTCCGCCACACCGGCGGCCGCCCCGCGTCCGCCTTCGGTTCTCGGCGCATTTTTCTCCCACCGGACCCATCCCCCTTTCTCCCACGTCTTCCCCCGGCTCCCACCTTCTGCTCCTCCCGGACCCGTCCGTCCGGGAGCCCGCGTCCGGGGCGGATTTTTTCTAAATTTTTTTTAAACAAAACTTCAATTGCTACTTGACAGTTATCTGCCTGTAGGAGAAGAAGTGGTGAAAAGTGGTAAAAGGTGGGAATGGGAACATGCTCTTCCGCGGACGATCCTACAGAAGCCTGGACGACAAGGGGCGGCTCATGCTGCCCCCGGAGTTCCGGGACATTCTGCTGTCGCGCAGCTCGGAAGGGCGGTTCGTGCTCACCACCTACGACGGCTGCGTCGTGGGCTACCCGCTGCCCGACTGGGAGGAGTTCGAGGAGAACTTCAACCGTCTGCGCAACCCTTCCAAGAAGATGCGCGACTTCCGGCGCCTGGTCATCGGCGGCGCCGAGGAGATGGTCATCGACAAGCAGGGGCGGGTGCGCATTTCCCCGGCCCACCGGGGTTATGCGACCCTGGGCAAGGACGTGGTCATCGTGGGGCAGCTGAACAAGTTCGAGATTTGGGACCAGGCCAGGGTCGAGACCGTCATGGAGCAGGACTTCAGCGACGTGACCGGCGAACTGGCCGAAAGCGGAATCGACTTCGCCTTGTAGGAGAGAGCCGTTTGCCAACGAGCGGGGAAGCGGAACCTCGGCAACACCTGCACGTGCCCGTGCTTCGGGACGAGGTTCTGCACTATCTCCGGCCCAAACCCGGCGGTGTCTATCTGGACGGCACCGTGGGGCTGGGCGGCCACAGCGAGGCCATCATGGAGGCGGCACAGGGCGGGGCGCAGCTCCTGGGGCTCGACCGTGACGCACGGGCCCTGCGGATCGCCGGAGAGAGACTGGGGCGGTTCGGGGAGCGGGTTGCGCTGGTGCACACCGCGTACAGCGGGTTCGCGGACGCCCTTCGGGAAAAGGGCTGGGACGAACCCGGGAAGCTGGACGGCGTGCTCCTGGACGTGGGCGTCTCGTCCATGCAGTTGGACGACCCCGAGCGGGGCTTCAGCTTTCTGCAGGACGGGCCGCTGGACATGCGGATGGACCCGGGAGGGGGCATGGCCCCGGCCTCGGCCATCGTGAACAGGACAGGTTTCGAGGAATTGAAGCGGATCATTTGGGAGTACGGAGAGGATCCCATGGCCGGTCGCATCGCCCGCAGCATCATCAACGCCCGCAACGAGGAGCCCATCGAAACGACCCTGCGCCTGGCGCGGATCGTGGAAAAGGCCTATCCTCCGAAGATGCGGGCCACCGCCAGGAACCATCCCGCCACCCGTACCTTCCAGGCCCTGCGCGTGGCCGTCAACGGCGAGCTGGACGAGCTGAGGTCCTTTCTCAGGGACGTCGTCCCCCACGTGGCCGTCGGCGGGCGCATCGCCGTCATCTCCTTCCATTCCCTCGAAGACAGGATCGTCAAGCGGTTCTTCCGGGACGAGGCCAAAGGCTGCGTCTGTCCCCGGGAGATTCCGGTATGCATCTGCGGTCGTACCCCCACCTTGAAGGTGTTGACCAAAAAGCCGGTCGTTCCCGGCGAAGCCGAGATCGCCGCCAATCCGCGCGCGCGCAGTTCCAAGCTGCGCGTGGCCGAGCGGGTGGCGCAGCCCGCGGCCTGAGGCCGGACGGCCCGCGGCCGCCACGAGGCGGACCGCGCCTGGGTGCGCCAGGACTGCGCACGGACCGGACGCGCGGCGTACCGGCCTCGGGGGACGGGCGCGCCGCGCGCAGCGAGCGCATGAGGAGAATCGGATGGTTCGCGAAAACAGCGGGTTCATACTCGGGTCCATCCTGGCCGTGGCCGCCAGCCTGGTGCTCGGCCTGACTCTGGTCTGGCTGAACATCGAGCGCATGGACATGGCCTACGGGCTCAAGCAGCTCCAGACCGAGATCGACAAGGGCGAGGCCCTGTCGGCCAAGCTGGGCGTGGAGCGCGACAACCTCATGTCCCCCTACCGGCTGCGCAGGAAGGCCGAGGAATACGGCCTGGCCCCGGCGGGCCAGGGTCAGGTGCGGCGCATGCCCGATCCCGATGCCCGGCCCGGCGCGCAGGCCGGGGGCGGAAACTGATTTTTCGGAACCCGCTTCGGATTCGGCCCCAGAGAATCAAGGACCAAGGAACCAGAGGACACGATGCGAGCCCGCAAAGCCAACAAACCCCTGCCGGCCTCCCGGCTGCCCAAGGCGCGGACCCTGCGTCTCGGCGCGGCCGTGGACGGCAGCCGGGTGCGCATCGTGCTCGTGGCCGCGCTCATGGGCTTGGCCTGGCTCGGCCTGCTGGGCCGGGCCTACTGGGTCCAGGTGGTGGACGGGCCGCGCCTGGCGAGCCTGGCCAGCCGTCAGCACGTGGCCTCGGAATACGTCAGCGGCGAGCGCGGCCGCATCTACGACCGCGCCGGGCACCTGCTGGCCATGAGCGTGGAGTTCAAGTCCATCTTCGCGCGGCCCCTGGAGGTGGAGAATCCCCGGGCCGCGGCGCGCGTGCTCGCGAACGCGCTCTCCCGGCCCTATGCCGAGGTCCTGCGTCGCCTGACCGAGCGCCGCAAGTTCGTGTGGATCGCGCGCCAGGTGGGCGACAAGGCCGCCTCGGTGGTGGCCGACGCCAGCCTGTCGGGCGTGTACTTGACGACCGAGTATGCGCGGCAGTATCCGGACCGCCACCTGGCCGGGCAGCTCATCGGCTTTGTGGGATTGGACCAGAAGGGCCTGGAAGGCGTGGAAAAGGCCTTCGACGGGCTGCTCGCGGGCCGCGAGGCCAGCTTCCCGGTGCAGCGCGACGCCTCGGGCCGCCGCCTCTATCTGGACGAGGCGGGCCGCGAGGTGGACATCGACGGCGGCGACCTGCACCTGACCATCGACGAGCACGTCCAGTTCGTGGCCGAGGAGGCCCTGCAGGCCGCGGTGCGCGACAACGAGGCCAAAAGCGGCACCTGCCTGGTGGTGGACGTGGCCTCGGGCGAGATCCTGGCCTGGGCCGAATACCCGTTCTTCAACCCCAACACCTATCGCGACTCCAGCCCGGCCCAGTGGCGTTCGCGCATCGCGGGCGACGCCGTGGAGCCCGGATCCACGCTCAAGGCCTTTGTCGTGGCCGCGGCCCTGCAGGAGGGCGTGTGCGACCGCGACAGCCTCTACTACTGCGAGAACGGCCGCTGGCGCATCAAGGGCGCGACCATCAACGACACGCACAAGTACAAGTGGCTGCCCGTGCACAAGGTGCTGCGGTACTCCTCCAATATCGGGGCGGCCAAGATCGGCGAAGGCCTCGGCGTGCCCAAGTACTACGAATATCTTTCCAACCTCGGTTTCGGCCGGCGCACGGGGCTGCCGCTGCCGGGCGAGAGCAGGGGCATCCTGCGCGAGCCCGGCGAGTGGACGGACGTGGACCTGGCCGCGGCCTCCTTCGGCCAGGGCGTGGGCGTGACCGCGCTGCAGCTGGCCCGGGCCTACCTGTGCCTGGCCAACGACGGCGTGCTGAGGCCCCTGCGCCTGGTGCGCTCGCCCGAGGTGGAGCGCGAGCCCGACCGGGCCGTGTTCCGGCCCGAGGTCGCGCGCCAGGTGCTGGCCATGCTCCGCGACGTGGTCATGGAGGACGGCACGGGCACGGCCGCGCGCATCGAGGGGCTGCAGATCGGCGGCAAGACGGGCACGGCCCAGAAGGCCGAGCCGACCGGGGGGTACGGCAAGAAGTACCTGGCGTCGTTCGTGGGTTTCGTGCCCGTGGACAGGCCCAGGTTTTACATCCAGGTGATGGTCGACGAGCCCCAGCCGAGCCACTACGGCGGGGTCGTCGCCGCCCCGGCGTTCAAGGAGATCGCCGTCAAATCGTTGGCCTACCTGGGCGAGCTGCCCGATGTCGGGCCCTTGCCCGCAGCGGCCATGGAGGTGGCAGGTGATGCCGAAAACAAGCGGATCGTTCACAAGTTCGAGGTTGGGGAAAATGCTGCTGGAAGCGTTGCAGCTTCCGCTGACCGGGATGACGGCCGCGTGCCAGACGTTGTCGGCTATTCGCTGCGTCGGGCCGTGGCGCTTTTCGCACGCCGGGGGGTCATGCCCGCCGTACGGGGCGAGGGTCTGGTCGTCGCCCGCCAGAGCCCTGCTCCGGGAGGATCATGGGAAAAGGCCCGCGAGCAGGGGTGCGTCCTCTGGCTCGCGCGCGGGGACGAACGGTCCTGACATCGATATGGAGAAACCCTTGCAGTTCGAAGCCCTCAAGGAACTGGTCCGCCAGGGCCTGATGGTCCGCAGCCACTCGGGCCGCGTGCTCGCGGGCGAGGCCTTCGTGGCCGTGCCCGGGGCCAAGGTGGACGGCGCGCGGTTCATCGCCGACGCCCTGGAACGCGGCGCGGCCTGGGTCGTGTGCCGCGACGCGGAGATGGTGCCCGAAACGCACCGCGACAAGGCCGTGGTCCATCCCGAGCCCGCCGTGGCCCTGGGCGAGCTGGCCGCCGCGCACTTCGGCACCGAGGACCTGGGGATCCCCATCGTGGGCGTGACCGGCACCAACGGCAAGACCACCACCTGCTACATGCTCGAACATCTTTTCAGCGCCCTGGGCCGCCGCGTGGGCGTGCTCGGCACCGTGACCTACCGCTGGCCCGGGTTCGAGCTGGACGCGCCGCTGACCACGCCGGACTGCTGGCAGCTGCACGAGCTGATTTCCAACATGGCCGCCGCGGGCGTGGACATGGTCGTCATGGAGGTCTCCTCCCACGCCCTGGCCCAGGACCGCGTGGCCGGGCTGGAGTTCGCCGCGGGCGTGCTCACCAACGTGACCCAGGACCACCTGGACTACCACAAGACCATGGAGGACTACTTCCAGGCCAAGGCCCGGCTGTTCACGCGCTGCGCGCCCGAGGGCAAGCCCGGCGTGGTCAACCTGGACGACCCCTACGGCGCGCGCCTGGCCCGGGAATATCCCCAGGCCGTGGGCTACGGCCTCGGCGCGGGGGCCTGCGCCGCGGTCGAGAACTCCCTGTGCGGCGAGGTGCTGGAGAGCACCACGGCCGGGCTGAAGCTGCGCATGCGCTGGCACGACGAGACCTGGGAACTGAAGTCCACCCAGGTGGGCGAGCACAACGGTTCGAATCTGCTGGCCGTGCAGGCCGTGGGCTTGGCCCTGGGCGTCAAGCCCGCGCAGTTCAAGGTGCTGGAGTCCTTCAAGGGCGTGCCCGGGCGGTTGGAGCGCGTGGCCAATTCCAAGGGACTGGACGTGTTCGTGGACTACGCGCACACCCCGGACGCCCTGGAGCACGTGCTCGACGCCCTGCACGGAGCCGGGTTCGCGCGCATCGTCACCGTGTTCGGCTGCGGCGGCGACCGCGACCGCACCAAGCGCCCGCTCATGGGCCGCGCCGTGTGCGCGCGCTCGGCCGTGGCCGTGGTCACGTCCGACAATCCGCGCTCAGAGGATCCCCTGGCCATCATCGAGGACATCAAGCCCGGCCTGGCCGCCTGCGCCAAGGTCATCGTGGAGCCGGACCGCCGCGCGGCCATCCGGCTGGCCGTGGGCGCCATGCGCCCGGGCGACTGCCTGCTCGTCGCGGGCAAGGGCCACGAGGCCTATCAGGAGATCCGGGGCGAACGCACCCATTTCAGCGACCAGGAAACCGTGCGGGAGATCCTGAAGTGAAGCTGACCCTGGCCGATGCACGCACCGCCATGCGCGCGGTGGGCGACCTGGCGGACCGCGCCGAGGTCATGCCCCGCCGCGCGGCCACCGACAGCCGCGAGGTGGGCCACGGCGACGTGTTCTTCTGCATCCGGGGCGAGCGCGTGGACGGCCACGACTACGCCCGGGCCGCGGTGGCCGCCGGGGCCGTGGCCGTGGTCGCCGGGCGCGTGCTGCCCGACGCGGGCGCGCCCGTGCTCGTGGCCGACGACGTCGCCGCCGCCCTGGGGCGGCTGGCCGCGGCGCACCGCGCCCGGTCCAGCTCCCGGGTCATCGGCGTCACGGGCTCGGCGGGCAAGACCACGGTCAAGGAACTGCTCGCCGCCGTGCTCTCCTGCGCGGGCGAGACGGCCAGGAACAGGCTGAACCTCAACAATCAGATCGGCATGCCCCTGTCCATGCTCGCGGCCTCGGGCGACGAGCGCTTCTGGGTCATGGAGGCGGGCATCAGCGAGCCGCGCGACATGGACGAGCTGGGCGCGGTGTTGCGGCCGGACCTGGCCGTGGTCGTCAACGTGGGCCCGGCGCACCTGGAGGCCCTGGGCGACGTGGCCGGGGTGGCCCGGCACAAGGCCCGGCTCCTGGCCTGGACCTCGGACGCCAACGGCGGCGGCCAGGGCCTGGTCAGCGCGGACTACCCCGAGCTGGTGGCCGCCGCGCGCGCCGAAATGGCCGGCGTGGCCTTCTTCTCGGCCCGCGGGGCGGACGCGGACGCGGTCGAGGTCCCGGGCCGGATGGTCTGCACCGCGCGCTATCTGGGCGCCGTGGCCGAAGGCGGCCGTTTCCTGCTGACCCTGGAGGACGGCGAACTGGACCTGACGCTGCCCCTGCGCGGCGCGTTCCTGGCCGAGTCCGTGGCCGCCGCCGCCGGTGCCGCGCTGCTCGCGGGCTGCGCGCCCGAGACCGTGGCCCTGGGCCTGGCCAAGGCCGAACTCCCGCGCCAGCGCTTTTCCGTGCGCCCGGCGGCCGTGGCGGGCTGGACCGTGATCGACGACTCCTACAACGCCAACCCGCTGTCCCTGCAACGCGCCATGGAGGCGGCCGCGGAGATGGCCCGGGCGTCCGGCGCTCTCCGCGAGCTGGTGCTCGTGCTCGGCGAGATGCGCGAGCTGGGCGCGGACGCGGTGCGCGCGCACCGCGAGGCCGGCGCGCAGGCCGCGCGGCTGGGAGCGGCCGTGGTCTTCTGGAAGGGCGGCCACGCCGAGGACGTGGAGCAGGGGCTCCGGGCGGAAAATTTCGAGGGCGTGTTCCGCGCCGAGGCCGCGCCGGGGGACGTGCGCGACTATCTGGCCGGACGCGCGGGAAACGAAGGCGTGGTCCTGGTCAAGGGCTCGCACTCCAACCACATGGAACACTTCACATCGGCCATTGTCCGGGAGAACGCGGATGTTGTATAACCTGCTGTACCCGTTGAGTTCCGACGTCGGATTCCTCAACGTCTTCCGGTACATCACCTTTCGGTCCATCTGGGCCCTGCTCACGGCGCTGATGATCACCATCCTCATCGGACCGGCGTTCATCCGCCTCCTGCAGCGCATCAAGTGCGGCCAGTACATCCAGGCCGAGGTCCAGGCGCACCAGTGCAAGGCCGGGACCCCGACCATGGGCGGCCTGCTCATGGGCGCGGGCGTGATCGTCAGCGTGCTGCTCTGGGCCGACCTGACCAACCACTACGTCTGGTTGATCCTCTTCGTCTTCGCGGGCTTCGGGCTGGTCGGCTTCCTGGACGACTATTCCAAGCTGCGCCACCACGCCAACAAGGGCTTCTCCGCGCGGGCCAAGTTCCTGGGCCAGGTCCTGGTGGCCGTGGCGGCCATGGTCTTCCTGATCCACGAGCCCGCCTACTCCACGACCCTGGCCGTGCCGTTCCTCAAGGCCTTCACCCCGAACCTGGGCTGGCTCTACCTGCCCTTCGCCGTGCTCGTCATGGTCGGTTCCTCCAACGGCGTGAACCTGACCGACGGCATGGACGGACTGGCCATCGGCCCGGCCATCGTGGCCGGGGCCTGTTTCAGCATCTTCGTCTACGTGGCCGGCCACGTGGCCATGGCCAGGTACCTGCAGGTCTCCTACATCCCCGGCGTGGGCGAGGTGGCCGTGTTCTGCGGCGCCCTGGTGGGCGGCGGGCTCGGGTTCCTCTGGTTCAACGCCTTCCCGGCCCAGGTCTTCATGGGCGACGTGGGCTCCCTGTCCATCGGCGGGGCGCTCGGGTTCGTGGCCGTGCTCTGCAAGCAGGAACTGGTCCTGGTCATCGTGGGCGGGCTCTTCGTGGTCGAGACCCTCTCGGTCATCCTCCAGGTGGGCTACTTCCGGTTCAGCGGCGGCAAGCGCATCTTCCGCATGGCTCCGCTGCACCACCATTTCGAACTCAAGGGCATTCCGGAATCCAAGATCATCATCCGCTTTTGGATTCTCTCCATCCTTCTGGCCCTGGCCGCGCTCTCCACGCTCAAGCTGCGCTGACGGGCGGACCGACCGGAACGGGAACAAGAACGAAGGATACAAGACGGGCAGCAAGAAAATGAACAGCAGGATCGAGCAACACGCGCACGAATACGCCGGAAAGACGGCGGTGGTCGTCGGGGCCGGGGGCTCCGGTCGCGCCGCCGCGCGCCTTCTGGGCGAACTCGGCGCGCACGTGCGCGTGCTCGACAGGGACCTTGCGCACCTTCCCGACGACTTCAAGGCCCTGGCCGCCGAGCGCGGGTTCGAGCTCGCGGGCGGCGCGCACCGGGCCGAACATTTCGACGGAGCCGACCTCGTGATCATGAGTCCGGGCGTCCCCGTGGCCGCCATCACCCCCCTCCTGGCTGAGCGGGGGCGTCCGGAGATCATCGGCGAGTTGGAGTTGGCCGCACGGTTGGTCACCGAGCCGATCATCGCCGTTACCGGAACCAACGGCAAGACGACCACGGTGACCCTGGCCGCGCGCATCCTCGCCTCCGTGGGCCGCAAGGTCTTCCTGGGCGGCAACGTGGGCACTCCGCTCTGCGAGTACGTGCTCACGGGCGATCGGGCCGACTGCCTGGTGCTCGAGGTCTCCAGCTTCCAGCTCCAGACCAGCGTCACCTTCAAGCCCTGGGTGGGCGTGCTGCTCAACTTCTCGCCCAACCACCTGGACTACCACGCGGACATGGACGAGTACCTGGACGCCAAGCTGAAGCTCTTCGCCAACCAGGAGGAGCACGAGCTGGCCGTGCTGCCCGCGGCCCAGCGCGAGCTGCTGGAGCCGCGTCTGGCCACCCGCGCGCGCGTGGTCTGGTACGCCCCGCAGCAGCGCTTCCACAGCGCGGGCCTGACCGGGGCGCACAACCAGGCCAACATGGAGGCCGCCTACCAAGCCTGCCGCTATCTGGGCGTGACCGAGTGCGAGGCCCAGATCGCCCTGGGCGCGGTGGAGGCCATGCCCAACCGCCTGGAGCGCGTGGTCGAGACCAACGGAGTGCTCTTCGTCAACGACACCAAGGCCACCACCGTGGAGGCCGTAGCCGCGGCCCTGGCCGCCTCGGACCGCCCGGTGCGCCTGCTGGCCGGGGGCAAGTGGAAGGGTGGCGACTTCGCGGTCCTCCGGCCCCTGGTGCGCGAGAAGGTCCGCGCCGTGGGCCTCTACGGCGCGAGCCGCGAGATCTTCGAGCAGGGCCTTTCCGGCGCGGCCGGAGCGGGCACGGACGTGGAGCTCTTCTGGGAGGAGACCATGGAGGCCGCCGCGCGCCGCCTCTACGCCGGGGCCGCCCCGGGCGACGCCGTGCTGCTCTCCCCGGCGACCTCCAGCTTCGACCAGTACAAGGACTACCAGGCGCGCGGCGACGACTTCCGCCGCATCGCCCGGGCCATCGCGACGGAACAGGCCGGGAACGCGGCCACCGCCGCCACCCCCAAGGCCGCCGGAGGCGCGCAATGAGCACCGCCGATCGCCCGAACGGCGCGCCCCAGGGCCGCGCCTCGCTCAAGGAGGCCGTGCTTTCCATGGACCTCCTGCTCCTCGGGGTCACGCTCCTGCTCATGGGCATCGGGCTGATGATGGTGCTCTCGGCCAGCGGAATCATGGCCGAGAAGTTCTTCGGCGACAAATACCACTTCTTCCACCGCCAGATCCTCTTCGCCGTGGCGGGCACGGCGCTGATGGCCACCGTGGCCCTGGCCCCGCGCAAGCGCATCTACTCCCTGAAGTACCTGCTGCTCTTCGGCGTGGTCTTCACGCTCCTGGCCGTGCTCGTCACCCCGCTCGGCCTGGAGATCAACGGCGCGCGGCGCTGGCTCAAGCTCGGCCCGTTCTCCCTGCAGCCCATGGAGTTCGCCAAGGTGGCCCTGGTCGTCTACCTGGCCTGGTTCTTCAGCCGCAAGCAGGAGCTGGTCAAGAGCTTCTCCGTGGGCGTGGTGCCGCCGTTCCTGGTCACGGGCCTGATGTGCCTGCTCCTGCTCCTGCAGCCGGACTTCGGCGGCGCGGCCGTGCTGGCCATGCTCCTGTTCCTGATGTGCCTGGCGGGCGGCACGCGGCTCGTGTACCTGCTCCTGTCCCTGTGCCTGGCCGGGGGCGGGGCCTGGCTGCTCATCGTCCAGTCGCCGTACCGCTCGCGCCGCCTGCTGGCCTTCATGGACCCCTTCAAGGACGCCCTGGACACCGGCTACCAGCTCGTGCAGTCGCTCTACGCCCTGGGTTCGGGCCGGATCTGGGGCGCGGGGCTGGGCATGGGCAAGCAGAAACTCTTCTTCCTGCCCGAGGCGCACAACGACTTCATCATGGCCGTGCTCGGCGAGGAGCTGGGCTTCGCGGGCATGGTCCTGGTCTTCGCCATCGTGGGCGTGCTGCTGTGGCGCTGCTTCGTGATCACCCTGCGCCAGGAGGACCTCTGCGATCGGCTCACGGCCTTCGGCATGACGCTGATCCTGGGGCTCGGCGCGATCCTGAACATGGCCGTGGTCCTGGGCACCGCGCCGCCCAAGGGCGTGCCCATGCCCTTCCTGAGCTACGGCGGCAGCCACGTGCTCTGCGCCTTCCTGTGCGTGGGGCTGCTGCTCAATCTTTCGCGTACCGCGGGCGGCCGCAACACGGCCCAGGGGAGGGCGGCATGAAGCGCGTGCTCCTGACCACCGGCGGCACTGGCGGGCACGTGTTCCCGGCCCTGGCCGTGGCCGACGCCCTGCGCGAGCGCTTTCCGGGCATCGAGATCCTGTTCGCGGGCGGCGACCGCGGGCCCGAGCGCGTCTGGGCCGCGGACGCCGGGCTGCGCTTCGCGGGCCTGCCCGCGCGCGGCGTGCTCGGGCGCGGCTGGCGCGCGGCCGGGGCCGCATGGTGGCTGACGCGCTCCGTGGGCGCGGCCGTGCGGTTGGTGCGCGAGTTCCGGCCCGAGGCCGTGCTCGGCTTCGGCGGCTACGCCGGGTTCAGCGCCGTGCTCGCGGGTTGGCTGCTCCACGTGCCCACGGCCATCCACGAGCAGAACAGCGTGCCGGGCGTGGCCAACCGCGTGCTCGGCAGGCTGGTGCGCCGGGTCTGCATCTCCTTCCCGGTGGACGAAGGCAGTTTTCCGGCGGCCAAGATCGTGCTCACGGGCAACCCGGTGCGCGCGGCCATCGGCTCAGGCGCGGCGGAAAGGCAAGAGGACGGCGCGGACCGTCCCCTCCGGATTCTGGTCCTCGGCGGCAGCCAGGGCGCGCGCGCGGTCAACGACGCGGTGGTCGCGGCCCTGCCGAAGCTGCGCGAGCTGGGCGCGGAGGTCCTGCACCAGGCGGGCCGCGCCGACGCCGAACGCACCCTGGCGGGCTACGAGGCCGCCGGATGGGACACGGTCTGCGTGGTCCCGTTCATCGACGACATGGCCGCGGCCTACGCATGGGCCGACCTGGCCGTGTGCCGCGCCGGGGCCACCACCGTGGCCGAGCTGGCCGTGGCCGGGCTGCCCAGCGTGCTGATTCCCTTTCCGCATGCCACCCACGACCACCAGACGCGCAACGCGCGCTACCTGGAGTCCGTGGGCGCGGCCGTGCTCCTGGCGCAGGTCGAGCTGGACCGCACGCCCCTGGCCGGGGTCGTGGCGCACCTCGCGGCCGACGCGCCCCGCCTGGCGGCCATGGCCGGGGCGGCGCGCGCGGCGGCCAAACCCGACGCGGCCCTCGCCGTGGTCGAAGAACTGGAAGCCATCGCGCGGGCCTGAGACGCGCGGCGCGGATGGACACCCGGATGGGCACATGAAGAGAGCGATGAAGAACAAGGTCGACAGGATCCACATGATCGGCATAGGCGGCGCGGGCATGAGCGGCATCGCCGAGGTGCTCCTCAACCTGGGCTACGCGGTCAGCGGTTCGGACGTGGCCGAGGGCGCGCCGGTCAAGCGGCTCAAGGCCCTGGGCGCGCGCGTGGCCATCGGGCACGCCCGCGAAAACGTGGCCGACGCCCAGGTGGTGGTCATGTCCTCGGCCATCGGTCCGGAGAACCCGGAACTGGTCGAAGCCGCCGAGCGCAATATCCCGGTGATCCCGCGCGCGGAAATGCTCGCCGAGCTGATGCGCCTGCGTACGGGCATCGCCGTGGCCGGAACCCACGGCAAGACCACGACCACCTCCTTCCTGGCGGCCATCTTCGACGCGGCCGGGCTGGACCCCACCGTGATCATCGGCGGCCGCCTCAACGCCTACGGCTCCAACGCCCGACTGGGCGAGGGCGAATTCCTCATCGCCGAGGCCGACGAGTCCGACGGCTCCTTCCTGTGCCTGTTGCCGATCATCACCGTGGTCACCAACGTGGACGCGGATCACCTGGATTTCTGGAAGGATCAGCAGGCCATCGACGACGGGTTCGTGGACTTCATGAACAAGGTGCCCTTCTACGGCCGCAACGTGGTCTGCGGCGACGACCCGGGCGTCAAGCGCCTGCTGCCGCGCATCAAGCGCCAGGTTCTGACCTACGGCCTGGGCGCGGCCAACGACCTGCGCGGCGAGGTCATCGCCTACGGCGCGCGCAGCTCCTTCCGTGTCTTCTACCACGGCGAGGACCTGGGCGAGGTCTCGGTGAACCAGCCCGGCCGCCACAACGTGCTCAACGCCCTGGGAGCCATCGGCGTGGCCCTGGAAGCGGGCATCGACGCGGCCACGGCCTTCAAGGGGCTGGCCGAGTTCAACGGCGTGGGCCGTCGCTTCGAGGTGCGCGGCGAGCGCGGCGGCGTGCTCGTGGTCGACGACTACGGCCACCACCCCCGGGAGATCGCCGCCACCCTGGACACGGCGCGCACCTGCTACCCGGACCGGCGGCTGGTGGTCGTGTTCCAGCCGCACCGCTTCTCGCGGACCCAGGCCCTGTTCGGCGACTTCTGCAAGGTCTTCGACGGCGTGGACAAGCTCCTGCTCCTGGAGATCTACCCGGCCTCCGAGGCCCCGATCCCGGGCGTGAGCGGCATCTCCCTGGCCCAGGGCATCTGCCAGGTCTCCAGAACGGACGTGGAATACTTTCCGGACTTCGACGTGGTCGTCGAGGCCCTGCCGACCATCCTCGAGCCCGGCGACCTGCTGCTTACCCTGGGCGCGGGCAACGTCTGGCAGATCGGCCAGAGCTATCTGGACGGCGAGAAGGGATAGGAGCCCGACCATGGCGCTCGTGATCGAAAAGGGACCCACGCTGCGGGAGCGCACCACCCTCAGGCTCGGCGGACGCACGCTGGCCGAGGTGGGGGCGCGCACCGACGCGGACTGGGACGAACTGCCCAAGGCGCTGGAGCGCCTCGGCGGCCGGCCGCTGGTGCTCGGCTGGGGCAGCAACATCCTGGCCTGCGACGGCGAACTGCCCCTGGTGGTCGTGAATCCGCCCGCGCCCGTTGGCCCCGCGCCCGTGGGCACGCGCGAGGGCGCCATCGTGGTCCGCGTGGGCGCGTCGGTGCGGCTGCCGCTGCTCCTGGCCTGGACCGCGTCCAAGGGGTTGGCCGGGCTGGAGGGGCTGGCGGGCATCCCCGGCACCGTGGGCGGGGCAGTGGCCATGAACGCGGGTTCCTACGGCTGCGAGGTCGGCCAGTGCCTGAGCCGCGTGAAGCTGTTCTCGCCGTCCACGGGCGTGGGCTGGATCGAGTCGGACCTGTTCACCTGCGCCTACCGCAGCTTCGCGGTCCTGGGGCCCGCGGCGCGCGACTCCTTCCGGGTCATCCTGGAGGTGGAGTTCACGCTCATGGTCGGTAGCCCGGAACTGCTGCGCAAGGTGATGAAGGAGTGCCTGGCCAGGAAGACCGCCACCCAGCCGGTGCGCGCGGCCAGCGCGGGCTGCGTGTTCAGGAACCCGGCCCCGGGAGTGAGCGCCGGGCGGCTCATGGACCAGGCCGGGCTCAAGGGACGTTCGCTCGGGGGCATGGCCTTCTCCGAACTGCACGCCAATTTTCTCGTCAACACCGGGCAAGGCCGCAGCGAGCACGCCCTGGAACTGATGGACATCGCGCGCCGCGTGGTGCGCGAGAAGTTCGGACACGAGCTGGAAACCGAGGTCGAGGTGGTGGGATGCAGCTAGCCGGTGCGCGTCGCATGCCCGTGCCGCTCTTCGCGGCCCCGCGCAAGGGCAACCGCTACAGCCGCTCGCGCGGCGGATCCGGGGGCCGGTCCGGCTCGGGCCGCTCGGCGGGCCGCGCCCTCGCGCGCCTGCTGGGCTCGGCGCTGGCCTGGGGGCTGACCCTGCTCGTCGGGCTAGGCTTCTTCGTGCTCCTGTCCGTGGGGCTGCTGGCCGCCTACCGCTGGAGCACGACCACCGGGTTCTTCGCCATCCGCGGCATCGAGGTCACCGGCAACCATCGCCTTTCCGAGGGCGAGGTGCTGGCCGAGGCGGAAGTTGCGCCGGGCCAGAACTGCCTGGGCGTGAAGATGGACGAGCTCAAGGCGCGCCTGCTGGGCAACCCCTGGGTCGAGGCGGTCTCCATCCGGCGCGTGCTGCCCGATTCCCTGGTCATCCACGTGACCGAGCGCGCGCCCCTGTTCTGGGTGCGCCGCGAGGGCGGGCTGTTCTACGCCGACCGCACCGGCCGGATCATCGCCCCGGTGGAGCCGGGCAAGTTCGTGTCCCTGCCGCAACTCGTGCTCGGCGAGGACTCGGACCACCTCCTGGCGCGGCTTTCCGTGCTCATGGGCGACCTCAAGCGCGCCGACCTGCCCTTCGATCCCGAGGCCTCGGCCTGGATTCGGCTTTCGCCGCAGGCGGGCGTGGAGTTCTACCAGGAACAGGGCGGCGGCCGGCGCGTGAGCGTGGGCGTGGAGGAGTGGAGCAGGAATCTGGCGCGGCTGCGCGCGGTCTGGGAAGACCTGGCCCGGCGCGGCGAGCTGGACGGGATAGCGAGCATTCGGGCCCACGGCGCCACCGTGTGGGTCTACAGGGGCCGCGCGCAGGGACACGGCGCGTAGCGGCCGGACACGGTTCTACCGGAGCAAGGAGACGGCAATGGCCAAATCGGAACTCATCGTCGGCCTGGACATCGGCACCACCAAGATCTGCTGCGTCGTCGGCGAGATCGCCGACGACGGCGGCGTGGACGTGGTGGGCATCGGCACCAGTCCGTCCACGGGACTGCGCAAGGGCGTGGTGGTGAACATCGAACAGACCGTGCAGTCCATCAAGAAGGCCCTGGAAGAGGCCGAACTGATGGCCGGGTGCGAGATCCGTTCGGTCTACGCGGGCATCGCGGGCAGCCACATCAAGGGCTTCAACTCCCACGGGGTCATCGCCGTCAAGGGCGGCGAGGTCGGCCCGCGCGACGTGGAGCGCGTCATCGACGCGGCCAAGGCCGTGGCCATCCCCCTGGACCGCGAGGTCATCCATATTCTGCCCCAGGAATACATCGTGGACGACCAGCGCGGCATCGTGGATCCGCTGGGCATGGCCGGGGTGCGCCTGGAGGTCAAGGTGCACATCGTCACCGGCGCGGTGACCAGCGCCCAGAACATCGTGCGCTCGGCGCACCGCTCGGGCCTGGACGTCTCGGACATCGTGCTCGAGGCCGTGGCCTCGGCCAAGTCCGTGCTCACCGAGGAGGAGCGCGAGATCGGCGTGGCCCTGGTGGACCTCGGCGGCGGCACCACGGACATCGCGGTCTTCGCCAACGACTCCATCAAGCACACCGGCGTGCTCGCCCTGGGCGGGGCCAACCTGACCAACGACATCGCCTTCGGCCTGCGCACGAACATGGGCGCGGCGGAGAAGATCAAGGTCAAGTACGGCTGCGCCCTGGCGGACCTCGTTTCCAGCGACGAATCCATCGAGGTGCCCAGCGTGGGCGACCGCGAGCCGCGCAAGCTCTCGCGCCAGGTCCTGGCCGAGATCTGCGAGCCGCGCATGGAGGAGGTCCTCGGCCTGGTGGACCAGGAGCTGATGCGCTCCGGGTTCAAGAACATGCTCGGCGCGGGCGTGGTGCTCACGGGCGGCACCGCGCTCATCGAAGGCATCCAGGAGCTGGGCGAACAGATCTTCAACATGCCCACGCGCGTGGGGTACCCGCGCAACGTGGGCGGGCTCAAGGACGTGGTCAACAGCCCCATGTACGCCACGGCCGTGGGGCTGCTGCTCTTCGGCGCGGAAAAGGAGGGCCTCGACCACAAGTTCCGGATCCGGGACGCCAACGTCTTCAACCGCATCCTCTCCAGGATGCGCAAATGGTTCGCGGACATTTCCTGATCCGCGGGGCAATGGATAATTTTTGGAACGGTTTCACCAAAAGGAGAGAGAAATGGAATACTTGGAACTCGAAGGCAACAGCGGCGCCAAGATCAAGGTCTTCGGCGTGGGCGGCGGCGGCTCCAACGCCGTCAACAACATGATCACCTCGGCCCTGCGCGGCGTGGAGTTCATTACGGCCAACACCGACGTGCAGGCCCTGAACCGCTCCAAGAGCGAGCACAAGATCAATCTCGGCGACTGCCTGACCAAGGGGCTCGGCGCGGGCGCCAACCCGGAGATCGGGCGCGACGCGGCCCTGGAGTCCATCGACACCATCCGCGCGGCCATCGACAGCAGCGACATGGTCTTCGTGACCGCGGGCATGGGCGGCGGCACGGGCACGGGCGCGGCCCCGGTCATCGCCCAGTGCGCCAAGGAGGCCGGAGCGCTGACCGTGGGCGTGGTCACCAAGCCCTTCTACTTCGAGGGCAAGAAACGGCTGGAGCAGGCCGAGCGCGGCATCGACGAGCTCTCCCAGCACGTGGACTCGCTGATTACCATCCCCAACGACCGGCTCCTCTCCCTGGCCTCCAAGAAGGCCACCTTCCTGGAAATGCTCAAGAAGGCCGACGAGGTGCTCTACTACGCGGTCAAGGGCATCTCCGACCTGATCATGGTCCCCGGCCTGATCAACCTGGACTTCGCCGACGTCAAGGCGGTCATGAGCGAGATGGGGTTGGCCATGATGGGCACGGGCATCGCCACCGGCGAGACCCGCGCGCGCGAGGCGGCCATGAAGGCCATCACCAGCCCGCTGCTCGAGGACGTCTCCATCGACGGCGCGCTCGGCGTGCTCATGAACATCACCTGCGGTCCGGACCTGGCCATCGACGAGGTCAGCGAGGCCGCCTCGACCATCGCCGAGGCCGCCCACGAGAACGCCAACATCTACTTCGGCACGGTCTTCGACGAGAACGCGGGCGACGAGATGCGCATCACGGTCATCGCCACGGGCATCAACGCGGACCGCTCCCTGCGCAACGAGCCCAAGGGCAAGGTCACCCAGCTCGGCGCCACGCGGCGCTCCGCCTCCGGCGCGCAGCCCAAGTCGCAGCTGGCCCAGGCGCGCGGCGCGGTCTCCGGCGGCGTGCTGGCCGACGACGACCTGAACATCCCGGCCTACCTGCGCCACGGCCGCGCCGGGAGCCAGGAGCTTTCCGGCGGCAACGGCGCCTCGCGCCACGCCCCGGGCGAGGACGACTTCGTCTTCGACGAGGAGGAATTCGAGATTCCTTCCTTCATCCGCCGACAAGCCGATTAGCGCGGCTTTTCCAGAGCGTTTGCGACGGGTGATCCTCTCCCAAGACACCCCTTGCAACCTGTCCGCGCGGCATCGGGTGGGGCCGACTCTCTCCCGGCCCCCCCGATGCCGTCTGCCGCGCGCGGCGTGTTCCGCCCGTCGCATCTAATCCCACATACCGTTTGACGAATTTTTAGCCGCCGCGTAAAGTGCGCGCATCTCGTCCCGGCCGCCGATCCTCCGGTCCGCCGGTCCGCCGGTCCGCCGGCCCGCCGCGCCGGCGCGCCGGGAAACCTCGGAACGCGCGCGGGCGATGCCGTCGCCCCCGGGCTTTCCTTCTCCAGCTCCGATCACCCTGGCACCAGGAGGTCGAATGCTCCACCCGCTCCTCGTTCTGGTCGGCGTCGCGTTCCAGGCGCTTGTTTCCGCGCTCGTGCTCCGGATGTGGGCCAGAATCTACTGGAAGGAATTTCTGCCGTATCGGGAACTGGCGGTCAGGTTCGCAACCGCGGCCATCGGGTCGCTCGTGCTGGCCTCCCTCCTGAACCTCGCGCTCGCGGCCGTGGGCCAGTCTTCCGCCAGGCTGGTCCACCTGGCCACGGACGCCCTGGCCGTGTACGTGGTCTTCGCGCGCTTCTACCGCCTGCCGGACGGCGAGCCGATTCCCAAGAAGCGCATCCGGACCATCGTCATCGGCTACCTGCTGGGCTGGGGCCTGGTGGTCTCCCTGCTCGTCTCGCCGCTCCTGCTGGCCATGGGCATGCTCGCTGGCCGCTGACCCGGTCATCAATCCACAAGGACACGATCCACAGGATATCTTCCATGACCCGCACCCTCGTCATTCTGATCACCATCGTCGTCCAGGCGCTCGCCTCCGCGGGCGCGTTGCTGCTCTGGGCCCGCCTGTACTGGCGCGAGCGGCTGTCCTTCCGGGGGCTGGCCGTGCGCTTCGGCCTGGTGGGCGTCGCCAGCCTCGGGCTGCTCACCGCCGTGCGGCTCGCGTTCGCCGCCGTCGGGGTGGGCCTGCCGCTCCTCGGGCTGTTGACGGAAGTCGTCGTCGTCTCCCTGGTCTTTCTCTTCCTCTTCCGCCTGTCGAGCGGCGAGCGGCTCTCGCGGCGGCGCGTGCTGGGCGTGACCCTGGGCTACGTCCTGGGCTGGAGCGTGGTCGTGCGCATGTTCGTCTCCCCGATCCTGCTCGCCATCACCTCGCTCGCCGCGAAGTGAGCCGCCGTCCCGGCGCGCGGAGCGCACTAAAAAAAGAGAGCGGAAATCTCGTTTCCGCTCTCTTTTTCTATCTGCTATCAAAAGATGTTTGACGTTTACACACGAATGACCGACTAGACCCCCATCACCCCGCGCACGTAGTCGAAGTCGATGTTCGTGGACACGATCTGCGCGCCCTGCTTGATCTTGATCACGTCGCGCAGCTTGTGGCGCACCAGGATGGCCTCCATCTTCTTGGCCACGGTGTACGTGTCGTCGCGCACCACGATGATCGGGATGTTCAGCACTTCTGAGCGCGTGAGGATGATGTCGTTGGGGTAGAGGTTGCCCGTGAGCACCAGGCACGGACAGTTGCCCTCCAGGGCCACGAGCTGCACGTCCGAGCGGTCGCCGCCCACGATGATGGCGGAATTCTTGTTCTTGCGGAAGTGGGTCATGAAGTTCTCCACCTGCATGGTGCCGATGAGGAAGTTCTCCACGACCTTTTCGGCCTTGGCGTGGGCCGAGACCACCTTGCCGCCGAGCCGTTCGGCCAGGTCGCCCACGCGGATGGCGCCCATGAGCGGGTCCCGGGGGATCACGCCCAGGACCTTGACCCCGCTGCGCTCCAGGAACGGGCGCACCAGGGATTCCACCTCGTTGGTGAAGTTCGGCGGGATGTCGTTGAGGATCACCCCGGCCAGGCTGTCGCCGAGCAGGTCGCCCAGGACCACGAGCTGGTCGTAGTTGATCTCCTTGTCCAGCCGGTCGATGACGATGGCCTTGAGCCCCAACTTCTTGACGATGGCCACGGCGTCCAGGTCGCAGTAGCGCCCGGAGAACATGGACCCGGACCCGCCCACGATCATGGCGTCGCGCGAGGCGGACAGGGTGGAGTAGGCGGCCTCGATGCGCGGCATGAGGTCCTCGCACTCGCCGCTGAAGGCCCGCACCTTGAAGTCGTGGGTTACGACCACGGGGGTGAGCAGCGAGGGGTCCTGCTCGCCCAGCCCGAGAACCTTGTTGACGAACAGGGCGTCCTCGTCGCCCAGGCGCCCGTCCTGCTCCACCGGAACCGCACCCACCGGCTTCATGTAGCCGACGTTGACGCCTTCCTTCTGGAGCCGGAGCGCCAGTCCCATGACGACCATGTTCTTTCCGGAGTAGCCGGCGGTCGCCCCGACGTAAATCCCGGTAGCCATAGACACCTCCTGATCTTCCCGGCAGGGGAAATTTCTTGTACACGCTGCGCGTCCGCGAGCCAAGCCCCCCCTCGTTCCCGCGGCCGGGCGGGCCTGCCGGGCCCGTGGCGCGCCGCGTCTACTCGTCCTGCCCCGCGGCCTCGATCGCGGCGTTGAGGTCCGGCCGGGCCAGGACCACGCGCACGTCGGCCACCACCGCGCCGCCGTCCCAGGCCAGCACCGGGTTGAACTCGGCCTCGTGCACCTCGGGAAAATCCTGGGCGAAGCGCGACATGGCCATGAGGATCTCCTCGATGGCCGCGAAATCCACGGGCGGCTCGCCGCGCACGCCGCGCAGCAGGGGGTAGGACCGGACCTCGCGGATCATCTCCCGGGCGTCGTCCAGGGTCAGGGGAGCCAGACGGCAGGAGATGTCCTTGAGCACCTCCACGTAGATGCCGCCCAGGCCGAAGAGCACCAGGGGCCCGAACTGCGGGTCGCGGCGGAAGCCCACGATGACCTCCTTGGCCCCGCGCGGGGCCATGGCCTGCACCAGGCAGCCGGAGATGAAGGCGCCCTTGGCCAACCGTGCGGCGCGCGAGGTGATCCGCGCGAAGGCCGCGCGCACCGCGTCCGCGTCGCCCAGGTTCACGGCCACCCCGCCTACGTCGGACTTGTGCGAGATCTGCGGGGAGGCGATCTTGAGGACCACGGGGAAGCCGATGCGTTCGGCCAGGCGCGCAGCCTCGTCGCTGGTGCGCGCCAGGCGCGTCTCGGGCGCGGGCAGGTTGTAGGCCCGCAGGATTTCCTGGGCCTGGAATTCCACGATCTCGCTCACGCCCGCCTCGCGCGCGCGGCAGACCACGGCGCAGGCCGCGTCCCGGTCGCGCAGCCGGTTGGCGGCCACGGGCGCGGGCCGCGAGGCCCGCTCGCTGTAGGCGTACATGGCCTGGATGCAGGCCACCGCGGGCTCGGGAAAATCGTAGCAGGGCACCCCGGCCTCGCGCAGCAGCTCGCGCCCGGCGGCCACGTGCTCGCCGCCCATGTAGCAGCAGAAGACCGGCTTTTCGTGGCGGCGCGAGAGTTCGATCACGGCGTGGGAGGTCTTTTCCACTTCCACGCGCGCCGTGGGCGCGAGGACCACGAGGGCCGTGTGCGTCTGCTCATCCGCGAGCACGGCGTCCAGGGTGCGCGCGTAGCGCTCGGCGTCGGCGTCGCCGATGATGTCGATGGGGTTGTAGAGCGCGGCGAACCCGGGCAGGAAGCCGCGCAGCGTCTCCAGCGTGGCGGCCGAGGGCGTGGCCAGGTTCAGCCCGGCGCGCGAGCAGGCGTCGGCCGAGAGGATGCCCAGGCCCCCCGCGTTGGTGACCACGGCCACGTTGGGCCCGGCGGGCAGCGGCTGACAGGAGAAGGCCTGGGCCAGGTTGAAGAGGGTGGCCACGTCGTCCACGCGGAGCACGCCGGACTGGCGGAAGGCGGCCTCGTAGGCCTCGTTGGCCCCGGCCAGGGCCCCGGTGTGCGAGGAGGCGGCCTTGGCCCCGGCCGCCGTGGTGCCGGACTTGATCAGGATCACCGGCTTTTCGCGCGTGGCCCGGCGCGCCACGTGCAGAAACCGCCCGCCGTCCTCGATGGATTCCAGGTAGCCCAGGATCACGTTGGTGTCCTGGTCCGCGGCCAGGTGCTCCAGCAGGTCGCATTCGTCGAGCACGGCCTTGTTGCCCATGCTCACGAATTTCGAGAATCCGATGCCCAGTTCCTTGGACCAGTCCAGGATGCCCACGCACAGGGCTCCGGACTGGGAGAAGAAGCCGATGGAGCCGCGCGGCGGCGAGCCCACGGCAAAGGTGGCGTTGAGGCGGCGCGCGGTGTTCACCAGCCCCAGGCAGTTGGGCCCCAGCAGGGCGATGGAATGCTCGCGCGCGATGCGTTCGATCTCGCGCTCCATGCGGTAGCCCTCGCCGCCAACCTCCTTGAATCCCGCGGTAATGATCGCCACGGCCTTGACAGGCAGTTGCGCGAGCGCGTTTAATGCGGGAACGACCGCGGGGGGTGGCACGCAGAGGACCGCAAGGTCCAGCGGGGACGGCAGGTCCTGGATCCCGCGCACCACCTTGAGCCCGCAGATATCGTCGGCCTTGGGGTTCACGGGGAAGATTTTTCCCCGGTACCCGTTTGTCACGAGATTTTCGACAATGGTGTGCCCGATCTTGCCCTTGACGGCCGATGCGCCTACAACGGCCACCTCCGCAGGCTCGAACAGGGGAGTGAGATTGGTGGAAGGACTCATAGGATTCCCGGGGGGGGAAAAATGACGGACGATACGGACCGATTGGAAGATTTTATCCACTATCACTTCGGGAACGTCAAGCTGCTGACGCTCGCCCTGACGCACAGCTCCTTCGCCAACGAGAGCGCCGGGGAGCTGGAGGACAACGAGCGGCTGGAGTTTCTTGGGGACGCGGTGCTGGAGCTGGCCATCTCCGAGCGGCTCTTTCGGATGTTTCCGGAGGCGCGCGAGGGGCAGCTGACGCGCATGCGCGCGCGGTTGGTGAGCAAGGCCT
The DNA here is from genome assembly GCA_015709205.1 of Desulfovibrionaceae bacterium. Taxonomy (GTDB): domain Bacteria; phylum Desulfobacterota; class Desulfovibrionia; order Desulfovibrionales; family Desulfovibrionaceae; genus JACCQO01. Next base: position 138,188 of record JACCQO010000002.1, read on the forward strand.
CGCTGGCCTCGGTGGCGCGGCGGCTGGGGTTCGACGCGCACCTGCGGCTGGGCCGCGGCGAGGAGGCCCAGGGCGGGCGCACCCGCAACTCCCTGCTTTCCGACGCCCTGGAGGCCATGCTTGGGGCCATCTTCATCGACTCGGGCTACGAGCGCGCGCGGGAGTGGGTTTACGAGATCTTCGAGGGACGCTGGCCCGTGGAGGCCGACCAGATCAAGGTCAAGGATCCCAAGAGCCGACTGCAGGAGGTCACGCAGCGGCTGTACAAGGACAGGCCCATCTATGTGCTGGAGGGCAGCTCCGGACCGGAGCACGCCAAGATTTTCGCCGTGGCCCTGACGCTGCCCACGGGCGTGGTCGTGCGCGCCTCGGGCTGCAGCCTGAAGAAGGCCGAGCAGAAGGCCGCCGAAGAGGCGCTGCGGCTGGTCGAAGGGGACGGCTAGGGACGCGCGGCCGCAAGGTTCGGGAGGACCTGCGCGGACATTGCAAGGGCCGGGGAGGCGGGACGCCTCCCCGGCCTTGTTGTCTTTGGTCACCCCGCCGTGACGACTGCGTGTCGCTACGCTGCGCCGGTCTAGCCGCCGCCGATGAGCTGCAGGGCGAGACGCGGCAGGGAGTTCGCCTGGGCGAGCATGGCCACCGCGCTCTGGGTGAGGATCTGGTTGCGGACGAATTCCGTCATCTCGCTGGCCACGTCCACGTCGGAGATCCGGGATTCGGCGGCCTGGAGGTTTTCCGCCTGGATGGACAGGTTGGTGATGGTGTTCTCCAGCCTGTTCTGCAGGGCGCCGAGGGCGGCCCGGATCTTGTCCTTGGAGATGATGGCCTGGTTGATGGCGTCCAGCGCCTGCTGCGCGCCCTCCTGGGTGGAGATGGAGTAGCCCGCGCCCTCCGCCGAGGCGTTGCCCAGCCCCAGGTGGGAGGCGGTGGCCCCGCCGATCTCGATGAAATAGTAGTCCTCGCTCGATTCGTTGCCCGTGCCGAAGTGGATCTTCAGCGCGCCCGAGGGGTGCATGGCGTCGCCCACGTGGGTGCCGGACAGGTGGCCGTCCAACAGGTGGATCCCGTTGAAGTCGGTCGCCGTGGCGATTCGCGTGATTTCCGAAGCCATGGCCTGGTATTCGGATTCGATCATCAGGCGCTGGTCGGAGTTGTAGGTGCCCGTGGAGGCCTGTTCGGCAAGCTCCTTCATGCGGATCAGCTTTTCGTCGATGACCTGGAGCGCGCCGTCTGCCGTCTGCACCATGGAAATGGCGTCGTTGGCGTTGCGGATTCCCTGGTTCATCGTGGTGATGTCCGCTTTCATGAGTTCGCGAATGGCCAGTCCGGCGGCGTCGTCGGCCGCCGTGTCCACTCTCAGGCCCGAAGACAGCCGTCTCGTGGAGACGTTCAACCTGTCGTAGCTCTGGGACAGGTTTCGGGCCGCGTTCATGGCCATCATGTTATGATTTATGACCAAAGACATTGCATAACCTCCTTGTTATGACTTGTGCATTGTAAAGCAATCAAGGTGCCAAAAATAAATTATATTTAAAAAACAGCATGTTGAATTTTAAGGAAGTGTGACCGGCCCGCTACGGACGTGAAAAGGGGTCAAAATTTCCGCGTCCTGCGGGGCAGGCCGGGGCGCGGAGCGCGGTGTCGGGGAACGCTTTGCCCGGCGGCGGGGAGGGTTTTGGTTAGGAAAGGTAAAGAAAAGGTGGGCGACTGCCGATCAGACGGATGAAAGGGGTGCAGTATTCGACAGCCTGCGCCGTCACGTGTCAATGGAGGATGAGGCCATGAAGGTTCCTGAAATACAAGCAGTCGTGGCAGGCGAGAGCGTGGCCGCGTCCGCCGTGCAGGGAGCCAGGGCACAGAACGCCCGTACGCAACGCGCCGAGCGGGAGCGGGCCGCCGATGTCGCGGCGTCCGGCAAGCGCGCGCCCGCCCAGGAGCCCGACAGGGCGTCCGGCAAGACGGCGGAGCAGGCGGCGGGCGGCACGGGCCGGACGGCCGAGAGCCTGAACGCCGAGCAGGTCGGCGAGCGGACCCGCAAGCTGGCCGCGCGCATGGAGGAGGAACTCGGCTCCATGGGCGTCTCCCTCAAGTTCCACGTGCTCCAGGACCAGGAGACGGTCCAGGTGGAGGTCGTGGACCCGGAAACGGACAAGGTGGTGCGCAAGATTCCCTCCGACGAGATGCTCAAGCTGGCCGAAAACATTCGCGAGCAGGCCGGGGGGCTGTTCAGCAAGGTGTATTGACCGCATGCGCCGCGCGCATGCGTCGCGGCGGCCGCGCTCGGCCGTCGCGCGCCCGGGTGTTGATACCGGCCCCGTCGTCCCCAGGTGGCGACGGGGTCGCTCCTTTTTCGTTCAGACGGAGCGGCCGGATCCACCGCCGCCAAAGAGCGCCGCCGCCGTCGACAGGGCCGCCGACAGGGATGTGGCCTGGGCCGCACCGGGGCCCGATGCGGTTCCCCCCGCCGCACCGGAGGACCCTCCCGCACCAGACCCGTCGGAACCGGACTGGTCCGTGAGTCCGGCCAGGGCGGTCAGTTCCGCCGGATCCACGCGCTCCAGCCCGTCGGGCTCGCCCGCCGTGCACCGGGACTGCTGGTCCGCCGCGCCGCCCGTGTCCACGGTGTGCGCGCGGGTGTAGCGCACCACGCCTTCGCGGTCGCGCACGCCGATCATCACCGTCACCTCGCCCGGCCGCTCCGGGTCGCGCACGACCAGGGCATCCTTGGTGCCGCGCAGCTTGCGTTTGCGCTCGTCCTCATCGTCGCCGTCGCCGGCTTCGGCGTCCTTGGCCGCGCTCTGCTGCTGCAGCCATTCCTCGGGCGCGCCGCAGGTGCGCACGTAGAGGTCCAGAAAGGCGCGGCGCTCGGCACGGGCTGCCTTGCGCGCGGCCTCCTCGGCGTCCTCGCGGCTTTCGGCCGCTGCCGCGTCCGCCGCCTCATCCTGCGCCAGCGCGGCCTTGGACAACCCGGCCCCGAAAAGCCCGGGCTGCGTCAGGCCGCCCTGGTTCAGGTCGGTCGGGTTCAGGCCGGGCTGGTCCGGATCGTCCGCGCCATTCCCGGCGCAGGCCATATCCAGGCAGGCGGCAAAGTCTGCCGCGTGCGCCGTTCCGACCGCGATTCCCGTGTCCAGGGCGGCGGCCGCGCTCCCGCTCGGGATGGAAAAAAGTTCCATGGCTTCGCTCCTTCAGGTCGTTGCCGGAAGGCTGCAAGCCGCATTCCCGTCCCGGGGAGTCGCCATGTCGTGTTTGTTAAGAATTGCAGGGAGCTATCTCCGGCATGTCCCAACGAAAGGCCCGCGCGGGGAGCGCGGGCCTTTGGTGGTTGCCGGCGGCATGGCCGCCGGCAACTGGGGGGGAGGTCGGTCAAGTCAAGGGGGCCCCTGGGGGCGGAGTCCCCGAGCTAGCGCTTGAGCTGCAGCACCTCGCCGAGCAGGGTGTCCGTGGTCGTGATGACCTTGGAGTTGGCCTGGAAACCGCGCTGCGTGGTGATCATGTTCACGAATTCGCGGGCCATGTCCACGTTGGACTGCTCCAGGGAGTTGGACTGGACAGTGCCCATGCCGTTGCCGTTGGCCGGGCCCGGCGACGCCTCGCCGGATTCGCGCGTCTGCGAGTAGAGGTTGCCGCCCTCGCGGTTCAGGCCCCACTTGTTCTGGAAGTCGTAGAGCGTGACCTGGTAGAGGTCGAGTACCTCGCCGTTGGAGTAGCGCCCCTGCAGGATGCCGTCGCGGTTCACGGTGATGGACTGCAGGAAGCCGAAGGTAAAGCCGTCCTGCGACTGGAACAGGGTGGACGAGGCCCCGGAGCGGCTGGTGGTGGGCTTGGAGTTGAGGCTCCTGTCGGTTCCCATGCTCGGCAGATTGGTTGCATCCGTGCCGACCATGGCGGCGTTGGATGTGGGAATGGAGCTGTCCCAGGCGTTGTCGCCGTCGATCAGGCCGAGGTTGAGCTCCATGTTGTAGGCGTTGGTCGCGCCCACGAAGCTGGCGTTGGATGCGCCGGTGAAGTTGGCCACGAACATGGGATAGTGGTTCGTGGAAAACGGCGTGGGCTGCCAGTTGGAAAGCAGCTTGAAGTCGTCGGAAGTGCCCGTGGGGAAGGACAGCGCCGCGTCGGACTTGAGCGTGAAGGCGCTCATGTCGTCCAGCTCGCCCGTGGACTTGAAGGTCAGGGTGCCGACCATCAGCACGCCCGCCGCCGCGCTGGAGCCCAGCCCCACGCCGCCGAGCACGCGGTTGTCCTCCTGCGGGTCGATGGTGACCATGTACTCCCACACGCGGTTGTTGCCGGAGTTGGACATGTCCACCTGGTCGAAATAGATCGTCAGGTTGTGCGACGCGCCGCCCTCGTCGTAGACCTTGATGGTGTTCTGGTAGGCGTAGGCGGTCTCGCCCAAGGCGGGCTGGGCCGAGGTGCCCAGCGGGCGCTGGCCGTCCCAGGTCTCGAACAGGGCGAAGGCCGGGTTGCCCGTGGCGCTCACGGAGTTGTCGCCGCCCGTGGAGGCGTCCAGGTTGGTGATCACGGTCACGGACTGGGTGTGCTTGGGCGGTGAGGTGAAGTTCGCAAGACGGATGTCCTTGGGCACGCCCGTGCCCTTGATCTGGGACTGGGTCGAGGTGTTGGCGCCGGAACTGGTGGCGATGTTCGGCATCTGGCTCTGGATTTCCCAGCCCTGGAGCACATAGCCGTGCGGGTCGACGAGGTAGCCGTCGTTGTCGAAACGGAAGTTGCCCGCGCGGGTGTAGTAGGCCTGCTCCGAGTTCTTGACCTTGACCTGGAAGAAGCCCTTGCCGCCGATGGCCAGATCGGTTGCTTCGGTGGTGGTCTCGAAGGATCCCTGCCCGAAGTCCGAGAGCACGGTGCCGATGGCCACGCCGCGCCCCACCTGCGCAAGGCCCGAAGCCGTGTTCTGGTTCTGGTAGATGAAGTCCTCGAAGTCCATGCGTTGCGCCTTGAACCCGATGGTGTTCACGTTGGCGATGTTGTTGCCCAGGACGTTCATTCTCTCCCCGTGGGCCAAAAGGCCCGAGATGCCCGTCCACATGGATGCTGTTAAACTCATGTCCGACCTCCTCTTGTTCGTTCCGCTGCGGCCTAGCCGTCAGTCTCGGTATCCTGATTCTGGGTGTTCTCGGCCGGTTTGACGACCTCCTTGACCTGCAGCAGGTTGATGTACCTGCCGTCGGTCAACCGGAGGTAGTGCGAGCCGTTCTCCGTCACAACTCCCGCGACTTCCCCTGACACGTCGGGATAGATGAGCGCAGCCTGCCCGTTCTCGTCTTCCGCAGCCATGGCGAAATAGTAGATGCCGTCGTCGAGCACGTTGCCGTCCTTGTTCTTGCCGTCCCACACGAATTCGTGAGAGCCCATGTTCTGTGCGCCCAGGTCTTCGCTGTCCACCATGTTGCCGGCGGAGTCGAAGATGTTGATCAGGCTCTTGGCCACGTCCCGGTCCAGGTCGTAGTAGACCACGCTCGTGGTCTCCGCGCCCTTGGAGATGGAACTGCCCGTGGCGCGCACGGACTTGCCGATGAAGTCCACGGCCGCGAACATGTCCTGGTAGGCGGACTGCTGGGCCATGGTGTTGATGCCGTCGCTGATGGCGTTGAGCTGCTCCAGGCTGGAGAATTGGGCCAACTGCGCCGTGAACTCCTTGTCTTCCATGGGGTTGAGCGGATCCTGGTGCTGCAGCTGGGCCACGAGGAGATTGAGGAAATCCTGCTTGCCCAGATCCGCCTTTCCCCAGGTCTTGATGGCACCGGCGCCAAGGCCGAAGTCGGTTTCGGCTTTTCCAATGATTCCAGCCATATCCATAGCTCCTTAGGCGAACACGTCCAGCCCGTCGTGGGTAATTCTTGCCGTTCCGTTCACATTTTGCATTTCCTGGACCAGCCCCGAGCCCTCGGAACGGAGCACGCGGATGCGGTTGCGCATGCGCTCGCGCGCCTCGCGTTCGCGTGCCAGATTGTGGCTGTTCTCGCCCTGCCAGTCGCGCGTGGAGGCGTCGCGCGGCAGCTCGGTCTGCACCTCGAGCTTGTCAACCTTCAGCCCCTGCGCCTCCAGGCTGGCCTTGAGGTGCGACAGCTGGTCGCCCACGGCCTTGGAAACCTCGTGGTTCTCGGTGCGGATGGTTGCCGTGACCTCCTTGTTGTGCACCTGAAGGATCACGGTCAGCTTGCCCAGTTCGGGCGGGTCCAGCCGCAGGGTCAGCTCCTTGCCGCCCTCGGCCAGGGTCTTCATCATCCCGTTCTTGACCTGCCCGAGCACGCTTTCGGGCGAAAGTTTTGCCTGGCGCAGGGTGGCCGAGGCCTTTTCCGCGGACTGCCTGGCGGTCTCCACGGCCTGCTGCGCGGCGAACTCCGCGGCCTCGGCGCGCGTCGTGGCGGCGTCGGTCTTGCCGGTGTGTTCGTTCTGCTCGCCCACACGGCCCCACAGGGCGTTCCAGGACTTTTCGTCCTTGGACTGCTCGGCCCCGTTGTGCTGTGCGCCGTTCTGGGTGGTTCCCTGGTCCTTGGCGTTTGCGGCCGCCTGGCCGTTCTGCGGTGCGGTCGTACCCCCGCCGTTGGTCCCGGCGTCGCCGGTGCGGTGCAGCGGGTGGTCGTGCAGGGATTCGCCGTCCATGGCCTTGGCGGCGTTCTGGACAGCGCCCTGGGCTGCGGCCTGCGCGGCCTTGCGTTCGGCGGGGTCCATGCCGTCCGTGCCTTCCTTGGCCGCCTTTTCGATGAGCGTGCGCACCTGCTCCACGTTCTTGGTCTCGTGGCGGCCGGCGCGGGCCAGCGTTTCCAGGCGGTTGGAATCCTTGAAAACCTCGGCCAGCCGCTCGCGCAGATTGGCGGTGTCGTCGTCGTCCAGCAGGGCCTGCATTTCGGTCACGTCCTTGCCGATGGCCGTGAGCGAAGCCGTGAGCTGCTCCTTGGAGAAATTGCCCTTGGCCAGGCCGTTGATCATGCCCGTGAGCTTTTGCTGGACGGACGCGGACAAACCCAGGGCCGTGGACAGGGCCCGCAACTCCTTGGGGTCGATGGACGCGGCCTGCGAACGGGTCAGTCCCTGCAGGGCCGAGCCCACCGCCTCCCAGGCCGAAGCCAGGTCGCCGTCTTCCAGTCCCTTGAGGAGCTTGGCCGACTTTTCGGGAGACATGCCCAGCTTGCCGAACAGGGAGGCGAGGTTTTCGCGCAGCTCGGGCGTGAGGCCCGGACGCAGGGCGAAGGCCGCCTGGGGCCCGGCCTTGGCGCTGAGCGTTTCCAGGAAGGAGGACCAGTCCAGGCCGCCGGCGTTGACGCGGTCCTGGAGCGTGGCGATCTCGGCGTCGGAGAATCCGTAGGCCGACAGGGCGTCCTTGAGCGCGGCAAAATCTTCCTTGGTCACGGCCTTGCCCGAGAGCTTGTCCTTGGCCTTCTGCGCGGCCTCTTCGGACGACTCGGCGGCGCTTGCGTGGGCCTTGGCCGCGGCACGGGCAGCCCGAGCCTCGCGGTTGCGGATGCTCGCCAGCGTCCTCGCCGTGTCCTCGGCGCTTTCCTTGGATTCCGAGGAGTTGGCTCGTGCAGCGACGCGCTCGAACAGGGCCTCGAAGCCGCCGTCCTCGGCCCCGGAGGTCTTGGAACGGGACAGGGAGGGCAGTTGCAGGCCTTCGGCTGCCTGGCTCAATTGGGCGGGAAAAAATTGCATGATCTGTCTCCTCGGGGCGTAGTATTTCAAAGGCCGTTCCAATTGCGTCGGCGAGGCCGGCGAGAGGCGTGTGCAGTGGCGCATGCAGCGGCGCGTGAAGCGGCTGGGAAGCGGTTGGGAAGCGGCGCGAAGCGCGGGCCTTTGGTCGGCCGCCGGTGAACGTGCGGACGGATGCGCGGGCGGTGCGGCTGCCCGAAGCATCCGTCCGCACTTCCCCCGGCGTCCCTGGAGCGCGGCGGCGCGGAGGCTGGGGAAGCGCGGAGGCGGGGGACGGTGGGAAAGGCGGAGGTACGGGGGAGGCGGCGCGGGCCGCCTCTTCCTTAGAGAAAGGAGGAAGGCGCGGCGGTTCGCCGGGTCATGCGCGGACCAGGGCGGCGAGGCGCTCGATGCCGCCCAGGGCGTCGGCAAAGGCCGGGGGCGCGTAGTTCGCGTTCTGCAGAAAGAGCTGCAGGAACCCCGTGAGCGGGCGAAGGAAGAGGGGATGGCCGAACCAGAATTCCGGGGGCAGGGCCGGGCCGCCCGGCGCGCGCAGGGCCTGGGACAGTCCCGCGCCCAGGCGGGGCAGGGTGCGGCCGAAGGCCTGGGCCAGCCTGGGCTGGGCGGCCACCGCGCGCCACGCCGCAGCCAGGGCGGCATCGTCCCACAGTCCGAACCGCGCACCGAAAAACGCCCGCCACAATCCCGCCACGGCCTCGCGCGCCGCCGGCTGCGCGCGTCCGTCCGCCGGGCGCAGCGCATACAGCCCGTGCGCGTCGCGCGCGCTGCGGAACAGGCGCATGCCCGGCAGGCTCGGAGCCTCAGCGCCGCCGCGCCCGTCCCCGCGGACCAGGGCGGCGGCCAGTCCGGCCACGTGGGCGGCCAGGGCCTCTGTCCCGGCTCCGCCCGCGTACGGCGTGCGGCAGGGCTGCGCGTCGCGCGCGCAGCGCCAGCAGTTCGCGCAGCTCACGGCCGCCTGGAGCACGAAGTGCCCGGGCGGAAACGGTCCCGTGTCCCACGGGCTCACCGGGCCCAGGGACAGGTCCAGCGTGCGGATGCCCGCGAACGAGGCCACGTGCATGGGCCCCGTGTCCGGGGTGACGAACAGGTCCAGGGTGCGGCCGAAGTCCACGAATTCGGCCAGGGAGAAGCGGCCCGCAAGATTGTTGTCCTCCAGGTCCGCCATGCGCGCGGCCTGCGCGGCCGGTTCCGTGTCCCCGGGCCCGCCCAGGAAGTACGGCGTCAGGCCCAGGTCCGCCAAGCGGCGCGCCAGATGGGCGTAGAACGCGGGCTCGGGCCGCTTGGCCGGTTCGCTCGCGCCCACGAAGAGCCCGACGCGTGGTTGCCCAGACGGCTCGTTCTGCCCGGAGGGCTCGTTCTGCCCGAATGGCTCGTTCTGCCTGGAGGGCGCACCCGCCCCGCCGTGCGTCCCGTCGTCGGTCCCGGCGCGCCCGACGGGCGGCGGCGGGGTGAGGGCGCGCAGCCCCTCGGTCCCCACGGCGTCCAGGGCGTTCATTTCCGCCCAGTGGAAGCGGTTGGCGCGGTTGTTGTGCACGATGGCGGCCCGGTAGAGCAGGGCCTCGCCCCGGATGTAGGTGGCCCCGTCCGCCCCGCACAGCGGGCCGATGACAGCCTCGCTCTCGACCATGGCCGCTATGCGCGCGGCCACGGGGCGGTGGCTGAGGTTGATCACCGGTCCGAACCGCTCGTTGAGCAGCGTGGAGACCGCCTCGGACTGCACGTAGCGCACCTGCGGCCCCAGGGGCGCAAGCCCCTCGTAGAACGGCCGCTCGGCCACCACCCACACGGGCCGCTGCGGCCGCTCCCGGGCCAGTGCGCGCAGCAGCGGGAAGGTCATGACCAGGTCGCCCATGCGCTGCATCTGCAGGACCAGGGCGGGACGTTCGGCGGACATGGATTCGCTCCGTGGCGGCGCGCCCGGCCGGCTAGCCGAAGGCGGCGCGCATGGTTTCCAGCAGGGTGCGCACGCGGTGCTCGTAGGTGTGCTCCGCGAGCACGCGGCGGCGCGCCGCGCTCACGATGGCGCGGCGCGCGGCCGGGTTGTCCAGGTAGAAGCGCACCAGTTCGCCCACCTCGCCGGGCTCGCGGAAAAAGGCGATCTCCCTGCCGGGCTCGAAAAGGTTTTCCATCTGCTCGCGCCAGTCCGTGAGCAGGAAGGCGCCCGTGGCGGGCACGTCGAAGACGCGCTGATTCACCGCCCCCTTCATCTGCTTGCTCGTGCAGTTGAAGTTGATCTCGTGCAGGGGATAGAAGGACGGCAAGGCCGTGTAGTAGTTGAGCTCGCTGTGCCAGCGCCAGGGCTCCGGCCGCCCCTTGAAGGTGATCTTCCAGCCCGTGTCGCCCGCGATGAGCGGGTTGAAGGGCAGAATGCCCAGCAGGCAGTCGCGGCGATACTGGCGCGTGGCCTCCCAGGTGATCATGGCCTCGTAGGCCAGCTGGCGCTCCGGATCGGCCAGGGCCTCGAAGGCCGGGAGCAGCTCCGGGTGGACGGCGGCCAGGTAGCGGCGCACCGAGGGTTCGGAGTGTTCGCGGAATCCGGCGGCCACCCGTTTGTAGCTCGTGAGCAGGGGCCTGGAAAGGCGGCCGCGCTTCATGCGGTGGCCGACCTTGTACTGCATGGAGTTGCCCACGAAGGCCACGCGCGCGGCCAGGGGGTGGGGCGGCGGCGGCGCGGGAGGTGGGGCGAAGCGCAGCGCGTCCGTGCCCAGGGGCAGGTAGGAGACGTGTTCGAAGCCCAGGGCGCGCAGCGAGGCGATGTTGTCCGTGTCCCAGGTGAAGATGGCCGTGAACGGGCTGACGAGCTTGTTGTAGAGGTAGAGGATCAGGTGTGGGTTGTCCACGAACCACGAGGCCAGGGGCAGCTCCAGCCGCTCCATGAGGTCGATGAGCACGCCCTCGCGATCCACGCCCAGGTGGTTGATGGTGAACACGAAGTCGGGCCGGAATTCGACCACGGCCTTGAGCAGTTCCTCCACGAACTCCGTGGTGCCCACCTCGTCGTTGGTCACCTGGAGCAGGCGGTGGGGCACTTTCATGCGTTCGCAGGCCGCGATGATTTCGCCCATGAGGAAGTAGCGGCTGGTGATCAGCAGCACGCGCGGCGGCCAGGACGCGAACTTGGCGTACCTGGCGCGGGCCCAGAAGTCGTAGCTGGCGCTGGCCGCGAGCCGTTCGCGGATCAGGCCGTAGTGGCCGCGGTCCAGGCGCAGGTACACGGGGTTGGCCAGCGGGGCCAGGGGGGCGCCCCCGTGCTCCATCTGCCAGGCCGTGAGCCGCCGCAGGGCTTCGTCCGTGTCTTCGTCCACCCAGAACACGGCGTCGCCGAACCGTTCGCGCACGCCCGTGACCGCCTGGATGGCCGCTTCGCGGTCCACCACGGCCACCGGGCGGCCCGCCGCGAGCAGGGCCTGGACGGCGTGGCCCAACCCCGCGCCCAGGAGCACGGGCAGCGCGTCCGGTGGGGCGTCGTCGGCCAGGATGCGCTCGCGCTCCGCCCCGCCGCGGCCCAAAAGCCGCCAAGTGCGCTCCGGCCATTCCAGCCGCACGTCCACCGTGCGGCCGTCTGCGTCGGGCACGGCGTGGGCGGTGTAGGGAGCGGCGTGGGGGCCGGGCATGGCTACCAGCTCTGGGCCTCGGGGCGGTGGAAGTAGAATTCCATGCGCCGGTTGGCTTCGCGGTTCTTGTCCGAGGTGTTGGGCAGCAGGGGCTGGGAGTCGGCGTAGCCCACGGCCTTGAGCCGCGTGGGCGGAATCTCGCCGTGCTCCATGACGTAGCGCAGGGCGGCGGCGGCGCGGGCCGAGCTGAGCTCCCAGTTGGTGGGGTACTGGGCGTTGTTGGGCGGCTGGTCGTCGGTGTGCCCGCGCACGACCACGTTGAAGTTGTATTCCTTGAGGATCTTGATGACTCGGGCGAAGATGGCCTCGGCCGAGGGCTTGAGGTGCGCCGAGCCGGGGTCGAACATCTCGCTCATGTCCACGCGCAGGACCACGCCGTCGTCGTCGGCCGTGACCTTGGTGACCTTCTTGAGCTTGGGGTCGTCGAGCACGTTCTTGAGCTGCAGGACCAGGCCGAGGATCTGCTTGTTCTGCTGGCTCAGCTCCACGTCCTTGCGCTCGTAGTTGGTGGGCGAGAACGCGGCGTAGGGCGCGTCCTTGCGCTTGATCTGCACGCCGAAGGCGTCCTTGACCGAGCCCATCAGGGTCTTGAAGGTGTTGATGTCCTGCTTGGCGAAGGAGAGCAGGAGGATGAAGAAGCACAGCAGCAGCGTGACCATGTCCGAGAAGGTCGCCATCCATTCGGGCAATCCTTCCGGACAGTCCGCGTCGCACTTCTTGGGCGGCGGGGGCGGAGGCGACTGGTTTTTCTTGGCCATGTCCGCTCGCTCCGGCTACGCGTCCCGCATGGAGGGCGCCAGGAAGGAGTAGAGCTTCTCCTTGACGATGGTCGGATGCTCGCCGTTGAGGATGCCGATGACGCCTTCCATGACCATCTCCAGGGCGCCGGCCTCCTCGCTGGAGCGCTCGCCGAGCTTGTTGGCCACGGGAATGAACACGAGGTTGGCGAGCATGGAGCCGTAGAAGGTGGTCAGCAGGGCCACGGCCATGGCCGGGCCGATGGACGACGGATCGGAGAGGTTCTGGAGCATCTGCACCAGGCCGATGAGCGTGCCGATCATGCCGAAGGCCGGGGACATGCTGCCCAGGTTCTTGAACACGCTCTGGCCGACCTTGTGGCGGCTCTTCATGTTGTCGATCTCGATCTGCATGACCGTGCGCACCAGGGATTCCTCGGTGCCGTCGGCCACGAGCTGGATGCCGCGCTTGAGGAACGGGTCGTCCAGGCTGACCTTTTCCAGGGCCACCAGGCTTTCCTTGCGCGCCTTGTCCGCGAGCATGACCAGGGTGCGGATGGACTCGGCGTGGTCCGGGCTCTTGGCGAAGAAGGCCTTCATGGCCACCTTGATGGAGCCGAGCACCGTTTTCATGGGATACATGATGAAGATGGACGCGCAGGTGCCGCCGAACACGATGACCACGGACGGGATGTCGATGAACCCGCCCATGTTGCCGCCCATGGCTATGGCCCCGATAACGAGGCCAAACCCCCCCCAAGATGCCGATGAGTGTCGCGATGTCCATGACTGCTTCTGCCGTCAGCGTTTCATGGCCGGGGACTCGGTGACGATCTCGCCGTCCTCCAGCCTGAAGTGTACGTTTTCCAGGTGTTCCCGCACGGTCGTCTTGGCGGGCCCGATGGTGATGTTCACGCCGGAGCGCACCTGGCCGGGAACCACGAGCCGCGCCGCATCGAGGGCTCCGGACCGTGCCAGGGCCTCGCCGAGCTGCGTCCTGCGTCGTTCGAGCGCCTTGAGCTTGCGTTCGGCCTGCTCCTTGCGCGGGCCGAACTCCTCGGCCAGCTCGCCGCCCTTTTCCCAGTGCGCGGTGTATTCCGCCAGATGTTCGGACGCGGCCTCGATGGATTCCTCCACCTCGGCCAGGTGCATGTCCAGGAAGGGGTCGATGCCCAGGACCACCTCCGTGACCGTGCTCGTGCCCCCGCCGAGTTGCTCGCCCACGAAGATCACGCCGTTGCAGCGCGCCGTTCCGCCCTGCAGGCGGCCCTTGACCACCAGCTTGCCCCCCACGCGCAGGTCCGAATGCATGCACGTGCCGTCCACGAGCACGGACTCGCGCGCCAGCAGGCTGGCGTTCTCGCAAAAGGGCAGGCGGATGGATTTCCCGGCGAACAGGCGGGCCTGCTTGGCCCCCTTGACCCCCGCTTCGCACACGATGGACGCCTCGGCCACCACGCGCGCTCCCTCGACGATACCCTTGACCAGGGTATTGCGCGCCTGGACCTCGAAGCCGGTGTGCAGGCCGCCGTCGACCATGAGGTCGCCGACGAAGAAAATATTACCGGTGTGGTAGTCCACATGCCCGTTGATCCGCAAGGCCTTTTTGACCACGATGAGCCCGTTTTCGTAAGCCACGTGGCCGTTGGCCTCGGCCAGCAGCTGCGTGGGAATGGACGGATTCACCCCGGTGTTGCGCCCAGCGGGGAATTCGGGTTTGGCGTAGACGAAGCGCGCCGGCAGGGCGTTGGCCGCTTCGTCCGTCACCTTCACGAATTCCGCGAGCACCTGCTCCACGACCACGTTCTGCACGTAGCCGAGGTCGTGGTGGTCCACGCTGCCGCTGGTGCTCTCCTTGGGCCGGAGCACGCGGGGCGTCAGGTCGGGTTCGAAGTGGTGGCGCAGGAAGTAGGGCATGATCGTTCCGGATCGCCGTCCTTGCCTAGTCCGGCAGCACGGTCAGCAGGTCGTCCTCGCTGTCCAGGATGTCGAAGAAGCTGACCAGTTGCACGAGGCTCAAGGTCTTGCGCACGGGGTCGCTGGGCATGAACAGGAACAGGAGTTTGCCCTGGGTCTTGACCTTGGTGTTGAAGACCACCAGCGCGCCGATGCCCGAACTGTCGATGAAGGTCACGCCGGAGAGGTCGAGGATGATCGAGGCGTAGCGGTCGCGCTCCAGGACCTCGTCGAACCGCTTCTTGATCTCCAGGGTATTGTCCAGGGTCACCTCGCCGGAGATGGTCACCGTGAGGGTGTTGCCCTTTTCCGTCAGTCGCAGGTTGTCCATAGATCTTCCCGTATGTTTTTCTTGAAATACAGCGTGTGGCGGTTGCCATCGCTGGAAATGCGGACCGCGTCGGCCAGTTTCTTGATGATGTAGAGGCCGCGTCCGCCCTCGGCATCGGGCTCGGCGTTGCGGATGTCGTGCGGGAGCCTGGGGAAGCCGCAGCCCTGGTCCACCACGCGCACCTCCACGTGGCTCCCGTGCTCCACGCCCAGACGGATTTCCAGCGGCCCGACCGGGCAGGCGCGGTAGGCGTGGCGCACCACGTTGGCGCAGGCCTCGGTCAGGGAAAGGTCGAAGTCGTGCAGCAGGTCCCCGTCGCGCAGGCTGTCGCCGAGGATGGTGGTGGCCGCCTTGACCAGCGCCCTGCTGCAGCAGGGCGTCGCCAGGGTGCTGAGCAGATATTCGTTCACTCGGCGCCCTCCATGCTCATCCACAGCGCGGTCAGATCGTCCCGGAAGCGCGGGGTGCCGTCGGCCACCCCCCTGAGGCGCTCCATGAGCCGGTCCAGGAAGGGGCCCCGGCCCGTGAAATTCGACGCGGCCATTTCCCAGAACCGTTCGGCCCCCAGGTGCTCGCCCCCGGCCGTGGCCCACTCGTAGAATCCGTCCGTGAACAGGAACAGCTGGCAGCCGGGCGTCAGCTTCACGCTGCGGGCCTTGATGGCCATGTCGAAGAAGCCGAGCACGGGAGCGTCGGGGCCCAGGGACTCCACCCGGCCGTCGGCGTGGTGCAGCAGCCCCGGGCAATGCCCGGCGTTGACATATTCCATGGAATTTCCGGTCAGGTCAATGTCCGCCGCGAACAGGGTCACGAAGTCGCTCTCCGCGCCGATGACCTCGCGCAACTGCTCGTTGATGGTGTCCACGGTGGCGGCGATGTCCTGGTAGCGGGGGCCGCGCAGGCGGAAGAGGGTGCGCACGATGGCCATGATGAACGCGGCGCGCGCGCCATGGCCCGAGACGTCGGCGATGACCACGCGGCACACGCCTCCGGCCGGGAACACGTCGTAGTAGTCGCCGCTGGCCTGGCCCGAGGGCATGTACAGGCTCTCCACGCGCAGACCTTCGAACTCCGGGAAGCTGGTCGGCAGCAGGGTGGCCTGGAGCTGGCCGACCTGGGCGATCTCCCGGCGCAGCCGCCCGGCCGTGGCGCGCAGGTTGCGCGTGAGCATGACCTGGCGCTCGGCCACGCCCACCCTGGCCATCAGCTCGGTGCGGTCGAAGGGCTTGAGCAGGAAGTCGTTGGCCCCGAGGTTCAGGGCCCTGGGCTTGAGCGTGGCCTCCTCGTCGGCCGTGAGCATGAGGATGAAGGCGTCCGTGTCGCGCGCGGCGTTGCGGATGTGTTCGATGACCCCGAAGCCGTCCACCACGGGCATGTTGATGTCCAGGAGCACGATGTCGGGCCGGAACTCCTCGTAGAGACGGATGCCCTCGGCCCCGTCCTCGGCCGAGCGCAGCTCGTAGCGCGCGCCCAGGAAGCGTTCCAGGGTCAGGCGCAGGGTGGCGGAGTCGTCCACCACGATGATCTTTACGGGGCTGTCGGCCATGCGCGTCACGGGCACAGGGTTTGGCTGTCGAGCAGGATGGTCACGGGCCCCCAGTTGACCAGGTCCACGTCCATGTCCGCGCCGAAGCGGCCCGTGGCCACGGGCCGCCCCAGGGCCGCGGCGGCGTCGCGGGCCAGGGCGTCGAACAGGACGCGGGCGGTCTCGGGGGCCGCGGCCGGGGTGAAGGAGGGGCGGCGTCCCTTGCGGCAGTCGGCGTAAAGCGTGAATTGCGACACGAGCAGCAACTCCCCCCCGTACTCGTCCAGGCTCAGGTTCAACCTGTCGTTTGCATCCGGAAAGATACGCACCTGCAGCATTTTGCGCAACATGGTCGTCCACGGGGAGGTGCGCTCCATGCCGGGCGCGTCGTTGCCGCCGAAGCCGACCAGGGCCGCCAGGCCCACGCCGATGGACCCGACCTTCTCGCCGCCCACGCGCACTTCGGCGCGCCGTACCCGTTGCAACACGATTCGCATGGGGTGCCTATGGTCGCCTATGATTAGTTCGGCGCTGCCTACGCGTCCGGCCTACGCGTCCGGATCGACAAAAGGCGCGCCGGGCGCGCGGCAATAGGTGGCGGA
Organism: Desulfovibrionaceae bacterium; assembly: GCA_015709205.1. Lineage (GTDB taxonomy): Bacteria > Desulfobacterota > Desulfovibrionia > Desulfovibrionales > Desulfovibrionaceae > JACCQO01. Next base: position 154,618 of record JACCQO010000002.1, read on the forward strand.
CTGGGCGGGCTTTTCCGACACCGTGGCCTGGAGCACGCGCACGGGCAGGCCGGCCAGTTTCTCCTCCATGCGCAGGAAGACGTGCCGGGCCATGTTCTCGGACGAGGGATTCTGCACGTCGAAGGGCGCGACCTCGTTGAGGTGGTGGTGGTCCAGCTCGCCGAGCACCTCCTTGAGCGCGCCCTTGAGCACGGCGAAGTCCACGAGGATCTCCACGTCCGCATCCAGGGTCTCGCCCTCCACGGTCACGGCCACGCCGAAGTTGTGGCCGTGCAGGGCCTCGCACTTGCCGCCGTAGTTGCGCAGGCAGTGCGAGGCGGCGAAGTCGTCGCGCACGGTCAGCCGCCAGAGGTCGCGGGGAGCTCGCTCAGCCATGGACCTTTTCCTCGTTGCGTCGGGTCGCGGCGTCGCCGGGGGATTCGGTTTCCGGAGCGCCGCGCTTCCAGGCTTCGAAATCGCGCTCGAACCCGTTGCCCGGGTCCACCCTGAACTTCGGCCCCAGCTCCAGGATGCCGATCTTGTCGTCGAAGAACAGGTGCATCTTCACGGGCACCGGGCCCCGGTGGCGCTCCAGCAGTTCGCGGAACTCGGCCATGGCCCCGTTTTCCAGCCGCTCGGCGCGCATTTCGAGCTGCACGGGGGACATGCACGCGGCCAGGGCCCCGGCCAGCCCCTCCACGCGCTCGGCCAGCAGCTTGACCTGGCGCGGGCCCTCCTCGTCGCCGCTCGTGGCCTCCTCCTCGCGCGCGTCCAGGTGCGCATGCAGCAGGAGCGGTTCCTCGGCGTTGAGCAGGGCCTTGCACTCGGAATAGGCGTCCGGGAAGAAGGTGCACTCGGCGGACCCGGTGAGGTCCTCCACCTGGGTGAAGGCCATGCGCGTGCCCTTCTTGGTGATGTATTCCTTCACGCCCGTCACGAGCACGGCCAGCTTGACCTCGCTCTTGGGGCCCATCTCCGCGGCGTCCTCGATGCTGTCGAGGCCCATGCGCCGTATCTCGGAGCGGAAGGGCATCAGCGGGTGGCTGGTCAGGAAGAAGCCCAGGGCGTCCTTCTCGAAGCGCGATTTGGTCGGAGCGTCCCACTCCTGAACGTCCTTTTCCGGGCAGTCGAAGCCCACGCCGGGCATGGGCGCGGGTTCCTCGCCGGTCATGGCCAGGAGCGAAATCTGGCCGGACTCCTTTTCCTTGGCCTTTTTCTGGGCCCGGGCAACCACCGGGTCCAGGGCCGCGAAGAGCGCGGCGCGCGTGCAGCCCAGCCCGTCCATGGCCCCGCTCTTGATGAAGTGCTCGAGCACGCGCTTGGTGACCTTGCGCAGGTTCACGCGCACGCACAGGTCCAGCAGGCTGGTGAAGGGGCCGCCCTGCTCGCGGGCGGCCACGACCTCGCGGATGGCCTCGTCGCCCACGTTCTTGATGGCCCCCAGGCCGAAGACGACCTTGCCGTCGCGCACCGAAAAGGCGCGCAGGCTGACGTTGACGTCCGGCGGGCGCACGCCGATGCCCATGTCGCGGCAGGAGCCGATGTACTTGAGGATCTTGTCCTGGTTGCCCAGTTCCGAGGTCATCAGCGCGGCCATGAACTCCTTGGGGTGGTGCGCCTTGAGGTAGGCCGTGTAGTAGGAGATCAGGGCGTAGGCCGCGGAGTGGGACTTGTTGAACCCGTACTCCGCGAACTGCTCCATGAGGTCGAAGATTTCCCCGGCCTTCTTGGGCTCCACGTCGTTCTTCTTGGCCCCCTCCAGGAAGATGGCGCGCTGCTCGGCCATGGCCGCGGCGTTCTTCTTGCCCATGGCGCGGCGCAGCAGGTCGGCCCCGCCCAGGGTGTAGCTGGCCACCACCTGGGCGATCTTCATGACCTGTTCCTGGTAGACGATGACCCCGTAGGTGTCCTTGAGGGTCGGCTCCAGGGCCTCGATGGGATAGGTGACCTCCAGCTCGCCGTGCTTGCGCTTGATGAATTCGTCGACCATGCCGGAGTTGAGCGGGCCGGGCCGGTAGAGCGCGAGCATGGCGATGATGTCGTCGAAGCACGAGGGCTTGAGCATGCGCAGGTACTTGCGCATGCCCGAGCTTTCCACCTGGAACACGCCGTCCGTGTCGCCGCGCGTGTACAGGGCGTAGACCTCGCGGTCGTCCAGGGCGAGGTTGTCCAGGTCCGGCGGCTCGATGCCCTGCTGGGCGATGATGTCCAGGGTGTCCTGGACCACGGTCATGGTCCGCAGGCCCAGGAAGTCGAACTTGATCAGCCCGACCTCCTCGACCATCTTCATGTCGAACTGGGTTACGATTTCCTGCTTCTTGCCCCGGTAGAGCGGCAGGTACTCGTTGAGCGGCTTGTCGCCGATGACCACGCCCGCGGCGTGGGTCGAGGCGTGGCGCGACAACCCCTCCAGCCGGCGGGAGATGTCGATGAGCTTGCCGATGCGCGGGTCGTCCTCGGCCATGTCGCGCAGCTCGGGCTCCTTTTCCAGGGCCTTGTCGATGGTCATCTTCATCTCGTCCGGGATGAGCTTGGCGATGCGGTCGGTCTCGCCGAAGCTCATGCCCAGGGCGCGACCCACGTCGCGGACCACGGCCTTGGCCTTCATCTTGCCGAAGGTCGTGATCTGGGCCACGGAATCCTCGCCGTAGGTCTCGCTGACGTAGCGGATGACCTCGGTGCGCCGCCGTTCGCAGAAGTCCACGTCGATATCCGGCATGGACACGCGCTCGGGGTTGAGGAAGCGCTCGAAGAGCAGGTTGTAGGGCAGGGGGTCCAGGTTGGTGATGCGCAGGGCCCAGGCCACGATGGACCCGGCCGCCGATCCGCGCCCCGGGCCCACGGGAATCTTGTGGTCCTTGGCCCAGTTGATGAAGTCCTGCACGATCAGGAAGTAGCCCTGGAAGCCCATCTGCTTGATGACCCCGAGTTCCTCCTCCAGCCGGGCCCAGTACACGGCGTGGTCGATCCTGTCGCGGTCCGGGTGCCTTTCCAGGCGGCGCTTGAGCCCTGCGCGGCTCATCTCCTCGAAGACCTCGCCCACGGTTTTGCCTTCGGGCAGCCGGTAGACCGGGAAGCGGTAGTCGCGCAGCTTGAACTCCACGTTGCACTGCGCGGCGATCTTCGCGGTGTTCTCCACGGCCTCGGGCACGTCGGCGAAGGCCGCGCGCATCTCCTCGGGCGACTTGTAGTACAGCTCCGAGGTCTCGAAGCGCATGCGCTTTTCGTCGTCCACGCACTTGGCCGTCTGGATGCACAGCAGGATGTCGTGGGCCTCCACGTCGTCGGCCGTGAGGTAGTGGCAGTCGTTGGTGGCCACCAGGGGCAGCCCCGTGCGCCTGGAAAGCTCGATGAGTTTTTCGTTGAGCTCGACCTGCTCCTTGAGCCCGTTGGACTGCAGCTCCAGGTAGAAGCGGTCCGGGTAGATTTCCGCGTATTCGCGTGCCGTGGCCTCGGCGGCCGCGAACCCCTCGTTCATGAGCTTGCGCGGCACCTCGCCCGCCAGGCAGGCGGACAGGGCGATGAGCCCTTCGCTGTGGGCCCGGAGGATCTCCTTGTCCACGCGCGGCTTGTAGTGGAAGCCGTCCAGGCAGCCCTTGGACACGATCTTGGTCAGGTTGCGGTAGCCTTCCAGGTTCTGGGCCAGGAGCACGAGGTGGTAGCGGATGCGCGCCTGCTCGGAGGTGCGGTCCTCGTGGCTGGTGTGCGCCACGTAGACCTCGCAGCCGATGATCGGCTTGAGCCCGGCCTTTTTGGCCGTGATGTAGAATTTCAGCGCGCCGTAGAGATTGCCGTGGTCGGTGATGGCCACGGCGTCCATGCCGAATTCCTTGGCCTTGTCGCAGAGGTCCCCCAGGCGGATGGCCCCGTCGAGCAGGCTGTATTCGGTATGGCAATGCAGATGAACGAATTCAGACATGAGTGAATCTTTTCGGGTGGTTGAAGTCAAAGACCGGGGTTCGCGTCCACAGTCAGCGACTCTAGCACAAGAGGTGCGGCCCAACAACGACGGGATAAGGAGCGCGCCCGGCGGGGCGCCGCAAGGGGGCGGCGGAGCAGGGGACGGGGCGGCGGGCCGCCCAAGGCCGGTCGAAAGGGCGGCGGGGCGGTTCAGTCGGTCAGGAAGGCGGCCAGCCGGGCCGAGATCTTGGGATCGAAGCCCGGGTCCTGGGTGACGATGGCCAGGGCCGCGGCGATGGTCTTGGCCCCGGCGTGCTTGCGCTCGCTGGTCATGGCGCAGAAGGCGTCGACCACGGCGCAGACGCGCGCCAGGGGGTGGATCTTGTCCCCACGCATCCGCGAGGGGTAGCCGGTGCCGTCCATGCGTTCGTGGTGCTGCATGGCGCAGGTCTCGATGACCGTGTTGCGCATGCCGAGCCGTTCCAGGATGCGCACGCCGATGTCCGGGTGCTCGCGCATGCGCACCTTTTCCTGGTTGAACAGGGGCCGGTCCTTGTCCGTGACGAATTCGGGCAGGGCGGTCATGCCGATGTCGTGGAGCAGGAAGGCCATGGCCGAATCGCCCAGGTGGCGGCGGTCGCCGCCGGTGCCGAGCACGGCCGCATACAGGGCCATGCCCAGCAGGCAGACGCGCGCGGAGTGCAGGTAGAGGGTGTGTTGTCCGCCGATGGTGAAGCGGAAGGCGCGGGTGCGGTCCGGGTGGGCCCAGACGAATTCCGCGAGCACGGAGACGTCCTTGCGCAGGATTTCCAGGGTCGCGTCGATGGGCTGGGCGTAGAACTCCTCAAGCCGCCCGGCCAGGCCCAGGAGGAAGATCTCCGCGACCTCCATGTCCGAGAGGTGGTCCTCGGTGAGCACCAGGCCGAGGTTCTTTGAGAGGTGCGCGGCGTAGAGCTTGTAGTCGGCGCGGGCCAGGTAGAGCAGTCCCTCTTCGCAGAGTCCTTCCAGCTCCTCGCGGCCCTTGCGGGTCAGGCGCTGCTCGGCCCGGCACAGGAGCTTGAGCTGGCGGACCTTCTCGTCGAAGGCGTAGAGCGGCACGGGCGGGGTGAACCTGGGAAAGCTGGCCAGGATGTTCGGGCTGATCTCCAGGTAGCGGATGCTGATCGCTTCGTGTTCCATGCCGCCTCATGACCGGTTTGCGCGGGGTTTCGCGGGGCGTTTGGCCGGCCCGGGAGCCGTTGGGGGCCGCCGGGGACCGGGGCGTCGGGGCCGGGCCTGGCGGCGGGCGCCTGCGCCCGGCCGCCGAGCGCACGCTAGCACGCCCGGGGGAGCGGGCCACAAGTCGGGAATACCAGTATTTTCCGATGCTGGCAAAACCGGGCGGCCGCAACCCGGCTTCGGAGACGCCCGGAATCCGGTGCCCGGCCCCGGCGTCCGCCCCTGCGCAAGGCCACTCCGGGACGGGCGGACGGCGCAAAAAAAGGGCGCGGCGGACTGTCCGCCGCGCCCCGGAAGGTGCGGATTGCGCGCGGTGCGCGGCTACATGGAGGCGGCCACCTTGCGGACCAGGCGCAGGAGCTGGTGCGTGAAGCCGGACTCGTTGTCGTACCAGACGATGACCTTGAGCAGCCGCTTGCCCGTGACGCTGGTCAGCGGGGCATCCACCACGCCGCCGTGGATGGAGCCGATGTAGTCCACGGAGACCAGGGGTTCCTCGCAGTAGCCCATGAAGGGGTTCATAGTCGTGCGTGCGGCCTTCTTGAGCATGGCGTTGACCTTCTTCTCGGTCACGTCCGTGGCCAGCTCGCAGGTCAGGTCCACCAGGGAGACGTTGGGGGTGGGCACGCGGATGGAAAGGCCCGCGAGCTTGCCCTCCAGCTCCGGAATGACCAGGCCCGTGGCCTTGGTCGCGCCCGTGGTGGTCGGCACCATGGACATGGCGCAGGCGCGGCCGCGGCGCAGGTCCTTGTGCGAGCCGTCGAGGATGCGCTGGTTCATGGTGTAGGAGTGCACCGTGGTCATGTGCCCGCGCTCGATGCCGTAGGCGTCGTTGATCAGCTTGGCCACCGGGGCCAGACAGTTGGTCGTGCACGAGGCGTTGGAGATGACGTCGTGCCTGGCCGGGTCGTAGAGCTGGTCGTTGACGCCCATGACCACGGTCAGGTCCACGTCCTGCCCGGGCGCGCTGATGATGGCCTTTTTCGCGCCCTTGGCCAGGTGCACGGCCAGGCCGTCGCGGTCCTTGATCTTGCCGGTGGTCTCGACGACCAGGTCGCAGCCCTGCTCCTTCCACTCCCATTCGCCGATGGGGCAGCGGGTCACGTTGACCTGTTTGCCGTTGATCTTCATGCCCGCGTCGTTGGCCGACACGCGGCCCTTGAAGGGGCCGTGCACGGAATCGTACTTGAGCAGGTGCGCGAGGTCCGCGTTGGAGGCGCGCGCGTTGACGCAGGTCAGCGTCACGTCCTTCTCGTAGGCCAGCAGACGCGTGAGGTAGCGGCCGATGCGGCCGAACCCGTTGATGCCGATGGAAACAGCCATGCGATCCCCCTTGGGTCTTACAGCCGCGCGCCTAGATGGCGTCGGAGCAGCCGAGCACGTGTTTGATCTTGTGTTGCACCATGTCCTTGACGGCCTGGCGCGCGGGCTTGAGGTAGCCGCGCGGATCGAAGACCGAAGGATTTTCCTTGAAGAACTTGCGGATCGTGGCGGTCATGGCCAGGCGAATGTCCGTGTCGATGTTGATCTTGCAGACGCCGTAGGTCGCGGCCTTGCGCAGCAGGTCCTCGGGCACGCCGCGCGCGCCGGGAATCTCGCCGCCGTAGGCGTTGGCCATTTCCACGAACTCCTGCGGCACGCTGGAGGAGCCGTGCAGCACGATGGGATACCCGGGCAGCATGTTGCTGATCTTCTCCAGCCGCTCGAAGTCCAGCTTGGGCTCGCCCGTGAACTTGTAGGCCCCGTGGCTGGTGCCGATGGCGATGGCCAGGGAATCGCAGCCGCTCTTTTCCACGAATTCCACGGCCTGGTCCGGGTCGGTGTAGATGGATTTTTCCGAGGAGACCTCGTCTTCCACGCCGGCCAGGCGGCCGAGTTCGGCCTCGACCCAGACGCCCTTGGAGTGCGCGTATTCCACCACCTGTTTGGTCACGGCGATGTTTTCCTCGAAGGGCAGGTGCGAGCCGTCGTACATCACGGAGGTGAAGCCGCCGTCGATGCAGGCCTTGCAGATGTCGAAGTCCTGGCCGTGGTCCAGGTGCAGGCAGATGGGCAGGTCGGCCTCGACGAGCGCGGCTTCCACCAGCTTGATCAGGTAGGGCTGGCTGGCGTACTTGCGCGCGCCCGCGGAGACCTGGAGGATGAGCGGGGCGCGTTCCTCCTGTGCGGCCCAGACGATGCCCTGGATGATCTCCATGTTGTTGACGTTGAAGGCGCCCACGGCGTAGCGGCCCGCGTAGGCCTTGGCGAACATTTCCTTGGGTCCGGTCAGCGGCATGGTGGTCTCCTTGTGCTGTTCCTGGGGAGGCGCGCCGGGGCGCGCGGCGTTGTGCGTCGGGTCGCGGGCATGGTCATGCCCACCCCGTTGTATAGGCCCGGCAAAGCGAACGTGTCAATGAACCCGCCGTACTGGACCGCCCGTGCCGCGCCCGCAGCCGGGGGCTATTCCGCTTCCAGGCCGCGCAGGGCGGCCATGGCGCGGTGCGCGGTGAAGTCCAGCTTGAGCGGGGTCAGGGTCACGTGCCCGGCGTTCAGCAGCCCCTTGTCCGTGTCCGGGCCGATCTCCTCGGTGGGGATTTCGCCCGTGAGCCAGTAGTAGGTCCGGCCGCGCGGGTCCGTGCGCCGGTCGTAGACGTCGCGGTAGGCGGCCGGGGTGTGCGGGCAGACGCGCAGGGGCAGGGTTTCGGCCATGGGCCGGGCCGGGAAGTTCAGGTTGAGCACGTGGGCCGGGTCCCAGGCCGCGAAGTCCAGGCGGGCGAGGAGCCGCGCGGCGTAGGCCGCCTGTTCGGAGAGGTCCGTGGGGTTGAAGTCGTCGTAGGACACGGCCAGGGAGTGCACGCCCGCCAGGGCCCCTTCGGTGGCGGCCGAAACCGTGCCCGAGTAGACGATGTCCACGCCCACGTTGCAGCCCGCGTTGATGCCCGAGACGACCAGTTCGGGCCGTGCGTCTATGAGCGCGGTGAGCGCCAGCTTCACGCAGTCCACGGGCGTGCCGTACACGCCGCTGCCGGAAAAGCCGTTGTCCTTGAAGAGCTTGACCCGGAGCGGCATGGACAGGGTCACGGCGTGGCCCACGGCGGACTGCTCGGTCACGGGCGCGACGATGGTCACGTGGTGTCCGGCGGCGCGCAGGGCCGCGTCCAGGGCACGCAGGCCCAGGGCCTGGATGCCGTCGTCGTTGGTCAGGAGGATGCGCATGGTCCGGCGTCTCCCGGCGTGTTTCGGGCCTTCGCCCGCGTGGGGCCCCGGGCGCGCTTCGGCCTGTTCCGAAAGCCGCGCCGCCACGCGCCGAATTGACAGCGGCGGGGAAAACAGGGCACTTGAAGGAACGCCCAGCACATACCCGAAGGCACGCCGGTCCGCAACCGGTTCGGCGCGCCGCAGGCCCCGGAGGGGGCCGGAAGAGCCGGACCGCGCCGGGACAGGGGCGCAACGAACCGACATCCAGCACCTATGAGCACGACGCAACGCAGATGCGCGAACGCCCTTTCGCCGGGCGAACGCGTGGACGAGGTCTACGTCATCGGCGCATCGCGCCGGGGCGAGGCCCGCAACGGCCCGTTCTGGTCCCTGGTCCTCCAGGACGCCAGCGGCTCGGTGGAGGCCAAGATCTGGAGCCCGGCGAGCCAGGACTACGACCGGTTGCCGCCCGGCACCCTGGCGCGCGTGCAGGGCATGGTCCAGAGCTTCCGCGACCAGGCCCAGGTCAACGTGGAGCGGCTGGTCTTCCTGGACCCCGCGGACGACGCGGCGCCGCCCCTGTCCGACCTGGTCCCGGCCAGCGCGGAGGAGCCCGCGCTGCTCTATGCGCGCCTGCTGGAGACCTGCCGCGAGCAGATCCGCTTTCCGGCCCTGCGCAAGCTGGTGTTCGACGTGTTCGAGGACGCGGAGATCCACGAACGGCTGCTGGTCGCGCCCGGGGCCAAGAACGTGCACCACGCCTACGTGGGCGGATTGCTGGAGCACACCCTGTCCGTGGCCGGGCTGTGCCTGAGGTTCTGCGACCACTATCCGCAGCTGGACCGCGAAATGCTGCTCGCCGCGGCCGCGTTCCACGACCTGGGCAAGGCCTGGGAGCTGACGGGCGGCCTGGCCTGCGACTACAGCGACGAGGGGCGGCTGTTGGGGCACATCACCATCGGCCTGGAAAAGCTTTCCCCGTTCCTGGCGGACTGCGGCCTGGACGCGGACCTCGTTCTGCACCTCAAGCACATCATCCTCAGCCACCACGGGGAATACGAGTACGGTTCGCCCCGGCGGCCCAAGACCGCCGAGGCCATGGCCCTGCACTACGCCGACAACCTGGACGCCAAGATGAACCAGGTCGCCGGGGTCTTCGCGGCCATGGACGACGAGGCCGCCGCGACCGCCGCGAACGGGGCGACGGGGGCGAACGGCGCACCCGGTTCGAACGGCAACGGCGCGGGCGGCGCGCACGGCGGCCCCGGCGAATCGGTCGGGCAATGGTCGCCCTATCAGCGGACGCTGGAACGTTTTCTCTTCAATCCCCGCCGTTCGCCCGGGGGCGTGTGCCCCGAGGACGGCCGGACCGACGGCCGGGCCGGTGGACGCGCCAATGGGCGCGCGAACGGCCGCGCGGGCGGGGAAAAAACCAAGGACTGCCAACAATGTTCATTACCTTTGAAGGGATAGAGGGCTCGGGCAAGAGCACGGCGCTGGAGCGGGTCCGCGAGCACCTGGAGGGAGCGGGCCGCGAGGTGCTGGTCACGCGCGAGCCGGGCGGCTGCCGCCTCGGGGCCACGCTGCGCAAGCTCCTGCTGGACATGTCCTCGCGCGACATCATCAGCGAGGTGGAGCTGTTCCTTTTTTTGGCGGACCGCGCCCAGCACGTGCACGAGATCATCCGCCCGGCCCTGGACGCGGGCAAGGTGGTGCTCTGCGACCGCTACGCGGATTCCACGGTGGTCTACCAGGGCTACGGCCGCGGCCTGGACCCCGTGGTGCTGCATTCGCTCAACGACCTGGCGGTCAAGGGGCTCTGGCCCGAGGCCACGTTCCTGCTGGACCTGCCCGCCGAGGTGGGCCTGAACCGGGCCCTGGCGCGCAACGTGACCACGGGCCGCCAGACCAGCGAGGGCCGCTTCGAGGCCGAGAGCCTGGACTTCCACAATTCCATCCGCGAGGGCTACCTGACCTGGGCCTCGGTCAACCGCACGCGCTTCCACGTGGTGGACGCCGACCGCGCCCCCGACGAGGTGGCGAACGACGTGTGCCGGACCGTGGACAAGCTGCTGCGCGGAGAGGAGAAAAAGCATGCTTGAGCACTTCAGGCGGCTGGCCGCCTACAACCGTTGGGCCAACGGGCGGCTGCTGGAGGACCTGGCGGGGCTGGACCGGGCCGCGCTGCACGCCGGGGAGCCGGGCGTGAACTTCGGTTCGATCCTCGGGATCCTCAACCACCTGCTGCTCGGCGACCGGCTCTGGCTCTCCCGGTTCCTGGGCGGGGCCGCGCCGAACTTCCACGAGCGCATGCCCTATCCGGAATTCGCGGACTTCAAGGCCGTGCGCGAGGCCGAGGACGCGCGCATCGCCGACTTTGCCGCCGGACTGGACCCCGCGCGGCTGGGCGAGGTGCTGGAGTACACCACCACCGGCGGCGTGCACATCGCCGCGCCCATGGCCGTGTGCGTGTTCCACTTCTTCAACCACCAGACCCACCACCGCGGCCAGGTGCACGCCCTCATGGGCCGCCACGGCGTGGAGGCCCGGGACATCGACCTGATTTATTTCGTCCAGGAGTGATCGGTCGGCCGGACCGGCTCCGGCCCAAAGACCGGCCGCGCCGCCGTAGCGTCGAACAGCCCGCCATCGGCGGGCTTTTTCTTTGGGGTGCGGAAGAATCGGAGATGCGGCGAGCGAGGCCTTGGAAGGCGGAGGCTGCGGAGCGGGCGAGGTCCGGTTCAGCGGTCGGGGCCGGATTCGTCCTCGCCGAACATCCGCGCCAGGACCCGGGAGATGTCGGCCCGGTTCGCGGCCTTGGCCTTGTGCCCGGGCCGCATGGCGCTCGCATTGCGGCGGTTGATGGCCGTGGCCAATTCGCGCACCGAAGCGCCGTAGCCGGAGGACGGCGCGCCGGATTCCGCCCGTTCGCCTCTTTCGGCTCGCCCCTCGGGGCCGCCGTCGGCTCCGGCACCAAAGCGGAGGCGCGCACCGGAGGAACCGACCGGCGCATTCGGAGCGTTCGGCATCGGTGGCCGTGACGGCGCATCGGACGGCGGCGGGGCGGTCCAGTCCAGGAGGTCGAGCGGGATTTTCTTTCGGGGCATGGGGCGAGCATACGTGGCCCGGCCCGGCCTGGCAACGGCCGGCCGGCTCCGGCGCGCCGGGGCGCGGCGCGGCCCTGCCGTTTTTCAATGTGGTGCGGGTGTTACGCTAAAGACAACGTCCCGGTGTCCGATAAGAGATGATAGCACCCTCGCACCCGAGGCCCCGCCATGCAGATAGACGTCCACTCCACAACCCGGCAGCAGCTCGCAAGCGCGCAGCCCCCGACCGCGACCGGCGCGACCGGCACGACTGGCGCGGGCGCGGCCTCCTTCGGTTCCGCTCGGAGTTCGGACCGGGTCTCCCTTTCCGCCGAATCCCTGGCCCGCTCCGCCGCGTCGGGCGGAAACAAGGGCGGGACCTCCGCCGCCGGGGTGCGCCTGGATTTCGGCGCGGACGAGGAACGCGACGTTCACATGGACGCCACCTGGGGCAGCGCCACGCTCGCGGACGGTTCGGTCCTGACCGTGGGCCAGGGCCGGGTCGGGGTCGGCGACGATTCCTACGCGGGCGTCCTCGTGCAGCAGGAGAACGCCGACGGCACCATGTCCGTGACCGTGCTCCCGGACGCCGGAGCCTATCGCCTGACCCGGGACGAAACGGGCGGGTGGGTGGCCATGGCCGACCTCCAGGGCGGCGACGGCGACGACCTCTTCGTGGGCCGCGACCTCGGCTCCCTGTCCCTGCAGGGCGGCGACGGCGACAACCTCGTCTTCACCACCACGGCCAGCGGCTTCACCTACGCGGGCGGCGCGGGCAGCGACGCCATCCACGGCGCGAAGTTCACGGACAGCGCCTTCGACCTGGGCGGCGGCAACGACGCCATCATGGCGGAGCTGCTGCACAGCACCGTGGACCTCGGCGCTGGCGATGACAAGGTCGAGGGGGTGGTCGTTTCCTCCAACCTGATCGGCGGCGACGGCCGCGACACGATCCACGCCTCGGTGACCGACTCGGTCCTGGACATGGGCGCGGGCGACGACCTCGTCAAGGGCTATGCCCTGGAGCGCAACGAGATTTCCATGGGCGCGGGTGACGATCGTCTCAAGTTCTACGCCCTGATCGACTCCACCGTGGACATGGACGGCGACGGCGACGAAACCGGTGGTGACGCTGGCGGAAAGGACGCCGTCGAGGGCTACGAGATCATCGGCTCCCACGTGGACACGGGCCGGGGCGACGATGTCGTGCAGGTCTACGAAACCGAGCAGGGGACCTCCCTGCACATGGGCGAGGGCAACGACCGTATCGAGGCCCACTCCCTGATCGACTCGCAGGTCGACATGGGCCGGGGCAACGACGTGGTCGACACCTACGACATTACCGGCTCCACGGTGCGCACCGATTCCGGGCAGGGCACCGGCGGTGCAGCCGACGCGGGAGGAGGTGCCGGAAGCGGTGTCGCGGACGAGGGCGGCGACGACCGGGTCCACGCCTACACCATCGAGCGCAGCACCGTGACCATGGGCCGGGGCGACGACGAACTCGGCGCGCACTATCTTTTGGAATCCGTCGTCAACATGGACGAGGCCCAGGAGTCGCCGGAGGAAACCGAGGCCGTGCAGCCCGAGTCCGGTGACGGCATGCGCCGGCAGGACATGTGGCTGTATGGCCCGTGGTCCCGGAACCGGGCGCGGGGGCACGGCGACGCGGGCAACGCGGCGGGGAACGACGAGGTCCGGGGCGCCGGGGACGCTACGGGAACGTCCGCCGAAAACGGCGCGGCCGGCGCGACCAGTGCGGACGGCGCGGGAAGCGTGTCCGGGGCCGGCGGGAACGACACCGTGAACATCTATTCGGCCGTCGGGTCCGTCGTGTCCCTGGGGGCGGGCGACGACGCAATGTACCTGTACATGGCCCGCGAGCTGACCGTAGGCGCGGGCGAAGGCGAGGACCGGCTCGGCGTGGCCGACGCCGCTTCGACCATCAGGTCCGACGGCACCCTCGAGCGCGCCCGGCAGGAGGCCTATCGTGGCGTGCCCGGGGAATACCTGCATTCGGGCCGGTACGACTTCCACGGCCGCTCCAGGCCCTGGGCCGACGAACGGGACGGCGCCTACGACACCTGGGCCTGAGGATGGCGGTGGCCGGACGCGTCCCGGGTACCGGGCGTTTCCGGGCAGCGCGATTTTGCCCGACAAAAAAAGGGCCCGCTCCTCGGAGCGGGCCCTTTGCGTTCGAATGCGTCGTGCGCGGCTAGGCGTGGCCCACTTCGCGCTTGACCGTGATGGCGATGCGCCAGAGCACGGTCACGATCATCGCGCCCGCGGCGTAGATGCCCAGGGCGATGAGCAGCTCGGGCACCGTGGGCACGTACTCGGTCACGTCCTCGAACATGTTGGGCGTGAAACCGCCGACCAAGAGGCCGATGCCCTTGTCGATCCAGGTGGCGAGCACGAGCATGATCAGGGCCCAGGGCAGCACTGCCTCGTTCTCGCGCAGGCTCGGGGGCAGCAGCAGCACCAGGCACAGGAAGGCCATGATCACGGCCGCCCACATGAACGGCACCCACTGGCTGTGGCCCTCCAGGCCGTGGAACAGGTACACGATGGAGTGCATGTGGCCCGGGATGTTGGAGTAGAAGGCCGTGAACATCTCCAGGAGGTAGAAGAACACGTTGATGCACATGGCATAGACGATGATCTTCGTCAGGGAGTTGATGGCCTCCTTGCCCGGGTCGAAGTTGGCGATCTTCTTGAGCACCAGGCCGAGCAGCAGCAGGATGGCCGGACCGGAGCAGAACGCCGAGGACAGGAAGCGGGCGGCCATGATGGCGGTCAGCCAGTAGTGGCGGCCCGGCACGCCCGCGTACAGGAAGGCCGTCACCGTGTGGATGGAGAAGGCCCAGAAGATCGAGACGATGACGAAGAACTTGACCCACTTGGGCGGATCGACCTCGTTGCGCTCGGCCTCCAGCGTGACCCAGCCCACCACCAGGTTCAGGAACAGATAGCCGTTGAGCACGATCATGTCCCAGAAGAGGATGGAGTTGGGCGTGGCGTTGAAGATCACGTTCATGGCCCGCTGCGGCTGCCCGAGGTCCACGATGATGAACAGCAGGCACATGGACACCGCGCCGATGGCCATGAACTCGCCCAGGATGATCATCTTCTTGAACGGTTTGTAGTGGTGGAAGTAGTAGGGCAGCACGAGCATGACCGCCGAGGCGGCCACGCCGACCAGGTAGGTGAACTGGGCGATGTAGAAGCCCCAGGACACGTCCCTGCTCATGCCGGTGACACCCAGGCCGAGCCAGAGCTGAATGATGTAGGAGACCGCGCCCACGCTCACGATGGAGCCCAGGAACGCGAGCCACACGTAGTACGATACGGGTCCTTTGATGGCTTTTTCGAGCATGGCTGAACCCCTCAGATGATGTAGTACACGCCCGGCTCGGTGCCCAGCGCGGGTTTGCGGCGAATGGTGTAGTTCTCCGCCAGAGTCTTGCGGAGCTCGGACTCCGGATCGCCCAGGTCACCGAACTGGATCTTGCCCTCCGAGGCTTCCACGCACTTGGGCATCTCGCCCTTGTCGAGCAACTCGTAGCAGAAGTCGCACTTCTCGACCACGCCCTTCATGCGCGTGGGGTACGTGGGGTTGGAGACTTCCTCCATGTGCTTGCGCGGGTCCCAGAAGTTGAAGCTGCGCGAGCCGTAGGGGCAGGCGGCCATGCAGAAGCGGCAGCCGATGCAGCGGTGCATGTCCATCATGACGATGCCGTCCTCGCGCTTGAAGGTCGCCTTGGTGGGACAGACCCGCACGCACGGGGGATTCTCGCAGTGGTTGCAGAGCAGGAGGTACTTGCGCTCTTCCACGGCGTGGGCCTGGAAGTTGTTGTGCTGCTCGGGGAAGGCGTGCAGCACCGTGTCCTCCCATATCCACTTCACTTCCTTCTTGGATTCGATGTGCGGCACGTTGTGGTACTTGTGGCACGCCTCGATGCACTTGGCGAAGTCCTCCGGGGTCTCGAAGGCGCGCGAGTCGATGACCATGGCCCAGCGCTTGGCCTTGAACCCGGTTTCGCTGGGGGCGTAGCGGGAGGCGTCGAAGGCCGCTTCCTGGGCCGCGGCCTCGCCGGTCATGCCCGTGAGGGCGGAGACGGCGGGGGCGGCGGCCAGACCAAGGGCGGACACACCGGCTATCTTCAGGAACTTTCTTCTGGTTGCTTTCATTATTCGTTCCCCCTCGGAGCGACGTGGCACGTCCAGCAGTAGGGATCGACGCTGTTGGTGTCGTGGCACTTGTCGCAGAACTCGGCCTTGTTGGTGTGGCACTTCATGCAGGTGTTCTGCAGGCTGATGTCCCACTTCTTGCCGTTGGACGCGGTGTAGACGCGGTTGCCCATGCGCACGACGTTGTCGCGCCAGATGTTGAGCAGCTGCATGTGCTCGGCCTTCATCCATTCCGTGGACTCGATGCAGTTCTTTTCGCCGGCGGGCAGTTTCAGCTCGGGCGTGGCGTAGCCGGGCGACCCCAGGTTGTACCAGAACGGCACGGTCAGCAGAATGGCGAAGATCACCAGTCCGGGGATGATGTATTTCCCGTTGTACATGGTTATTCATCCTCCATGCCCGGCAAATCTTCCTGCCGGAGGTTCATGGTGCGCTTCTTCTCGCCCTTCATGATCAGCGCGTTGCCGACCATTTCGTGGACGCCGGTGATGCCCACGCCCGGGGCCCAGTAGTTGGCCAGGGGGATGAGGGTGGCGCGGTCGATGGCGCAGATGCAGGCCATCATGTTCACGCCGTGCTTCTCCTGGACGTGCCGGAGGGCGTTGCCGCGGGGCAGGCCGCCGCGCATGCGGATTTCCATGATCTCGTCGGTGTTCAGGCCGCTTCCGCCCGCGCAGCAGAAGGTCTGCTCGCGGATGGTGGGTTCGGGCATCTCGAAGAAGTTGTTGCAGACGTTCTTGATGACGTAGCGGGGTTCTTCGAGCAGGCCCATGCCGCGCGCCGGGTTGCAGGAGTCGTGGAAGGTCACGCGCAGGTGATCGTTGCGGCTCGGGTCCAGGCGCAGCTTGTTGTGCTTGATGAGGTCGGCGGTGAACTCGGTGATGTGCACCATCTTGGTGTCCGCCGCGTTGTGGAAGACCGTGCCGGTGATCGGGTTCCTCGGCGTGGTCATGTGCGAGCCCTGGAGCTGGGTGGCGTTGTGCGTGCCCATGTACTGGTTGATCACGCGCCACATGTGGCCGCACTCGCCGCCGAGGATCCATTTGCAGCCCAGCCGGTTGCACTCGGCGTACATCTTGGAGTTCAGCTTCTTCATCATTTCGTGGGAGGTGAAGAGGCCGAAGTTGCCGCCCTCGGAGGCGTAGGTGGACAGGGTGTAGTCCAGGCCGATCTCATGGAAGAGCATCAGGTAGCCCATGAAGGTGTAGATGCCCGGATCGGCGAACACGTCGCCCGAGGGGGTGATGAAGATGATCTCGTGCCCGGGCTCGTTGAGCGGCGGGTTGATGCGCACGCCCGTGACTTCCTCGATGTCGTCGACCATGAAGTCGAGGATGTCCTTGAAGGCCTGGGGCTGGATGCCGAGGTGGTTGCCCGTGCGGTTGCAGTTGCGCACCGGCTCCATGATCCAGTTGATGCCGATGCCCACCAGGTGCAGCAGTTCGCGGGCCATCATGGTGATCTCGGCCGTGTCGATGCCGTAGGGGCAGAACAGCGAGCAGCGGCGGCATTCGGTACACTGGTAGAAGTAGTAGAACCACTCCTTGACCACGTCCATGGTCAGGGGCCTCGCGCCGTTGAGCTTGCCCAGGATCTTGCCGAACGTGGTGTAGTCGTTGCGGTAGATGGAGCGCATCAGCTCCGCGCGCAGCACGGGCATGTTCTTGGGGTCGCCGGAGCCCATGAAGAAGTGGCACTTGTCGGCGCAGGCGCCGCAGCGCACGCAGATGTCCATGAAGACCTTGAACGAACGGTACTTCTCCAGCCGCTCCTTGAAGCCCTGGTGGATGATCTCGAACCAGTTTTCGGGCAGCTTCCAGTCCTCGTCCGCCGGAGACCACACGCGCGGATTGGGAAAGCCGATCTGCTCGATGACTTCGGGCTTTGCCGGGTAGCAGAAGTTGCCTTCCCTGAAGACGGGCTTGTGGTCCATCCAGCGCTGCTGCGGCATCCCATAATTGATTTTCAACAATTCTTCGGGAGTTGGTACGTTGGCCATGATTGCTCCTTGTTAGGCCGAAGTTATTCGGTCTCAGCCGCAGGGGCTTCGGGAAGTTTGTCCACCCGGATGCCCGCCTCGAACATGGCCTCGCGGAAATCGTCCTCGTAGGCCTCGTAGGTGTGGTACTTGGCCGGGGGATTCCAGGGGTTCTCGTGGCGCACGAAGCGGGTGTTGTTGGGCATGTTGCGGGTCGGGCTCATGAAGACGCCGCCCATGTGCATGAGCTTGCTGAACGGGAAGTAGATCAGCAGGGTGCAGACCAGGGCCAAGTGGATGAAGAAGATCGCGCCCACGGATTCGGGGATGATCGGGGCGAAGGTCACCAGCCCCATGGTCAGCTCCTTGACGGCGGCGATGTCGGTCTTGCCGAAGTAGCGCATCCAGATGCCCGTGGAGCAGATCCCGATGATCAGGAACAGCGGGAAGTAGTCGCCGAGCAGGGAGATGTAGTTCACCTTGCTGTTGAAGAACCGGCGTCCGAGCAGGAAGAGCAGGGCGGCCAGGATGACGATGTCCGTCTGGTAGAGGCGCGGGGCGCCGATCTGGAAGAGGCCGTCCAGGGTTTCGATGCCCGAAATGAGGAAGGGCACGGGCTCAAGGAAGAACCGGAAATGGCGGATGAAGATGGTCAGAAAGCTGTAGTGGAAGAGCAGGGCGAAGAGCCAGAGCCACTTGGCGGACGGGTAGCTGACCTTGGGCCCGGGATGGACCTTGAAGGTATTGTTCCGGAACAGGGACCGGAAAAGCAGCACTTCCAGGAGCATGCGACCCACGGTGCCGGCCTTGGTGGCGGGGTTGTCGAGCCTGTTCCATGGGATCCAGTCGAAGGACTTCTGCTGCCCTCCGGTGGTGGGGATGGAAAAGGGGACGGGGGATTTGGCCCAGTCCAGGACCCTGTAGACAAAGCCCAGCACGAAGATGGCCACGGCCGCGTATGGAAGGACGGCGCCCAGGAAATACCTGAGCCCCGAGCCGGCTCCGTAGTACGCGCCCGCGCCGAGGGCTATGACGATGATAATGGACAAGAACGCTGCCATGTACCCTTACCTCTCTTGGACGGTCAGTTGTGGTTTGGTTCCGGTTCCTCTGCCGGTTCGCCTAATATCAGTCCGGCCTTTTGCAAGAGCCGGTAATGGCTGTGCTTGAACTCCTGGACCTTCATGTCCGCGATCAGGTCGCGGCACTTGGTGTAGATGTCGAAGGAGATCAGTGCCAGGCTGTCGATCTTGGACTCCAGCTCCAGCAGCTGGCGCGCCGCACCTGGCTCGTCCAGCGCGCGCCCCGCCGCCTTGCGCAGGATGGTCTTCAGGAAAAAGACGACCCCCACGGCCTGGGAGGCCGTGAAGTCCTGCACCCCGCGGATGCGCACGATGTCGTCGAGCAGCGGCATGACGACGTCCGAATCCAGCCCCTCGGCGAACAGCGCGTCGATCAGGCCGTTCACGGCCCGTTCGGTGCGGTGGGCTATGGGGTTGCCCCACTGGTCCTTCTTGTTGCGGAGAAATCCCGTCGTATCGAGAGGATACGTCTTATAGATGGCATCAAGCCAATTCCCCGCGATCTCCTCTCGGCGATCCCTCAAATGATCGTACAGCGACATGGTGCGTTATTTTCCCGGCAGGCCGGGGAGTTGGATTTGTCCCGAACCGCGTCACGTATAATGTACTTTTCCGGATTTGTCCAAAAGAAACTCGGGAATACGGGGGGGAAGCCCCCGGAATCAAGCCCATTTTAAGTATATAACATATTTAATTATATATCGATTCCAATTGTTCCTTTTTGGACAAGCACGCGCGGCCCGTTTCCCTGCTCGTCCCCCGCATCCTTATATACGCCCGGCCTCCTTTCGCCAATGCCGTCGTGCGCGGGGCGGGGCGGCATCGGCGAAAGGCGGTCGGGCGCGGGCCGCTCCCGCCGACGGTTCGCCGCGGCGCGCGGCCCTGCGCGCGAGCCTTAAGTTTTTTCCGGCCCGGCCGAACAGCAGGGAAACGGTACCGGACACGCGCGCCCGGCGCGGTGCGGCAAACAAGGCGGTGTGCGAATGAAACGCTTTCTGAACGGATGCACGGCGGTCCTGGCTCTGCTGGCCACCCTCGGGGCCGCGGGGTGCTATTCCCCCAAGCCCATCGGCGTGACCTACGACATGACCACCCAGCACAAGGTGCAGGCCGCGCAGCATTGGGACGTGCTTGCCGCGGACGTGGCCAGCCAGATCCAGATGGCCATGGAGGCCCGCGACGACCTCGTGTTCCGGCCCATCTTCGTGCAGCAGCCGAACGAGAGCCCCTTTGCCAAGGCCTTCCACCGGCTGCTGGTCTCGCAGCTGGTCTTCCGGGGGCTGCAGGTCTCGGTGGAGGAGGAGGACAGCCTGTCCGTGAACTACCAGGTCATGGGCGTGCGCCACGGCAAGAAGGGCTTCGACCTGCCGCCGGGCGCCCTGACCACGCTGCCGCTCGGCATCCTGGCCTTCCACAACCTCGAGTCGGCCAACGGCCTGCTCAGCGCCGCCTCGGCCGCCGGGCTGATCGTGGACATGGGCCGCAGCTACTACGCCGGGCCCACTTCCACCGAAATCGTGGTCACCGTGGAGATGACCTTCAACAACCGCTACGTGGTGCACACCTCCAGCATCTACTATCTCGACCCGGCGGAGATCCCCATCTACCGGGAGCCCATGGGCGGCGGTACGCCCACCGAGCCGATGATGGTCAAGCTGGTCACCGAATGAGCGCGGGAGGACAGCCGTGAAGCGAACCCTTTTGCTGCTGCTGCTGGCCGTCGGCCTGGGCGTGGTCTTGACGCTGCTGCTGCCGCGCGGCGCGGCCGCCGCGGGCGACTTCGGCGCCATTCCCGAGGCCCTGGGCCCGGCCGGGTCCGACGGCCTCGCGCCCGCTTCCGTGGTCCAGGGCTACGCCGTGGACGAAGCCGGGCAGTCCGGGGCCGCGCGGCTGCTGGCCGCCAGCCTCTACGCGGGCGACGCCCTGTGCGCGAACATCTCGGGTCGGCTCCCGGGCGGCGCGCGGCTGCTGGCCGCCAGCCTGGCGGACCTGGGCGCGCTCGGCGCGAGTTCGCCCTTCGGCCGCCTGGTGGCCCAGCAGGTGGGCTCGCGGTTGGCCGAATACGGCTACCCGCTGGTGGAATCCCGGCTGCGCGCGGACATGCTCGTGGCCCCTGGCAAGGGCGAGTTCCTGCTTTCGCGCGACGCGGCCAGGCTGGCGCGCAGCGAGGTGGGCGCGGACTACGCCCTGACCGGCTACTACGAGCGCACGGGCTCCGAGGTCTTCGTGTCCCTGCGCGTGGTCCGGCTCGCCGACGGCGCGATCATGGGCGGGTACGAATATTCCCTGCCCCTGTCCGGCGCGGTGCGCCGCCTCTTCGCCGACGGTTCCGCGGCCGACGACGCCTGGAGCCGCCACGCCTCGCGGCGCGGCGCGACGACCGCCATGGCCGCGCCTCCGCTGCTGCCGACCACGGCCGCGCCGGAAGCGACGCAGGCCATGGGCGGCGCGGCCATGGTGCTGCACCCGTCCGTGCGCCAGGCGGGCCCCACGCAGGTGGCCGGTCCGGGCGTCGCCGCCGGGCCGAAGCGCCAGGCAGGGCCCGCGCGAGTTGACGCCAATGACCAGCAATTCCCGCAGCTTGCCCCGCCTACCGAATTGCTGCATTGATCCTGGGGCCGAATGTGCTATCGTGACCGCGCGCGAAGGAGCTTCGCGCGCGGTTTTGCTGTGGCCTCCGGGCTCCTGCCGCGTTTCATGGCCGGGAGGGGCGTCTTGATGCTTGACGCGGGCCGCGATAGCCTGTAGTAGACCGTGTTTCATTTTTCGCAAGGAGAACCCCATGAAGAGAACATATCAGCCGAGCAAGACCAAGAGGAAGCGGACCCACGGGTTTCTGGTGCGGTCCCGGACCAAGAACGGCCGGGCCGTTCTGCGGCGCCGCCGCGCGAAGGGACGCCGGAAATTAGCGCTCTAGCCTTTCCGCACGAGCATCGACTCAAGCGGCGGCCCGAGTTTGCCCTGTGCTACGACACGGGCCGCCGTTATCATTCCAAGAACTTCATCCTGTTCGCCGTTCCCGTGAGCGGGCGCGCATGCTCGCGGCTGGGGGTGGCGGTCAGCAAAAAGGTCGGTTCGGCGGTCCGGCGCAACCGCATCAAGCGGCTCGTGCGCGAGTGGTTCCGCCTTTGCGGCCGGGTTGCGGCCCGCGAGGCCGCCACGGGAGCCGGGGCGCTGGCCCCGGAAGGGGCGCACGCGGACGGGGCGTCCGTTGCGGCGCATGCGCCGCAGGCAACCGCCCCCGGCGCGCACCTGGATTTCGTGGTCGTGGCCAAGCGGGGCGCGGACGCCGACACGCTGGATTACGCCACCGTGGAGCGCGAGCTTTCGTCCCTGCTGCGCAAGGCCAGGCAGGATGCCGCCCGCGGTGGCGCGTCCGGCGGGGCGGGCCCGGGCGGCCGCCGTCGGCGGGCCGGACCTGCGGACCAGGTTCCGGCGGACCAGGTTCCGGCGGACTAGATCCAGGCGGAGTCGGATCAGGCAGGGACGGGACATGCGGGACGAGGAGTCCGGCCGGTTTCGGCCGCCGCCTCCCGCGCCGCAACCACCCAACCGGGCGATGCGCCGCGCGCCGGGCGCCGCCCAGCGCCGCGCGAACCCGCGCCGCACCGGAAGAGAACATGCGAGCGATATTCGCGTTCCTCATACGCTTCTACCAGGTCTGCCTCTCGCCGTTCACGCCTCCGGCGTGCCGGTTCCAACCCACGTGTTCCCAGTACGCCCTCGAGGCCATCGAGCTGCACGGCGCCCTCAAGGGCAGCCTGCTCGCAGCCTGGCGCCTCCTGCGCTGCAATCCGCTGTGCAGGGGCGGGTACGATCCCGTCCCCCAACCCCGATCCAAGGCGGCCTGACCGCCGGCCGGAGCGCTCGAATTCCATGGAAAACAAACGTCTTCTCCTCGCCATCGCCCTGAGCACCATTGTGCTCGTCGGCTGGAACTTCTTCTTTCCCGCGCCCACGCCGCAACGCGCGACCACGGCCAACCAGACCCAGGCCGTGACCCAGGGCGACCAGGCCGCCCAGACCGCGCAGCCCGACTCCGCGCTGGAATCCGAGCCCGATGCCGACCTCAAGCCCTTCACCGCCACCCAGGGCGTGAGCGTGACCGTGGAGACGCCGCTCTACACCGCGGTCTTCAACTCCGCGGGCGGCATCCTGGAGCACTTCATTCTCAAGAAGTACCGCCAGAACCTGGAGCCCGACTCCAAGGACGTGGACCTGGTGGACAAGCTGGCGCGGGTCAAGGCGCCCATGGGCATCCTGGTCAACGGCCGCCCCTCCTGGCGCGACGGCAAGTGGGCCTTCGAGGGGGCCGACCTTAACCTGGCCGCGGGCGACACCGGCGCGCTGACCTTCTCAGGCGAGGTCAACGGCGTGCGCGTGCAGCGCGTGCTGACCTTCTCGGGCGACGACTACCTCATCAAGGAGGGCGTGACCCTGCCCGGCGCGACGCCCAACGAGGCCGCGGCCACGCGCATCTCCTTCACCGTGGCCGCCCCGCACCTGACCGCCAAGGACGACCGCTACAACCCCACCAAGATCGCCTATCTCGACGCCGAGGGCCTCAGCGAGGAGCACGACACCGGCGACCTGGAGGAAAAGGGCCTCGTGGCCGACAACGGCCTCAAGTGGGCCGGCGTGATGACCAACTATTTCCTCATGGCCGTGGCCCCGGGGACCGACGACACGGCCCTCAAGGCCCGTTTCGAGGACGGCGTGTTCCGCGCCGCCGTGGAAAAGAAGGGCATCCCCGTCCTGGGCAAGGACGCCTCCTATTCCTGCACCTACTACGTCGGCCCCAAGAAGCGGCAGTACATGGCCAAGGCCCCGTCCGGGCTGGAAAAGGCCGTGAACTACGGCTGGTTCGACTTCATCGCCAAGCCCCTCGTGGTGGCCATGGACTTCTTCTACAAGTACACGGGCAACTACGGCGTGGCCATCATCCTGCTCACCGTGGTCATCAAGATCATCTTCCTGCCCCTGTCGCACAAGAGCTACAAGTCCATGGAGCAGATGAAGAAGCTCCAGCCCATGATGGCCAAGCTGCGGGAGAAGTACAAGGACGACAAGCAGCGCATGAACCAGGAGGTGATGAGTCTGTACAAGACCTACAAGGTCAACCCCGCCGGGGGCTGCCTGCCCATGGTCGTGCAGATTCCCGTGTTCATCGGCCTCTACGAGGGCCTTCTCAACGCCATCGAGCTGCGACACGCCCCGTTCATCACCCACCTGCCGTTCACGGACATCATCTGGCTGGCCGACCTCTCGGCCAAGGACCCGTTCTACATCACCCCGCTCGTCATGGGTCTGACCATGTTCCTGCAGCAGAAGATGAGCCCGGCCGCGGGCGACCCCACCCAGCAGAAGATCATGATGCTCATGCCGCTGATCTTCACCTTCATGTTCCTCAGCTTCCCCGCCGGGTTGGTGGTCTACTGGCTGGTCAACAACGTGCTGTCCATCGCCCAGCAGGGCTGGATGCTGCGGAACAAGTAGCCCGCGCCGCGTAGGGCGGCCCGGGCGAGGAGACTATTCGGAGCATGCCGGAGTACATCGAGTTCGAAGGAAAAAGCATCGACGCGGCCATCGAGGCGGCCTGCGCGCACTTCGACGCGCCGCGCGAGAAACTGGAAATAGAGATACTCAACGAGTCCAAGTCGGGCATCTTCGGCTTCGTGGGCGCCAAGAAGGCCCGCGTGCAGGCCCGGCTGGCGGACACGGAATCCGAACTGCTCGGCCTGTGCACCTCCGTGCTCACCCGGCTGGTGGAGCCGATCATCGGCCCCTTCGAGCTGCGGATGGAGGTCGAGGAGGGCCGCGTGCGCGCCTCCATCGACGCGGGCGAGGCCGCCGGGCTGCTCATCGGCCGCGAGGGCCAGACCCTGGCCTCGGTGCAGTACCTGGCCAACCGCGTGCTGGCCAAGCGCTGGCCCGAGCCCGTGCGGCTGCACGTGGACATCGGCGACTACCGCGAGCGCCAGGAGGACACCCTGGTGCAGACCGCCCTGGACCTGGCCGAGCGCGCCAAGGCCCAGGGGCGCGCTCTGTCCACGCGGCCCCTGTCCTCCTACCACCGCCGCCTGGTGCACCTGGCCCTGCAGGCCGACGAGGAGATCAGCACGCGCAGCAAGGGCGACGGCCCCATGAAGCGCGTGATCATCGTGCCGCGCAACGGCCGCACCGGCGGCGACGGCCGCACCGGCAGCGGTCGTTCCGGCGGCAACGGCCGCGGCGGGCGCGCGGGGGGCCGCTCGGGCGGGCGGACGCGCAGGCCGCGCAAGCCCGCCGAGGACGGCCGCGAGTCCTGATCGCCCGGCTGTTGCGGCCGGCGGTTGGCGGCGGGGTTCCGGCGCGCCCGCAGGGGCCTGCGGTCCGCACCGGCGAGGCGCTCGGCCCGCTCGGCCGGGCGCGGACACCAACCGACCCTCCGGGCGACGCCGCGTCGCCCGCAACCGGAGGCGGGTATCGCCATGACCTCCAATTTCTCCAATCATTCCCGTGTACCCGGCGCGCTCGGCACGTCCGGCGCGCCGAGCGTCCCGGCAGCCCCGGCCGCGCGCACCATCGCGGCCATCGCCACGCCCCTGGGGCGCGGCGGCGTGGGCATCGTGCGCGTCAGCGGCCCCGCGGCCCGCGCCGTGCTCGCGGCTCTGTTCAGGGCCTCGGATCCCCGCTTCACGGAGTTCGCCCCCCGCCACCTGCACCACGGCGCGCTGCGCCACCCGCACACGCGCGAGCCCCTGGACGAGGCCCTGGCCGTGCTCATGCCCGGGCCGCACAGCTTCACGGGCGAGGACGTGGCCGAGTTCCACTGCCACGGCGGCCCGGCCGTGCTCGCCGGGGTCCTGGAGGCGGCCTACGCCGCCGGGGCCGAGCCCGCCGCGCCCGGCGAGTTCACGCGCCGCGCCTTTCTCAACGGCCGCATGGACCTGACCCGCGCCGAGGCCGTGGCCGAGCTCATCGCCGCGGACACGGCCGAGGGCGCGCACCTGGCCCGGGCCAAGCTCTCCGGCCGCCTGGGCGAGCGCATCCGCGCCCTGCGCGGCCGCCTGGAGCAGTTGCGCGCCGAACTCTGCGTGGCCGTGGACTTTCCCGAGGACGAGGTGGAATGTCTCGCGCCCGAACGGTTCGCACAGTCCGTGGAAGAGGTCCTGGCGGGCGTGGGGGCGCTGCTGGAGAGCTACGCGCGCTCGCGCTGCTGGCGCGACGGCGCGCTGGCCGTGCTCGCCGGGCGCGTCAACGCGGGCAAGTCCAGCCTGCTCAACGCCCTGCTGGGCCGCAACCGGGCCATCGTCTCCGCCGCGCCCGGCACCACGCGCGACTTCATCGAGGAGACCCTCAACCTCGGCGGGCTGCCCGTGCGCATCGTGGACACGGCCGGTCTGCGCGAAACGTGCGCGGTCCCGGAGGGTCCGGCGGGGCAGGGGACCCCGGCCGACGGCGTGGAGCTGGAGGGCATGCGCCTGGGCCGCGAGCTCATGGACCGCGCCGACCTCGTGCTCCTGGTGGCCGACGCCACGCGCCCCGTGAGCGGCGAGGACCGCGCCCTGGCCCACGAACTGGGGCCCGGCCGCGTGCTCGTGGTCGCCAACAAGACCGACCTGTGCGCCGGGCCCGCGCTGCCGGGCGGCCCCGAGGCCGCGCTGGCGGCCGAAGGATTCGAGGTCGCGCCCGTGAGCGCGCGCTCCGGCGCGGGTGTGGACACGCTGGCGGCCCGCGTGCGGGAGCGGCTCACCGGCGGGCGCGGCGAGCCCGACGCCGGTGAACTGGTGCCCAACCTGCGCCAGAGCCTGGCCCTGGAGCGCGCGCGCGAGGAACTGGCCGCGCTGCTCGGGGACATCCGCGCGGGCGTGCCCTACGACCTGCTCGGCGTGCGCCTGGAGGGGGCCTGCGCCGTGCTCGCGGAGATCACCGGCGAGATCGCCCCGCAAGAGGTCCTCGACGCGGTGTTCGACCGCTTCTGCATCGGCAAGTAGCCGCTTGCCGCCCCTTTCCGGTCATCCCGATCATCCCAATCACCCCTTTGACGTGAACGAGCGGCACGCTATGATGCCGCCAAATGTCGCCGTTCCGCGACGAGGAGGCCCACGAGTGAATCCGCAACGACGCCTGCCCGCCGAATGGGAACCCCAGGAGGCCGCGTGGTTGGCCTGGCCGCACAATCCCGAGGACTGGCCCGGGGCCCTGCCCGCCGTGATCCGCATCTACGGCGTCATCGTCCGCGCCCTGGCCGCGTCCCAACCCGTGCGCCTGATCGTGCGCGACGCGGCGGCCGAGGCCGGGGTGCGCGCGCTGCTGGCCGAGGCGGGCGCGGACCTCGGCAACGTCCGCTTCCTGCACCTGCCCACGGATCGGGGCTGGACGCGCGACACGCTGCCCTTCTTCGTGCACGCGGAGCGCGGTCCCAGGGCCGTGCGCTTCGTGTTCAACGGCTGGGCGCGCTATCCGGACCACACCCTGGACGCGCGCATGGCCGAGGCTGCGGCGCGCGACGCGGGCTGGGACATGGAGGCCGCCGTGCACGGCGGGCGCGAGGTGGTCCTGGAGGGCGGGGCCGTGGACGGCAACGGCCGCGGCGACCTGCTGGCCACCGAGGAATGCCTGCTGGACGCGGACGAGCAGTGCCGCAACCCGGGATTTTCGCGGGCCGACTACGAGGCCGTGTTCCGCGAGCGGCTCGGCGTGGCCAACGTGATCTGGCTGAACCGGGGCATCCAGGGCGACGACACCCACGGCCACGTGGACGACTTCTGCCGCTTCGTGGCGCCGGACACCGTGCTGCTCTGCCGCGAGGACGACCCTTCCGATCCGAACCACGCGGCCATGGAGGAGAACCGCGAGCGGCTGGAATCCGCGCGCCTGGCCGACGGCTCGCGCCCGCACGTGGTCCGGCTGCCCATGCCTGCGCCGCGCTGGTTCGACGGCTACCGGCTGCCCGCCAGCTACGGCAACTTCCTGATCGCCAACCGCGCGGTGCTCGTGCCCGTGTTCGGCGATCCCCAGGACCGCGAGGCCCTGGGGATCATCGGCGAACTGCTCCCGGGCCGCGAGATCGTGGGCGTGGACGCCGTGGACCTGATCCTCGGGCTGGGGGCCATCCACTGCCTGACGCACGAACAGCCCGTGCGCTACGGCGCGAAATAGGGCGGAACGCGGCGCAGGGGCCGGAAGGCGCGCCGGGCCGGGGCTGCCGGGAGAAAAAGGCGAAGGCGGGCGGGGGGTCGCATGAAATGTAACAAAGGCGTAACATTGTTCCCATACACCTGTCACTGACGGAGCGTTTGATCCCGTTCCTGCGAAGCCGTCGCAAATGTGTGGACGGCAGGAGGAAACCATGGACAAGCAGACGGTTTTGATCGTCGAGGACGACGAGGACATTTCCCAGCTCCTGGCCTTCAATCTGGAAGGCGCGGGATTCAAGGCGCTCGCCGCGGCCGATGGGCTGCGCGGCCTGGAGCTGGCGCGGGAGAAGAAGCCCGATCTCGTGATCCTGGACATCATGCTGCCGGGCATGGACGGTTTCGAGGTCTGCAAGGAGCTCAAGCGCGACGCGGCCACGATCGGAGTCCCGGTAATCATGCTCACGGCGCGCGGCGAAGAGGTCGATCGCATCGTGGGCCTGGAACTGGGGGCCGACGACTACGTGGTCAAACCCTTCAGCCCGCGCGAGCTGCTGCTCCGGGTGCGCGCGATCCTCAAGCGCGCGGCGCCCGCGGGCGACGACCGCAGCCGCTGGGTGCTCGAGGGGCTGGAGGTGGACATGGACGCCCACAAGGTCCAGGTGGACAGCGAGGACATTCCCCTCACGGCCACCGAGTTCAAGCTCCTGTCGGAACTGATCCGCCGCCGCGGACGGGTGCAGACCCGCGACCAGCTTCTGAACACGGTGTGGGGCTACGAGTTCGAGGGCTACGCCCGGACCGTGGACACCCACATCCGCCGCCTGCGGCAGAAGATTGGCGACTACGCGAAATTCATCGAGACCGTGCGCGGGGTCGGATACCGGTTCACGGCATAGGGCCGCGCTCCGTTCCGCCGCGGGCACCGACAGGACCACGGGCATCGACAGGGAAAAGCCATGCAACCAGCCAAGAATGTGAAGATGTACGCCCGAAACCTCGATTTCTACTACGGGGATTTCAAGGCGCTGCACGACGTCAACCTCGATTTCGGCGAAAACGAGGTCACCGCGCTCATCGGCCCGTCGGGCTGCGGCAAGAGCACCTTTCTGCGGTGCCTGAACCGCATGAACGACCTCATCCCCATTTCGCGCGTGGAGGGGGCCATCCTCCTGGACGGCGACGACATCTACGCGCCCAGGGTGGACGTGGTGCAGTTGCGCCGCCGCGTGGGCATGGTCTTCCAGAAGCCCAACCCCTTCCCCAAGACCATCTTCGAGAACGTGGCCTACGGGCTGCGCGTCAACGGCGTGCGCGACAAGCAGTACATCGCCGCCAGGGTGGAGGAGAGCCTGCAGCGCGCCGCCCTGTGGGACGAGGTCAAGGACCGGCTGCACTCCTCGGCCCTGGGCCTTTCCGGCGGCCAGCAGCAGCGCTTGTGCATCGCCCGCGCCCTGGCCGTGGAGCCCGAGATCCTGCTCATGGACGAGCCCGCCTCGGCCCTGGACCCCATCGCCACGCAGAAGATCGAGGAGCTCATCCACATCCTCAAGAAGAACTACACGATCATCATCGTGACGCACTCCATGCAGCAGGCCGCCCGCGTCTCGGACATCACCGCCTTCTTCTACATGGGCAAGCTCATCGAGACCGGTGAAACAGAGATCATGTTCACCAGACCCAAGAACAAGCAGACCGAAGACTACATCACCGGCCGGTTCGGCTAGGAGACACCCGGATGGACAACCATTTTCAGAAGGAAATCGAAGAACTCCGGCTCAAAGTGCTGGAGATGGCGGCCTACACCGAAAAGGCGCTTGTCCAGGCCAACCAGGCCTATGCCGAACGCGACACGGACCTGGCCCAGCAGGTCATCGACAACGACTACGCCATCAACAGCCTGGAGTGCGACATCGACAACCTGAGCCTCAAGCTCCTGGCCTTGGCCCAGCCCGTGGCCCAGGACCTGCGCATCATCGTGGGCATCATGCGCCTGATCGTCAACCTGGAGCGCATCGGCGACGAGGCCGTGAACATCGCCGAACGCTCGCTGATCCTGGCGCACCGCCCGCCCCTGTCCTACAACCCCACCCTGGAGGAGTTGGCCAAGGTCAGCCTGGAGATGCTGCGCAACGCCCTGACCGCCTTCAAGGACGAGGACACGGACGCGGCCCAGCGCGTCTGCGACATGGACGCGCGCGCCGACGAGCTCGACGTCTCGGTGATCAAGAAGCTCATCGACCACATGCTCAAGGAGTCCCCGGCCATCGAGCGCAGCGTGCACACCATCCTCATCTCCCGGAGCCTGGAGCGCATCGCCGATCTCTCCACGAACATCGCCGAATGCGTCATCTTCATCGTCAAGGGCGTGAACATCAAGCACCGCTGCAGCCGCATCTGACGGCTTCGAGGCGGAGCCTTTCCGCGCGCCGGCCGCCGCCCGGGTTCGCCGCGGGGGGCGGCGCGTTTTCGTGGACACCGCGCAGCAACCGGAGGTCAACGACCATGAGCACCACTCTGAAGACCAAGATAGAACTGATGATCGGCGAGGAAGAGGCCGCGGAGTTCTTCGCCCTGTTCGGCAGGAGCCTTTCCGCCGGGGTCCTGGAGGAGGGCGGGGTGCACCTGCCCCTGGAGTCCTTCCGCAACCTGACCATCGGCCTCAAGCGCGCCCCGGGCGGCTTCATGGTCAAGGTCAAGGTCAAGTACGAGGCCGTGGAGGGCGAGGAGGACGATCCCCTGGAGGACGCCGGGGTCATCGCCGACGCCACCGAGGCCGTGCGCGACGACCTGGACGCGGCGATCCGCGAGTCCGAGGACGAGGACGAGCCCGCGCGCAGCGCCAAGGGCGGCGCGCGGCCGGGCTACAAGCGGCTCAAGAAGCGCATGGACAAGGACTTCAAGGCCCTGGTCAAGGCCGCCGAGGCCGGGGCGGTGCCCGCCGCCGGGCAGGTCGCGCCCTTTGTGGCCGACAGCCGACTGATGTGCACCTACCCGGGCAAGGGCGACGAGTTCTATTCGGCCTTTCTGGCGGCCGTGGACGCCTTCGAGGCCGCCGTGGCCTCGTCCGACGCCGCGGCCTTCGCCGAGGCGGTGGGCGGACTGGCGCGGCTGAAGAAGGATTGCCACGCCAAGTACAAGTAGCCTAGCATAGCCGCATGCCAAAGACCAAAATGGAAGTCGTCCGTCTGGACGCGAATTGTCAGGGGGAGCCGGACCTGTCGGCCATTCCCGAGGAGATCGCCCCCTTCGAGCGCGAGCTCTTCGCGGAGATCGTCTCCACCGACCTGACCCCGGCCCAGAAGAAGCGCGTGGTTACGCCCTCGCGCACCTATCCGCGCCAGGATTCGCTCCTGGCCGTGCACTGGCACCCGGAATTCGTGCCCATGGACCTGGCCCTGCAGCGCGTGGCGGCCATGTTCCCCAATGCGCGCGAAAAGCTGATCATCCCCACCCAGCACAACGAGATCCTGACCCTGGGCGACTACGCCGGGGTGGAGGTGGACTGCTACTCCCACGGGTTCAACCGCAAGGTGCAGCTCCTCCTGCATTTCCGCGCCGACCGGGTGGAGCGCGGCCACGTGCTTTCCTCCATGCTCGCGCACACCTTCAAGTACCGCTCCTCCCAGCTCTTCCAGTTCATGGACGCCCTGGTGCGCCCGGCGGACGAGGACATCCGCCAGGCCGCGGCCGGCGAGACCGGGGCCACGGCCGACATGGTCCGCTTCGCCTCGCTGTACACGGCCAAGCTGCAGGAGCTGCTGGACCTCAACTGGACCGCGACGCCCGCCCAGATGATCAAGAACAAGCTGGTGCGCAACTTCTTCGACGGCCTCAGGCAGCGCTACGGCGACCGCTACATCGGCCGCGTGCAGGTCTACCTCAAGGCCGTCAAGCAGCTCATCAAGCAGAATTTCTCCCTGAAGTTCTTCTACCGCGCCTCGGAGGTCATCGAGGAGGCGCGCTCCCTGGGCGCGGGCGTGGTCATTCCGCACCCGGAGCAGTTCTGGCCCATTCTCCTGGCCGAATACGACGTGGACGGCATCGAGGTCTGGAATCCGCAGTCCCGCGAGTACACGGAATTCCTCATCAACGTCGTCAACCGGCACAATCGCTCCCTGGCCGGCGGCGCGCGGCCCATGCTCGTGTTCATGGGCGACGACTGCCACATGGGCGAGAAGGTCAAGGATCCGGCCATGCAGGATGCGGCCAAGGCCTCGCGCGAGGTGGGCTACCAGCCCGTGTGGGACGACATGGGCATCCGCAAGAGCCTCATCCTGGGCGGCATGCACCGCGCCAGGGTGATAACCGAATACCGCAGCCGGTTGGACGGCTGACCAGGAGTCGATTCCCCCATGTCCGACAAGATCTTTCGGCACGCCACGGTGCAGGACCCGCAATCCATCGCCGACTATTTCGACGCCATTCGCGACGGCTTCGCTGCGGGCAAGCTGACCTTTTCCGACAGCAAGGCGGACATGTCCGTGTGCCCGGCGGGCATGATCAACGTGGAGATCGAGGTCAAGCGCAAGGAGAACCGGCGCAAGCTGACGCTGAAGTTCTCCTGGCGCGAGGACGACGGCTGCCCCGCGGGCGAGGACAGCGGGCTGAACATCGAGGTGGGCTAGCCGTGCTGCTGCGTGAAGACGTCGCCGAAAACCTGCGCTTCATGTGTCTCGAGGTCACGCGCCAGGTCGAGAACTCGCAGAAGGTCCTCGACCATCCGGACGGCAAGCTCATCGAGTCCATCCAGACGCGCGACGACTACATCGACAACCTCAAGAGCGTGATCGAGAACGAGTGCTTCGGGGCCATCAACCGCCCGGGCACCACCAAGCGCCAGGTGGACCTGCTGCGCGCCGTGACCACGGTGGCCGCCAACCTGGAGCGCACCGCCGACCACGCCGTGGATATCGTGGACCAGATCCAGTACCTCAAGGATCCCGAGTTCATCAAACGCTACGAGTACGGCAAGTTCTACAAGGAAGTGCTCTCCACCCTGGACCTGGTCTACAAGGCCGTCTCCAAGCTGGACATGTCCCTGGCCTTCCGCATCTGTCGCAGCGAGTTCGCGCTGGACTCGCTCTACAAGGTGCAGTTCGACCGCATCCTCGGCGAGTTGCGCAGCGGGGCCGAAACAGAGAACCTGATCACCAGCCATCTGATCCTGCGCTATCTGGAGCGCATGGGCGACGCGCTCATGAACGTGGGCGAGGCCGTGATCTTCGCGGCCGTGGGCGAGAAGTTCAAGATCCGCCAGTACGAGGCCCTGCGCGAGAACCTGGCCAAGAGCGGGGTGGAGATCCCCCTGTCCGACGTGGAGTTCAAGTCCATCTGGGGCACGCGCTCGGGGTGCCGCATCGGCCGCGTTTCCGGCCGCGAGACGCGCCAGGGCGAAACCCCGGCCAGCGGCGTGCTCTTCAAGGAGGGCGGCCGCCGCAAACTCCTCAAGGAAAAGGAGAACATCGAGCGTTGGGAGGCCATCATGCCCGGCCTGCCGCCGCGCGTGCTCTCCCACCAGCAGGAAGATGCCCAGGCCTCGTTGCTCATCGAGTTCCTCGGCGGCTGTACCCTGCAGGACGTGGTCCTCTCCGCGGACATGGAGATCCTCAGGAACGCCTTCTTCCTGGTGGAGCAGACCCTGACCGAGGCCTGGGAGCGCACCAAGTCCTTCGGGCCCGGCAACGCCGACTACCTGGGCCAGATCCACGCCCGGCTGGAGGACGTCTACCGTCTCAATCCCTCCCTGCGCCAGGGCACGCGGCACATCGGCTCCCACGAGGCCCGCTCCCTGGAGGACCTGCTCGTGGACGCCGTGCCCCTGGAGCCCGAGCTGCCCGCGCCCTACACCGTGTTCATCCACGGCGACTACAACATCAACAACATCGTCTACGACCACGCCAACCAGCAGATCCACTACATCGACCTGCACCGCTCCAAGCAGACCGACCCGCTGCAGGACGTCTCGGTCTTCATCCTCTCCAACTTCCGCCTGCCCATGTTCGACCCCGCGGTGCGCGAGCGCCTCAACTGGGCCTCCTGCCAGATGCTGCGCTTCGCCCGGGCCTACGCGCGCCGCAACAACGACGCCACCTTCGACGCCCGCCTGGCCATGGGACTGGCACGCAACTTCATCACCTCCACGCGGTTCGAGCTCAACCGCAAGTTCGCCCGGGTCATGTTCCAGCGCGGCGTCTACCTCCTGGAGCGCCTCGTGGCGCACCGGGGCCGCCCCTGGACCGACTTTGTCCTCAACGAGGCCGTGGTCGTCTACTGAGCCGCCGCAGGCCGCCCGCCAAGGATGCCTCCATGAAGAAAATCGCAGTCATCGGCGTGCCCGGCGGCTGGTCCAGCAAGCTGCTGGCCGACACCGTGCGCGAAAAGACCGGGTTCTCCGCCCTGGTGGACCCCGGCACCCTGGTCATGGACCTTTCCGCCGAGCGCGTGTGCAACGCCGAGGTGGACCTCACCGAGATGGACGCCATCATCGTCAAGAAGGTCGGGCCCTACTATTCGCCCAACCTGCTCGACCGCCTGGAGATGCTCTACTACCTGAGCACCCGGTACGGCATCCCGATCTTCTCCGACCCGCTCAAGATCATCCGCATGCTCGACCGCCTCGCCTGCACCGTGACCCTGCGCGCGGGGGCCATCCCCATGCCCGACACCGTGATCACCGAGGACGTGGACGAGGCCGTGGCCACGGTGGAGCGGTTCGCCAGCGCCATCTTCAAGCCCCTGTACACCTCCAAGGCGCGCGGCATGCGCGTGGTGACGGCCAACGGCTCCACCGAGGCCGAGGTCCGCGCCTTCAAGGACGAGGGCAACCCGGTCATGTACATCCAGCGCATGATCAGCCACGCCGACGGGTTCCAGGACCTGGGCGTGGCCTTTTTGGGCGGGGAGTACCTGGCCACCTACGCCCGCGCGGGCAACGCCGATTCCTGGAACACGACCACGCGCTCGGGCGGCAAGTACCGGGCCCACGAGCCCGGAGCCGAGGTCATCGCCCTGGCCCAGAAGGCCCAGGACCTCTTCGGTCTGGACTTCACCTGCGTGGACGTGGTCGTCACGGACCAGGGGCCGCAGGTCTTCGAGGTCTCGGCCTTCGGCGGCTTCCGCGGACTGCTCGACGCCAACGGCATCGACGCGGCCGGGCTGTACGTGGACTACGTGCTGCGGAGGATCGGGGCATGAGCGCGGCCAAGGGCGACCTCTCGATTGCCTCGCTGGCCGGGCCGCTCCTGGCCGCGCATCCCGTGGCCGGGCCGGGCCTGGTGCTCGACTTCAGCGGCTGGGTGGTGCGCGTGCGCGCCAACACGGACGCGCTGCTCGACGAACTGCGCTTCTACTACAAGGACTTCCTCGCCGCGCCCGGCGCGGCGGAGCGGGGCGGCTCTGCGCCGGACTGCGAGATCGTGGCCCTGGAGGGCCCGGCCCCGGATCCGGCCGCCCTGGGCCTGGCGCTCACGGACAAGGAGCGCGAGCCCGGCAAGGCGCTCAAGGAGGCCTACGCGGACCTGGCCGACGGCCGCGCGGTCCACAAGCTGAAGACGGGCATGCTCTTCCTCTTCGGCGACGGCCTGAACCTGGCCTACGGGCCCTGCCTGGCCAATCCCAACCAGGTGGTCAACTTCATCAACAACCGCTTCATCGAATACGCCCTGGACCTGGGCTGCCTGCTCTTCCACGCCTCGGGCGTGACGCGCGGCGCGCCCGGGGCCGGGCGCGGCCTGGCCTTCGCCGGGTTCGCGGGCATGGGCAAGTCCACCCTGGCCCTGCACGTCATGGACCAGGGGCCCGAGACGGTCTTCGTGTCCAACGACCGGCTCATGGTCCGGCGCGAGGTGGCGACCGCCCAGGGCGGCCCCGGCGGCCCCGGCTTTTCGGACGGCGCCCTGACCATGTACGGCGTGGCCAAGATGCCGCGCATCAATCCCGGCACCGTGCTGGCCAACCCGTCCCTGGCCCCGGTCATGGACGCCGCGGACCGCGCGCGGTTCTCGGCCCTGCCGCCGGACGAGCTCTGGAGCCTGGAGCACAAGTACGACGGGTTCATCGACCAGTGCTTCGGCCCGGGCCGCTTCCGGCTCGTGGCCCCCATGACCGCCCTGGTGCTGCTCAACTGGCGGCGCGGCGGCGGCGCCTTCGCCATGAACCGCGTGGACATCGCCGCGCGGCCCGATCTCATGCCCGCGTTCATGAAGGAGACCGGCCTGTTCTACGACACGCGCCACGCGCCGTCCGAGACCGATCCCTCGGCCGGGGCCTACCTGGCCCTGCTGGACGGCTGCCCGGTCTACGAGCTCACCGGGGGCATCGATTTCCACGCGGCGGCCGACGCCTGTCTGGACCTGCTCGCCTGAGGAATGCTATCCATGCCCATCGTGCGCATCACCCGTTCCGTCTCCATCCCCGACCGCTTTCGCCTGGCGCGCTTTCGCCGCGCGCCGGAGCTGGGGCCGCACGTGCTCTTTTTTTCCGGCGGCACGGCCCTGCGCTCCCTGAGCCAGGAACTGGTGGGCTACACGCACAACTCCGTGCACCTGATCACGCCCTTCGACTCCGGCGGCAGCTCCGCCGAGATCCGCAAGGCCTTCGGCATGCTCGCCGTGGGCGACCTGCGCAACCGGCTCATGGCCCTGGCCGACCGCTCCATGACCGGCAACCCGCAGATATTCGAGCTCTTCGCCACGCGGCTGCCCAAGGACGCGGACCACGACGCCCTGTTCGCGCGCCTGAACCGCATGATCGCGGGCAAGGACCACCTCGTGGCCGCCGTGCCCGATCCCATGCGCAAGATCGTGCGCAACCACCTGCGCTATTTCGCCGAGGCCATGCCCGAGGACTTCGACCTGCGCGGGGCCTCCATCGGCAATCTGATCCTCACCGGCGGCTACGTGAACAACAACCGCCAGATCGACCCGGTCATCTACCTCTTCTCCAAGCTGGCCGAGGTGCGCGGCACGGTGCGCCCGGTCTCGGGCCGCGATCTGCACCTCGTGGCCGAGCTGGAGGACGGCACCGTGCTCGCGGGCCAGCACCTGCTCACGGGAAAGGAGACCGCGCCCATCGCGTCGCCGGTCAAGCGCGTGTATCTCTCCCAGGACGCGCGCAGGCCCGAGCCCGCGCGCGCCCCCATCCGGCGCAAGATCCGCGACCTGGTCCACGGCGCGGACCTGATCTGCTACCCCATGGGCAGCTTCTACAGCAGCCTGGTCGCCAACCTGCTGCCCCACGGCGTGGGCCAGGCCGTGGCCGACACGCCGTGCCCCAAGGTCTACGTGCCGAACATGGGCAAGGATCCGGAACAGCTCGGCATGGGCGTGTTCAACTGCGTGAGCACGCTGCTCAGGTACCTCCAGGCGGGCTGCGACGGTCCGGCCACGCGCGAGGACCTGCTCAATTTCGTGCTCGTGGACACGGCGCGCGGCGTCTATCCCGGGCCCCTGGAGCTGGACAAGGTCCGCCGCTACGGCGTGGAGGTCATCGACGCGCCCCTGGTCAGCGACGCAAGCGCGCCGCTCATCGATTCCGCGCTGCTGGCCGAGGTCCTGCTCTCCCTGGTCTGAGCGGCCCGCCCGATTTCCGAACGAGAAACGCCCCGCGAACCGTCGGTTCGCGGGGCGTTTTTTTTTCGCTCGCAAGGGCCGGGCTACGCGCCGCAGCACTTCTTGTACTTCTTGCCGGAGCCGCAGGGGCAGGGATCGTTGCGGCCGGTCTTGGGCGCGTCGCGCACCACGGTTTCGCCCGCCGGGGCGGGGCGCTCGCTCTTCATCACGCCGTCCACGTAGAACCAGCGGCCAGAAACGCGCTCGAACCGGCTGCGCTCGTGCAGTTCCTCGGCCTGGCCGTGCATCTCGTAGCGGGCGATGAATTCCACCTCGCCGCGCCGGTCCTCGGGGCCGCCACGCTTCACGTCCAGGATTTCCAGCCCCTGCCACACGGCGTTCTCGGACCAGTCGCGCGCCGAGGCCGTGTCGAAGCCGCGCCGCTTCTTCAGGGCCAGGGTGCGGCCCAGGTAGGGGATGTGCCCGGTGACGTAGGCGGTGTAGCGCGCGCGCATCAGGGCTTCGGCCGTGGGCGCGGGCAGCGTGTCCTCCAGGTAGGGCTGGCAGCATTCGCCGAAGGTCTTGCCGGAACCGCAGGGGCAGGGGGTCTCGGGGCCGTGGTCGGACATGGTGTCTCCGGTATGTATCGGGTTCTCGCGGCGCCGGGGTTGCCTCGCGCCGGGGTTCGGGTATGGTCTGCCCGTGCTTACGGCACTTCATTGGGAAGCGCAAGCGCGCTGGGGAAGCGCACTCGCACCGGGGAAGTGCAACCGCGCCGGGGAAGTGCAACCGCGCCGGAGCAGCCGCACGTGCACCGGGAGTGCCGGAATGGAGGGAGCGAACCATGGACGACCACCGCATCGATTTGGGCCACGGGGCCTTTGTGCGCGAGGACGAACTCTCGTTCGTCGCGGTGCGCGCCTCGGGCCCCGGCGGCCAGCACGTGAACACCACGGCCACGGCCGTGACCGTGCGCTGGAACGTGGCGGGCTCGCCTTCGCTCACGGAATCCCAGCGTGCGCGCATTCTGACGGCCCTGGCCAACCGCGTGGACTCCGAGGGCGTGCTCGCCGTGACCAGCCGGGAGACGCGCAGCCAGTTGGAGAACCGGATGCGCGCCCGCGCGCGGCTCCTGGCCCTGGTGCGCGCGGCCCTGGTGCCGCCTCGGCCGCGCCGGCCCACGCGCGTGCCCCGCGCGGAAAAGCGCCGCCGCCTGGAGACCAAGCGCCGCCGCTCCGCGCTCAAGAAATCGCGCCAGGGCGCGGGCAACGACGACCGATAGGCGCGCTCCCCCCTTGCCTTGGGCCGGGCCCTCATGTAGAACGTCAATCTATCCGACCGGAATATCTGGCACCATCGGGGTTCGATGTTCTACTTCTTCCTCAGAAAGTTCCGCCGGGTGCGGCAGGTCGTGCGCCGCAGCCCCTGGACCAAGATCATCATCACGCTCGGCGTGCTGCACGTGGCTTCGGCCGTGGGGCTGCTCGTGCTCGACCCGGTGACCTTTGCCGAGGACACCTGGGGCGAAACCCTGTGGAAGGGCACCTGGTGGTTCTTCGTGACCGCGACCACCGTGGGCTACGGCGACGTGGTGCCGCAGACCATGGGCGGCCAGGCCCTGGCCATCGTGGACATGATCTTCGGCATCGGCCTGATGTTTTCGTTCATGGGCCTGGGCGTGGACAGCTTCGTGGCGCGTCGCCAAAGGAGGATGAAGGGCTTGCATACGCTGAACATCAAGAACCACATCGTCATCCTGGGCGGCGGCGCGTTCGGCAAGCTGCACAACCTCGTGCACGAACTGCGCAGCGACCCCCTGCATTCGGGCGTGGACATCGTGGTCTGCTCCAAGGCCTACGAGGAGAACCCCATCCCGGCCGAGATCCGCTTCATCCACGGCGAGATCAGTTCCGTGGACGTGCTCACGCGCGCCTGCGTGGACAAGGCCTCGATCATCATCGTCTACGGCTACACGGACAACGAGACGATCATGACCGCCATGGCCGTGGACGAGATCAACCGCTCCGCCAACGTCACCGTCTACCTGCGCGACCGCGAGAACAGCCGCCACATCGACCGCATCAACCACATCCGCCGCCAGCTCAACGAGCTGCACAAGGATTTCCACTCCCCGGAGATCACGTCCATCACGCGCATCAACGACCTCATGCTCGCGCGCGAAGTCTCCAACCCCGACCTCTCCTCGGTCATTCTCGAACTGGTCACGGAAAAGCGCGGCAACACGTTCTATTCCATGCCCGCCTGGCCGGACATGGACGCCTGCGTGGCCGTGGGCCGCGTGCGCGAGCTGCTGCGCGACACGAGCACCAACGCGCTGCTCATCGGCTTCAAGCGCCACGAGACCGGCGAACTGGTCATCAATGCCGACGACGAGACCTTCATCTGTCCCCGGGACCTGCTCTTCATCATCGCCCTCAAGCGGCCCAAGGTGGATTGGCAGGAACTGCTGAGCTGAGCGGCCCGGCGGGCGGGGGCGCACTTACGCGGCGAGGTCGACCGCGTGCGGCTACTGCACCGGCGTGAGCGGCAGCGGCCGGGGCGTGGCGGCGGAGGGCGTCTGGGCGGCCGCATCCCGGTCCCCGTTGCCCGCATCCATGCCCGCGCCGGGCGTTTCGCCGGTCCCGTCGCCGCGCGCCTCGCGCAGCCGTTCGCGCAGCGAACGGCCCATGTCCTCCATGGCGCGCTCGAATTCCTTCTGCAGGGTCTTGCGGTCCGGCGGCGCGGCCGGTTGCCCGGCGGGCGTCATCTTCAGGGTCCGGTCCGGCAGTCCGGTGCCCGATTGCGCGCCGGGCCACGCGCCCTCGGGCGCAAGCTCCAGCACGTAGGCCACCTCGGCCGTGATCTCCACGCGCACCGGCGCGTTTCCCGCCTCGCGTCCCGCGGCGGCCAGGCTCGGTTCGCGCACCGCGAGCACGAACGCCGCGTCCACGTCGTCGCGGCCGGGAAAGGAAAACGTCACCCTGAGTCCGCGCCGGGCCAGTTCCTCGCGCAGCGCCGCGCGCACCCGTTCCACGGCGGCCTTGCGCGCCTCATACAGGGCCGAAAGCCGC
This sequence comes from Desulfovibrionaceae bacterium, assembly GCA_015709205.1. Taxonomy (GTDB): domain Bacteria; phylum Desulfobacterota; class Desulfovibrionia; order Desulfovibrionales; family Desulfovibrionaceae; genus JACCQO01. The sequence continues at coordinate 194,973 of JACCQO010000002.1, forward strand.
TGCCGCGACGCGGGCGCGCTCGCCGCCAGGGCGCTCTGGCCCATGGCGCTCAGCCGCACGCTACGCAGCTGGCGCAAACTTCCGGCCACGAGCACGCGCGAATGCCATTCGCCCGCGCGCGCCTCCCGCGCGACCGGCGCAAAGGGCTCGGCCAGGACAACGAGCGCGGCCAGGGCGAGCAGGACAATCGGGGCGAGCAGGGCAGTCGGGGCGACCGGCACGGCCGGGCCGAGCAGGGCTGCGGGGCGCGCCGGAATCCGCGCGGTACGCCGCGTTTGCGACAAAGAGGAAAAGGAAGGGGGAAGGGAAGGAAAAAGGAGCCGTCGCCGGGCCGCGCGCATCTACGCGCCGCTCCCGTCCAGGCCGCCGAGGAAGATCGCGCCGTCGCCCAGCGCCGGGCGCACGTCGCCGGGCGAGCGCCGCTTGCCCAGCCGGGCCGCCTCGCCGTCGGACGTCCTGCGCGTGCCGTTGCCGTTGCCCGCGGCCTTCCTGCGCTTGGTGCCGTTGCCGTTGCCGCCCTCGTCCGCTGCGCTCTGCGCCGCGACCGGCTGCCCCTTTTCGGGTGCCGTTTCCGCGGCAAGGCTGAGGCTTTCCACGCTCGCGGCCGCGGCCTTCACGGCGTGGCCATTGCCATTGCCATTGCCGTTGCCGTTGCGCGGCGCGCAGCCAACGCCCTCGGGCAGCAGGTCCAGCTCCAGCATGCGCAGGTGCAGCTCGCGGCTGATCCAGGCGTCCGTGGCCGCATAGGTGATCTGCTGGCGCGAGAGGCGGTGCCGTCCCCAGTTGGAACGCTGCGCGGACTTGGAGATGCGCACGCCGAGCAGGTTCGCCGCCAGGTTGCGCAGCCCGTTGGTGCGCATGCCCAGCTCGCGCGACACGTCGCCCAGGTCCATGAAGCCGCCCTCGGTGAAATCCGAAAGCCGCTGCAGCCCGCGGATATCGTCCCACACGGCCACGCCCGTCTTGACGATCGAGGGATCGGCGAGCAGCTCGCGCAACGGGCCGCACAGCGGCATGCAACTGAGCTGGAAGATGAAGACCGTGGAGGGAATGCCCAACTGCAGCAGGGCGGGCGGATACATGCAGCCCTTCTTGAAGGAGGGCTTGGACTCGGTGTCGAAGCCGATTACCGGCTCGGTGCGCAGCAACTCCACGGCCTCGTCCACCTCGGAGCGCTTCTTGATCAGCCGGATTTCGCCCTCGAACTGGCTCAGCGGAAGGTCGTTGATTTCTTCCTTGGAAAAGGCGCGGAGATATTGGTCGGGAACATTCATGGCTACGCTGCGGCAACCGCCGCTGGAGGCTTCATGGTCGCTGACGGAGGAAATGTCAAGTTTCCTTTGCCCGCCGTCGCCGTGCGCCCCCGCGCTCCCGGCCCCGCGCGCCGCCAGTTGGCGCAGAAAATCCACCTTGCGCGCGGCCGCCTTGCGCTTGACCAGGGCCTCGGCCCGCAACGCCGCGGAACGGTCCGCGAACGTTTCGGCCGCCACCAGTTCGATGGGCCCGCGTCCGCGCGTGTACCGCGCGCCCGTGCCCGCCGCATGCTGCGCCACGCGCCGCTCCACGTCGTTCGTGGAGCCGCAGTACAAGCTCCCGTCCCCGCAGCGCAGCAGATAGACGCTCCAGCGCTCTCCGATTTTGTCGTTTTTCCCGCTCACACGGGTATTGTACTCCGAGGACGCTTGAATGTATATTCCGCCCTCCGGGCCACCGGCCCGCAACGGATACCAAAGGACTCACCATGACAAAAACCTATGCGAAACGGGCCCTTGCCGTTGCCGCCTGCGCGCTGCTCACCTTCGCGCTCTCCTGCGGCGCCGCCCTGGCCCAAAGGAGCGGAACCATGATCAAGCTGGAAACCTCCATGGGCGACATCGTCCTGGAGCTCAACGACGAAAAGGCCCCCAAGTCCGCCGCCAACTTCGTGCAGTACGTGGAGGAGGGCCACTACGACGGCACCATCTTCCACCGCGTCATCCCCGGCTTCATGATCCAGGGCGGCGGCATGACCGAGGACATGACCGAGAAGGGCACCAACGACCCCGTGAAGAACGAGGCCAACAACAAGCTCAAGAACGACAAGTACACCGTGGCCATGGCCCGGACCATGGACCCGCACTCCGCCACCGCCCAATTCTTCATCAACGTGGCCGACAACGACTTCCTCAACTTCCGCGCCCCCACCGCCCAGGGCTGGGGCTACGCCGTGTTCGGCAAGGTCGTGGAAGGCACCGAGGTCGTGGACAAGATCGCGGCCGTGAAGACCACCACCAAGGGCTTCTACGAGGACTGCCCCGAAGAGGCCGTGACCATCGTCAAGGCCACCGTGGTCAAGTAGCGGACCGCGCTCGCGCGACACGCACGAGACGGCAAGGCCCCCGGCGGAAGCGTTCCGCCGGGGGCCTTTACGTCGAAGGAGGGATTGCCGCGCGTTGCGGGCTCCGTTCGGACTTGCCGCGGGAAGGCGTTCCGCGTCCCCGGCGGCCCAGCCGGGCCCTAACGGCTCATGGCCACGCCGAGCAGCTTCCACCACGCCAAATCCAGGGGGAACAGGACCAGGATCGTCAGCGCGGACAGGCCCGTGCAGACCAGCAGCGCGTGGCGGTAGGCCAGGCCGGCCGCCGACGTGCCCACGACGAGCGGCGGGGCCTGATACGGCAGGAGCACCGTGGAATAGGCGGGCACCATGAGCATGAGCAGGGTCTGCAGGGGCAGGTGCGCCGCGTCCGCGATGTGCCCTGCGAGAGGCACGAAGACCGAGGGAATGCCCGGCACGGAGGTCATCAGGCCCGAGGCCATGAACAGTCCCAGCACGGTGGCCAGGTTCCCGGCCCCGCCATCCGGGGACAGCGGCAGGTGGCTCAGCAGCGCTTCTGTCGCGAAGTCGCCGAGCCCGGTGTGCCGGATCACGTTGCCCACGCCGATGGCGCAGGCCACGAAGAGCAGGGTGTCGATCTTGATGTCGTCCAGCAGTTCCTTGCCGAACCAGCCCGGCGCGGGCGTCAGGAACACCAGCGCGGCCGCCAGGCTGACCCAGCCCGGCGAGACGCCGTGCAGCGAATCGAGCATCCAGCAGCCCAGGGCCAGCGCGAGCACCACGACCGTCCCGCGTTCGCGCGCATCCAGCCGCTTCGGTTTCTCGTCGGCCCTCTGCCGCGTGATCGTGTCGGGCAGCGCGGTCTTGAGCAACAGCCAGAGCACGACGGCCTTGCCCAGCCCGAGCACGGGAAAGTGCAGCAGCAGATACCACATGTACCCGAGATCGATGTTGAAGATGGTCTTTGCCGAGCCCGCCAGGATGATGTTGGGCAGGTTGGCGGGCAGGATGGTGAACGCGGGCAGGTACGTGCCCGCGATCCCGGCCAGCAGGATCCCCGCGTAGCCCTTGTCGTTCGGATCGAAGCCGCAGTCCCGGGCGAGGTCCGCCAGCAGCGGAAGCATGATCACGATCCGGCCCATGGCCGACGGCACCAGGAAGGCGAAGACCAGGTTCGCGCCGATGATCCGGGCCAGCAGCGCGGGATAGGTCGTGGTCGCGCCCGCCCGGAACCGGCGCGCCAGGCGGCGGCTCAGGCCGGAGACGCTGATGGCCCGGCCGATGACCAGCCCGGAAAACACGAGCCAGAACGCGGGCGTGGCGAAGCCGTTGAAGATGTACTCCGGCTTCGTGACGCGGCCCACGGCCAGCACCAGAAAGAAGAACAGCGCGGCGGTTCCGTTGTCGACCAGCTGGAAACACCAGCAGCAGATCAGGAAGGTGATGGCCCAGGCCGCCACGCGCGTTTCGATCGGGCATCCGGCCGTGCCCCAGGCCGCCAGCGCCGCCAGCCCCAGCGAAAGAACGCCGAAAAGCACCCGGCGCATCGTACTCCTCATGGAAGACTCCGTTCCGCTTTGCTGCGTCTTGCCGGAAGAAGGGGGCGCCCGGCCCTGTAAAACGCCGCCAAATCGTGCCCCAGGGGACGAAGATATCTTGGTTCGGCTGTGATCGTATGTCGTGCCGCGCGCGCGTGGTCTTTGCAATCCCCCCCCACACGCCGCCCGGCACCGGCGGCCGGTCCCACCGGCCCGGTCCGGCCCACCGGCTACCGGGCGACCGGCTTGCCCGCCACACGCCAGGAGGGGAAACCGCCCTCCAGGCGTTTCACGGCGTAGCCCTTGCGCAGCAGTTCGCGCGCGGCCAGCGCCGGGAACAGACAGAACGACCCGCGGCAATAGACCACGCACAGTTCGCCGCCCGCGGCTTCCGGCAGCGCTTCGACGTCCTCCGGCGCGGCGTGCCGGGCGCCCGGGATGTGCCCGGCCGCGAATTCCTCGGCCGGGCGCAGGTCCAGGACCATGGCCACGCGGCCCTGGCGCAGCGACTCGTCCAGTTCCTGCGGCGTTGTTTCCTCCACCCGCACGTCGGACGGAAACCGCTCCGCCAGGATGCGGTCCAACTCCGGCAGGTGCAGCACGGCCACGCGCTGCAGCTGGAAGATCAACTGGACCACGCTGTCGGTGGACAGCCGGTAAAGCACGCGCTGGCCCTCCTGGCGGCTGTGGATCAGGCCGCACTGGCGGAGCAGCCGCAGGTGGTGCGACGCGTTGGCCACGGACAGGCCGCAGCCCCTGGCCAGGGAATCCACGTCGCGCTCGCCCTGGGCCAGCATTTCCAGCAGCTGCAGCCGGTTGGCGTGCGCCAGCCCCTTGGCCACGGTGGCGAACACCTCGTTGAGACGGCCTTTTTCCGGGCTCTGTGCCATAGCTTTCTCCTCCGTCGTCGTCCGTCCGCTAGCCGACGCTCATGGGCACGCCGATCAGCTTCCACCACAGCAGGTCCAGGGGAAACAGCACGAAAATCGTCAGCGCGGCCAGGCCGAGGCAGGCCGCCAGCATGTTGCGGTAGGTGATGCCCGCCGCGGCCGAACCCACGATGACCGGCGGGGCCTGGTAGGGCAGCAGCACCGTGGAGAACGCGGGCACCATCAGCGCCAGCAGCGTCTCCACCGGCAGGTGCGCCGCCTGGGCGATGTGCCCGGCCAGGGGCACGAACATGGAGGGGATGCCCGGCATGGACATCATCAACCCCGACGACATGTACAGCCCGAGCACCGTGGCCAGGTTCCCGATCCCGCCGTCGGGCGAGAGCGGCATGTGGCGCAGCAACGTGTCGGTGGCGAAGTCGCCGAGCCCGGTGTGGCGGATCACGTTGCCCACGCCGATGGCGCAGGCCATGAACAGCAGCGTATCGATCTTCACGCCGTCCAACAAGGCGTCCTTGCCGAACCAGCCGGGAAACGGCATCAGGAACACGATCGCCGCCGCAAGGCCGATCCAGCCCGGCGAGATGCCGTGCAGCGAATCGAGCACCCAGAAGCCCAGCGCGAGCGCCAGCAAGACCATCGTGTACATCTCCCTCGTGGTCAGCTTCTCCGAGGGCGCGCGCTCGGCAGTGCCCCGCACCTCGTCGCGGAACATCGTCTTCACCATCCACCACAGCAGCACGCCCTTGCCCACCCCCAGCACCGGGTAATGCAGCAGGAAATACTGCATGTAGCCGTATTCGATGTTGTAGAGGGCCTTGGCCGAGCCCGCGAGAATGAGGTTCGACAGGTTCGAGGGCAACAGGCCGAACGCGGGCAGGAACGTGCCCATGATCCCGGCCACCAGCACGCCCACGTGCCCTCTGTCCCCGGGCCGGAAGCCGCAGTCCGCGGAGATGTCCGCCAGCAGCGGCAGCAGGATCACGACCCGGCCCATGGCCGAGGGCACGAACAGCGCAAAGACCATGCAGACCACGATGATCCGCGCCAGCAGCGCGGAATAGCTCGTGGACCCCGGCGACCGGAAGCGCCGCGCCAGCCTGTGGCTCAGCCCGGAAACGCTGATGGCCTTGCCGATGATCAGCCCGGAAAACACCAGCCAGAACGCGGGCGTGGTGAACCCGCTGAAGATCCGCTCCGGCTCCAGCACGCGGCCCACGACCAGCACCAGAAAAAACACCAGCGCCGCCGTGCCCTCCTTCAGCAGCCGAAAGCCCCAGCAGCAGACCAGGAACACCACCGCCCCGGCGGCCACGCGCGTCTGCTGCGCGCACCCTGCCGTGGCCCACACCCCCAGCGCCGTCAACAACAACGAAATCCCCGCAAACACCGCCACACGCGGAATACGAACCATCTTGCCTCTCCATTTAAGTATTCAAACGAATTTTTGAATAAGCCTCCGGACGGGGGCTGTCAACAGGTGGAGACGGAGGAGGGCGCGGGCGGAGGCGCGGGCGAGGGTGAGGGAGGGGCGGGGCGGAGAGGCGGGGCTCCGCCCCGCACCCCGGCTGGGCGCTGCCCCAGACCCCGCCGGGGCGTTGCCCCGGGCCCCCTGTTCGGGCCGGGCACGGAGGGCTGCGCGGTGGTGGGGGAACGGCGCGGGTGCGGAGGTTTCGGCCCGCCATCGCGGGGAGGGGAAAGACCGCCCCCTCGCGGGGACGCCCTTCCCCCTCCCCGCGATGGCGGGCCGCCGCCACAGGATGCTCCGCTGCGCTGCGCATCCTGGATTGTGGATGGAAGGCAATTGATTTGAGGAGGTAAGGCGTTGCGGGATATAGCGTCGCTGGTGTAGAGAATGGTATCTTTGAGGAAGACAGGAAGGAACGGGATGGATTGGTTCTCGGGATGGACGAGATCAGAGATTATCGCGTGTTGCGGGGTGATCATCACCGGGTTGGGTGTAGTCGGCGGTTTCGGCGCTTGGATTTTGAAAAGGCGCAAGCCCGAAAGGCAGGAGAAGGATTCTTCCGATGCCGTTGCCCGTGAACTGGCGTCGAGTTCGCACTATTTCCGCGACGAGCTGGGCAGGACAAAGAATGAGCTGCTCGAAACGCAGCAGCAGTTGCAAAACAAGGAGTTGCAGATTCGGGCCCTCAAAGATGCCGTTGAAGGCTTGCGGGAGATCGAGGCGCATGGGGCGGAGGCGGAGGACGTAACCGCCCGGTTGGCCGAAGAAGCGGAACAGGAATTGCGGGACGGCAACCCGGACAAGGCCAAGGGATTGTTCCGGAAGATTGCGGAACAAAAGACCGGGGAAGCCGAAGCGGCGGACGCCGCAACACAGGCGGCCAAGAAACAGGCCGCACATGCCTATCGTCGCCTCGGCGCGCTGGCGTTTTATGGAAACACGCAGGAGGCCATTGAAGCCTACCGTAAATCCACAATCCTCGATCCGGATAATGCGGATATCTGGAATCAGCTAGGGCATCTCTTGGTCCGTGTCGGTGAAATGGAAAAGGCGGCGAGCAGCTACGAGCAGGTCCTCAAGCTTGCGCATGTTCATGCAGACCAAGAGGAAGAGGCGATTGCCTATGGCAGCCTCGGCAACCTGCGGCAAATCCAGGGCGATCTTCCGGGTGCCGAGGAGCATTATCGCAAGGCACTGGAAATTGATGAGGCGCTCGGGCGCAAGGAAGGTATGGCCAACGCCTATGGCAACCTCGGCGTTCTCCGGAAAATTCAGGGCGATCTTTCGGGTGCCGAGGAGTATTATCGCAAGGCGCTGCAAATCAATGAGGCGCTCGGCCGCAAGGAGGGCATGGCTGCCGACTACGGCAACCTCGGCATTATCCGGCAAACCCAGGGCGATCTTTCGGGTGCCGAGGAGTATTACCGCAAGGTGCTGGAAATCGACGAGACACTCGGTCGCAAGGAAAGTATGGCCAACGCCTATGGCAACCTCGGCGTTCTCCGGAAAATTCAGGGCGACCTTTCTGGTGCCGAGGAGTACTATCGCAAGGCGCTGGAAATCGATGAGACACTCGGCCGCAAGGAGGGCATGGCGAACCAGTACGGCAACCTTGGCATTATCCGGCAAACCCAGGGCGATCTTTCGGGTGCCGAGGAGTATTATCGCAAGGCGTTGGAAATCGACGAGGCGCTCGGTAGCAAGGAGGGCATGGCTGACGACTACGGGAACCTCGGCATTCTTCGGAAAACCCAGGGCGATCTTTCTGGTGCCGAGGAGTATTACCACAAGGCGCTGCAAATCAATGAGGCGCTCGGCCGCAAGGAGGGCATGGCGAAACAGTACGGCAACCTTGGTACCCTGCGGCAACTCCAGGGCGATCTTTCGGGTACCGAGGAGTATTATCGCAAGGCGTTGGAGATCGATGAGGCGCTCGGCCGCAAGGAGGGCGTGGCGATTAGGTACGGCAACCTCGGCGTTCTTCGAAGAATTCAGGGTGATCTTTCTGGTGCCGAGGAGTATTGGCGAAAGAGTTTGGCCTTGTATCAGGAAATCGGTGCAACGCCGATGGTGGAAAAGGTTCAGGGGTGGCTGGATGCGCTTGCGGCGGGGAAGAAGGAGTAGCTGTCGTCACCGTAGGTATCTTCAATCCTTGAGCGTTCAGGCTCCCCACAAGGGGAGCTTTTTTCATTTCATTCCCATCTCGCGCTTCTCCGTATGTCTTCAACTTACCTTCCCATCTCCCCCCCCCCAAAAAAAAAGTTTAGGAGGGTGATGGTGGGGGTGGGGAGGGGGTCTGG
>JACCQO010000025.1 GCA_015709205.1 Desulfovibrionaceae bacterium
CCTCCCCTCCCCGCCTCCCCCCGGCTCTTCGTCCTCCCCAATCCCCCGGCGCCTTTCCGGGCGGTGCAACCGCCCCTATTTCGGCGGGTTAGGGTTTGACAAAAAGCTATCTTGTCGGTCCAAAATCAAAATCGTTTGACAATATTTCGTTTCATCCGATAACTTGGCGGCACACGAGCTTTGTACGGCGAGTATATGGAGGGTTTTTTTCATGAGACAGAAGGCGGATTGCCAAGGAGTGAGCAACGATGAATGAAGGGCGAATGGAAATCAAAGACGTACCGGTTCTCTACTTCGGGATTTTTTTTGTCATCGTCGTGGCGGCGGCCTACATGGGCAAGCTGCCCGGCGGCATGGTCGGAGGCTTCGGCATCACCATGGCCCTGGGGTTCCTCTTCGAGCACGTGGGTGACAGGACGCCCATCGTCAAGGACTACCTTGGCGGCGGAGCCATCGTGTGCATCTTTCTCAGCGCGGCGCTGGTCTACTGGGGCGTGATGCCCGAGAAGACCAAGGGCGTCATCGACGGGTTCATGAAGGGCGGGGGCTTCCTGACCTTTTACATCGCCTCGCTGATCACGGGCAGCATTCTGGGCATCGACTCGCGCCAGCTCGTGCGTGCGGGAGCGCGGTTCGCCGTGCCCTTGCTGCTCGGACTGCTGGCCGCCAGCGTGCTGGCGGGCATCGTGGGCCTGATCATCGGCTTCGGCTGGAAGAACGGCATCGCCTACGTCACCTACCCGATCATGGGCGGCGGTCTGGGCGCGGGCGTGCTGCCCATCTCCGAGATCTTCGCCAAGGCGGCGAACCTGAAGACCGACCAGATCCTGCCGTTGCTCATTCCGCCCATGGCCCTGGGCAACGTGCTGGCGATCATCGCGGGCGGCCTGCTCGACAAGCTGGGCAAGGCCCGGCCGGGCCTCACGGGCAACGGCCTGCTGATGAAGGACACCCGGCACATCGAGACCGAGGAGAAGCAGCGCCCCCTGACCATGAAGGCCCTGGGCGTGGGCATCTTCGTGACCTGCACCCTGCTGGTCCTCGGGCGCATCGAGAGCAAGTTCATCCCCGGCGTGCACTACTACGCCCTGATGATCATCTCCGTGGCGCTGATCAAGATCTTCCATCTGCTGCCCGAGGAGATCGAGGACGCCTGTGCCGTGTGGTTCAAGTTCGTGGCCAAGTACATGACCGCGCCCCTGCTCGTGGGCGTGGGCGTCACCTACACCGACCTGGGCATGGTCCTGAACGCCCTGGGCATCCAGAACATCGTGCTGGTCGTCGCCGTGGTCGTGGGCGCCATCGTCGGCGCGGGCTTCGGCGGCACGCTCGTGGGCTTCCATCCCATCGAGTCCGCCTTGGCCGCCGGGCTGTGCATGGCCAACATGGGCGGAACGGGCGACGTGGCCGTGCTTTCGGCCGCCAAGCGCATGGAGCTGATGCCCTTCGCGCAGATATCCTCGCGCCTGGGCGGCGCGCTGGTGCTGATCATCGTCGGCCTGACGCTGCCCATCTTGATGTAGGTCGTACGGGCGGGCCGCCGGAGACATGTCTGCTCCCCGGACAACGGCCGCCAACCTCTCCCCCGCGCGCCGCGTTTGCGCCGCGCGGGGGATGACCGGTGGCCCGCCCCTTTTTCCGGGCCGCGGGAGCGGTCCCGTGGCGCAACGAAGCGAAACCGCGAGGAAACCATGCTCGAACAACGCGAACTGCTGACCGACGACGACCTGCGCGCCGCCCGCGACCTGCTCGCCCGCGAGGGGCTGGGCTGGCCGGAGGGCGCGGACTGGTCCACGGCCGTGTTCGACGACGGCACGGTCGCGGCCACGGGTTTTCTCGGCGGCAACGTGATCATGGGCGTGTGCGTGGACAGCGACCGGCGCGGCGAGGACCTCTCGGCCCGGATCGTCACGGCCCTGCTCAAGCGCGCCAATGCCGTGGGGTTGGAACACATCTTTCTCTTCACCAAGCCGTCCATGGCCGAGCGGTTTGCGGCCATGGGCTTCAAGCGCGTGGCCGAGGCCCCGGAGCGCGCCGCGTTGCTGGAATTCGGCTGGCCGGATTTCGCGCAGTGGATGCGCACGCTCAAGGCCGACCTCGGTCCGGCCTTCGATCCCGCGCCCGCGCCCGTGGGCGCCATCGTGATGAACGCCAACCCGTTCACCCTGGGCCACCGGCATCTGGTGCGCAGCGCGGCCGCCGAGTGCGCCACGACCTATGTTTTCGTGGTCCAGGAGGATTCGTCCGTCGTGCCCTATGCCGTGCGCCTGGCCCTGGTGCGTGCGGGCACGGCGGACATCTCCGGTTGCGTGGTGCTGCCCGGCGGGCCCTACATGGTCACCCGGGCCACGTTCCCGTCGTACTTCACCGGGGCCGAAGGCCACGCCCCGGCCCACGCCGCCCTGGACGCGACCATCTTCGCCGGGCGCATCGCCCCGCCCCTGGGCATCACGCGCCGCTATCTGGGCACCGAGCCGTACTGCCCGGTGACGCGCGCCTACAACGGCGCGCTGGCCGAAATCCTGCCCCGCGCGGGGGTGGAGGTGCGCATTGTCGAGCGGCTGGCCAACGGTGGCGAGGCCGTGAGCGCCTCGCGGCTGCGCGACATGCTGCGCACGGGCTCGCTGGAGGGCGCGGAGAACCTTGCCCCCGCGACCACCCTGGAGTGGCTGCGCAGCTCCGAGGCCGCGCCGGTGATCGCGGCCCTGGCCAAGGGCCACGGGAGGCACGACTGATGGACCGCGCCACGCCGCACGGCGGGATCCGGCAGGCCGCCGCGTTGCAGCCCGAACCGTTCGACGGACGGGCCTGGGCCATCGCCTCGGCCCTGCACCAGGGCGTGCTGCACGAGGCCGTGTGCAACGGCAAGCCCGGCCTGGTCTGCGGCGATTCCATGGGCGCGCACACGGACATGGACGCGCACACCTTCATGGCCGGAGCCGCGGCCATGCTGCCCCATTTCCTGGAGGCCGCGCGCCTCGGGCTTGCGCCCTGTGCCGGGACGGACGACGGACCGGACGGAAACCGGGCGCTCTTCGCCCGGCTGCGCGCGGGCGGGCTGCGCTGGGAGGCCGATCTCCTGCGCGCCACGCGCGGGGTGAACACGCACCGGGGCATGCTCTTTCTCGGCGCGCTGGCCTGCGCCGCCGCCGGGCGCGTCCTGCGGGACCTCCCGCCTTCCCCGGCCGCCACGGGCATCCCCACCACGGGCATTCCGGCCGCGCGCATTCCGGCCGTGCGCATCGGGGCGCTGGTCGCGGACATGACCCGGGGGCTGTGCGCGCGCGAGCTGGCGGCCACGGCGCGGGCCGACAGGGCCGTGACCGCGGGCGAGCGGCTCTTCGCGGCCTACGGCATGACCGGGGTGCGCGGCGAGGCCGAGGCCGGGCTGCCGCATGTGCTCGAATGCGGCCTGCCCGCGCTGGGGCGCGCCCTGGACGCCGGCGCGGAGCTTTCGCGCGCCCTGCTGCACGCCCTGCTGGAGCTCATGGCCGTGGTGCCGGACACCACGGTGGTGCACCGCGCCGGGCCCGAGGGGCTGGCCCTGGTGCGCGCGGGCGCGCGCGCGGCCCTGGAACTGGGCGGCGCGCTGACGCCGGAGGGCCGCGCGCGCACGGCGGAATTGGGCCGCGCCTGCGTGGCGCGTTCCGTCAGCCCGGGCGGCTCGGCCGACCTGCTGGCAATGACCGCCGGGCTGTACCTGCTCGAACACGGCAGCTGGCCGGGACGAATTTTGTGAGTTCGGCCGCCGCTGCGGCGGCCGGATGAAAAAAACAGAGGAGTAGCCCATGCGGATCGCGAAACCGACCGTACAACCAATTGTGAAACCGTCAATGGCGGGATCCCTGGAATCCAACGACTGCCTCGTGTCCCTGCATCCCCTGGCCAAGGAGGAGTTGCGGGAGGGCGAGGAGGTGCGCGTGGAAGTGGACAGCATCGTGCAGATCCAGTTCGGCGCGCAGATCGAGGCCACGGCCCGCGACGTGCTGGCCCGTTTCGGCCTGACGCGCGTGCTCGTGCGCATCCAGGACAAGGGGGCCCTGGACTGCACCCTGCGTGCGCGCCTGGAAGCGGCCGTGCTGCGCGCGGGAGGAGACGACCATGAAGCGTAGAACCATGCTCTTCGTGCCCGGCAACAACCCGGGCATGCTCATCAGCGGCCCCGTCCTCGGCGCGGATGCGCTGATCTTCGACCTGGAGGACGCCGTGGCCGAGGCGGAAAAGGACGCTGCGCGCCTGCTGGTGCGCAACGCCCTCAAGACCCTGGAATGCGGCGCGACGGAGCGCGTGGTGCGCATCAACGGCGTGGACACGCCGCACTGGCGCGCGGACGTGGCCGCCATCGTGGCCAAGGAGGCGGGCGCGGGCGCGGGCACGGTGCTCCTGCCCAAGTGCTCCACTCCGGCCGACGTGGCCCTCGTGGCCGAGGCGCTGAGCGCGGAAGAGAAGCGCGCGGGCCGCGCCGACGGCGAGGTGAGGCTGCTGGCCCTGCTGGAAAGCGCCCTGGGCATCGAGAACGCCTTTGCCGTGGCCACGTGCAGTCCGCGCGTGAGCGGCCTGTTCCTGGGCGCGGAGGATCTTTCCGCGGACCTGGGCGCGCAGCGCACGCTCACGGGCGAGGAGATCGCCTATGCCCGCGGGCGCGTGGTCGTCGCGGCCAAGGCCGCGCGCGTGGACGCCATCGACACGCCCTTCACCGTGGTGGACGACCTGGAAAACCTGGAGCGCGACGCCCAGCTGGGCCGCCGGATGGGCTTTGACGGCAAGGCCGTGATCTCGCCCCAGCACGTGCGCATCGTCAACCGCGTCTATTCCCCGTCCGACAAGGAAATCGCCTGGGCCGAGAAGATCCGGGCGGCCATGCAGCGGGCCACGGCCGAGGGCAAGGGCGCCTTTTCCGTGGACGGCAGCATGGTGGACGGGCCCATCGTCAAGCGCGCCCTGCGCATTCTGCAAACCGCCGGCCGGCTCAATCAGGAGGCCGACGGGCTTCGCGAGGAGTGATGACCATGCGCGAGAAGACAGCCGCCACGCTGCGCCAGGCCATGGAGGCCGCGCACCTTGAAGACGGCATGACCATTTCCTTTCACCACCATCTGCGCAACGGCGACTTCGTGCTGGACATGGTCCTGCGCGAGGCCGAGGCCATGGGCCTCAAGGGCTTGCGCGTGGCGGCCAGCTCCGTGTTCCCGTGCCACGGCCGTCTGGCCCGGGCCGCCGAACGCGGCGTGGTCGCCGGACTGGACACCAACTACATGAGCGGCCCCGTGGCCGCGGCCGTGGCGCGCGGCGCGTTCGCCGAGCCGGTGCGCTTCCGCACCCACGGCGGCCGCCCCAGGGCCATCGACGCGGGCGAGCTGCACATCGACGCGGCCTTCATCGCCGCACCCGCCGTGGACCCGCTCGGCAACCTCAGCGGCGTGGAGGGCCCCTCGGCCTGCGGTTCCCTGGGCTACGCCATGGCCGACGCCGCGCACGCGGACACGGTCATCGCCGTGACCGACCACTTCCTGGACCACTCGCCTGAGCGCATCTCCATCGACCACGGCCAGGTGGACGTGGTCGTCAAGGTGGACCGCATCGGCGATCCCGCGGGCATCGTCTCCGGCACCACCAAGGTCACGCGCGACCCCGTGGGCCTGGTCATCGCGGAATACGCGGCCAGGGCCATCGAGGCCGCCGGGCTCCTGCGCGACGGGTTCTGCTTCCAGACCGGCGCGGGCGGCGCATCCCTGGCCGCGGCGAGCTTCGTGCGCGAGCGCATGCGCGAACAGGGCGTACGCGGGCGGTTTCTGCTCGGCGGCATCACCGGCTACTTCGTGGACATGCTCGAGGAGGGCCTCTTCGAGGACATCTACGACGTGCAGTGCTTCGACCTGGCCGCGGTCCGGTCCATCAGGGAGAACGCCCACCACCACGAGATCTCCGCGTCCGACTACGCCAGCGTGGGCCGCAAGCGCTGCTACGTGGACGACCTGGGCGCGGTGCTCCTGGGCGCCACGGAGATCGACCTGGACTTCAACGTCAACGTGCACACGGACTCCAACGGCGTGATCATCGGCGGTTCCGGCGGCCACAGCGACGCGGCCGCGGGCGCGGAAATGGCCATCATCGTGGCCCCGCTGCTGCGCGCCCGGCTGCCCATCGTGGTTGACCGCGTGCGCACCGTGAGCACGCCGGGCAGGACCGTGGACGCGCTGGTCACCGAATACGGCGCGGCCGTGAACCCGGCGCGGCCGGAACTGGCGCAGCGCCTGCGCGACTTCGGCCTGCCCGTGTTCGAGATCGCCGAGCTGCGGCGCAAGGCCCTGGCCATGGCCGGGGAGCCCGTGCGCGCGCCGCAGGGCGAGCGCGAGGTCGCGGTGGTCGAATACCGCGACGGAACGATCATCGACCGCATCATGGCGTAGCGGTGCGCCCGAGGACCATGCCTGCACATCCGAACAGCCTTGCGACGCCCAGGTTCGGGACGGCCGGCGTCGCACGCCGCCGGGCGCTCCCGGGCGACGGACGCGAGTCCGTCGCCCGGGCCCGGCGTTTGCCGCGCCGTCCCGGGCGGGCAGCGGCATGACCTGCGGCGCGCGTCTCCCCGCCGACCCGGCGGGCCCCCGCGCGGCCGGGACGCGGTGTTCGGCCGATGCCCGGCGCGACGAAGCGGCCCTTGCCGCCGCGCGGATCCTCGCCGCGCGCGAGACCCGCTGGCACCGCCGATTGGCTCTTGCCAAGCGGACCGGAAAGACCGTAATTTGCATTGGTCTTGTCATGCCCGGTGCGGACAAGGATCCGTCCGGCGCGCCGGAGGCCTTTGCCGAGCTTTTGGGGGCCCTGCTGCGCCTCCTTTCCGAGCGGGGCATGACCTGCACCGAGCGGGATATCTGGACCTCGGCCGACGGCAGACACGCGCTGCTGGCCGTGGACGCGGACGCGCGGTCGGCCAAGGCCGCCTGCGTGGCCCTGGAGGAGCACCATCCCCTGGGCCGCCTGGCTGACGCGGACGTGACCGGAGCGGACGGGAGGGCCGTGGGCCGCACGGAGCTGGGCCTGCCGCCCCGGCGCTGTCTGCTCTGCGGGCGGCCCGCCGCGGAATGCGCCCGCGCCCGCAGCCATCCGTTGGAAGAGGTGCTCGGCTGCGTTCGATCCATACTTCAAGGCGTTCGCGCCGTTGCGGAGGATCTTCCCCGCTCCTAGCGCGCGCCGACCCAGGAGCAGGAGTGAGTCCGACCAAACGTCCCTCGGGCCGCGTCGACCAGGCCGTAGTGGATATCGAGCGGCTGATCTTCAAAGGCGAGTTGAAGTCCGGCGAGCACATCAAGGAGCTGGACATCGCCAACCGCCTCGGCATCAGTCGCGGCGCGGTCCGCGAGGCCTTCAAGTCCCTGGCGCGCTCGCGCCTGGTGGACATCGTGCCCCACCGCGGCGTGTTCGTGCGCGCCTTTTCCTACAAGGAAACCCTGGACATGTTCGACATGCGCGTGCATTTCGCGCTCATGGCCCTGCCCGAGGCCGCGCAGAACATCACCCCGCGCAAGGCCGCGGAACTCCACGCCCTGCTCGACCGCATCGACGAGGCCAACAAGGAAGGCGACCCGGACACGGTCATGAGCCTGAACTGGGAGTTCCATTCCAAGATCTACGATCTCTGCGACAACTCCATCCTCAAGACCCTGGCCGAAGACATCCGCATGAAGCAGTACCTGAGTTGCCGCCATTCCTTCCGCGTGCCCACCAGCGTGGCCGACTCCAACCAGGAGCACCGCCTGGTGCTCGAGCGCCTGGAGCGCAACGACGGCGAGGGCGCGGCCAAGGCCATGGCCGCGCACGTCATGTGCGGCAAGCGCCGCTTCCTGGAGGCGGTCAATCCCGACCAGCTCGAAAAGCTCGACCTGCACCCCCCGGAGCGGGAAGAACACCCCTTCGCCTCCTTCATCCAGAACGAACTGCGGCTCAGGCACTAGGCCGCGTCCGGCGCACTCCGTCCCCTCGCGCCGCCCGCAACCCTTTCGGTCCCTGCCAAAAAGAGGCGGGGGCGCGGTTGCGCCCCCGCCATCGAAGCCCGGCCCCGGGCAAAGCGGGGCCGGGTGCAGGGAGGTTCGTCAGGCGGTCGGAGCGTCGGCCACCCGGCGGTTGCGGAAGTAGGCCATGAAGATTGCGAAGGCCACCAGCCCGCAGGCGATGCCGCCGTAGTTGGCCACCGTGATCGGCAGGTTGAAGCCGATCTTCTCGTAGAGGATGTAGGTGCTGACCACCGTGGTCATGAACGTGGCCGGCAGGGTCACGATCCAGTGCATCTTGCCGCGCTTGATCATCCACGCGGCCGCGGCCCAGAGCACCAGCGCCGCCAGGGTCTGGTTGGCCCAGCCGAAGTAGCGCCAGAGCACGTTGAAGTCCACGCGGGAAACCACGATGCCGATCACGAACAGCGGGATGGCGATGGCCAGGCGCCGCGCGGCCTTGGACTGGGAGATGTGCATGAAGTCGGCCACGATGAGCCGCGCGCTGCGGAAGGCCGTGTCGCCCGTGGTGATGGGCAGGATCACGACGCCGATGATCGCCAGGATGCCGCCGAACCCGCCCAGCAGGGTGGTGGCGACCTCGTTGACCACGTGCGCCGGGCCGCCGGCGGCCAGGGCCGCGCTCAGCGCCTCGGGGCCCTTGTAGAAGCTCAGGCCCAGGGTGACCCAGATCAGGCCGATGATGCCCTCGCCGACCATGGCCCCGTAGAACACCGTGCGGCCGTGCCGCTCATTGGCCATGCAGCGCGCCATCATCGGCGACTGCGTGGAGTGGAACCCGCTGATGGCGCCGCAGGCGATGGTGATGAACATCAGCGGCCACAGGGGCAACCCCTTGGGATGCAGGTTGGAGAAGTCCAGGGTCGGCAGGATGTCGTAGCCCTCGGTGAGCAGGCCCGCCGTCAACCCCACGGCCATGAACAGCAGCACGGCGCCGAAGAACGGGTAGATGCGGCCGATGATCTGGTTGATGGGCAGGATCGTGGCCAGGAAGTAGTAGCAGAAGATGATCACGACCCACGTGACCGTGGACATGCCCGTGAGGTTCTCCAGCAGCTTGGCCGGGCCGAGCACGAAGACCACGCCCACCAACAGGAGCAGCAGGATGGAGAAGGCGCGCATGAACTGCTTGAAGCCGTAGCCCAGCTCCTGGCCCACGACCTCGGGCACCGAGGCGCCGTTCGAACGGATGGACAGCATGCCCGAGAAGTAGTCGTGCACCGCGCCGCCGAAGATCGTGCCGAGCACGACCCAGAGCAGCGCCGCCGGGCCGTACAGCGCGCCCAGGATCGGGCCGAACACCGGTCCCAGGCCCGCGATGTTCAGCAGCTGGATCAGGTACAGCTTCCAGATGGGCATGGGGATGTAGTCCACGCCGTCGGCCATGGTGCACACCGGCGTGGTCCTGGCCGGATCGGCCCCGAAGAGTCGCTCCACAACGGAGCCGTAGACGAAGAACCCCAGGATCAGCAGTCCCAACGAAGCAAAGAAGAACAACATAGCGCTTCCTCCTTCAAGAGATGGCCGTCGCACGCGCCGAAACCGGCGGGTGCGTGGCGATTCGGGCCGCGATTGGGGCCGGAGCGGACCCCGCCGCCAGACGATGAGTCCCATGCGCGACCATGCCTCTACCTCCGCCCGGGAACCGGAAACATCTTGGCCTCGGTCCGCTCGGGATGCCGCTCGATGTGCGCCATGCGCCGCAACGCCCGTCCGGCCAGCCGCCGCAGGATGTGCCACAGGTCCGAACGCGCCACGGCTGCGCCCACGCGCCGATCGTCGCGCAATCGCTCGGACAGCAGAAAGCCCTCCCGCACGTCCGGCGCCAGACGCACGTCGCCAGGCGCCAACTCCATCCCCGGCCCCATGGTCATGAACAGCAGGTCCCGCGCCGTGCGCTCGAACACCGCGCGCACCTCCTCCGACGTCTCGGCGAGATCCACCTGCACGCGAAACCCGGACTCCAACTCCCGCTCGAAACGGGTGTACGACTCGCGTCTATCCATCGCCGCCTCCCGTTCCCGGCCCCGGGGAGCCCCCGAGGCCGACACCGGACAAAATCCCCCAACGTCCGATTCCCTCGCCCGCACCATCCACATCCTCTCGCCCGCTTATCCCTTGCCTCCCAGGCGAAAATCCACGGGCACGATCTCGTAGCACAGCACTTCCATTCCGGAGCCCTGCCGCATGCGCACTACCTTGCCCCGCACCCGGATGCGTTTGTGGTACAGGAGTCTGGCCTCGTCCGGCGTGATGCCGCCCGTAACCACGTATTCCTGTTCGTCGTTCCCCTGGATGCACACGCCGCCCGTTCCGGGTTCCCCCGGTGCGCCCCACGGAATCGCGACTCCCACAACCGTGACAACCCGCATCGCACACCCCACTGCGCGGCCTGCGCCGCAGCCAAGGCGGTTTATCCCTCTTTTGCAGGCCCTATTCCATTTGTAATATCTTGGAATCATGGCACTAGTTTGTCCTTTCCAGGGAAATAAAACGGCATTGTGGTTCCGAAAAAAAAGCGGGGGTAAAACAACATGCTAAAATAAAACAATATCAAGGCAACACTCGAAAACCGGAACTGCTTGTGAAAACCAGAACGTTGTTTCCGAAAAATCGGCGGGAGCGGGCAAAAAGGAGACCCAGGAGGAGAGCAGGAGATGTGGGAGAGGAGGATACGGGAGAGAGCCGCCGTATGGAGAGGCCGTTGGCTGGAGCAGGGGAGGTTGTTGCGCGGTGCGGGAAGAGGCGGGACGTAGGGCCGCCGGGCTGGGGCCGCGTTGGGCGGCGGAAGGGGCCCGGACCTTGCAACCGAGGCGGGTGCCCCGGGAATGCGGCAGCCGAGCGCGGGCGTAGGAGTGCCGGTGCGTCATCGCGGCAGCGAGGGCTGCGAAAGGGGTGCAGCGGCATTGCTGCCCCGGAGAAGGGGTGGAGTTACGCCACCCCTGCGCTGGTTCGCAATGGTGCGGAGGGAGGGGAGAGGAGGAGGCGCGGGGTGCGGAGACGGCGGAAGCAGGGGGTCGGCGCGTGGAGCGCGGGCAGGTTGGTGGCCCGTTGGCGCTTCGCGCGGGCTGCTTTTGCAGCGCGCGCCCAAGGGTGGTGGGAGGGCATTCGGCCGCTGGCGCGGCCAGGGATGCAGGATCGCGACTATCCGGTTCCGCAGGCGCGGGCGGTGGAAAGCGGTTGCGCCGATGTGGCACCCGCCGACCGCGAAAAGGGTGCAGCGCCACGCTGCCCGCGAAAAGGGTGCAGCAGCATTGCTGCCTGCCCGGTTATGGGGTGAGCCAGAGGGTGGCGGAGCGGAGGGCGTCGAGGACGCGGGCCGCGGTGGAGCCCAGAAACTGCGCGCGGCCCGGACGTTCGCCCGCGCCGGTGCGGCCCATGGCCACCGCGGAGAATCCCTCGCGCTCGGCCAGCGCCAGGATCGTTTCGGCCGGGCCGCGCGAATCCGAGGGCAGCACGCGCTCCACCACGCGCTCCGGCGCGAATCCGTTGTTCGCCAGTTCGCCGCGCGCACGCTGGAAAACGCGCGCGGCCGCCTCGGGCTCGGCGTCGCCGTCCACGTGCAGCAGGGTCAGCAGCGCATTGGGCTGTGGCGCGAGCACGAAGGACGCGTGGTCCGCCGCCGCGATGGACGGGCGCGAGCCGTCCAGGCACACGAGCACGCGCGCCGGGTCGGGCGTGACGGCGTGCTGCGGCGCGCCCGCCGCGCCGTCCTCGTCCTCGGGCTCGCTGCACCAGATGGGGAAGCTGACGCTGCCGCGCAGCAGTTCGAGGTTGGTGGGCTCTTCCAGATAGGGCAGGGCCACGTCCAGCAGGTCGCGGTCCAGGAGCACGGCGTCCGGCAGCTCACGGCCGATCTCGCGCAGCACCTCGGCCACGGCCCCGAAGTCGCGCATCCACAGCCGCGTGGTCAGGTTGTGCGCGGGGTACCCGTGCGCCTGGAGGTGCTCCCGGGCGCGGGCCAGGGCGGCCTCGGCGCGATGCTGCAGGGCCAGGCGCGCGGCGAGCACGGCCGGGTCCGCGGCCTCGCGCAGCCAGGCGGCCGGGCTGCCCGCCACGCACACCAGGTCGCAGCGCACGTCGCCCTTGTCGGCGAACAGCGCGGAAAGAAACGCCAGGGACAGGGGCGCGCCCCGGTCCGCCTGCACGGCCAGGATCACGGAACGGTTCAGGGTCTCGCGTTGTTCCATGGGTGCCTCCTCGTCGATTCCCGTCCGGCCGTCACACCAATTCCGGCCATTGCCTCCTGGTCATGCCGTTGCCCGCACCATTTGCCCACGCCATCCGGTCCGCATGCCGCCCCCGCTTCCCGGCCATTGCACACCCGGCTATCGCCTTCGTCAACCCTTCGGCGTAGGCACGCCATTGCATCCGTCGATCCGTTCGCCGTGCGGCCATCGATGCGGACGGTCATTCCACGACCCAGACGGTGCAGTCGCGGGCCTCGCGCACGACCTTGCCGGAGACGCTGCCGCACAGGAACTCCTGGGCCTTGGACACGCCGCGCCGCCCCAGGACCACGGTGCCGCAGCCGGTCTCCTGGCGCGCCTCGAGGATGGCGCGGGCCACGTCCGGGCCCGGGTGCGCCGGGCGCACGTCGCACACGGACACGGCTTCGGGCTCCACGCCGCGCTCCACGAGCCGTTCGCGCGCCGCGTGCAGCAGCGCGGCCGCGCGTTCGTCCTGCGCGGCGCAGGCCGTGCGCCATGCCCCTTCGGCGGCGAAGAGGTCGCGCTCGGGCGGGGTGCGCACGTGCAGCAGGTGCACGCTAAAGCCCGGCGCTCCGGCGACGATGCCGGCCACGTAGTCCAAGGCGCGCGCGGCGTTTTCCGAGCCGTCCACGGCGAGCAGGAGGTGCCTTTCGTTGGCGGCGCCCGGGCCGCTTGCGGCGTTCTTGGTGGTCATGGCGTTTCTCCCCGGCCGCGCAGGCGGCCGTCAGCGTCCCAGGGCCGCCAGGCACGGCCCGAGGTCGTCCAGCAGTTCGTCCACGGTCTCGTAGAACACTTCGGCCCCCTGGGAAAAGTGCAGGAGCACGCGGCTGAGCGTATCCGGGATGTAGGGGAAGAGCCGCTGCAGGTTCACCAGCCGGTGCCGAAACACGAGTGAGAAATCCGCGGGCTCCAGGCCCAGGTCGTCGAAGCGGTCGATGAGGTCCTGCACGGTGTGGAAGCCCTTGCCCGTGAGCAGGAGCAAAACGTTGCCCAGGCCGAAGATGTCCAGGCCGAAGGGGCTGGGCTGATGGTCGTAGCCGTAGTCGAAGTCGATCCAGCGGAACGCGCCGGTGTCGGACTCGACCCAGACGTGGTCGTTGCGCACATCGCCGTGCTTTTCGCCGTGGCGGTGCAGGAAGCCGATGGCCGCGCACGCGCCCAGGTACTTCTCCAGCAGCGCCGGATAGCGCGTGTGGAAATAGGTCTCGTGGTCGTCCTCGATGCGGTCGATCACGTCGTCCAGCCGCTGGCCGCGGATGACCTCCAGCACGCGCACCAGGTTGCCCGCCGCGTCGGGCAGGGTGAAGCCCTGCATGAAGCGCGGGTCGCCGCGCACCAGGTCCAGGATGCGCGCCTCCTTGTGGCCGCTGCGGTAGCAGGATATCTCTACCTGCCCCAGGCGCTGGGTGAAGGTCTCGTGGAACACGAGCTTGAGGATGCGCGGCTCGTCGCCTTCCAGCCAGCGGCAGCGCTTGACCCAGAATTTCGGGTCTTCCAGGCCGAACTTGCGTTCCATCTCGTCGCGGGCCACCAGGTAGTGCGCGTCGCCCAGGCGGATCACGTCGCCGGAGGTGATGCGCATGAAATCGCTGGTGTCGGTGTAGAGCGTGCCGAAGGGGCCGGAGGAATCGGGGCGGAAGCGGAGGATGACGGGTCGGGCGGACGGTGGCTGCACGGAACGCCTCCCTTGCGGCCGAGGGCGGCCGACTGCGGTTGCCCGGGCGACCGCCCGGGGCGTAACCAGGGCTTCTGTCCCAACTAATACACATTCTCCCCCCATTGTCGAGGCAGGCAGGCAGCAATGCTGCTGCACCCTTTTCGCGGGCGTCGCGTGCCGCGACGGCGCGGGCGCTTTCCCCCGCCCGCGCCTGCGGAGTTGGACAATCGCGCTTCCGCTCCCCGGCCGCGCCAGCGGCCAAAGTCTTTCTCCGCAAATTTTCCCCACCGTCCCTGGGCGGGCGCTGCGAAAGCAGCCCGCCCGAAGCGGCAACGGGCCTTGGCCCCGCCCGCGTCCCCCGCGTCGGCACCCCAGCCTCCGCCGTCTCCGCGCTCTTCGCGTCACTACCGCCCTCCTTCCTGCGCGCCGTCGCGAACCAGCGCAGGGGGCGGGGGGCCCTTTTCGCAGGTATTTCGATCGGGGCGGGTCTGGCGCAGCCGCCCCGCCCCGATCGACCAGCCAAGAAAAGGGCCCCCCGCCCCCGGAGCGGCGACCACGACCACGAATCCCCGCTCCCGCCTCAGCGCGCTCCTGCTCCTGCCTCCGCCCCGGCCGGAGCGCCCATCGCCGCCGCCTTCCGCGCCGCGCCCTTTCCATCGGCGCGCGTACGTGTCACGGTTTGCCCCCAGTGCCAGAACATGAGGAGGAGCATGATTTTTGCGGCCGTGGGGCAAAGCCCTACTATGCTCCATAAGACATAATGACTCCCCGTCTCCGGCGGCGTGCGCGCGACGTGCGTGGCGGAACGCCCGGCAGCGGGGGAGCGGAACGCCAGCCGGCGCCGATGGCGCGGGAGGACAGGGAAATGCAAGCGACGCAGAGTCGTGCGACAGAGGCGGCCATCGGGCCGTATACCTTTGAGGAATACCTGGAGCTGGCGCGCAGCTTCCATTCGTATCCGGCCCCCGGCCTGCTCGTGGGCGGCTTCATGGTCGCCGAGGCGCAGCGGCGCATGCCCGAGGGCGTGCTCTACGACGCCGTGTCCGAGACGTCCTGGTGCCTGCCCGACGCCATCCAGATGCTCACGCCCTGCACCATCGGCAACGGTTGGATGCGCGTGCTGGACCTCGGCGTCTACGCCATGGCCTTGTTCGACAAGCTCTCGGGCGAGGGCGTGCGCGTGGCCATCGACGCGGACAAGCTCGAGGCGTGGCCGCACATCGCCACCTGGCTGTTCAAGACCAAACCCAAGCGCGAACAGGATTCCCCGGCCCTGCGCGAGTCCATCCGCGAGGCGGGCGCGTCCATCCTGCGGGCCGAGGCCGTGCGCATGCCGCCGGGGTTCCTCAAGCGCCGCTCCAAGGGCGCCATCGTGCGCTGCCCGCTGTGCGGCGAGCCCTATCCGGAGCGCTACGGCCCCATCTGCCGCCGCTGCCAGGGCGACGCCCCGTACCTGGACGACGGCAGCGCCGCGGGCCGCCCCGCGCCCTCGCTGCGGCCGACGCCCGCGCTGCGCGCCGTGCCGGTGGAGGAGAGCGTAGGCCACGCCGTGATGCACGACATGACGCGCATCGTGCCCGGCGCGAGCAAGGGGCCGGAATTCAAGCGCGGCGACGTGATCACCCCGGGCGACGTCTGCCGCCTGCACCAGATGGGCCGTTTCCACGTGCTCCTGGAGCAGGACTGTCCCGAGGGGTTCGTGCACGAGAACGACGCGGCCAAGGCCTTCGGCGCGGCCATGGCCGGGCCCGGCACGCGCGTGGCCGCGCCGCCGCGCGAGGGCAAGGCGCAGATCGTGGCCGACGAGCCCGGCCTGCTCGTGGTGCGCGAGAATCTGCTCGAGGCCTTCAACATGCTGCCGGACGTCATGGCCGCCTCGCGCCACGCCTATTCGGTGCTGGACAAGGGCCGCCCCGTGGCCGCCACGCGCGCCATTCCCCTGTTCCTGGAGCGGTCGATCTTCGACCGGGCCATGCATCTGCTGGAGGGCGAGCCGCTCTTCGAGATCAAGCCGTTGCGCCCGGCGCGCGTGGGCATCCTGGTCACGGGCAACGAGGTCTTCAGCGGGCTCATCGAGGACAAGTTCGGGGCCATCGTCTCGGCCAAGGTCCTGGCCCTGGGCTGTACGGTGGTGGACACGGTCATCGCGCCCGACGACACCGCGGTCATCGCCCGGGCCGTGGAGCGCATGGCCGATCAGGGGTGCGACCTGGTGGTGACCACGGCCGGGCTCTCCGTGGATCCGGACGACGTGACGCGCAAGGGGCTGGTGGCCGCGGGGGTCACGGACATGCTCTACGGCATGCCGGTGCTGCCCGGGGCCATGACCCTGCTGGCCCGGCGCGGGAACATGCAGATCCTCGGCGTGCCGGCCTGCGCCCTGTTCTACAAGACCACGAGCATGGACCTGCTCCTGCCCCGGCTGCTGGCCGACGTGCCCATCACCCGGCGCGACCTGGCCAAGCTCTCCTCGGGCGGACTGTGCCTGGAATGCGCCAAGTGCAGTTATCCCAAGTGTCCCTTCGGCAAGTGAGGACGACCATGCATCCCGGCACGACGACACTGCGCCCCGCGCCGCGCCGCGCCAAGCTCGCCGCCCGGGCGGGCCGGGCCCCGGCCCCGGCGCAGCCCGCGGTCCGCGGCACCCTGCGGCTCAAGGTCTGGTTCGAGAACGAGGAGGGCGTGCTCTTCGGCATGGGCCGGTACCTGCTGCTCCGGCAGGTGGGCGAGTCCGGCTCGCTCAAGGCCGCGGCCGCGGCCCTGGGCATGTCCTACCGCGCGGCCTGGGGCAAGATAAAGGCCACCGAGGCGGCCATGGGCGTGCGGCTCATCGAGAAGGGCGGCTGCAAACGCGCGGGCTATCACCTCTCGGCCGTGGGCGAGCAGCTGCGCCGCAGCTACGAGCGGTTCTACCGCGAGGTGGAGGCCCATGCCCTGGACCGGGCCCAGCAGGTCCTGCACTTCGACCTCTACCCCTTTGACGAGGGCGGCGGCGTGGTGCTCGAAGCGGCGGACCGAGCCCAATGTGTTAATATTAACACATTGCAATCATAGGATTTTATGCCATACTCGGAGCCATGTCTTCCTATGACATGGTAAACGGCGAGGAGTGTTTCCCCCAGAGGCGAGACGTTTCGCCAGGTTGCGTAACGAAGGAGGAATCGATGCACTGCAACCGGAGAGGATTCATGAAGCTGAGCGGCGCGGCGCTGACGTGCCTGTCGCTCGGCCAGCTCGGCAACGCGCTCACGCCCGTGAAGGCGTACGCGGCCGGGCTGAAGATCGACGGGGCCAAAGAGGTGCTGACCGTATGCCCCTTCTGCTCGGTCAGTTGCCACATCGTGGCCTACGTCAAGAACGGCAAGCTGGTCAGTTCCGAGGGCGACCCGGACTATCCCATCAACCAGGGGGCCCTGTGCGCCAAGGGTGCGGCCATGTTGACCATGACCACCAACGAGCACCGGCTGCACAAGCCCCTGTACCGCGCGCCCTACAGCGAACAGTGGGAAGAGAAGAGCTGGGACTGGGTGATCGAGCGCATCGCCCGGCGCGTGAAGGAAACCCGCGACAAGGACTTCCTGGAGACCAACGCCAAGGGGCACCGGGTCAACCGGCTCGATTCCATGTTCCTGCTCGGCACCTCCCACGCCGACAACGAGGAATGCGCACTCTTTCATCAAGCCATGAAAGGCCTGGGCGTCGTCCACATGGACCACCAGGCCCGTATTTGACACAGCGCCACTGTAGCGGCTCTGGGAGAGTCGTTCGGACGCGGCGCGATGACGAATCACTGGATTGACATCAAGAACGCCGACGCCATTCTGATAATGGGCAGCAACGCGGCGGAACACCATCCCATTTCCTTCAAGTGGGTCCTCGACGCCAAGGACAAGGGCGCCGTGGTCATGCACGTGGACCCGAAGTTCTCCAGGACTTCGGCCCGGTCCGATTTCCATGTGCCCCTGCGCTCGGGCACGGACATCGCCTTCCTCGGCGGCATGATCAACCATATCGTCCAGAACAAGCTGTACTTCCGGGAATACGTGGCCAAGTACACCAACGCCGCGTTCATTCTGGGCAAGGACTATTCCTTCAAGAACGGCCTGTTCAGCGGGTACGACCCGGCCACGCGCTCCTACGACCGGAGCAAGTGGGCCTTTGAAAAGGACGCCAACGGCGTGCCCAAGCGCGACGAGAGCCTCACGGATCCCAGGTGCGTCTTCCAGCAGCTGGCCAAGCACTACTCGCGCTACACCCTGGACAAGGTCTCCGCGACCACGGGCGTGCCCGAGGACCAGCTCCTGCGCGTCTACAAGGCCTTCGGCGCCACGGGCCGCCCGGACAAGGCCGGCACCGTGATGTACGCCCTGGGCTGGACCCAGCACACCGTGGGCGTGCAGAACATCCGCTCCGCGGGCATCATCCAGCTGCTGCTGGGCAACATCGGCATCGCGGGCGGCGGCATCAACGCCCTGCGCGGCGAGCCCAACGTGCAGGGGTCCACGGACCACACCCTGCTCTACCACATCGTGCCCGGCTACATGGCCCAGCCGCACGACGGCTGGCAGACCCTGGCCGAGTACAACAAGGCCAACACGCCGGTCAGCAAGGACCCGGAAAGCGCCAACTGGTGGCAGAACAAGCCCAAGTACTTCGTCAGCCTGCTCAAGGCCTGGTACGGAGACAACGGCACGCCGGAGAACGGGTTCGGCTACGACTACCTGCCGAAGATCGAGAAGGGCGGGGACTACTCCTACCTCTTCCTCTTCGACCGCATGTACCGCGGCGCGGTGCGCGGCGGCTTCATCATGGGCCTCAATCCCATGCAGTCCGTGCCCAACTCCAACAAGGTGCGCAAGGCGCTGGACAACCTGGAATGGCTCGTGACCTCGGAGCTGCACAATTCCGAGACCACGGACAACTGGCGTCGCCCCGGCCACGACCCCAAGAAGGTCAAGACCGAGGTCTTCCTGCTGCCTTCGGCGCACCGCCTGGAGAAGGAAGGCTCGGTGACCAACAGCGGCCGCTGGCACCTGTGGCACTACGCCGCGGTCAAGCCCGGCGGCGAGGCCCAGCCCTTCGGCTGGATGATCGTCAAGATCCTGAACCGCGTGCGCGAGCTCTACGCCAAGGAGGGCGGCGTCTATCCCGACCCGGTCACCAAGCTGGACTGGCCCGATCACTACGACGCCGAGGAAGTGGCCAAGAAGGTCAACGGCTACTTCACCAAGGACACCACGGTCGGCAAGAAGCTCTACAAGGCCGGCCAGCAGGTGCCGAGCTTCACGGCCCTCAAGGACGACGGCTCCACCGTGTCCCTGAACTGGCTCTACGCGGGCGGCTTCACCGAGGAGGACGGCAACAAGAGCAAGCGGCGCGATGCGTCGCAGACGCCGCTGCAGGCCGCCATCGGCCTGTATCCGAACTGGTCCTGGTGTTGGCCCGTCAACCGGCGCATCCTCTACAACCGCGCCTCGGTGGACGTGAACGGCAAGCCCTGGAACCCGGCCAAGACGGTCATCGCCTGGGACGGGGCCAAGTGGATCGGCGACGTGCCCGACGGCGGCTGGCCGCCGTTGGCCACGGGCAAGGGCCGCCATCCGTTCATCATGTCCAAGGACGGCTTCGGCCAGCTCTTCGGTCCCGGACGCCTCGACGGCCCGTTCTCCGAGCACTACGAGCCCGTGGAGACCCCGGTGGCCAAGAACCTGTTCTCCAGGCAGCTGAACAGCCCGTGCTACAAGTTCGTCGCAAGCGACATGGACCTGTTGTCCAAGCCCGCCACGCCGAAATTCCCCATCGTGCTCACCACCTACTGCGTGACCGAGCACTGGTGCGGCGGCGGCGAAACCCGCAACGTGCCCAACCTCCTGGAGGCCGAGCCCCAGCTCTACGTGGAGATGAGCCACGAGCTGGCCGAGGAGAAGGGCATCAAGAACGGCGACGGCGTCATCGTCTCCAGCATCCGCGGAGAGGTCCAGGCCATCGCCATGGTCACGGTGCGCATGCGCCCGCTCAAGGTGCACGGCCGAATCATTCACGAGATCGGCATGCCCTTCTGCTTCGGGTGGACCACCCCCGGCTGTGGCGATTCCACCAACCGGCTTACGCCTTCCGTGGGCGATCCCAACACGACCATTCCCGAGTTCAAGGCGTGTCTGGTGAACATCCGCAAGGCCGAAAAGCTCACGGAGCTCTCGATGTAAACCGGAATCCCGGGAGGGTTCGCCCTCCCGGGCCCGCAGGAGAACGAAATGCCAAAGTCCTTCTTGATAGACACCTCCCGGTGCACCGCCTGCCGCGGCTGTCAGATCGCGTGCAAGGAGTGGCACGGGTTGCCGGCGAACAAGACCAAGCAGTACGGCTGGGGAAGCCATCAGAATCCCCAGGACCTCAACCCCAACAACTACAAGCTGGTGCGCTTCACCGAGCGGCTGGACGAGAACGGCGTGGTCCGCTGGAACTTCTTCCCGGACCAGTGCCGCCACTGCGTGGAGCCGCCCTGCAAGGACATGGCCGACACCGTGGTGGAAGGGGCCATCCTGCACGACAAGGAAACCGGTGCGGTGCTCTACACCGACAAGACCAGGCTGCTCAGCGAGGACGACTTCGCGAGCGTCCGCGACGCCTGCCCCTACAACATCCCGCGGCGCGACCCGGAAACGGGGCTGGTCTCCAAGTGCACCATGTGCAACGACCGCGTGCACGCGGGCATGCTCCCGGCGTGCGTCAAGTCCTGCCCCACCGGGGCCATGAACTTCGGCGAACGGGACGAGATGCTCACCCTGGCCAACCGCAGGCTGGCCAAGGTGCGCAAGACCTTCCCCGAAGCCATGCTCGTGGACCCGGCGGACGTGAACGTCATCTACCTGATCGCGGACAAGCCCGAATTCTTCGGCGAGTACGTGGTCGCGGAGAACGCGCCGTCCATGGGCCGCAGGCAGCTTCTGGCCAAGGCGGGCAGGCCCTTCCAGGGGCTGTTCGACCACCTGACGTAACCGTGACCGCCTGATTCGCCCTTCGGCAACCAGGCATGCCGTCCCCCGGGCCGCCTTCGGGCGGCCCGGGCCACGACGGCAAAAGGATACGGCATGCAGCACGACACCGACACCATGCCCGGCACCGGGAGCGGCACGGCGCACGAGGCGGACGCCGCCGGGCGCGCCGCCGGGCCCGAAGGCCTCGTGGCCGCCCTGGCGGCCATCAAGCAGCGCCGCCCGGCCTACGGGGCGCTGGTGGACCTCTTCACCGACCTGCTGCGCGAGCAGGCCGTCCTGGCCGAGACGTTCGCGGCCGAGGCCCCGACCCCGGAGCTGCCCGACCCCGAGCGCTGGCGGCAGGGGGTCTTTCTGCTCGCGGACGTGGATCTTTCCGCCCACGCCGAACCCCTGGGCCGCGCCTTCGACGCGCTGCTGCCCGTGCTCGGCGCGTCCTTCGGCCTGGAGCGCGAGATGGACGTCCTGCGCGCGGCCCGGGCCGGCCAACAAGAGAGCGCCGCCAAGGGCGGGAGCACCGCCACGGACGCAACCGCGCCGCAACCGGACCTGCCCCTGCTGGCGCACGCCTGCCTGGACGGGCACGCCAAGCCGCTGGAGGACGCGGGCGCGGCCCTGGGCGTGGAGCCCTCGACCCTGGCCCTGGCCGTGCGTTCGGCGCTCGCGCCGGTGCTCGCGGGCTGGGCGCGGGCCAACGGTCCCCGCTTCGCGGCGCGCAACTGGACCCAGGGGTACTGTCCGTTCTGCGGCTCGCCTCCGGCCGTGGCCACGCTCTCGCGCATCGAGAACCCGCGCGGCGAGAACCTGGTGGGCGGCGGGGGCAAGAAGCACCTGCACTGTTCCCTGTGCGGCCACGAGTGGGCCTTTCGCCGCGACGCCTGCCCGGCCTGCGGCAACACGGACCACGACCGGCGCGAGGTGCTCTTTGCCGAGGACGCTCGTCACGAGCGCATCGAGGCCTGTTCGGCCTGCTCGTCCTACCTGCTCTGCGTGGACCTGCGCGAGGTGGACGGCGACCTGAGCATGGAGGCCGTGCCCCTGGGGCTGGTGCACCTGGACGTCATCGCCCGGGAAAAGGCCCTTGCGCCCATGGCCGTGATGCCCTGGACCGTGCTGGACCCGGCGCTGGACCCGGTGCTGGACCCGGCGCCGGACCCGGCGCCGGACGAGAAATAGCGACGAGAGCGGCCGCGCGCGGCGCGGCCGAAAAGGGAGCGGCGCACCGTGTTCCACCGTGGAACACGATGCGCCGCTCCCTTTGTCGTCCTGCGGGCTTGCCGCTTCGCCGCAGGCGCATAAAAAAGTTTGGGAGAGTCCAGAGAACCCTTTCCAAAGGGTTCTCTGGCCGCCGGAGGCCTTCCCCTCCTTTAGCCCTCGTAGGACTTGAGCTTGCGCCACAGGGTCGTGCGCGGGATGCCCAGGATCTGCGAGGCCAGCCCCTTGTTGTAGCCGGTCTTCTCCAGCACGCGCAGGATGTAGCGCTTCTCCATCTCCTCCATGGACAGGAGGCCGTCGCCCTCCACGGTGGCGAACTCCAGTTCCTGCAGGTCCGCGGGCAGGTCCTGCACGCGGATCTGTTCGCCGTCGGTCAGGGCCACGGAGCGCTCCACGATGTTCTCCAGCTCGCGCACGTTGCCCGGGAAGCTGTAGCGCATGAGCACATGCAGGGCCTGGGGCTCGATGCCTTCGACCTTCTTGCTGAAGGCCAGGCTGTACTTCTGGATGAAGTGCTTGACGAGCAGGGGGACGTCCTCGCGGCGGTCGGACAGGGCGGGCAGGGCGATGGAGACCACGTTGAGGCGGTAGAAGAGGTCCTCGCGGAAGGTGCCCTCGGCCACCTCGTGCTTGAGGTCCTTGTTGGTGGCCGCGATGAGGCGGATGTCCAGCTCCACGGGGCGCACCCCGCCCACGCGCAGGATGCGCCGCTCCTGGATGACGTGCAGGAGCAGGACCTGCATGTTCAGGGGCATCTCGCCGATCTCGTCCAGGAAGACCGTGCCCCCGGCCGCGGATTCCAGGAGCCCGACCTTGGTGGCCTGGGCCCCGGTGAAGGCCCCCTTTTCGTAGCCGAAGAGCTCGCTGCTGATCAGTTCGTCCGTGAATCCGCCGCAGTTGAAGGACACGAAGGGCTTGGAGCTGCGCGGGGAGTTGCGGTGGATGGCCTCGGCCACCAGGGCCTTGCCCGTGCCGCTCGCGCCCTCCAGGAGCACGTTGCAGTCCACGGGCGCGACCTTGCGGATCACGGAGTAGAGCTTCTGCATGGCCGGGCTGGCCCCGACCATGCGGTTCAGCCGTCCGTCCTGGATGGCCTCGCGCAGCCGCTCGTTCTCGCGCCGCAACAGGACCTTGTCCAGGGCCGTGCGCGCCAGCAGGCGCACGTCCTCCAGCTGCATGGGCTTGGTCAGGTAGTGGTAGGCCCCGTTCTTGATGGCCTCCACCGCGCCCTCGATGGTTCCGTAGCCGGTGATGATGATCACCTCGGCACCGCCGTGCACGGCCTTGATGCGTTGCAGGAGGTCCAGGCCGTTGACGTCCGGGAGCATGAGGTCGAGGAAGACCACGTCGAAGGGCGCGGCGGTCATGCGTTCCAGGAAGCGCTGGCCGAACTGGAAGGTCTCGGTCTCGTAGCCCTCCTTGCTCAGGGTCTGGCCGAGGCGGCGGCACACGGTCAGTTCGTCGTCCACCACGGCGATGCGGCAGGTCATTGCGGCTCCTTGAAGGTGTCGGGGGGAGTGCCTGGGGGAGTGCCGGGGGCCGGATCCGGCTCCGCGGGTTCGGTGCGCACGGCGGGGAGGTAGATGGAAAAGACCGTGCCGCCGTCGGGCTCGCTCTGTACCTCGATGCGGCCGCGGTGGCGGCGCACCAGGGAATAGGTCACGGCCAGCCCCAGCCCGGTGCCCTGGCCCACGCGCTTGGTGGTGTAGAAGGGCTCGAAGATGTGCTGCATCTGCTCCTCGGACATGCCCTTGCCCGTGTCGCGGATGTCCACGCGCACGCCCTCGCCGGAGCGGTGCGCGCCCAGGGTGATGGTTCCGCCTTCCTCCATGGCCTGGATGGCGTTGAGGATCAGGTTCATGAAGGCCTGTCCCAGGTTGCGCGCGTTGCCCGCCACGCGCGGCAGGTCGCGCTCCAGGTCGGCCCGGAGGGTGACGTTGTTGACCATGAGCTGGTTCTTGAGCAGGCCGATGGTGTCCTGGATCACGTCGAGGATGGACAGGGGCGTGAACGAGGGCTGCTCGGTGCGCGAGAAGTCCAGGAGATCCTTGACGATCTCGCCAGCGCGCTCGGACTGGGTGATCAGGTCGCCGAGCATTTCCGTGGCCTCGGCGTCCAGGGTTTCGCCGTAGTCCTCCACCAGGGCCTGGGCCGTGATGGAGATGTTGTTGAGCGGGTTGTTCAGCTCGTGGGCGATGCCCGCGGTGAAGGTGCCCAGGGCGGCCATCTTGCGGGCCTGGAGCAGGTCCTCCTGGTTGACCTCCAGCTCCTGGGCCATGCGGTTCAGGGCGCAGAGCAGGTCGTGGATCTCGTCGTGCTCCATGCCCTCGCAGGAGACCGGGCTGAAGTCGCCCCGGGCCACGCGCCGGGTGACCTGGGACACGGCGGCCAGGGGCTTGAGCAACCGGCTGAAGAGCAGCTTGCCCAGCAGGACCATGAGCAGCACGAAGACCGCCAGGAAGAAGAAGGGCAGGATCGAGGTGCGCAGGATGGCGCTGTGGATGCGCGCGCGCTTGGTCTTGAGCAGCCCGTCCACGTACTGGAGCATCTCCTTGCCCAGGGCGCGGATGCGCTCGCCCACGGCCAGAGCCGGGTCGGTCCCGGGCGCGTTGCTTCTCACGGCCGGGGCCGCGTCGCCCGCCTCCGCCTCCGCCGTCGCGCGCACGGTCATGGCGTGGAACTGCTGCGCCAGGTGCTTGTAGGCCGTCAGGTCGTTGCGGAACCGGGTAAAGCGCTCCGCGCTGGACACGGCCACGATGTCCTCGGCCAGCTCGTCGCTCAGGACCTCGATCTTGTCCAGAAAGCCGAGCTGGTCCGCCAGGCTCTCGGGGTCGTGGAAGTAGAGCAGGTTCTTCTCGAACCGGCGCACCTCCAGGATGGACTTGAGCAGGTCGTCGTAGCGTTCGCTGGTCAGCAGCCTGCCGCGTACGATGTACAGGCTGGCCACGCTCCACAGGGTCAGCATGCAGATGGACACGAAGGTCACGGCGAAGAGGATGACGACCTTGCCGCGGATGGTCTGGGTCAGTTGGCGCAAGCGCATGGTGGTGTCCCCGCTGGGCCGGGATGCGGCGCGGCGCGTGCCCCGGGACGGGGCGCGCGGGCGCGGGCCGCGGGATTTCGCCCGGCTCCGGCGCAGGTAGCAAAGTTCGTTCCTGTATGGACTGCGCGCGGGCCCTGATGGTCCGGCGGAAGCGCAACGCCGTTCGCGCCGCGTCCCCCGCGATTTTTTCCCTTTCCCCTCGGCCGGATACGGCCGGAACACGGCCCCCAGCGCCGGAACGGCGCGCCGCGTCCCGGCCGTCCCAGGCCCGTCCACGCACGCTCCAGCCTACCCCTTTTCCCCGGTTTGTTCCAGCGTGGAACGACGCGCCTGAAATGCCGCACATCGTTTTCCATATTGGAACAAGCGGTCCGCCTCGGCCCGGTCCGCTGTCCGGTCCTCCTCAAAAAAATATTTGATTGCGGCCTGTTGCCCGCGTGGCACCGTCGTTGCTTTGGCCCGGGCAAGCGAGGAGACGCATGGAGAAGATTCTTGTCGGCATGCACGCCGCGCACTGCGGCTGGGAAGCGCTTTCCAGGGCGCTGTCCCTGGCCGGGCGCATGGAGGCGGTGGTCTACGTGCTCCTGGTGAAGTCCGCCGAGGAGCACGGGCCCGCGGCCATGCGCGACCAGGAGCTGGAGCGGTCGCTGCGCGCGCGCATCGACCAGGCCCAGCAGCCCGGGCGCGTGCCTCCCGGCCGGGTGCAGCTTTTCACGGCCGCGGGCAATTACGAGGAAGAGGTCGTCGGGTTCGCGAATCGGTACAGGATCACGCTGCTGGTGGCGGAGACCGCGGAGTCCGAGTCCGGCGGCGCGCACAGGGGGCCCTCGGCCATGGACAGGATCCGGCACCGGCTGCGCTGCCGGGTCGAGCTGGTGGCCCCGAAACGACGCACAACCACACGAGGGAACGAGCAATGAGCATTTCGATGGATTTGTACCTGCCCATCGCGGGCAACGCCATGAACATCTTCGCCGTGCTGGGCCTGGGCGGGCTCGTGGGGTTGCTCTCGGGCATCTTCGGCGTGGGCGGCGGGTTCCTGATGACCCCGCTGCTGATCATGCTGGGCATTCCGCCCACGGTGGCCGCGGCCTCGGACTCCAACCAGATCGTGGGCGCGTCCACCTCGGGCACCCTGGCCCACTTCCGGCTCGGCAACGTGGATTTCAAGATGGGCGTGCTGCTGCTGGTCGGCGGCGTGGTCGGCGGCACCGGCGGCGTCCAGGTCATCAAGATTCTGCGCGCCATGGGCAACGCCGACTTCCTGATCAACGCCACCTACGTGGTCATGCTCGGGCTCATCGGCGGCTACATGTTCTACGAGTCCCTGGCGTCCATGCGGGCCTCCAAGGCCCCCCGGAGCGCCGCCAAGAAGGCGCCGGCCAAGCCCTCGCGCTACGGCCGCATGCTCCAGGCCCTGCCCTGGCAGACAGACTTCCCGCGTTCGGGCGTGCGCATCTCCCTGCTCATGCCCCTGGTGCTCGGCGGCTTCGTGGGCGTGCTCGCGGCCATCATGGGCGTGGGCGGCGGCTTCATCATGGTCCCGGTGATGGTCTACCTGCTGCGCATGCCCATGCACGTGGTCGTGGGCACGAGCCTGTTCCAGATCCTGTTCACCTGCATGAACGTGACCATCATGCAGGCGGCCACCAACCACACCGTGGACTTCGTGCTCGCCCTGCTGCTGCTCATCGGCTCGGCCGTGGGCGCGCAGTTCGGGGCCAAGATCGGCAAACGCCTGTCCGGCGACCACCTCAAGATCTTCCTGGCCACCCTGGTGCTCGTGGTCATGGTCAAGATGCTCTACGGCCTGCTGGTGCGCCCGGACGTGCTGCTGGCCTACGCGGGAGGGCACTAGAATGAAGACGCTCAAGATCCTCTTTCCCCTGGCCTGCGCGCTGGCCTGCATCCTGGTGCTGGCCGTCCTGGCCGGTCCGGCCCGCGCCGCCGGGACCGAGCTCCTGGTCCAGCCCGAGTCCGTGCGCATCGGCACCTTCTACGACGGCGCGACCCTCACGGTCACGGGCGAGGTCCCGGCGGGCAGCGACGTGGTCGTGACCTTCGAAGGCAAGTCCGACGACCTGCACATGAAGCGCAAGGGCAAGGCGCTCGGCCTGTTCTGGATGAACATGGGCTCCGTGACCATCACCCACGCCCCGAGCGTGAGCCTGACGTGCGCCACCCGGCCCCTGGCCGAGCTGGCCGCGGGCAAGGGCGCGGACGCCGCGCTGGGCCTCGGTGAACTGCGCGGCGAGATCGGCATCGAGCCCTCCGGCCCGGACGACGCCATGCTCTTCGACGAATTCGTCAAGCTCAAGCGCGGCGAGGGCCTCTACAAGGAGACCGTGGGCAACGTGGAAATGGCCGCCGGGCCCGAGGGAAGCGCGGACGCGGCCACCTTCACGGCCACCGTGGACCTGCCCTCGCGCCTGGCCCCCGGCCCCTACCTGGTGCACGCCGTGGCCCTGAAGGACGGCGTGGTCGTCTGGCGGGGCAACGCGCCCGTGCAGGCGGAGCTGGTGGGCACGCCGAAGTTCATCGCGGATTTGGCCTTCAACCACGGCGCGCTCTTCGGTATCCTGGCGACGGTCGTCGCCATCCTCGGAGGCCTGATCATCGGCTGGCTCTTCCAGGGGGCGTCCGGAGCGCATTAACCAACCAAGGACAAGCACATGGCCGGTCTGAAGGACGCGCTGCACCGCCTCTTGCACCGGGAGCCCGAAGTGGGCTTCTCGGTCCGTTACCAGGAGTTCCGCACCCTGCTGGAGCGCAACAACCGCATCCAGGAACTCATGGCCGACATGGGCGACAAGCTCAGCGGCGAGTACGTCTTCGACCGCCAGTACATCCACAGCGCCTGCGACGAGCTCGGCGATCTGGTCCTCAAACAGATCGCCGAGCTCAGCGCGTTGCGCCAGGCCGTGACCCGCAAGGGCGACGACGCCCTGTTCGTGGCCTTCGACCGCGTCCAGCGCGCCCTGCAGGACGAGCTGGCGGGCCGCCGCCACTTCGGCGGCGGGCCGCGGGTGCTTTCCCTGGACGAGATAACCCTGGACCGGAGCGACGAGGTGGGCCGCAAGAACGCGGTGCTGGGGTTGGCGCGCAACGTGCTGGACCTGCCCACGCCGGACGGCTTCGCGGTCTCCTTCCGGGCGCACCGCGAGTTCTGGGAGGCCAACGGCCTGGGCGAGGCCGTGCGCGCGGCCGAGGCCCGGCTGGACGCGCTGGCGGGCCGCCCGGCCGCGGAGTGGGCCGTGGCCCTCAAGGAGGTTTCGGCCGAGATCCGCGAGCGCGTGCTCGCGGGCCAGGTGCCCAAGGCCCTGGCCCAGGAGATCCACCGCGCCGCGCGCCACGTGGCCCGGCGCTCCGTCGCGGCCACGGACCGGCTGGAGGTGCCCGTGCGCGAGACGCCCGTGACCTTCGCCGTGCGCTCCAGCGCCTGGGAGGAGGACGAGGCCCCCAGCTTCGCGGGCCAGAACCTGACTCTGCTCAACGTGGGGGCCGACGACCTGGCCGAGGCCTACAAGCGCGTGCTCGCCGGGGCCTACTCGCGGCGCTGCTGGCTCTACCGCCGCAACCGGGGCATGCGCTCGGACGAGGCCGCCGTGGCCGTGGGCATGCACCGCATGGTCGATGCGCGCGTCAGCGGCGTGCTCTACACCCTGGACCCCGCGCCGCCCGCGTGCGGCCCCGCGACGGCCGCCGAGACCTGCGCCGGTCCGACCGTCGATCCGGCCGCCGATCTGGCCGCCGCGCCGGGCGCGGCCGCCGGGCGCGCCATCCTGGTCAGCGCCACCTGGGGGTGCGGCGCGGCCGTGACCGACGGCAGCGCGCCCGTGGATTTCTTCCGCCTGGAGCGCGAGCACCCGCACCGCGTGCTGGAGTCGCGCATCGCCGTGAAGGCGCGGCGCATGGCCCTGGCCCCGGACGGCGGCCTGGAGGAGGCCGAGGTGGAGCCGGAGCTGCGCGAGGCCCCGTGCCTGACCCCGGAGCAGCTCGCCCGCCTGGCCGACGCGGCCCTGCTCTTGGAGCGCTACGACAAGCGGCCCCAGGACATGGAATGGGCCTTCGACCGCGAGGGGCGGCTGGTGGTGCTCCAGGTCCGGCCCCTGGCGCTGGAGCAGGCCGGGCCGGAGGCCTGCCCGGACATCGAGGCGGCCACGCGCAACCACGAGGCGCTCTTCACCGGCCGGGGCCTGGTGGCCCAGCGCGGGGTGGGCATGGGCCGCGTCTTCGTGCTCCGCGACCTGGAGCGCATGGACGAGGTGCCCCAGGGGGCCGTGCTGGTCACGCGCTTTCCCTCGCCGCGCCTGTCGCGCGTCATGCGCCGCGTGCACGGCATCGTCACCGAGCTGGGCTCGCCCACCGGGCACCTGGCGACCATCGCGCGCGAGTTCCGCGTGCCGACCGTCGTGCGCGTGGAGAATGCCACCACGCTGCTGCCCGAGGGCGAGGCCGTGACCCTGGACGCCGAGCACGGCACGGTCTACCGCGGCGCGGTGGAGGAGCTGCGCTATTTCGAGCTGACCGAGGAGAGCGTGTTCGAGGACTCGGCCGAATACCGGTTGCTGCGCCGGGTGCTGGAGCGCATCACGCCCCTGACGCCCATGGAGGGCGGGGATTCGGCGCTGCGGCCCGGCGTGCTGCCCGAGCCGGACCGCTGCCGCACCCTGCACGACATCACGCGCCACATCCACCTCAAGGCCGTGGAAAGCCTGATCGCCTACAGCGAGCGCGCGGGCAACGGCTGCCCCGCGCCCATGCGCCTGGAGACCGGCCTGCCCCTGGGGCTGGTGGTCCTGGACTTCGACGGCGGGGTGGAGCCCGGGGCCGCGCGCGCCGGGCGCGACCTGGTCTGCGCGGACATCGCCAGCCTGCCGCTGCGCCCGCTCCTGCAGGGCATGCTCTGCACGGACATGTGGCCCCGCGACCCGGTCTCCGTGGACCTGGGCAGCTTTCTTTCCAGCTTCACGCGGACCCTGTCCTTTTCCCAGGCCGCGCCGGACAAGGTGGGCCGCAACCTGGCGGTCATCGGCCGCCGCTACCTGAATCTCGGCCTGAGGCTGGGCTACCACTCCTCCTGGATCGTGGCCCAGATCTCCGACGTGCTGGAGGAGAACTACGCGACCTTCACCTTTCTGGGCGGGGTCACGCACGTGACGCGGCGGTCGCGCCGGGCGAGGTTTCTGGCGGACATTCTGGAGCGGTTCGACTTCAGGACCGACGTGCGCGGCGACATGGTCACCGCGCGGTTCAAGAACGGCCAGCCCGCGCGCATGCAGGAGCAGTTGCGCCTGCTCGGCTGGCTGATCGGCTACACGCGCCAGCTCGACGTGCAGATGTACGACGACGAGCAGGTGGACGCCTGCGTGGCGGATTTTCTGCAACGGGTGCAAAAGAACAGGGAGGCGGGCGATGACCGCGACTGCTGACGACGAACGGAACGGTGTCAATGAGATAGGCGGGACAGGCGGGACTGGTGGGACTGGCAAGACAGCCGAGTCCGGCGGGCCCGGCGGAACGGGCGCGCACCGGCGGCGCATCCTCATCCTGGACGACGAGCCCATCGTCTGCAAGCGGCTGCGGCCCGCGTTCCAGAAGGCGGGCTACGAGGTGGAGGTCTTCACGGACAGCGCCACGGCCATGGACGCCGTGCGCGGGCGCGACTTCGACATCGTGATCACGGACCTGAAGATGGAGGGCACGGACGGCATGCGTTTTCTCACGGCGGTCAAGGAGCGGCGTCCGCGCACGGAGTGCATCGTGATCACGGGCTTCGCCACCCTGGAGACGGCCAAGGAGTCCTTCCGCAAGGGGGCCTACGACTTCGTGGCCAAGCCCTTCAAGCTCAGCGACATCATGGCCGTGGTCCGGCGGTTGGAGCAGGAACGGTTCGGCGACCCCGACGGCGGGCAGCCGGGCCAGATCCAGTCCGAACCGGGTGAAAAGGACGCCTAGCCCCGCGCCATGGCCGCCCGCCGCCCACCCCTCGGCCGCCGCAGGCGCCAGGCCCCGCCCGGGGCCGAGGCCGTGCGTTCGCTCTTCTCCAAGTTCCGGCGCATCCTGGAGCTGAACACCCGCGCCCTGGAGACCATGGCCGAGATGGAGCGCGCCCTGGGCGGCGACTACATCTTCGACCAGGCCTTCCTGGAAAAGTCCGTGACCCGCCTGGCCACCCTGGCGCACCAGGTGGTCTACAGCCTCAACGCCCTGTCCGGCGACCGCCACCTGGCCCTGCTGGACCGCTACCAGGCCGTGCGCACCGCGCTGCTGGACGTGCTCGCGGGCGGCCTGGGCCCGGCGGCCGGGGCCCTGGTCCTGGACCTGGACGAGGTGCACTGGGAGATGGCCCCGCTCACCGGGCTGCGCGCCGTGTGCCTGGCCGAGGCGCGCCGCCAGGCCGGAGTGCTCGGGGTGCGGCCGCCGGACGGCTTCGTGGTCACGGCGGCCGGGTGCGCGGCGCTGCTGGAGGTTCCGGGCGCGGGCGGCGGCGCGGGCGGCGGCGCAGGCAGGGGCACGGTCGAGAGCGTGGCCGACCATCTGGCCGGGCTGGCGCGCGAGGGCGTGGCTGGGCCCGGGCTGGCGGCCATGGCCGCGCGGCTGGTGCGCAGGGTCGAGGTCCCCGAAG
This sequence comes from Desulfovibrionaceae bacterium, assembly GCA_015709205.1. Taxonomy (GTDB): domain Bacteria; phylum Desulfobacterota; class Desulfovibrionia; order Desulfovibrionales; family Desulfovibrionaceae; genus JACCQO01. The sequence goes on from JACCQO010000025.1 coordinate 31,762, forward strand.
CGCTGGCGCGGGCCCTGGCCGACGGGGTGCGCGATCTTTTCGCCCGGCGCGGCGGGCCGTGCGCCCTGCACGTGGCCGTCGGCCCGGCAGGCGGCGGCCACGGGGCGCGGGCCGCGTGGACCGCGCCGGGCCGCCGCCGCGCGAACGTGGCCCCGGAGGACCTGCACGCGGCCCTGCTGGACTGTTTGGCGGACGGCGTGGCCGAGGCCCTGGAGCGGGCGGACGGTGCGCCCGGCGCGCCCGATGCGCTCGCTACGGCCGGTGCCGACGGCGCGCCGCTCCTCGGGCAGTGGGCCGTGGCCGTGACCGCCTGGGAACCGGGCCGCGCGGCCGGGCGCGTGCGCACCCTGACGGCGGCCCCGGGCGGCCGCGACGCCGTGGAGGTGCTCGTGGGCCCGGCCGAGGCCCCGGGGACTCTGGGCCTGGACGCGGCGGCCGAATCTCCGGTGCCGGGAGGCGGGCCGGGAGGGGCCGGGTCCGAGGCCGGAACCGGGGCCGGGGCCGAGCCTGAGGCCGGGCCCGTGGAACGCTACCTGCTGCGGCGCACCCCGCCGCACGAACTGGTCTTTTCGCGCATCGCGCCCAAGCCCCTGGAATCGGCCCGGCGCACCCTGGCCAGCCTGGCCGCGGGCGAGGGGCTGCGCCCGGGCGCGGCGCTGCTGTCCCTGGCGCGGCTCACCGGGCTGGCTGCGGCGGCCATGGGGCTGGAGCGGCTGCTCGGCCTGCCCCAGGAAATCCTGTTTACGGACAACGGCCGCGACGGCGCGGCCGTGCTCGACGTGCGCCCCCTGCCCAGCGCCTGGGGCGAGGAGCCCTCGGCCGCGGAGCTGGAGGCCCTGGAGCGCGAGCTGGCCGGGGCGCGGGTGCTGCTTTCCGGCGGCGAGACCGCGCAGTCCGGCGTGGCCGCGGGCCGCGTGGTGCACGTGGACGCGGAGACCCCGGCCGAGACGTTTCCCCTGGGCGGCGTGGCCGTGGCGCGTTTCGCCGCGCCGCAGCTCAGCCCGCTGCTGCGCCGCGCCGCGGCCCTGGTCACCGAGGTGGGCGGGACCATGGGCCACCTGGCGACCATCGCCCGCGAATACCGCGTGCCCGCCGTGGTCGGCGCGTCCGGCGCGTTGGCCCGGCTGCCCCAGGGCGCGGAGGTCACCGTGGACGCCGAGGAGGACGTGGTCTACGCTGGCGCGTTGCAGGCCCTGCTGCGCTTCCGCGCCTCGGGCGTGGAGCTCTACCCCACGGACCCGGAATACGTGCGGCTGCGTCTGCTGCTGCGGCTGATCACCCCCCTGCACCTGCTGGACCCCGAGTCTCCGGAGTTCGCGCCCGAACACTGCCGCAGCGTGCACGACCTGATCCACTTCGCGCACGAGCGCGCCGTGGGCGAGCTGCTGGACATGCAGGCGCGCCTGGAGCGGCGGGGCGGCGGCGCGCACGTGCTGCGCGCGCGGCGGCTGGACCTGGACGTGCCCCTGGACGTGCGCGTGCTCGACGTGGAGGGCGCGACCATCGCGCCGCTGGAGGCCGATACGGCGGATTCCGGGCCGCTGACCCTGGACCGGGTCCGCTGCATCCCCCTGCGCGCCTTTGCGCGCGGGCTGTCGCTGACCGGGATGTGGAACGACGAGCCGCGCGACCTGCGGCTGCGCGACGTGTTCCTGGCCATGGGCCGCAACACCGCCGTGCTCCCGGGCCAGACGCCCTTCGCCGGGCGGAACCTGGCCATCGTGGGCGGCTCCTATCTGAATCTCAGCCTGCGTCTCGGCTACCACTTCAGCGTGGTGGACGCCTTCGTTGCCGACAACGCGGACCAGAACACCGTGTATTTCCGCTTCGTGGGCGGCCTGGCCGATGAGCGCCGCCGCCGCCGCCGCGCCGAGCTGATCCGCACGATCCTGGACGGCCTGGAGTTCAGCGTGGCGGTCAAGGGCGACCTGGTGGTCGGGCGGCGCAAGTACGGCGAGCGCGCGGCCATGGAAGCCGTGCTCGCGCGCTTGGGCGCGCTCACGGCCTTCACCCGCCAGCTCGACGTGGCCATGCGCGAGGAGGACGACGTGCGGCGGCTCTCGGATCTCTTCGTGGACCGGCTCCTGGGGCGCGGCGCGGAGACGGCGAACGAGCCCGATCCGAACGCGACCGGCACGAACGCGACCGGCACGAACGCGACCGGCACGAACGCGACCGGCACGAACGCGATCGACACGAGCGAGTCCGGCACGAACGCGCGGCCAAAGGACGGGCGGCCGTGACCCTCCATCCCCTGCAAAAGGCCGCGCGCGCCGCGCAGCGGCTGGCCGGGGCCTGGTCCGCGCGCCGCCGCCGCCGCGCCGAGGCCGTGCTCGACGAGCTCAAGCTCCGCTACCACGCCTTCCGCGCGCTCCTGGCGGACAACGACCGCGCCCTGGACCTGCTCAACGACCTGGACGTGAAGACGCGCACGGCCGCGCGCGGCGGCGCGGCGCTCTCCGGCGAGATCGAGGAGCTGCTGCACGTGACCTACGAGATGGTCGATGGCCTGAACCGGCTGGACGAGTTTCGCCACGAATCCCTCTACGAGCGCCACGAGCGGCTCGCCGAGCGCATCCGCGCCCTGGCGAGCGCGACCTCGCCCCGGGCCCGGGAGGCCGCGCCCTGCGTGCCGCTTTCCGCCCTGGGCCTGCGGGACCGCGCCCTGGCGGGCGGCAAGGCCGCGGCCCTGGGGCGCATGGCGCGCACCGGGCTGCCCGTGCCCGAGGGCTTCGCCATCACGGCCGACGCCGGGCGGCGGCTGCTCATGGACACCGGGCTGAGCTTCGCCCTGCGCAACCGGCTGCGGCGGCTGGAGGGCGAGCCGCCGAGCCCGGCCCAGGTGCGCGAGCACGCCGACGCCATGGGGCGCGAGATCATGGCCGCGGCGCTGCCCGAGCCGCTGCGCGCGGCCATCGCCGAGGCCTACGCGGCCCTGCGCGGGCCGGACGGCGCGGACGCGCCCGTGTCCGTGCGCTCCAGCGCCGTGGTCGAGGACGGGGCCGAGCACTCCTTTGCCGGGCAGTTCGAGAGCGTGCTCAACGTGGTCGGCGTCGAGGGAGTGGTCGCGGCCTACAAGAAGGTCCTGGCCAGCAATTGCAACGGCCGCTCCATCGTCTACCGGCTGCACCACGGGTTGCCCCTGGCGGATTTCGACATGGCCGTGCTCGTGCAGCGCATGGTGGACGCGCGCGCGGCCGGGGTGCTCTTCACCGTGGACCCGCGCGACGGCGCGGGCGGCCGCATGCTCCTGAGCGCGGCCCCGGGCGTGGGCGTGGGCGTGGTGGACGGCGACGCGCCCGTGGACGTGTACGCCCCGCCGCGCGCCGACCCGGACGGGGACGTGGAGCGCCGCGTGGCGCACAAGGACGTGCGCCAGGTCTGCGCCGGGGGCGGGGGGTTGCGCGCCGAGCCCGTGCCCGAGGCCGAGGCCGACGCGCCCCTGCTGGACGAATCCGAGGTGCGCGCGCTGGCCGGGTTCGGGCGGCTGGCCGAGAGCCTGTTCGGCGGGCCGCAGGACCTGGAATGGGCCGTGGACCGCGCCGGGCGGCCCTGGCTGCTGCAGTCGCGGCCCCTGCGGTTGCCGCCGCGCTCCGGCGCGCGGCCGCAACCGCTGCACGGGCGCACGCTCTTTTCGGGCGGCACGCCGTCCTCGCCCGGGCGGTGCATCGGCCGGGTCCGGCTGGTGCGCGACGCGGCCGACCTGGAGCGGCCCGCGCAGGGGCCGGAGGTGGCCGTGATGCACCAGAGCCTGGTGCGCGCGGCGCGTTTCCTTCCAGTCTTTGCAGGCGTGGTCGTGGAGCTGGGCAACCCGGCGGACCATCTTTCCTCGGTGGCGCGCGAATACGCTCGGCCCATGCTCTGCGGTGCGGCCGGGATCATGGGGATTCTGTCGGAGGGCCGCTGGGTGCTGCTCGACGTGGAGGCCGGGGTGGTCCAGGAGGTGGACGAGGCCCTGGGGCTCGAGGCCGAATCCGTGTGGCGCGCGGAGCAGGCCCGGCCCTTGGCCGAGGGCGCGGCGTCCGGAGCGGCTTCGGGGAACCCGGCCCTGTCGCCGGAACTCGACGAACTGCGCTCCCTGCTCGTGCGCCTGAACCTCACGGACGCCTACGGCCCGACGTTCTCGATCATGGAGTGCCGCTCCCTGCACGACGTGGTGCGCTACGCACACGAAAAGGCCGTGCTGGCCATGTTCGAGGGCGGCGACCTGATGCTCGACGAGGCCGAATCCCTGGTGCACCGGCTGGACGCGGGCATCCCCTTCCATTTCTTCATCATCGACCTGGGCGGCGGCCTGGGGCCGGACGTGGCGTCCATGAAGATCTCCATCGAGGACGTGCGCTCCCAGCCGTTCCTGGCCCTGTGGCAGGGCATCACCGCGCCGGGCCTGGCCTGGAACCGGCCGCCCCCGGCCGCCAACCTCTCGGGCCTGTTCGCGCGCAACCTGGTGGACGCGGGCGGCGCGCGGCCCCTGGGCTCCTTCAACTACGCCCTGGTCACGCGCGACTACCTGAACCTCAACGCGCGCGTGGACTACCACTTCGCCATGGTCGATGCCGTGTGCGGGCCCGTGGCGCGGGAGAACTACGTGCGCTTCCGCTTCAAGGGCGGCGGCGCGGAGCTGCGCCAGCGCGAGCGCCGCGCGCGCTTCCTGGCCCTGGTGCTGCGCGAGCACGGTTTCTTCACGGACCGGCGCGGCGACCTGCTGACCGCCTCCCTGGCCGACGCGGACCGCGAGGCCGCCACCGGACGGCTGAACATGCTCGGCCGTCTGCTCTGCTTCAGCCGTCTGCTGGACGCGGGCATGCTCGACGAAAAGGCCCCGGAGCGCGTGGCCGAGGCCTTTTTGCGCGGCGACTACGCCCTGGCCAACCTGAGCGGGACGGACGACGCGGCGGACGCGGAGCCGGAGGCCGGGCAGGGCGGCGGCGCGATTGCGCCGTAGCCCACGATCAAGCGTGATAGAAACGCAGTTCGCCCGAACCGGGCGGCACGGGCAGTTCCACGGCCGTGAGCAGGTTGCCGTACACCGCGCCCGTGTCGATGCCGATGCGCAGTTCGCTGACGAACGGGGTCTCGAAGACCGTGTGTCCGAAGACCACGGGTTCGCCCAGCTCCCCCGGCTCGTGCAGGAAGAGTTCGCGGATGCCCAGCAGGGTTTCCGTGGGGCTGTCCTCCGGTGCCTTGTCCGGCGAGACCCCGGCGTGCACGAAGAAGTAGCCGCCCTGGCGGTGGAAGGGTTTCAGGCGCTCCAGGAAATCCAGGTGGTCCGGGGGCAGGAAGGACAGGGAGCGCAGGGCGTGCGGCGGCGCGCCGTAGCTGTCCAGGGTGGCCTGCACGCCCTGGGCCCGCAGGGTGGCCAGGAGGTCCAGGTCGCCGGAGCGCGCGTATTCCAGCAGGAGCCATTCGTGGTTGCCGAGCAGGAACACGGCCCCGGGGCAGCGCGTCCCGAAGTCCAGCAGGGTCTCGATCACCCGCCGCGACTGCGGCCCCCGGTTGATGTAGTCCCCCAGAAAGACCACGGCGTCCGTGGCCGTGTTCACGGGCAGCCGCTCCAGCAGGCGCGCGAGCTTGGCGTGCGCCCCGTGCACGTCGCCCACGGCGAAGAGGCGGCCTTCCTGGACGGGATCGGGGACGGGATCCGGGGCGGGCGTGGCGTCGGGCATCGCGTCGGGCATCGCGCCGGGCGCGGAAACGGGCGCGGAAACGGGCGCGGAACCCGGGGGGCGGGTGGTGTCGGTCATGGTCGTTTTCGGCTGCGCCGCCGCAAGGCCCCCGGTCCATCCGGCGGCGGGCGGCGCGCCCTGCGAGAGTGGGGCAAAGGGCGCGCGCGGTCAAGCGCCGGGCGCAACAGGGAATGCGGGATCGGGCGCGGAAAACAGGGCCGCCCCCGTTGCGTCCCGGCGCGGCAAGGGCTTGCCGTGGAACGGGCGGGGGCGGCCGGTCGTCGGGCTGCGTGCGGGGCGTGGGCGCGCCGCGCGGGGAGCCCGGATTTCGGCTGGGCGTCCGGGCCGCCTCGACGGCGGCGCAGGCCTTCCTGCGGCCGCGCGCCGGTGCTCGCGCCGGTGCAGAGCACCCGGCCGCGCGTCAGTGCACGAGAATCACGTGCAGGTCGCAGACGTTGGTGTTCGTGGGCCCGGTCTTGTAGAGCCGCCCGATGCGCTCGAAGAAATGGTAGGAGTCGTTGGCGCGCAAGTATTCCTCGGGCGACAGGCGCGCGGCCTCGGCCTCGGCCAGCACCTCCAGGGAGGCGAAGGCCCCGGCCGCGTCCGTGGGCCCGTCGTTGCCGTCCGTGGACGCCGCCAGGAAGGACACGCCCTGGAACAGTTCCGGGTGGCGGCGGATCTCGTTGAGAAAGACCAGGGCCATCTCCTGGTTGCGGCCGCCTTTGCCAGAGCCGGTCAGCCGCACCACGGGCTCGCCGCCCGAGAGGATGCACGCGGGCCGCTTGGCGAGCATCTCGCCCATGGCCGTGTCCGAGGCCATGGCGGCCAGCATCCGGGCCGTCTCGTCGGCGTCGCCGGTGATGCGCGAGGTCAGGCAGACCAGGTTGTAGCCCAGGTGGGCGGCGGCCTCGCGCGCCGCGGCCAGGGCCCGGGAATTGGTGCCGATGAGCACGTTGGTGCACAGGGCCGTGGCCGCGGCGTCGGGCTTGAGCGTTTCCTCCAGCCGCCCGGCCGCGCCGTGGCGCAGGGTGTCCAGCACGGGCGCGGGAATTTCGTCGGCCACGCCGTACTTTTCCACGATGCCCAGGGCGTCGGCGAAGGTCGTGGGGTCCGGCGCGGTCAGGCCCGAGGCGATGCTGCTCAGGTCGTCGCCGATCACGTCCGAGAGGATGAAGTTGATGCTCCGGGCCGGGGCGATGTGCGTCAGGAGCCGCCCGCCCTTGAGCGCCGAGAGGTGCTTGCGGATGCAGTTGATCTCGTTGATCGTCGCGCCGCAGCGCAGCAGCGCGCGCGTGACCTCCTGCTTGTCCTGCAGGGTCAGCACGGTCCGCGCGCCGTCCAGCACGTAGGAAAGCGGCGCGGGCACCAGGGCCGAGCCCCCGCCCGAAACCAGGGTCACGACCAGGGTCTTCTCGTCGGCCCCGTCGGCCAGCTCCAGCAGGGCGCGCGCCCCTGCCACGCCGTTCTCGTCCGGCACCGGATGGGCCGACTCCATGGTCCGCACGCGTTCCAGCGCCACGGTGTGGCCGTACTTGACCACGATGCATCCCGCGCTGATGCGTTCGCCCAGGATGTCCTCGAAGGCCCGGGCCATGGGCGCGGTGGCCTTGCCCGTGCCGAGCACGAGGATGCGCCCGAACGGGGCCAGGTCGATCTCGTGGCACTCGTCCTCCATTTCCACGAGCAGCCGCCCGCCCTCCAGGCGGACGTGGTCCAGGATCATGCGGTAGGGGTCCACGCGGGCCAGGCCCGCCCGAAAGATGGTGTCGAGGTGTGCGGCGGCGGCATCGAAGTGCATGGGTGCTCCTTGGTCGGCGGTCGGTTGCGTCCGGCTACTGGGCCGGGCCGATCATTTTTTCCGGCAGCCAGGTGATGATCTCCGGGAAGATGGTGCACAGGGTCAGCGTGGTCATGATGATCAGCACGAAGGGCAGCACGCCCTTGATGATTTCGGCCATGGTCAGGCCCAGCTCCTTGGGCGCGGTGCCCTTGAGCACGAAGATGGACATGGCCATGGGCGGCGTCTGGAAGGCCATCTGCAGGTTGATGCAGATCATCATGCCCGCCCACAGGGGGTTGAAGCCCAGGGAGGCCAGGATGGGCGAGAAGATGGGCACGATGATGAAGACGATGCCTATCCACTCGATGAACAGGCCGAGCAGGAAGACGATGAACATGATCATGGTGAACGAGGCCCAGCGGCCGCCGGGCACCGAGAGGATCACCTCCGTGACCACGTCGCCCGAGCCCGCGTTCATGAAGATGCCCACGAAGGCGTAGCACAGGGCCGCGATCATGACCACGAAGGCCGACACGCGCAGGGTCTCGATGGAGGCGTGCCTGATCAGGTCCCAGCTGAACTTGCGGTAGAAGACCGCCAGCAGGATGGAGGCCAGACAGCCCACGGCCGCGGCCTCGGTGGGCGGCGCGATGCCCGCGAAGATCGTGCCCAGCACCGAGACCATCAGCAGCACCGGCGGGGCCAGGGACTTGATCAGGGTCATGAGCTTGGCGAAGGAGAACGGCGTCATCTGTTCGGCCGGGATCGAAGGTCCCAGCGCCGGGTTCAGGTGGCAGCGCACGACCACGTAGAGGATGTAGAGGCCCGAGAGGATCAGGCCCGGGAAGACCGCGCCCATGAACATCTGGCCGATGGAGATGCCCGCCTGCGGGCCGTAGACCACGAGCATGATCGACGGCGGGATGAGAATGCCCAGCGTCCCGGTGGCCACGATGGTGCCCGCGGCCAGGGACTTGTCGTAGCCCCGGCTGATCATCGGGCCCAGGGCGATGAGCGTGAGGATCGTGACCGAGGCCGCGATCACGCCCAGGCAGGCGGCCAGGATGGTGCCGAAGATGATCGTCACCAGCAGCAGGCCCCCCCGGAGCCGTCCCAGGGCCTCGTACAGGCTCTGGTAGAGGTCCCGCGTTATCCCCGAATGCTGCAGCACCACGCCCATGAAGGTGAACAGGGGCACGGCCAGGTAGGGATAGTTGAGCGAAAGGTCGTAGAACCGGCTGTAGAGGATGTGGAAGGTGGTCGTGGGACCGAACTCCAGGATGCCGACGAAAAAGGCCACCGAGCCGATGACGAAGGCGATGGGAAAGCCGGTCAGGACGAGGAAGAACACGCCTCCCAGCATGAGGAAGGCTACGGTTTCCGGGCTGAGATCAATCAATTTCCTTCCCCCTCACCAGAAAGTGGACGTCGCGGATGAGCTTGGCGAAACCTTGGAGCACGAGCAGCAGCAGGCCGAGGGCGAAGATCGTGCGGTAGGGCGCCGCGGGCGGATACCAGAAGCTGTTGAACATGACCTCGTGGATGCGCCAGGCGCGCAGGGCCCAGGTGATGGCCATCTTGAGCATCACGGTCATCAGCGGGAAGAAGAAGAGCAGCGCGCAGACGATGTCCAGCAGGGCGCGCTTGCGCGGCGAAAGGTGGCTGTAGATGATGTCCACGCGCGTGTGCGCGTCGCGCATGTGGTCGTAGGACGCGCCGAGCAGGTAGACCACGCCGCCGGCCATGCACAGCGTGTCGTAGGACCAGATCGTCGGCGCGCCGAAGAAATGCCGGGAGATCGTCTCGTAGGACCCGACAAGGACAAGGAGAAAAGCAAACCATTTTCCCAAAGCGCCCGAAAGCTCGCTCAGGCGGTCTATGTATCGCGGCAGTTTCAGTAGAACGGACATGCTTTTCTCCTTGTCGTCTCGGGCTACTTGCTGGCCGAATAGGCCTTTCCGAACTCGCGCATGGAGTTGTAGATCTCGCCGAAGATCGGGGCTTCGGTCTTGGACTTCTCGGCGTAGAACTTGTCGGCCTCGGCCTGCAGGGCGTCCTCGATGTCCTTGGGCACGCGCAGGACCTGGCAGCCGGCGGCCTTGAACTTGTCCACGGCCTTCACGGACTCGTAGACCAGGAACTCGTGCTGCTCCTGGGTGAAGCGGGCGATCTCGGCCTGGACGATGGCCTTGAGGTCCTGGGGCAGCGCGTTCCAGGCCTCCTTGTTCACGAAGAAGACCTGCGGGTCGCTGGGCGCGCGGGACGGGGAGAGGTAGACGTAGGGGGCCACTTCGTTGAAGTGCATGTTCCAGTTGGAGGCCAGGGTGGAGTACTCGAAGGCGTCGATGGTGCCGCGCTGCATGGCCTCGTAGAGCTCGCCGCCGGGGATGATCACCGTGGCCGCGCCCATGCGCTTGAGGATCTCGCCGCCGTCACCCATGCACCGGGCCTTGAGGCCCTTGATGTCCTTCATGCTCTCCAGCTTGACCTTGGAGTGGAAGAAGACCTCTTCCGGCAGGGGCGACAGCGCGCCCGGGAAGGTGATCACGTTGTAGCCGTCCATCATCTTGTTCATCAGGTCCGCGCCCCCGCCGTAGTCGAACCAGGTGCGCAGGGCCTCGCCCGGCAGGCCGCCCGGACGCGAGCTGATCAGGCCCGCGGCGGACCACTTGTCCAGGTTGTACATGGGGCAGGTGTAGGCCATCTGCAGCACGCCCTGGTCCACGGCGTCCAGTTCCTTGTACGCGGGCACGATGGAGCCGCCCACGAAGGGCTTGACCACCAGGCGGCCGCCCGTGGCCTCGGTGATCGCGTTGCAGAGCTTGTCGTGGTAGATCTGGGACGGGTCCGAGGCCGGGCCGTGGCCCGAGGACTTCCAGACGATGGGTTTGTCGCCGGCGGACGCCGGGGCTTGGAACGCGAGCAGCACCAGGGCCGCGAAGGCCAGGGACACCAGGCCGAACACTCTTCTCCGCATGAGCATCACTCCTCCTCCTTAAACTGGTCAATGGGTGCGCGAACGCGGGGAGCGATTCCCCCCGACCGCGGTCCTCAACGGCGGCGCCCTATTCGACGAACAGGGAGCTCCCGGTCCGGTTGTGGAAGTATCTGCCGGCAAAGGACTCCAGGCCGCACATGGCCTCGGTCCCCGTGCAGTGCGAAACGCCGATGACGCGGATGTCCTTTTGGCGGAAGTAGTCCAGGGTCAGGGCCAGGCTGTCGCGCGGGGCCTCCACCAGGTGCGTGCCCCCGACCACGGCGTAAATGGGGCGCCCCAGCCGCTCGGCCGCCGCGTCGAGCATGTTCTTCACGCCCGGGTGCGAACAGCCGAGCAGGGCCACCAGCCCCTTGCGCGTGTCCGCGACCAGCATGACCTCGTCGGCGAAGTCGTCGGGCCGGAACCCGTTCGCCGTGCGGATCACGAACCGTTCGTTGACCACCTCGTCCGGGTGGCGGCGCGGGAAGGCGGTGAGCGCGAAGATGCCGGGGACGATCTCGCGCACGGGCTCGTCCAGCTCGGCGCAGGAAACGGACCGCTCCGCCAGGAAGCGCGCGTCGTAGCTGTTGCCCAGGAATTCGCGCCTGGCCCCGTGGCGGGCGTACTTCTCTTCGAAAAAGCCCTTGCCCACGAGCACGTCGAAGCTCGTGTGGCGGGCCATGAGGTGGCGCAGGCCGCCGGAATGGTCGTAGTGCCCGTGGCTGAGGACCACGTGGCGCACGGCTTCCAGGTCGATGCGCAGTTCCGCGGCGTTGTCCAGCAGGGCGCGGGACCGGCCCGTGTCGAAGAGCAGCCGCCGATTGCCCGCGCGGATGTGGAAGCAGAGCCCGTGCTCGTGGACCAGGCCCAGGTGCTCGCCCGGGGAATTTTCGACAAGGGTGGTGATCTGCAGGGACATGCTGGCTCCGTAGGGGCGTCGGGCGCGTCAGGAAGGCTGGTGCAGCGAGGATTTGATGTCGCGGATGGCGTTTTCCAGGTGCGTGCGCATGTGCCGTTTCGCGGCCTCGGCGTCCTTTTCGCGCACGGCTTCGAGGATCAGGCCGTGCTCGTGCACGGTCTTGTCCATGCGCCCTGGGGTGTGGAAGCTGGAGATCCAGCCGTCCAGGAGCGAGGCGGTCATGGATTTGGTCAGGGCGAAGAGGGTCCTGTTGTGCGTGGCCTTGGCCAGGAGCTTGTGGAACTCCCGGTCGCTGCGGATGGTTTCGTCGGTGTTGGAGCGCGCCGCGTTGCGCACGAAGTCCTCGTGCACGGCCGAGAGTCTTTCGACCTCCTCGTCCGTGGCGTTTTCCGCGGCCAGCCGGGCGGTGTGCGGCTCGATCATCAGGCGGACCTCGAAGTGCTCCCGGATGGACTGGCCGTTGTCCCGGAGCCAGTCCACGAACCCTTCGAACTGGCGTGTGGCGGAATCGGCGATGAAGATGCCCTTGCCGTGGCGGACCGAGACCTGGCCCGTGACTTCGAGCATGCGCACGGCCTCGCGCACCGAGGAGCGGGAGACTTGCAGCCTTTCGGCGAGTTCGTTTTCGGAAAGGAACCTGTCGCCGGGCGCGAAGCCCTGGTCGGCGATCATTTGCCGGATGGCGTCGACCACGCTTTCCGAGAGCCTGACTTTGCGGATGGGACCCATTCGCTCGGTCTCCTTTCCGTTTCCGGTGTGTTTTCGGCGTGTTCCCGTGCGGCGCGGCCTGCACAGCGGACTGAACTTATCTGCTCATCGACTCATTGACTCATCAGACAAGTCTAGGCCTACGATATTGTGCCGAAAAGGTCAACAAATGTGACGAAATTGCGACAGGCAGGGCGGTGCGGCGCGCCGCAGGGGCCCGGTCGCAGCCGGCCCGGGACGATTGCGACACGCTGTCGAGCGGTCCCGGAACGAGCGCCGCAGCAACGACGCAACATCTTGGCACGGCAGCCCTTTCCGGCCGCTGGGGAGTCGCAAACCGTTGGTGTCGGGCCTTCGCGAGGATTTCCCATTTGAACAAACAGGCATTTTGGCCTATTCTGGTCGCAATTCTTCGAGAGGCTGCCTGGATCCGTTCCCTTCGGCATCGGGCCCCCGTGAGTTGGCACCGGCGGACCGCCCGCTCACGATTCATTCGCAACTGCATCCGGGTGGCGGCCCGGCGTTTGCGGGGCTTGAGCAATGATCAAGATCACGTTTGTGACGCCCTACGGCATCCTGACGCGCTTCGCGTGCGACAGGATCAACACCTTCACCAAAGACGACGTCCAGCTGGAAGTGGTTCAGGCGGTTGGCGAAGCCGAGGTCGATTCCCTGGAGTTGGCCAGCGACGCGGTCATCAGCCGCGGCGCGACCTTTGTGGCCCTGCGCGAACGCCTGGAAGGCAAGATTCCCGTCATCGAGCTGCAGGTCAGCGGCTACGACGTGATCAGCGCCGTGCACCGCTGCAAGCAGCTCTACCACCCCAAGACCATCGCCGTGATCGGCTCGCACAACATGGTCGATGGCGTCCAAGGCGTGGCCGACGCCCTCGGCGTCTCGCTGCTGTGCAAGTTCATCAGCCGCGAGCGCGACGCGGACCGCTACATCCAGGAAAGCGTGCGCCGCGGCGTGGACGTGATCATCGGCGGCGCCATGGTCTACGAAAAGGCCCAGAAGCAGGGCATCGCCGCCGTGCTCATCGAGTCCGGCGAGGAATCCGTGCTGCACGCCCTGGACGAGGCCATCCACACCGCGCGCATCACCCGCCGCGAACGCGCCGCGGCCGAGCGCATGCGCCTGATCATGGACACCATCCACGAAGGCATCGTCAGCATCGACGAGCACGGCGTGGTCACCACCTGCAACAAGGCCGCGGCCCAGGCCCTGGGCGGCAACGCCGACCGCGGCGAATTCTTTGTGGGCAAGCCCGTCAAGGACGTCCTGCCCGGCTCGGAAATCCTCAGCGTGCTCGCCACGGGCGAAAAACGCCTCGGCTCCATCTACAAGAAGGGCGTCAGCGTCTACGTGGAGAACCTGCTGCCCATCAGCGTCAACGGCGCCCCCCTGGGCGTGGTCTCCACCTTCCAGAAGGCCAGCAGCCTGCAGGAACTGGAAGGCCAGGTGCGCTCCTCCATGCACAAGAAGGGCCACGTGGCCCGCTACACCTTCGCCGACTGTAGAGGCGACAGCCCGGCCCTGCGCCGGCTCATCGAGCAGGCCAGGAAGTTCAGCCGCGTGGACGCCAACGTGCTCATCTTCGGCGAAACCGGCACGGGCAAGGAGGTCTTCAGCCAGAGCATGCACAACGCCAGCCTGCGCAGCCGCCAGCCCTTCGTGGCCGTCAACTGTGCGGCCCTGCCCGAAAACCTCCTGGAAAGCGAACTCTTCGGCTACGTGGGCGGCGCCTTTACCGGCGCGGCCAAGGGCGGCAAGATCGGCCTCTTCGAACTGGCCCACAACGGCACCATCTTCCTCGACGAGGTTTCGGAAATCCCCCTCTCCCTCCAGGGCCGCCTGTTGCGCGTGCTCCAGGAGCAGGAAGTCATGCGCCTGGGCGACGACCGCGTCATCCCGGTCAACGTGCGCGTCATCGCGGCCACCAACAAGAGCCTCAAGGAACAGGCCCGCGCCGGGCTCTTCCGCAAGGACCTGCTCTACCGGCTCGACGTGCTCGAACTGACCGTGCCGCCCCTGCGCGAACGGCGCGGCGACGTGCGCCTGCTGGCGCGGCACTTCCTGGACGAGTGTGGGCGGCGGCTGCGCGGCCACCCCGTGTACCCGACGGCCGAGGCCGAGGAACGGCTCGCGGCCTACGACTGGCCCGGCAACGTCCGCGAACTGCTCAACGTCTGCGAACGCATCAGCGTGCTGGCCCACGGCTCCGAGGCCCAGGCCGACGACGCCGATTGCGCCTTGGGCTCCTGCGAGCCCCCGGAAGCGCCGCGGCGCATGGTCCCGCGGCACATCGGGCCCGCCTGCGTGATCCCCCACTCCCAGACCGAGGCCGTTTCCTCCGTGCGCCTGGCCGCGACCAACGCCATCGTCACGGCCCTCAACGAGTTCGGCGGCAACAAGACCCAGGCCGCCAAGGCCCTGGGCATCAGCCGCACGACCCTCTGGCGCAAACTGCGCACCCTCGAGTCCTCGTTCTCCTCCAGCGCATAGGGCGCTCCTCCTTGTCGCCCCCTCCGCCACACCGCCCCGGGACGCTTTTCCCCACCACCGGCCGCGTCCACCCGGGCGCGGCCTGCGTTTGCGCGCGCCGCGGCGGTGAGCGGGGCGAAGGCGAAGAGCCGGGGGGAGGCGGGGAGAGGCGGGACCTCTTTGCAAAGAGGTCCCGCCTCTCCCCGCCTC
>JACCQO010000026.1 GCA_015709205.1 Desulfovibrionaceae bacterium
CATTAGAATCGCCCCTACTTAAAAAAACTGTGTCCATGAAATCGGGGGCTTTACACAAACTCTTTTCGACTTCCTCCAGAACCCACTCAATATCCTCAATATACCAGGTAAACGTATGGAAAAACTTTGCTGCGATGAACCCACCATCCTCCTTTGAGTTCACCCTTTCATTGATTGTTCGCATGTTATTGAAAACGACCTTTCTGGCCGCCGCAGCCTCTTTCCCAGTCACGAGCGATACGATTGCCGCTTCCTCGTCGCGGGGTTCGTAGTCATGGAAAAAACTGATAATTGCACACAACTGTAAAATCCAATCCACCGACAATGCTCCGACCCCGATTTCAATCAATCGCCCGGCAACATAAATCAGTAATGAATATAAATGGCTACCTCGGTAGCGGCCACTATTAAGAGCGCTTTCGATGTGGTGCAAATCAATCCGTAGAGTGAGTTCTTTCCCGAGGGCTTCCAAGCGTGCGGCATTTTCCATACGCTTAATCGCGAACCCCGCCCATGATACAAAATCATGCGGCAGCGCCCCCGTTTGTTCGATGGTTACGCTGTCCACAATCTCCAAAAGTTGCCTTTCAGACATATGGAGCGGATAGAGACACTCTACAGACACGCCGAGAAAGCGAGGGCTACACTCCAAATCCCCCATGATATGCGCGAGAACCTTTTGGAGTTCTTCGGCACCGGCGATCACCCGCAATGTCCGCATGGCCGTGATCCGGAGTTCTTCAGCCACGGAGTCGTCCGAAAAAATATCCATGACTGCTCGGGAACACCCTGAAAGCCGAGCGGCCTGGGCCACGTCAAGGCAAAGGTCCACCGAATCCTCGGGCAGCGTCCGATCCGCCAAAAGCTCGTCCAGCACGGGGACCAATTCCGGCGATCCAAAGGAGGCCAGTCGGCTACGGTCAAACATTAATCCCGTGTTATTCCGGCCTGCGTACTTGCGCGCATGCGCACGAAGAATCTCGGCGCGTAGCTCAACAGGCAACTTTTGGGGATCGCCCATGTCCGGCAGCACCTCCGGCGCATGCTCGATGATATGGCGCAACAGCACCTCGCTATGCGGGGCCACCCATGCGGCGACGGCCGCAAGCGAAGGACGCAGCACCTGGTGGCCATAAACCCTAGCGAACAAGATGTCGCGGATAGCGCGCCAGTCTGCGCCCCTGGCATGACAATCACGTAGCCAGCAAGCGGCGAGGTATTCTTTCAACGTTCGCGTGTGGAACCCGACTCTACCGATAATCGGGGAGTCGAACATACCGGTGTGCAGCAGCGCCTGCACCTCGGGAAGTTCCCAGCCCGTCAAAAGATCAAAGGGATTGAGGCCGCCTTCGTGCGCCCCCAGAGAGATCATGATATGCGGCTGCCCGCAGAGAATGGACGCCGCCGCAAGCTTCTCTGCCCCCTGACGAAGTCTATCGGGCGGAGGGGCCTTGCCCTGGTAGGTAGGGTTGGCTTCGGACAGATGCCGCGCGACCATCTCTTCGACAAGCTCCGTCAGGTTGCCGATCCGTCCCACCCTCTTCCAATAGGCAAGCAGAGCCTCGACATCGCCCGGGCGACTCGCGAACTCCCAGGCCTTGGCCCTATCGAGCTCTGAAAAGAACACGGTGGAAACATCGGTCCCAACGGCTCGGGCGTAGAGGCGAATTCTGTGCTCGTCGAGCGGGCAGATGGTGAAGTAGGAGGGCTCGACTTCAGTACCCCCTTTTGACATGCGTGCGGCAAGGCGCAGGAGTGGCGGCTTGTCCTGCTCGTCGTCCCACGCCGACCTGCGGCAGGAAAGGCAGACCGTTACGCGCCCAAGGCGCTCAGCCTCCAAAACCATGGCAAGCCCGTCGAGCGCGCGACCGTATTTGCCTTGACGCAGCAGCTTCGATTCGTCCACCGCATCCAGCAAAAAAACGGCCGAAGAGGTCGAGCCCCACCAGGCTGCCAATCGGTCAAAATCACCTACAGCGAGAGCAAGAGCGTCGCGCGAGGGTTGAGCGCTCGCCAGTTCGTGCACTTCCGCAAAGAAAATGTCCTCTTGCCTTTCATGCCCACGCCGGATCCATTCCTTGAATTCCGTCGTCTTGCCGCTTCTGGCCTCGCCGAATACCACCGAGAGACGATTGTCCGTGAGCAGTCCGCCCAGATCGACACTACGGCCTTCACCCGTCATGGACTCGACTCTTTGCTCAACAGCGAAGTCTTCCTCTTTTTCCAAATCGGTAGCGTAGTACCGCCTATCCAACTCGATATATTTGCTCATGATCGCGCGCTCACATTTCGTCCGTGTCATCAAATATAGCGCAATATACCAAACGGCCTGAAAAAAGTAGACTCAAATTTCCCCTCTTACGCCGATACCCAAGTCATCGCGCGCCCGCCAACGACTGATGTCTTGTCCATGCCCCTTACTAGTTGCACACCCGGCTCGTACTTCCCCCTCCCGAAAAAACTCCCTCCCAAAGGGTTGACCAGCGGGGTACAAAGGCCTATTTCCCTCTCTCCCTTACTGACTGGCCGGTCAGTATTGGCGTAATGGAAATATTTCGAGATGGTTACAAAATGGTAACCAGCCATGGGAGCAACGACGACATGCAGGTCCCGGACGCAGGAAAACGCGAAAAGATTCTCGCCGCAGCGGCGCGGCTTTTCTCGCTGCGGCCCTTCCACAAGGTGCTGCTCACGGACGTGGCCGCCGCCGCGGGCGTGGGCAAGGGCACGCTCTACCTCTACTTCCGCGACAAGGACGACCTCTACGCCGCCGTGGTCCACGACCGCTTCGCCGAAAACGTCGTGGCCCTGGAAAAACGGCTGCGCGACGGCGGGGAGGAACCCGAGGAGCAACTGCGCATCGTGGTCGAATCCCTGGTGCGCCTGTCTCACGACAACCCGGAACTCTTCCGCCTGATCCGCGAGAGCAACGCCTGCCCCGTGGACCCCAAGCGCGGCTCCGAGCTGCGCCAGCGCCTCGTGGACCAGGTCGAGGCCGTGCTGCGCCGCGGCGTGGAACAGGGCGTGTTCGTGGACCCGCGGCCGGACCTCTCCGCGCGCATGATCACCGGCCTGTCCCGCTCGGTCTACGTCTACGGCGAGGCCCCCGGCGACCCCGACGAGGTCTGCGCGCACATCCTGCACATGGTCCTGGCCGCCATAACGCCCCCGGCGAACGCCTGACGGCCGCCCCGGCCCGCCCGCGCCCCGAGTCCGCAACCCGCGCCATTTCCGCAACCCGCAACCTCCAGAGAACCAGACAATGCCCGCCTCCACCTCCGCATCCCCGGCCGCCGAGCCCTGGAAACCGGGCGTCAGCCCCTGGCTGGTGGCCATCTCGGTCATGCTCGCGACCATCCTGGAGGTGCTGGACACGTCCGTGGCCAACGTGGCCCTGCCGCACATGGCCGGGAACCTCTCGGCCAGCAACGAGGAGGCCACCTGGGTGCTGACCAGCTACCTGGTCTCCAACGCCATCGTGCTGCCGCTTACGGGCTGGCTCTCCGTGACCTTCGGCCGCAAGCGCTTCCTGATGACCTGCGTGGGCTTGTTCGTGGCGGCCTCGGCCCTGTGCGGCGCGGCGCCCACCCTGGCCGCGCTGGTCATGGCGCGCGTGCTCCAGGGCGCGGCGGGCGGCGCGCTGCAGCCCCTGTCCCAGTCGATCATGCTGGAGAGCTTTCCGCCGGAAAAGCGCGGCGTGGCCATGGCCGTGTTCGGCATGGGCGTGGTCGTGGCCCCGATCATCGGCCCGACCCTGGGCGGCTGGATCACGGACAACTATTCCTGGCGCTGGATCTTCTACATCAACCTGCCCATCGGCGCGCTGGCGCTGCTGCTCTGCCAGCGGTTCATCGAGGACCCGCCCTACCTGGCGGCCGCCAAGGCCAGGAACCAGGGCCGGGTGGACTACATCGGCTTCGGGCTCATGGCCCTGGGCTTGGCCGCGCTGCAGATCATCCTGGACCGCGGCCAGCAGGTGGACTGGTTCTCGGCCGTGTGGCTGCGCTGGTTCTTCGCCGTGTGCGTGGTCTGCCTGGGCGCGTTCTGCGTCTGGGAGCTGCGCGCCAAGCACCCCATCGTCAACCTGCGCATCCTCAAGGACAACAACTTCGCCATGGGCACGGCCATGATCACGGCCGTGGGCATCGTGCTCTACAGCACCGTGGCCCTGTTGCCCCTGTTCCTCCAGGACGTGCTCGGCTACCCCGCCCTGGACAGCGGCATGGCCCTGTCCCCGCGCGGCTTCGGCGCGGTCATGGCCATGGTCCTGGTCAGCCGCCTCATCGGGCGCATCGACTCCCGCGCGCTGATCGGCATCGGGTTCTGCATCCTCAGCTATTCCGCCTGGCTGTTCAGCGGCCTGAACCTGGACATCGGCATGTCCGACGTGGTCGGGCCCAACGTGATCATGGGCCTGGCCATGGGGCTGATCTTCGTGCCCCTGAGCACCACGTCCATGGCCCACCTGCCCGTGGAGCAGATGGGCAACGCCGCGGGCATCTACAACCTGATGCGCAACATCGGCGGCTCCATCGGCATCTCCCTGGTCACGACCATGCTCGCGCGCGGCACCCAGGCCCACCAGGCCCTGCTCGTGGCCCACACCTCGGCCTTCGACCCCGTGTTCGTCGATCGCCACCAGGCCCTGGCCGATTCCCTGGCGCAGCACACCAACGCGGCCGAGGCCTCGCAACAGGCCTACGTGACCCTGTACCACTCCCTGCTGCAACAGGCCGCCGTGCTGACCTACGACGACATCTTCCGCTCCCTGGCCCTGCTCTGCCTCGTGTGCGTGTTCGGCGTGGCCTTCTTCCGGCGGCCGCGCCGCGCCATGAACAGCAAGAAGGCGGCCGGGGGCACGAGCGCGCCGGAGGCCAACGCGCCGGAGAACACGACGGGCGCGCCGGCGCAGGAAGCCCACGGCTAGCCGCGGCACCATCCCAGGCACTTCAAACCGGCGCAGCGCGCCGGACGCAACGGACGACGACATGTTCAACAGATCGAAGAAAACCTCCCCGGACGGCCCCACCTCCGCCCCCACGCGCCGGATCGCGATCCTTGTCGTGGCCCTGCTGCTCGCGGGCGCGGCGGGCGGGGCCTGGTTCTACCGCACCTGGGGCGTGGAGGAGACCGACGACGCCTACGTGGACGGGCACATCTACACCGTGACCCCGCGCGTGGACGGCTACGTGACCACCGTGCCCGTGGAGGACAACCAGCGCGTCAAGGCCGGGCAGGTGCTCGTGGAGCTGGACCCCACGGACCTGGAGGTGGCCCTGGCCCAGGCCCGCGCCGACCTCTCCACGGCCGAGAGCGAGCTCGCGGCCCAGGAGCTGGGCGTGCCCCTGGAGGTCAGCCAGACGGATTCGCGCGTGGTCCAGGCCAATTCGCAGCTGCAGTCCCAGTACAGGAACCTGGACCAGGCCGCGCAGGAGGAGGAGGTCGCGCGCCAGGCCGTGGCCAGCGCCGAGGCCCAGGAGCACCAGGCCGCCCTGGACATGGAGCGCTACGAGGAGCTGCGTTCGCGCCAGGTGGTGGCCCAGTCCGCCTACGACACCGCGCACACGGCCCTGCTCTCGGCCCAGGCCGAGCTGCGCTCGGCGCGTGCCAACGCCGCGGCCGTGGCCCGCAAGCGCGATTCCCTGCAACAGGACGTGAACCGCCTCAAGGCCGAGATCCGCCTGGCGGCCACGGGCCACGACCAGGCCCGCATCAAGGCCAAGGAGGCCCTGGCCCAGCGCGCCCGCGTGGAGCTGGAGCGCAGCCGCGTGAAGCAGGCCGAACTGAACCTCTCCTACACGCGCATCACCTCGCCGGTGGACGGCTTCGTGACCAAGCGCAACGTGGAGCCGGGCCAGCAGGTCGCGGCCGGTCAAAAGCTCCTGGCCGTGGTGCCCCTGGACCCCGAGGAACTCTGGATCACCGCCAACTTCAAGGAGACGCAGTTGGAGAATGTGCGCCCGGGCCAGCGCGTGGACGTGGCCGTGGACACCTACCCGGGCAGGACCTTCCCGGGCCGGGTGGATTCGATCATGGCCGGGACCGGCTCGGCCTTCTCGCTCTTCCCGCCGGAGAATTCCTCGGGCAACTTCGTCAAGGTGGTCCAGCGCGTCCCGGTAAAGATCGTGCTCGACGCGGGCAAGGAGCCCCTGCCCGAACTGCGCGTGGGCATGAGTGTGGTGCCCGTGATCCGCACGCGCTGACGCGCGCCGTGCGCAGCGCGCAAAAAGCGGGGCCGCACCCTTGTGGGTGCGGCCCCGCTTTTTGCGTCCGCGTTCGTGCGCGCCGCGCCCGGCGCCGGGAGCGGCCGGATGTCCGCGCCGCACGCTGCGTGCGGCGCGTCAGGAGATGTCGAACATGCGCTCCAGGTCGTAGCGGGAGAAGACGCGGAAGGCGATGAGCGTCTCCGAGGAGACGATGCCGTCGATCTGCAGGAACTGCTCCGTGACCACCTGGGAAAGCTCCTCGTTCTCCGCGGTGCGGATCATGGCCACGATGTCGTAGCGGCCGCTCACGGAATAGACCTCGCTGATGCGCTCCAGCCCGGCGAGCTGCTGGGCCACCTCGTTGATCTTCTTGGGTTCGACCTTCATCAGGACGATGGACGTGATCATGGAACGGACTCCTTGCGTTGGTCGAGGCCGGGACCGTCCGGCCGTTCGCTCCGCCCGGCGGGCGGCGTGCCTGTCCAAGGGATACGGGGGGTGCGGCCCGGCGTCAAGGAAGCCCGGACCGCAGGCAAAGCCAAGAGGAGGAAGGCGAAGACGAGGGGTGGACGCCCCGCACGGCCCGGCGGCCCCCACGGCGCGCAGGGCGCTCAGGGGAGCGGCGGCGGATCGGAACGGCAGGCCCCGCGCCCGGGCCCGGCGTCACTCCACCAGGGCGCGCAGGCTCCGGCACACGCGCGAAAAGCCCTGGCGGTCCACCAGACGCTGCCCGGCCTCGTGCAGGGCGCGCCGCACGGCCGGGTCCATGAGCCGGTCCACGGCCGCGCGCAGCCGTTCGGGCGAGGCCGCGTCGTCCCAGCGGCCCACGTCGGCGAAGCCCGCCTCGCGGGCGAAGAACGCGGCCTCCTCCTCCTCGTGCTCGATGGACGGAAGCATGACCGCCGGGCGGCCCAGGGCCGCGCATTCGTACAGGGTCTGGCCGCAGGCCGTAACCACCACGTCCGCGCGCGAGAGCAGCCCCACGAAATCCTCGGGGCACTCGTGCACCAGGACCAGGCCCTCGGCGTCGTGGGCCGCGACCTTCACGCGGACCGTGTCCGCATAGGCCGGGCCCAGGACCACGTGCAGGGCAAAGGGCAGCGGCCGCGCGGCCAGGGCGCGCAGGGCGCGCAGGGTCAGCCCGGCCGGGTCGGACCCGCCGCAGGTCAGGAGCACGTTGGAGACCGTCTCGTGCACGGGCTGCACCTCGGGCACGTCGCGCAGCACGTGGTAGGCCGGGCCCGTGAGCCGCGCCGTGGACGCGGGCAGGTCCGGATAGGCCGTGAACGAGGGCACGGCCGAGGAGTTGATCACCAGGTCCGGCGCGCCCGTGAGGTCGCCCCGAATGTCGAAGGCCGCCGTGGGCACGTCCAGCTCGCGGCAGCGGTCGAAAATGCGCGCGCCGTCCAGGCTCGGCAGGTCCGTGACCACCAGGGCCGGACGCAGCCGCTCCACGTGCGGCAGGAGGATGGCCGCGTCGGCCTTGTCCGCCGGGGCCTCGAGCACCTGGAACCCGCTGGAGCGCACAAAGGCCACGCCCTCGGGATAGTCGCGCATGAGGAAGTAGACCAGGTGGTCCACCAGAAAATGCAGGCCCACGGTCATGGCGCGCATGGCGTGGCCCATGGACACGCCCCAGCGCCGCCCCGCGTCCACGCGGAAGAGCACGGACCTCACCGGCCCCCGCCCTTTGCGCGCCGCACGGGCCGCATCGCGCGACGCCGCGCCCCCGGCCGTCCGCCGGGGCCGTTCGGGGTCCTGGTTAACCCATGGGGGGTGCTCCGCCTGCCGTTCATGAGCGCTCCACGGCCGACCCGGACGCCTCGCGCGCCGGGACAAGGCCCTTCGCCCGCCGCCCGAAGGACGGCGCTGCGCATTGCCGCGCGCCCCGGCCGAACGGCCGGGCAGCGCGAAATCACGGTATCAGATAGGGTATTTTCCGGGCCACGTACAGGGTTCGGCGCCCAGGTCGGCGAATTATCCCGGGAAATCGCCGCGAACGGAGTACGGCGGCGCACTCCGGGGCGTCCGAAAACCCTGCGGAGAACGGCGCGGGACGCCCGGGCGCAGGTCCACGCCGCAGGCGACGCACGGAACGGGCTACCCGTCGGCCAGGCCCATGCCCGGGGCCATGACGCGCCCCGTGAGCGTGGTCTCGTAGCCGCCCATGGCCCGGATCTCGGCCTGGAAATCCGGGCTGCGCACGATGCCGAGCAGGGCCGCCACGCGCGCGTCGGCCAGGGCCGCCGCGGGGATGATCAGGTCGTAGCGCTCGCGGGCCATGGGCACGAAGCCCAGCTCCAGGGCCGCGGCTGCGGACAGGATCCCCAGGCCGCAGTCCGCCGCGCCGGTCTTCACGTTCACGGCCACGCCCATGTGCGTGACCTCCTCGTCGCCGTAGCCGCGCACGGCCGAGGGATCGATGTGCGCCAGGGCCAGATGGTGATCCAGGAGGATGCGCGTGCCCGCGCCGCGCTGGCGGTTGACGAAGCGCACGTCCGCGCGCGCCAGGTCGGCCACGCCCCGGATGGACTTGGGATTGGACGGGGCCACGATGAGCCCCTGGTGGCGGATGGCCAAGTTGATCACGGTCACGTCCACGCCGGGCAGGTGCCGTTCCAGGAAGGGGAAATTGAAGTCGCCCGTGGCCGGGTCGAAAAGGTGGCAGCCCGCGAAGAGTGCGGTGCCCTGGGCCAGGGCCGCGAGCCCGCCCATGGACCCGACGTGGGCCGAGACCAGGACGAGCGGCGTCTCCAACCCCATGAGCCGGTCGGCGATGCGGTCCAGGGTGTTGTCGTGGCTGCCCACGTGCATGAGCACGCGCTCCACGTCCGACGGCGCGCCCAGCAGATCCACCTCGACGACCTCGCCCGCCTCGCGGCCCTCGAGGTTTTCCGGGATGCGCAGCACGGCCTGGGCGCGCGTGAGCGTGGTGATCATCCCCGCGCCGCGGCCCAGGGGCGCGCCGGAAAGCTCGCCGCCCACGCGGCCCACGGCCAGGCGCACGCGCTCCTCCAGCCCCAGGCGCGAGGGCGTGCGCCGCGCCAGGCGCACCCGCGCGCGCGGCCGCTCCGGCGCAACGGTGTGCGCCAGCCACGCGGCCAGGGGCGCGACCACGTCCTCGTAGCAGACCACGGCGCTGACCGGGTAGCCCGGCGCGCCCACGAGCAGCCGCCCGCGCGCCGCGCCCACGATGGTGGGCTTGCCGGGCATCACGCGGATGCCGTGAGCCAGGACGCGCCCCACGCGCTCGAACACGGCGCGCGAAAAGTCGCGGCTGCCCGCCGAGGAGCCCGCGCCCAGGACCACGATGTGCGCGCCCGCGTCCAGCGCCGCCTCCACGGCCGCGGCCAGGGCCTCGGGCTCGTCGGCCACCGGGGGCCCCGCGACCACCTCCACGCCCCAGGTCCAGCCCTTGGCCAGGGAGACGAGCACCTGGGAGTTGGACTCCACGGCCTCGCCGGGCGCGGGCGCGGGCCGGTCGCGGAAGTCCAGCACCTCGTCGCCCGAGGGGATGCAGTGGATGCGCACGCGCTCGCGGACCGCGACCTCCCAGATGCCCGCGGCCAGCAGCGCGCCCACGTCGTAGGGCGAAAGGCGGTGGTTGCGGGGCAGGAGCAGCTCCGTGGCCACGATGTCCTCGCCGATGCGGCGCACGTGGCTCCAGGGAAAGGCCGGGGCCTCGATGCACGCCGTGTCCGCGTCCACCTGCTCCACGTGCTCGACCATGATCACGGCGTCCATGCCGGGGGGCAACGGCTGGCCGGTGTTCACGGGCTCGTAGTCCGCGCCCCGGCGCAGGGCCAGGGGCCGCCCCGCGCGCGCGGCAAAGGTCGTTGCGGCGCGCACGGCGATGCCGTCCATGGCCGCGGCGTGAAAGGTGGGCGAGGAGTAGCGCGCAAAGACCGGCGCGGCCGTGACGCGGCCCGCGGCCTCGTGCGCCGGCACGGTCTCCACGCCCAGGATCGCGGCGCGGTCCACCGCGCCCTTGGCCAGGTCCAGGGCCTCGGCCAGGGCCACGGTCCTCAGGTAGATGTTGCGGTCCTCGCTCATGCGCTCCTCGGCTCGCCCTATCGGGATTGCGGTACGGCGGCCCCGGTGGGCCGCCCCGGTCGTGAAACGCGCGCCCCGGTCACAGGAGCAGCACGTCCACCTCCTGGCCCGCGTACGCGCCCTCGTCCCCCGCCGGGATCACGGCCAGCCCGTCGGCGGCCACCAGGGTGCGCAGCAGGCCCGAGGGGCCGGGCAGCGGATGCGCCAGAGGCAGGCCGCCGGGCCGCGCTTCCAGGCGCACGCGCACGAATTCCTCGCGGCCCTGGCGCGCGGCGGCGTTGCGCGCCAGCACGGCGCGCAGTTCGGGCCGCGCCCCGTGCTCCAGCGCACCGGCCTCGCCGCCCAGGTGGCGCAGCAGGGGCACGCCCAGCACGCGCATGACCACCAGGGCCGCGCCGACCTGGCCGGGCAGGCCGAGCACGGGCCTGTCCCCGCGCCGGGCCAGGATCGCGGGCTTGCCCGGGGACATGCTCACGCCGTGGACCAGGATCTCCGCGTCCGCGAACCCCTCCAGCGCGCGCACCGCGAGGTCGCGCGCGCCCACGGAGCTGCCGCCCGAGAGCAGCACCGCGTCGCACTCGCGCCAGGCCGCGTCCAGGGTTTCGGCCAGGGCCTCGCGGTCGTCGCGCACGATGCCGAAGGACACGGGCTCGGCCCCGGCGCGCCGGGCCAGGAGCGCGACGGTCAGGGAGTTGACGTCGCGCACGCGGCCCGGCTCGGGCGGCGCGCCGCGCGGGGTCAGCTCGTCGCCCGTGGAGAGCACGGCCACGCGCGGCCGGGCGGCCGCGAGCACGGATTCCCGGCCCAGCGCGGCCAGGAGCCCGGCGTCGGCCACGCGCAGCCGCCGCCCGGCGGGCACGGCCAGCGCGCCCTCGGCCAGGTCCTCGCCGCGCTCCATGACGTTTTCGCCCGGGGCCACGGCCCGGCGCACCTCGATGGTGCCCGCGGGCCCGCCGGTTCCCGCAATGCCCCTGACCAGCTCCCCGGTGTGCTCGACCATGACCACGGCGTCGGCCCCGGCGGGCAGGCAACCGCCCGTGGGGATGCGCGCGCAGCGCCCCGGAGTCAGGGAAAAGGCCGGAAACCCGCTCACGCCGACGGCCCCCGCGCACTCCAGGTACTGCGGCTCGGCCTCGGCGGCCCCGAAGGTATCCGCCGCGCGCACCGCGAAGCCGTCCATGGAAGAGCGCGCGGCCAGGGGCAGGGCCTCGGGCCCGCGCACGTCCTCCGCGGCCACGCGGCCCACGCACTCCTCCAGCCCGACCCGCTCCGCGCCCGCCACGGGCGCGAACCCCGCGGCCAGCTCCAGCACGCGCGCGCGGCCCACCACGCGGAAAAAGCCGCCCTGCATCAGCCGTCCAGCTCAATGCGCACCGGCCCGGGCTCGAACCCCTTGAGTTCGCCGAGCATGCCCAGGATGGTCGCGCGGATGATGCGCTCGACAAAGGGATTGGCGGCGATGGCCCGGCCGTTGGCCGTGATGCGCAGCGCGGCGCCCGACGTGGGACAGTCGCCGGGCGCGGCGCGGCCGGCCACGATGTCCGCGGCCATGGCCCGGCAGTCGTCGCGGCCGCAGGCCCCGCAGTCCAGCCCCGGCAGCAGGAACCCGCGCTCGGCCGCCAGCGCGGCCAGCGCGTCCGGGTCCTCCACGCGCGGCACGCCGGGCAGGTCGCAGCCCACGGTCGCCAGGGCCAGCTCGGGGGCCAGGTCCCCGGGCCCGCCGTCGCCCGCGCCCTCGGCGCTGCCCATAATGATGCGCGGCGCCACGAACCGGTCGCGGCCGCCCTCGACGACCACGACGTCCGCACCCAGGAGCGGCGCGAGCACGTCCAGCCCGCGCTCGCGCGGCCAGGCCGCGAAGGTCTCCTCCGGGCCCACCCCGCAGACGCAGGCGCAGTGCTCCATGTAGCGCGCCGTGTCGCGGTCCGCGCGGTCGAACCCGTGCGAGGCGTGCTTCACGGCCGCGACGCGCAGCCCGCGCCGCGCCAGAGCCTCGACCAGGGCCAGGCCCAGGGTGGTCTTGCCCGATTTCTTCCAGCCGACGATGGCGATGGCCCGCATGGCTTCTCCTTGTTTCGGGTTGCGGCGCACGGTGCCCACGACGCGCAAGGCGCTAGGCCGCGCAGTCCGCCGGGTCGCCCTGGAGCTTGTCCAGGGCGTGCTCCACCGCGGGCAGCACGGCCACCAGGTTCTCGGCCACGGCCTTGGGGCTGCCCGGCAGGGCCACGAGGATGGACCCGCCCACGGTGCCCGCCACGGCGCGGGAGATGGCCGCGCGCGGGGTCTTGGCCAACGAGGCGGCCATCATGGCCTGCTCGAAGCCCGGCAGCCGCCGCTCCAGGAGCGGGGCCACGGCCTCGGGCGTGCCGTCGCGCGGGGCCAGCCCGGTGCCGCCCGTGGTCACAATGAGGTCGAAGCCCTCCACCCAGGCCAGGCGCGCCACCAGCGCGCGCAGGGCCGCGGGCTCGTCGGGCAGCAGGAAGCCGCGCGCCAGGCTCACGGCGATGTCCTTGCGGCAGGCGGCCTCCACGGCCGGGCCGCTCTTGTCCGCGCGCAGCCCGGCCGCGCCCTTGTCCGAAAGCGTGATCCAGGCCACGCTGACCCCGGCGCGCCACAGCTCCAGGCCGAAGCGCCCGGCGGAAAGCTCCACGCGGTCCAGGGCACGCAGCACGGGCCAGCGCGATGCGCCCGCGCACGGGCCCGCGCCCTGGTCGGTGGCCTGGTCGGCGGCCGCGTCGAAGGGCGCGGGACCGGTCCCGCCCGGCGCGCACGGGGCCAGGAGCACGCCCTCCACCTGCAGGAGCGCGTCCCGCGCGGCCGGGGTCTTGTCCTCGGGTCCGGCGAGGTCCGCCGCGCCCAGGTACATGCCCGCGCGCGCCACCGGTCCGGCCGGACCGGGTCCACCGTGACCGGACCCGCCGTGGCCGGGACGAACGACCAGGAACGGCCCGGCCCAGGCCCACGGCCGCCCGGGTCCCAGGGCCACGCCCTGGCCCTTTTCCAGCACCAACGGCTCGTTCAACTCCACATCCAGTCGCATGCCTGCACCTCGCTCGGTCTGCCGGGCGGTCGCGGCGCGCAGCGCGCCGCAAGGGCCCGTGGACTAGGGGGACGTCCGCCACGCCGGCCGCATCGGCCGCACCGGGCGCACCGGGCGTGCCGGGCCCGACGGTTGCCGGGACGGGCCGCACGCGTGTACACTCGGCCGCGCGGCCCGCGGACGCAATCCGCCTTCCCGGCGGAACGGCCAAAAGGCCTTCAAAAAGAATCCCAAAAAGGACCCACATGGACGAAAAACTCACGCACATCACGGACGAGGGCCGCCCGCGCATGGTCGACGTGGGCGCCAAGGCCGACACGCAACGCCGCGCCGTGGCGCGCTGCACCGTGCGCCTGGCCCCGCGCACCTTCGGGCTGCTCACGCGCGGCGAACTGCCCAAGGGCGACGCCTTCACCGTGGCCCAGGTGGCGGGCATCCAGGCCGCCAAGCGCACCCACGAGCTCATTCCCCTGTGCCACCCGCTCTTCCTGCGCTTCGTGGACGTGACCTTTGCGGCCGACGCGGCCGGGCACGCCATCCACGTCACGGGCGAGGCCCGCACCGAGGGCAAGACCGGCGTGGAAATGGAGGCCCTGGTGGCCGCGCAGGTGGCCGCCCTGGCCATCTACGACATGTGCAAGGCCGTGCAGAAGGACATCGTGATCACCGACTGCCGACTGGTGCACAAGAGCGGCGGCAAGAGCGGGACGTTCGAGGCCGAGTGAGCCCCGCCGCCGGCGCTAGTCCGCGCCGGCCAGTTCCTCGCGCTTGGCCACGGCCTCGGACTTGATGCGGTCCAGCAGCTCGGCCAGTGCGGCCTTGACGTTTTCGCGGATGTCGCCCGCGACCACGATCCAGAGCAGGTCGTCGCCGGGTTCGAGAACCCCGCCGCGCGCCTCGGCCAGGGCGCGGAAGATGCCCGGCCGCGCCGAATACTCGGCGCAGAGCTCGGCGATGCGCGCGTGGTCCGGGCGCACGTCCACGCGCGCCACGGGTTCGCCCGTGCCGCGCCGGGTGCCGCGCACCACGCCGTTGTGCACCAGAATCATGCCCACCTTTTCCGCAAAGCCGGGCTCGGCCTTGAGCGCGGCGATGGTCGCATCGATGTCCATGCGTCTTCGACTCCTTTGCCCCCGAACGGTTGCCGCCTCCGCCCGCCCCCCGGGCGGTCCCCTGCCTCGGCGGATGCTACGCGGGCCCGCCCCGTCCGTCCAGACCGTTGCGGCCGGAAAGGCCGCGAACCCCTTCCCGGCCCCGGGCCGAAGGCCCGGAGGAATCCCGGGAGAGCGCAAAAAAAGGGCGCGCGGGGCGAAAAGCCCCGCGCGCCCAAAACCCGTCGTCCTACTTGGCGTTGGCCGTGAACAACTCCTTGCCCATCAGCTTGAAGTCCTCGATCCGCTGCTGCGTGGCCGGGGAGGCCATCCAGGCGCGGAAGGTCGAGGCCAGGTCGTAGCGGGCCCCGGTGCAGCGCTGCGGGTTGACCGCGACCACGCTGTACTGGTCCACGAGCTCCTCGCCGCCCTCCAGCAGGATCCGCAGGGGCGGATTGCCGCCGTGCTTGGACTCGTACCTGATCCAGGTGCGCCGGTCGGCCACGGCGTAGCCGCCCCTTTCCGCGGCGGCATCCATGGTCGCGAGCATGCCCCGGCCGGTCTCCACATACCAGCGCGAGCGCTCGGGAATGGGCAGGTGCGCCTCCCGCCACAGGGACTGCTCCTTCTTGTTCGTGACGGAGTTGTCGCCCTGGCTGCAGAACGGGGCCTTGGCCCCGGCGATGGCCTTCATGGCCGCGACCACGCCCTTGCCCGCGATGCGCGCCGGGTCCGAGGCCGGGCCCACGATCACGAAGTCGTTGTACAGGACCTCGGTGCGGTCCACGCCGAGGCCCTCGTCCACGTAGTTCCTCTCCGCGGCCGGAACGTGCATCAGCAGCACGTCCGCCTCGCAGCGCTCGCCCATCTTCAGGACCCGGCCCGTGGTCACGGCGGTCCAGCGCAGCTCGATGCCCGTATCCCTGGCGAGCTCGGGCGCGAGCAGGTCCAGCAGCCCGCTGTTGTCCATGGAGGTGGTGGTGGCCATCGTCAACACGTTCCCGGCCTGAACGGACGTTGCCGACAGCAGGCATAGGGCGGCGATCAATCCGCCCATAATGCGACATTTCATTGGACAATCCTCATCATCTGATCTTGCGCGAACGCCGCAGCGCAGGCCTGGCGGGCGTTCATCGTGTTTCCCGGAGCATGTCCCCGCCCGCCACCTACCGGGGGGAAAAACGAAACGCAAGCACAAAAAACGCAACCGGCCTTGACCAGCGAACAAAGGGACGGAAGGCGCCCGGCCGACCTCCCCGGTGCCCCCGGCCTCCCGCGCCGTGATTATAATGGCCCCCGCCCGCCCGGTTCCGTAGCCTTCAGAATGCCGTTCCCCGGCGGCCGCCCGCCACCGGAAAAAGCCGTCCGGCGCAGTTCGGACCAAGGTCAGGCCATGGCGTCCAAAACCCTGCACAACTCAGTGCTCCTGCCGCTGCTCGCGGCGGCCGTGTTCGGCGCGGTCCTGCTCCTGCACCACGCCCAGTTCTTCAACTTCCTGCTCTTCCACACCTTGGTGGAGCTGGCGGCCATCGCCGTGGGCGCGGCCATCTTTCTGGTCTTCTGGAACGCCCGCCAACTGGTGGACAACCCGCTGTTCATCGTGGTCGGCGTCTCCTTCCTGGGCGTGAACCTCCTCGACCTGCTGCACGTGCTCGCCTACAAGGGCATGCACGTCTTTGCCGTGGACAGCGCCAATCCGCCCACCCAGTACTGGATGGCCGCGCGCTTCCTGCAGAGCGGCGCGCTGCTGGCCGCGCTGCTGCTCTCCGGCCGCCGCGTGGCGCCCGCCACGGCCATGGCCGCGGTCCTGGGGACCACGGCGCTGCTCGTCTTCGCCATCGTCACGGGCCTGTTCCCGGACTGCTACGTGGCGGGCAGCGGACTGACGGCCTTCAAGATCGGCGGCGAATACGCGGTCATCGCCGCGTTCCTGGCGTGCCTGGCGCTGCTGCCCCGCTTCCGGCCCGCCCCGGCCCCGGCCGTGCGCAACAACCTCATGGCCGCGATCCTCTTCCTGGCCGCGCAGGAGGCGCTGTTCACCATCTACGTGGGGGTCTACGACCTCTCCAACATCCTGGGCCACGCAGCCAAGCTGGCCGCCACCTACGCCCTGTACCGCGCCTTCGTGGTCAGTTGCCTGCAGAACCCCACGGCCAACCTCTTCACCCGCCTGAACCGGGCCCGCGAGGCCTACGAGCAGATGTTCCGGAACGCGCCCCTGCCCTACCTCGCCCTGGGCGAGGACGGCCGGGTGCTCCATGTGAACGACGAGTGGCTGGAGAAGACGGGCCATGCGCGCGAAAAGGTGCTCGGCGCGTGGTTCGGCGACTTCCTGCACCCCGACGACCTGGGCGGCCTGCGGTCCGGCGCGCCCCTGCCGCGCGACGCAGCGTCCCTCGACGGCCGCGAGTTCCGCCTGCTCCGCGCAGACGGGAGCTGGCTGCAGGCGCTCTTCAGCGCCCGCACGCAACGCGACGACCGCGGGGGCTTCGTGCGTGCGCACTGCATCTTCCAGGACGTGACCGCGCAGCGCGAAGTCGAGCGCGAACTGGTGGCGGCCAAGGAGCAGGCCGAAAGCGCCAGCCGGGCCAAGAGCGAGTTCCTGGCGAACATGAGCCACGAACTGCGCACGCCCATCAACGGCGTGCTGGGCATGCTCCAGCTCCTGCAGGGCACGGACCTGGCCGGGGAGCAGCGCACCTTCGTGGACCGGGCCCGCCAGTCGGCCCGGACCCTGACCCAGCTCATCAACGACCTCCTGGACCTCTCCCTGGTGGAGGCCGGGCGGCTGAACCTCTTCGAGGACACCTTCCGCCCGCGCGAACTCCTGGACTCGGTCCGCGAGACTTTTCAGTTCACGGTGCGCGACAAGGGCGTGGTCCTGGACGCGCACGTGCACGAAACCGTGCCCGAGCGGCTCCAGGGCGACGCGGCCCGGCTGCGCCAAGTGCTCTTCAACCTCGTGGGCAACGCGCTCAAGTTCACGGAGCACGGCGGGGTGCGCGTCGAGGTCTATCCCTTGCCCGCCCTGGTCCCGGACCGGCCGCGCCTGCTCTTCACGGTGGCGGACACGGGCATCGGCATCCCCGACGACAGGCTTGACGACGTGTTCGAGCCCTTCGTGCAGGTGGACGGCTCCTACCAGCGCCGCTTCAAGGGCGCGGGGCTGGGGCTGCAGATCGTCAAGCGCCTGGTCACGCTCATGGGCGGCAGCGTGGCCGTGGACAGCGACCTGGGCAGGGGCACGACCATGTACTTCTGCGCCACGTTCGCCGCGGCCGAGGATCAGGAGCCCGTGATGGAGAAGGAGGCGGAAGACGCGGGCCGGGCGGCCGCCCGCGCCCAGGAGTCGCCCGTCGCGCCAGAAACGCCCAGCCTGCGCGTGCTCCTGGCCGAGGACGACCCGGTCAACCGGCTGGCCGCCTCCAAGATGCTGGAACGGATGGGCCATGCGGTCGTGGACGTGGAGGACGGCCTACAGGCCGTCCAACGGCTGGGCGTGGAGGACTTCGACCTTGTGCTCATGGACGTGCAGATGCCCGTGCTGGACGGCCTGGCGGCCACGCGGCGGCTGCGCGAGGACCCGGCCTGCGCGCGCAACGCCCGCGCGCCCGTGGTCGCGCTCACGGCCTACGCCATGGCCGGGGACCGCGAGCGGTTCCTGGCCGCGGGCATGGACCACTACCTGGCCAAGCCCCTGGCCATGGAACAACTGCGGGAAATGGTGGAACGCGTTGCCACCCCGGCGCGGGACGCGGCAACGGGGACCGGAACGGAAACGGTGGGGACCGGCGCGGCCCCGGGCTAGGCCCGGGCCGCGCGAACCTGGTCCGCGATCCAGGCGTAGGTGGCGGCCAGCCCCTCGGCCAGGGGCCGGGTCGGCCGCCAGCCGAGCTTCTCGAAGACCAGCCGGTTGTCCGAGTTGCGCCCGCGCACGCCCAGGGGGCCGTCCACGTGGCGCAGGGCAAGCGGCTTGCCCGCGGCGGCCATGATGATCCCGGCCAGCTGGTCGATGCTGACCATCTCGTCCGAACCAATGTTCACCGGGCCGGAAAAATCCGAACGCATCAGCCGGATGGAGCCTTCCAGGCACTCGTCGATGTACAGGAACGAGCGCGTCTGCAGCCCGTCGCCCCAGATCTCGATCTCCCCGCCGTCCTCGGCCTCGGCCACCTTGCGGCACAGCGCGGCCGGGGACTTTTCGCGCCCGTCGTTCCAAGAGCCCTCGGGCCCGAAGATGTTGTGGTAGCGCGCGATGCGGACCTGCAGGCCCGTGTTCCGGGCGTAGGCCAGGTAGAGGCGCTCGCTGAAGAGCTTTTCCCAGCCGTAGTCGCTGTCCGGGCTGGCCGGGTAGGCCGTACCCTCGGCGCAGTCCGGGGTGTCCGGGTCCATCTGGTTGCGCAGGGGATAGATGCAGGCCGAGGAGGAGTAGAAGATGCGCCCGACCTTGGCCGCGGCGGCCGCGTCCACGGCGTTGAGGTTGATGGTCGCGGAGTTGTGCATGATCGCGGCGTCGTGCTCGCCCACGAAGACGTAGCCCGCGCCGCCCATGTCCGCGGCGAGCTGGTAGACCTCGTCGAAGGGCGCGCCCTGGGGCGCGGCCATGACCTCGCGGCAGAGCACGGGATCGCGCAGGTCGCCGACCACGAAGTCGTCGGCCGCGGTGGGCGCGAAGGGCGGGTGCTTCAGGTCCACGCCGCGGACCCAGAAGCCCTCGGCCTTGAGCCTGCGCACCAGGTGCGCGCCGATGAATCCCCCCGCTCCCAGGACCAGTGCCTTGTGCATGTCTCACCTCTTGGTTTGCGGCCGCCCCCGCGGCGCGGCCCGTCAGGGACGCAGCCGGTCAGGGACGCGGCGACATTTGCCGCGCGGCCCGGGCGCAGCAGGATTCGTGCCTGTCCGGCGGCATCCGGCCGCCGCACGCGCGGACGCCGGGCGGGCAGGCCCCGCCCGGCGTCCCCCGGCGCGCGATGTCAAGATTCGTCAAGCGGCGCGACGGCGCGCGCGCCGCCCCGGCCCGCCCCCGGCTAGGCCACGGCCTGGGCCACGGCCCGGCAGATCGTGCCGATCTGCGCCTCCTCCAGATAGGGATG
Source organism: Desulfovibrionaceae bacterium (assembly GCA_015709205.1). Classification (GTDB taxonomy): domain Bacteria; phylum Desulfobacterota; class Desulfovibrionia; order Desulfovibrionales; family Desulfovibrionaceae; genus JACCQO01. The sequence continues at coordinate 19,484 of JACCQO010000026.1, forward strand.
CATGGGCACGTGCACGATGCGCCGCGAGAGGTCCTCGCACACGGGCAGCGAGCCCGCCGCATAGCCCAGCGGGGCGTACGCGGTCTGCAGGTGCAGGGGCCGCGGGTAGTACACGGCCGTGGGCACGCCTTCCTGCTTCAGCGCGGCCTGCACGGCCTCGCGTCCGCCGGGCAGCAGCACGGAGAACTGCGCCCAGGCCGAGGCGCAGCCCTCGGGCACGCGCTGCACGGCCACGCCCTCCACGTCGGCCAGCCCGGCCGCGTAGCGCTCGGCCACGGCCTGGCGCTGCGCGATCTCGGCCGGGAAGGCCGCGAACTTGGGCAGCAGGATGGCGGCCTGCAGGGTATCCAACCGGCCGTTCACGCCGGTGCGCACGTTGTCGTACTTTTCCGAGCCCTTGCCGTGCACGCGGATGGAGTCCAGCAGCTCGGCCAGGTCGGCGTCGTCCGTGAACAGGGCCCCGCCGTCGCCGTAGCAGCCCAGGGGCTTGGCCGGAAAGAAGGAGGTGCAGCCGATGCGCCCGAAGGAGCAGGTCCGCGCGCCCTTGTAGGTCGCGCCGAAGGACTGGGCCGCGTCCTCCACCACCCACAGCCCGTGCTCGGCGGCCACGGCGTCGATGGCGTCGTAGTCGCAGGGCAGGCCGAAGATGTCCACCGGGATGATCCCGCGCGGGGTCAGCGCCTCGTACCCGGCGGGCAGCGGATGGGCGGCGGGGTCCTTGGCCTTGAGCGCGCCCACGGCGCGCGCCAGGGCCGCGGGGTCCAGGTTGAAGGTCTGCGGGTCCACGTCCACGAACACCGGCGTGGCCCCGAGCAGGGTCACGACCTCGGCCGTGGCGATGAAGGTGAAGGGCGAGGTGAAGACCGCATCGCCCGGGCCCACGCCCAGGGCCATGAGGGCCATGAGCAGGGCGTCGGTGCCGCTGCCGCAGCCCACGGCGTGCTTGGCGCCCACGAAGGCCGCCAGCTTCTCCTCCAGCTCGCCGACCTCCGGACCCATGATGTAGCGCCCGTGCGCCAGCACCGCGTCCATGCGCGCGCGGATGTCCTTCTCCAGCAGGCCGAACTGCTTCTTCAAGTCCACAAAGGGAATCATGGATGCCTTCTCCTGTACGGGCCGGGTCTTCCGGCCGTTAGCCCCTGCGCACCAGCCCGGTGCCGGATTCCTCGTAGGCCAGCCCGCAGCTCGGGCACAGCAGGGATTCTTCCAGGGTCACGCCGCATTCGCACATCCAGCCGATGCGCCGGGCCGGGTTGCCCGCGACCACGGTGTGGTCGGGCACGTCGTGGGTGACCACCGCGCCCGCGCCCACAAAGGCGTAGCGCCCGACGGTGTGGCCGCAGACGATGGTGCAGTTGGCCCCCAGCGAGGCGCCCTTGCGCACCAGGGTCGGCCGCGCCTCGTCCATGCGCCGCACGGTGGCGCGCGGGTTGTGCACGTTGGTGAAGACCATGCTCGGCCCGCAGAACACGTCGTCCTCCAGGGTCACGCCCTTGTACACCGAGACGTTGTTCTGGATCTTGCAGTTGTTGCCGACGGCCACGTCCGGGCCGATGACCACGTTCTGGCCGATGTTGCAGCCCGTGCCGATGCGCGAGCCCGAGAGCACGTGGGAAAAGTGCCAGATCTTGGTGCCCGCGCCGATCTGCACGCCCTCGTCCAGCACCGCGGTCTCGTGGGCGAAGACCCCGGCCGGGACCACGGCTCCGGCCGCGCGGGGCCTGCCGCCGTCCAGGCTGCGCTGGCTGCGGTTGAGCACGCCGAGCACGCGCACGCCCTCCTCGCCGTCCGTGAGCGGGGCGGCGCGGTCGGCCACGCGGTCGAGAAAATGTTGGCATTCGAGCTTGAGCGGCTCGTCCTGGACCACGTCCACGCGCTCGGCCGCGCCCTTGACGGGCACGGGCATGTTGTTCTCCCAGCGGATGGAGTGCGGGTAGATGAGCAGCTTGTCGGCCCAGGGCAGGGTGTCGTCGAACACGGCCATCTTCTTCTCGCCCACGACCACGAGCTTCTGTTCCTTGAAGGGATGCAGCCAGGAGACGAAGATGTGCGCGCCCATGCCCGAGGGGAACTTCAGATGCGTGGTGGTCACGTCGGCGATGCGGCTGTGCAGGAAGCAGCCGCCCGTGGCCTGGACCGAATCCGGCTCCTCGCCGGCCAGGGCCAGGATCATGGAGATGTCGTGCGGGGCGAAGGACCAGAGGATGTTCTCCTCGCGGCGGATCTTGCCCAGGTTCAGGCGGTGGGAATAGATGTAGTCGATGCGCCCCAGTTCGCCCTCGCGCACCAGTTCCTTGAGGCGCACGAAGACCGGGTGGTACTGCAGCAGGTGGCCGACCATGAGCACGCGGCCGTCCTTTTTGGCGATGCGCACCAGCTCCTCGCCCTGGGCCCGCTCCAGGGCCAGGGGTTTTTCCACGAGCACGTCCTTGCCCGCGAGCAGGGCCTCGCGCGCCAGGGAGAAGTGCGCCTCGGCCGGGGCCGCGATGACCACGCCGTCCACGGCGTCGTCCGCGAGCACGTCGCCGAAGGCCGCGCAGGTGCGCACGCCCGGATAGTCGGTGCGGAACTTCTCCAGCGTGCTCTCGTCCCTGTCGCAGATCAGCTCCAGCGCCCCGAGGGCGTGGAAGTTGCGGACCAGATTCTTGCCCCAGTACCCGGCCCCGATCAGGGCCACGCGCGGTCGCTTGGCGTTCATGTTCCTTCCGTGGCGGTTGTTGGTGATGGTTTGTGGTGACATCGTGCGGGTTTGGTTTCGCGTCTACCGCAGGCAAAATCAAATGTCACGACGTTTGTCCGGGGCGCCTCCCCGCCCGCGCGGCCCGCTGCCGCGCGCCCCACTTGCGCGCTATCGGCCGCGCGCGCCGCGTCTTTACCCGTAGGCGGATTCTTTCAACGCCCGCTCCCGACGGCCCCGAAAAAACGCGCCGGGCCCGGGCGGCGCGTCAGGGGTCGAAACGCACGTAGAAATCGGTCTTGGAGCCGCGGCGCTGCGTCCAGCCCGCCCGGCCCGAGGCCGAACGGCCGTCGTCGATCTCGCGGTCCATGTACTTGGCGAACCAGACCGGGCAGTCCTCGACCACCAGGTAGTGTCCGCCCGAGGCGTGGCCCAGGAAGGGCCCGTCCATCCAGTAGAAGGCCACGGGAAAACCGAGCAGCAGGGGCGGATTCGTGGGCGCGAGCCTGGCCTCGTAGAGCTGTTCCAGGGCCGTGTCGCGCTCCGTGTGCCGGTCCACGCGGCCGTTGCCGTCGCCGCCCGGGCCCCGGGCCGTGGCCCGGGGGTCGTCGCCGGGCAGGCGGCCGGTGCGGTCCAGGTAGAGGCGCACCGCGCCCTTGAGCTCCTCCAGCCGCTGCGCGGCGTAGAACAGGCGCGCCTTGAGGAACAGCCCGCGGCCCTCCTCCAGGCCCAGGTCGTTCATGGTCACCAGCCCCATGACCAGCATCAGGGCCAGGGCCACGATGGTCAGCCCGACCAGGGCCTCGATGTGGGAGATGCCGCGCCGCGCACGGGCCCAAACGCCAGGGCGGACGCGGGAGCGGGCGCCGTCGCGGGGACGGACGCGGAGGGGGAGACGGGGGGAGGGCGACGGGATTCGGGTGCGCATGGTCTGCGGACGGCCGGGGCCGCGACGGCGCGACCGGGTCCATGGTTTGCGGCACGATACCGGCTTTGCCCACGCCGCGCCAGCCCAAAACCGTCCGGCGGGCGAGGGCGACGGGCTACGCCTCCACGCGCATGCGCGCAGCCTCGTCCGCCGGGCTGTTGCCGAAGAAGCGCTTGAACTCGCGGCTGAACTGCGACGGGCTCAGATAGCCCACGCGGTAGGCGGCCGTGCTGGCGTTGAGCCCCTCCTGGACCATGAGCGTGCGCGCGCGGTGCAGCCGGATGCTCTTGACGTACTGCAGGGGCGAGGTGGAGGTCACGGCCTTGAACTTGTGGTGGAAGGTGGAGACGGACATGTTCGCCTCGCGCGCCAGGGATTCCACGTCGATGTCCTGCTGGTAGGTCTCGTGGAGGTTGCGCAGCACCCGGGCGATCTGGCTGAAATGCCCGTTGCGGGCCACCAGGGCGCGCAGGGCTCCGCCCTGCTCGCCGCAGAGCACGCGGTAGGTGATCTCGCGCAGCAGTTGCGGGCCGAGCACGCGGCTGTCCATGGGCGAACGCAGGCATTCCAGCAGGCGCACGGCGCAATCGGTCAGCCCCGGGGTCATGGCCGTGGCGTAGAGCCCGCGCACCGTGCCCTCCACGGGCCGGTCGTCCTCCATCTCCATGAGCAGTTCGGCGACCACGGCGGGATCCACCTTGACGCCGAAGGCCAGGAGCGGCTCCTCGGGCGTGGCCTCGGTGGCGCACTCCACGGGCAGGGGCACCGAGAGCACCAGATAGTTGTAGGCGTCGTAGGTGATGACCTGGCCGCCCAGGTGCACGTGCTTGCGGCCCTGGGCCACGAAGATGATGCTCGGTTCGTAGACGATGGGCCGACGCGGCGTGGGCGCGCTGGAGCGCGAAAAACGCACCTGGGGCAGGGACGCGGGCGTCACGCCCTCGTTCGCGGCCAGTTCGTTCAGCAGTTCCGCCAGCCGCCGCCGGCCGCAGCGGCCGCCCGTGATCGCGGTCGTCTCTTGCATGGTCGTCGCTCCCGTATTGCCTTTTGGCATTTTCCGGAAAAAGGATGTAGCAAGGTTTCGTCACAAAAGTCTTCCGTTTTTCCGCCATTCGACAGAATCGGGCAACCCTTCCGCAGGAATGGGTATTGAGCTTCCGGGCCCAGGCCCTATGCTCTTGCGCAGGCGTTCGCCCGGCCCGCGCGCGATGCGGCGGGCCTGGAGAACATTCCCCGGAAATCGAGGGCGGGGCTCCGCGCGCCCGCCTAAGCCCAAGGAGAGACCTCATGCTCTACAGAAAGATGCCCAAGACCGGCGACGTCCTGTCCATCCTCGGATTCGGCTGCATGCGGCTGCCCATGCAGGGCGGCGCCATCGACGAGCCCCGCGCCGTGGCCCAGATCCGCTCGGCCATCGACCGCGGCGTGAACTACGTGGACACGGCCTGGCCCTACCACGGCGGGGAGAGCGAACCGCTCCTGGGCAAGGCCCTGCGGGACGGCTACCGCGACGAGGTCCGCCTGGCCACCAAGCTGCCTTCCTGGCTGATCAAGAGCCGCGAGGACATGGACCGCTACCTGGCCGAGCAGTTGCGGCGGCTGGGCACGGACCGCATCGACTACTACCTGGTGCACGCGCTCAACGGGCCGATCTGGGACAAGCTCGCGGGCCTCGGCGTGATGGAATTCCTGGACCAGGCCCGACGGGACGGGCGCATCGGCAACGCCGGGTTCTCCTTCCACGGCCTGCTGCCGGACTTCAAACGCATCATCGACGCCTACCCCTGGGTCTTCTGCCAGATCCAGTACAACTACCTGGACCGCGAGCACCAGGCCGGGCTCGAGGGCTTGCGCTACGCGGCGGCCCGGAACATCGGCGTGATCATCATGGAGCCCCTGCGCGGCGGCAGCCTGGCCATGCCCACCCCGCCGCCCGCCGTGGCCGCCATCTGGAACGAGGCCCCGACCAGACGCAGCCCGGCCGAATGGGGGCTGCGCTGGCTCTGGAACCACCCCGAGGTCACGGTGGTGCTCTCGGGCATGAACGACGAAGCCCAGGTGGCGGAGAACCTCTCCATCGCGGACAGCGGCCAGTCGAACTCGCTGAGCGCCGAGGAGCTGGCCCTGGTGGACCGGGCCGATCGCACGTACAAGAAGCTGATGCAGGTCGGGTGCACGGGCTGCGGCTACTGCATGCCCTGCCCCTCCGGGGTGATGATCCCCTCCTGCTTCGAGGAGTTCAACAAGATGCACCTCTTCGGCAACCCCGAGGAGGCCAAGTTCTATTACGCCATGCGCCTTTCCGGCGACCTGGCCGACGGGGCCGCGGGCTACGCCTCGCAGTGCGTGGAGTGCGGCGAGTGCATGGCCAAGTGTCCGCAGCAGCTGCGCATCCCCGAATTCCTGGCCCGCGTGGCCGAGGAGATGGAGGACGCGCACATGGCCGAACGGTTGGCCACGGCCAGAAAGCTGTTCCGCAAGGGGCTGGACTAGCCCCGGACGACCGGGCGAGCGACGCCGTCCGCGCCGCCCGCCCGGCCCGAAAACCTCAACCGACGCTCCCTCGCCGCATCCCCATCAGGACACGCGCCCATGCCGCAGACCGACGTTCGCCCCCGTGCCGGGGCCTCTTCCTCCACCGCCGGCGTCGTCGCCAAGGCCGACGACGCGCCGACGCTCACGCGTGGCGCGATTCTCCTGATGGCCACGGCCACCGGGCTGTTCGTGGCCGCCATCTACTACAACCAGCCCATCCTCGGCATCCTGGCCGAGGCCTTCGGCACGGGCGCGGACGGCATCTCCATGGTGCCCGTGGCCACGCAGGTGGGCTACGCCGCCGGACTTCTCTTCCTGGCCTCCCTGGGCGACCGCTTCGAGCGGCGCGGGCTCATCGTGCTGACCGCCGCGGCCCTGGCCGCATCCCTGGCCGCCTCGGCCCTGGCGCCCGGGCTGGGCCTGCTGACCCTGGCCAGCCTGGCCACCGGCGCGCTGGCCACCGTGGCCCAGCAGGTGGTGCCCATGGCCGCGCACCTGGCCCCGGAGGACAAGCGCGGCCAGGTGGTGGGCACGGTCATGGCCGGGCTGCTCACGGGCATCCTCCTGGCGCGCACGGTCAGCGGCTTTCTCTCGGAATTCCTGGGCTGGCGCGCCATGTTCGGCCTGGCCGCCGGGGCCACGCTGCTCATGGGCGGCGTGCTGGCCGCGCGGTTGCCGCGCGTTCCGCCCACCTCGCGGCTGTCCTACGCGCGCACCCTGGGCTCCATGGCCGCCCTGCTGCGCGACCACCCCACCTTGCGCCGCGCCGGGATGGTCCAGGCCCTGCTCTTCGGCTCCTTCGTGGCCTTCTGGGCCAACGTGGCCCTGTTCCTGGAACAGCCGCCCTTTTCCCAGGGCGCGGCCGTGGCCGGGCTGCTGGGGCTGCTGGGCGCGGCGGGCGTGCTGGCCGCCCCCACGGCCGGAAGGCTGGCCGACCGCGCCGGGCGGCGGGGCCGGGGCAAGGACGACGGAAAGGCCAAAAGCAACCGCCTCGTGGTCGCCGGCGCCGGGGCCGTGGCCGTGGCCTTCGCCCTCTTCGGCCTGTTTCCGGCGTCCTGGACCGCACTGCTCGGCGGCATCGTGCTCATGGACGTGGGCCTGCAGGCGGCCATGATTTCCAACCAGTCGCGCGTCTACGCCCTTGACGCCGCGGCCAGAAGCAGGTTGAACACGGTGTACATGACGATCATGTTCACGGGCGGCGCGCTGGGCGCGGCCGCGGGCGCGCAGGCCTTCGCCCGCTGGGGCTGGCCCGGGCTGTGCGCCATGGGCGCGGCGGCCGCGGCCCTGGCCCTGGTCCTGGAGGCCGCCCCTCGAGGCCGCCCGCGCCGCCAGGAGTGACGTCGGACCGCGCGTCCGCCCGGTCCGGAATACGCGCAACGAAGGATGCGCCCCACCAAGGATGTCCCCCGAAAGGCACCTTCCCCAGACGCATCCACAGACACACCCCACAAGGAACCTTGCCATGTCCATCCTGTATTACGACTGCGCCGCAGGCATCAGCGGCGACATGAACCTCGCCGCCATGCTCGACCTGGGCGTGGACCCGGACCACCTGCGCGCCGAACTCTCCAGGCTGGGCCTGGACCACGAATTCGAACTGCGCGTGAGCCGCGACGCGCGCAAGGGCATCCACGGCACGCGCGTGGACGTGATCCTCGCGCCCGACGATCACGATCACGACCATGAGCATGATCACTGCCACGGGCTTGACCATGAGCATGGGCATGAGCATGATCACGAACACGCGCATGGGCATGATCACGAACACGCGCATGGGCATGACCATGAACACGCGCATGAACATGAAGACGAGCACGAGCATGGCCATGAGCATGGACATGACCATGACCACGATCATGAACATGCCCATGACCACGGCCATCCCGCCCATGCGCCGCACCGCACCTTTGCGGACATCGAGCGGATCATCGAGTCCAGCGGACTGGCCCCGGAGGTGCGGCGCACCAGCCTGGCCATCTTCCGCCGCCTGGCCGAGGCCGAGGCCAAGGTGCACGCCAAGCCCGTGCGCGAGGTGCATTTTCACGAGGTCGGGGCCACGGACGCCATCGTGGACATCGTGGGCGCGGCCATCTGCTTCCACAGCCTGGGCGTGGACGCCGTCTGGAGTTCGCCCGTGGAGCTGGGCGGCGGGTTCGTGCGCTGCGCCCACGGGCTGATGCCCGTGCCCGCCCCGGCCACGGCGGAGATCCTGGCGGGCGTGCCGACCACGCGCGGCGCCACGGACACGGAGACCGCCACGCCCACGGGCGCGGCCATCCTGAAGACCCTGGCCGACGCCTTTCCCGCGAGCCCGGCCATGATCCTCGAAAAGACCGCCTACGGCATCGGCCACCGCGACACCGGGATTCCCAACGCGCTGCGCGTGCACCTGGCCCGCCCTGCGGAACAGGCCGCCCCCCACATCTCCGGACGCGCCGCCGCGGGGCCCGGGACCATGCAGGCCGCCCGCCTGCTGCAGTGCAACATCGACGACATGACCGGCGAGGCCCTGGGCGCGGCCCTGGACCTGCTCATGGAGGAAGGGGCCATGGACGTGCACTTCACGCCCATCGTGATGAAGAAGAACCGCCCGGCCACGTGCGTCTCGCTCCTGTGCGCGCCCCGGGACGAGGCGCGCTTCAAGGAGCTGCTCTTCCGGCACACCACGACCCTGGGGGTGAAGAGCTTCGCCCTGGAGAAGACCGTGCTGGACACGACCGTGGAAACCGTGGAGACCCCGCTGGGCGCGGTGCGCGTGAAGCACGCCCTGCTGCGCGGCGAGGTGCTGCGCTCCAAGCCGGAGCTGGAGGACTGCCGCGCCCTGGCCAAGCGCCACGGCGTGCCCCTGGCCGAGGTCCAGGCCCTGGCGGCCCGGCAGGGAAAATAAGCCCCTGCGCGCCCGGCCACTGGTCCGGCCGGGCGCGCCTGAACGGAAAAAAAGGAACACGAGCAACATGGATCAGGATGCATTGAGAAAACTGCTCGCCGCCGTGCGCAGCGGCGAGGTGGACGTGGAGCAGGGCCTGGAACGATTGCGCGCCCTGCCCTTCCTGGAGATCGGCAGCCACACCACGATCGACCTGCACCGGCCGTTGCGCAACGGCTTTCCCGAGGTCATCTACGCCGAGGGCAAGACCCCGGAGCAGGTGGCCGAGATCTTCGCGCGCATGGCCGAGCACGGCCCCGTGCTGGCCACGCGCGCTTCGGCCGAGACGGCCGAACGCGTGCTCGGCGCGTGCCCCGGGGCATGCCACAACCCGCTGGCGCGCACGCTGACCATCGGCGAGGAGGCCGTGGCCGCTCGTCCCGGCGAGATCGCCATCGTCACGGCGGGCACGTCGGACCTGCCCGTGGCCGAGGAGGCGCGCGTGACCTGCGCCATGTTCGGCCACCCCGCGCGGCTGATCAGCGACGTGGGCGTGGCCGGCGTGCACCGGCTCTTCCACCGGCTGGACGAGTTGCGCGGGGCACGCGTGGTCGTGGTGGTCGCGGGCATGGAGGGCGCGCTGGCCAGCGTGGTCGGCGGGCTGGTGCCCCAGCCGGTCATCGCGGTGCCCACCTCGGTGGGCTACGGCGCGTCGTTCCACGGGTTGTCGGCCCTGCTGGGCATGCTCACCTCCTGCGCCGGGGGCGTGTCCGTGGTGAACATCGACAACGGCTTCGGCGCGGCCTGCGCCGCCTGCCGCATCGCCAACCTGCCCGATTCCCCTTCCGAGTGACCTTGCCGCGCAACGTTGCCGCATGACCTTGCCGCCGCCCGTCCGGGCGGCGGCCGTCGCGTTATACTATAACGCCCTTCCGCATTCCTCCCGCTCTGCTATGCAGGCACGAGCCGCCCGTTCCGGCCGAGGGGACCGGATACGGTCGCCCGGGCCCAGCGCCCAGTACGCCAACGCATCCCGAGGGAGGAAGACCATGCCGATGATGGAATGGAACGATCGCCTGTCCGTGAACATCCGCGACATCGACAGCCAGCACAAGCAGCTCGTGGCCATGCTCAACCGGCTGCACGACGCCATGAAGGCGGGCAGCACCGGCGCGGTGATCGCGCAGATCGTCAGCGAGATGAAGCGTTATTCCGTGAGCCACTTCACCACCGAGGAGGGGTACATGAAGAAGCACGGCTACCCGGACTACACGGCGCACAAGGCCGAGCACGAGAAATTCGTGGCCAAGGTGGCCCAGGTCGAGCGCGACCTCCAGGCCGGAGCCGGCGCCATGTCCATGGACATCCTGAACTTCCTGTCCAACTGGATGATCACGCACATCCGCGGCACGGACAAGAAATACACCCCGTTCCTGAACGCGGCCGGGGTGCAGTAGGGCCGCCCTTGCATGCGGCGCGGCGGCAGCCGCCGCCGCACCGCACGCGAAACAAGAGGCCGGGCAGCGCTGCCCGGCCTCTTGTTTCTCTGGCTTCCAAGGAGAGACTCGAGCTCCCGACCTGGCGGATTGCCGCCGCCCGCTGCGTTCGCACGCAGCACGTCTCCCGAGCCTTCGCCACGCTACCTCCTCCCTCCTCCTTTCGCCGCCCCCGCCCACACTTCCCGCCTCCCTAGGATCGCCGATCCTGGTTTCGCAATTCCGTCAGTTGGGTTTCAATTTTGTACTTGCCGACCGTTATAAAACGAGATAAGTTATCGTTAGCTTTATCGTATAGTTGTATTTCCATGAAAATATAACCATATACGGAGGCAGACATGGCACTGATGGAATGGAGCGATCGCTTGTCGGTGAACATCAAGGAAATCGACGGCCAGCACCAGAAGCTGGTGGACATGGTCAATCGGCTGCACGACGCCATGAAGGAGGGCAAGGCCGACGACATCGTCATGCAGATCGTCGCGGAGATGAAGAAGTACGCCGCCAGCCACTTCGCCACCGAGGAGCGGCACATGAAGACGCACAGCTACCCCGACTACCCGGCGCACAAGAACGAGCACGACAAGTTCGTGGCCAAGGTCGTGCAGGTGGAAAAGGACCTCAAGACCGGGAAGTGTGCCATGTCCATGGACATCCTGAACTTCCTGTCCAACTGGCTGGTCAACCACATCAAGGGCACGGACAAGAAGTACAGCCCCTTCCTCAACGCGGCCGGAGTCCATTAGACGGCCATGCGCTACGGACTCCCCCTCTACGCGACGACCGCGGCCATCCTCATGGTCCTGACCACCGGCGCGCTCGCCGCGCTCGGCGGCGCCTGGGTCAAGGCGGCCCCGGTGCTCATCGCGGCCTGCGTAGCGGCCATCCTGGCCAGTTGGGCCGCCGGCCGGCGGGCCATGGCCAACCTCCTCGCCCGACTCCAGGCCCTGCTGCCCAACGAGGACCGGACCAGGCAGCCCGCCCCCCAAGAGCTGCTGCTGAGTCTGGACCGCCAGCTCGCCGCCGCGCGCGAGGAGCGCAACCGCGCCCGCAACATCCTGGAGCGGCTGCCCCTGCCGTGCATGACGGTGGTGCGGGCCGGGACGCTGGGCTGGTGCAACGGCCCCATGTCCTCGCTTCTGGGCGCGGAGAACGCACGGACGGCGGGCAACGGGCCGCAGCGGCCCGCAACCCCCAATCCGGTGGACGCCTTCTGCGCCCGGACCAGCGCGGCCACGTGGGAAAACCTGTGCGCCGGGCGCTGGGAAGGCCCCCTGCTGCGCCTCGACCGCCCCGACGGCGGCGAGGCCCGGTTGCGGGTGAACCTGGTGGAGGTCGGCAGCGCCGAGGACTGCTGGCTCTGCCTGTTCCAGGATGTGACCGAGCAGTGTTGCGACATGGCGCGGCTCGAGGAGCGCCGCGCCGCGGTCGAACGGCTCAACACCCGGGTCGGCGAGGCCGCCGCGGCCCTCGAGGACCTGACCCGGGACGTCGGCGCGGCCCTGACGGACCTGGTCGGCTCCATGCACGACTCCAAGGACCAGGCCCGCCAGGTGGCCCAGGCCATGCAGGAGATGACCGACAACGTGCGCATGATGGCGACCCTGGCCGCGGAAACCGCACAGACCGCGGGCGGCGCCGAGCAGCAGGCCCGCGAGGGCGGAGAGACGGTCCAGCTCACCGCGGAGGTCACGCACAAGGTCGTGGCCTCCTACGACCAGCTCCAGGCCATCCTTTCGCAACTGGTGGAAAAGGCCGGGCGGATCGGCGGCGTGCTCGGGATCATCTCCGACATCGCGGACCAGACCAACCTGCTGGCGCTCAACGCGGCCATCGAGGCGGCGCGCGCGGGCGAGGCCGGGCGCGGCTTCGCCGTTGTCGCCGACGAGGTCCGCAAGCTGGCGGAAAAGACCCTGAAGACCACCAAGGAGGTGCATGAGGCCGTGCGGGGCATCGAGGACTGCTCGCATCGGGCGGTGGAGGCCATGGCCGCCACCAACCAGGACATCCGCACCTCCTCGGACCTGGTCCTTTCCGTGGAGGACCGCTTCTCGACCATCGCCGAGGCCATGGTCTCGGCCTCGCGCGGCATCGACGACATCGCCCGCCGGGCCGAGAAGCAGTGCGCGTCCAGCTTCGAGATCAACATGTGCGCCATGAACGTCACGGACAATTCCCAGGACGTCTACGACGAGGTAGAACGCGCCAGCAGGGACCTGGAGCGCCTTGTGGAGCAGGTCGCCGGAGTGCGCCGACTGGCCGCCGAGAACCCGGCCTGACGCGTCGCGCCACCCCGGAACTGCGGAAAGCCCCGGGCCCCCACGGCCGGGGCTTTTTTTCGGCCCGCGGGGCGGCCGGTGCGCGGCTTTCCGTTGACTTCGCAACGGCACTCGGGCATATTTGTTGCGAAGTCAACGAAAGGAGCGAACATGGAACGCAAGGGAAGGCAGACGATCGGCCGGTTCGTCGCCCTGCTGCACAGGATGGCCGCCGTGTACCTGGGGCGGGAGCTGTCCGCGCTGGGCGTGGGCACGGGGCAGTACATCTTTCTGGCGGAGCTCTACGACGAGGAGGGCCAGACCCAGGAGGAACTGACGCGCCGGGCGTGCGTGGACAAGGCCAACACGGCGCGGGCCCTGCGCAGGCTCGAGGACGCCGGCTACGTGCGCCGGGTGCCCGACGCGCAGGACGGACGGGTGAAGCGCGTCCTGCTGCAGCCCGCGGCGCGGGAGATCGAGGACGAGTTCTGGCGCATCCTCACGCGCTGGAGCGGGATCATCGCCGGGGACATGGACGCGGAGCGGCGCGACCGGCTGCTGGAGGACCTCAAGGAACTGACGGACAACGCCGCCGCGGACCTGCAGCGCTACGGCCCCGATCCGCACGATCCGCAGGAGGGAGGAAGGCCATGAACGAGGCACGCACGCTGCTGGCGATCAACGGCAGCCACCGCCGCGGGGAGGGATTCACCGCCAGGGCGCTCGACGCGTTCCTGCGCGGGGCCGCGGCGGCCGGAGCACGGCACGAGGTGCTGTATCCGGCCCGGCTGAGGATCGCGCCCTGTTCGGCCTGCGGCAAGTGCCTGTTCGAGACGCCGGGCGCGTGCCGCCACGACGACGCCATGGGGGAGGTCATCGCCCGGCTGGAGGCGGCGGACCTGCTCGTGCTCGCCAGCCCGGTCCATTTCGACGGCCTGCCGAGCGCCCTGCAGAAAATGGTCGAGCGGCTGCGGGTGCTCCTCGGCGCACGGTTCGAGTACCGCGACGGCCGGACGCACCATCTCCGGCGCGCGCCCGGCGCACGGCGCCGGCGGGCCGTGGTGCTCTGCACGGCGGGCAACCCGGAGCGGGAGTCCTTCGTCACCATCCGCCGGGCCTTGCGACGGATTCTCGGGGCCATGGAGTGGGAGCCCGCCGGGGAGTTCCTGTTCCCGGCCTCGCACCTGCTCGCGGCCGAGCCCGATCTCCTAGCCGGTCAGCTGCACGCGCTGGAGCGGGCGGGCGAGGCCTTCGCCGCCACGGGCTCGATCGGTCCGGACCTGCTGGCCGCGGCCAACCGGGAGTACGTGGACGACCCGGCGGCCGTTCTCCGGCAGATGACGGAAACGATCCTGCGCATCCGCGACGAACGCCGCCGCGCGCGCGAGGCGTGACGCGCCCGGCGGAATCCGGCGAATCGGGCGAATCGAGCGGAATCCGGCGCACGAAAAAGGGTCCGACCGGAACGGTCGGACCCTTGTATCTTCTGGCTCCCCGGGAGAGACTCGAACTCCCAACCTAGTGGTTAACAGCCACCCGCTCTGCCGATTGAGCTACCGGGGATCACGGCTCCACGGTCGTACGATCGCGGAGGGGCACTATTTAGTGAACATGGGCCTCCTTCGTCAAGGGGAATTTCCCGCTTGACGAAAAAAAGATTCCCGGCCACACCTCCTCCCTGCGCAGCCGCACGGGCACGCCCCGCGCGCGCCTTCCGGACGCCGGCGCGGCCCGCAAGGCGCGCCCTTGCTTGACGGGGCCCGCCATTAGGGAATACACCTCTTCGATTCACGGCTTACGAAGCACCATGGAGCATCCGGCTTGAGCAACAACGAACCCGATCAGCGCAGAACCATCAAGCTTCCCGTCAAGTCCCCGCACGTCGAGGACTTCCAACCGCTGCTCGCGAGCTTCGCCGCGCGCGACGACCTCAACGAGGTCGTCAAGAACCGCGTGGCCAAGTCCTGCGAGCTTCTCGACGCGGGCGTGCCCCTCTACCCCAACCAGGTCGAGAAGGACACGGACATCTCCTTCCTGCTCGACACCTACGCGGGGTTCGACGCCGAGGCCCTGGCCGCCGTGACCATGGAGTTCGCCCTGGCCGGGCGCATCGTCTCCCTGCGCTCCTTCGGCAAGATCACCTTCTTCCACCTGCTCGACCAGTCCGGCAAGATGCAGGTCTGCGCCCAACGCGACTCCATGGGGCCGGACGCCTACAAGATCTTCAAGAAATTCGACATCGGCGACATCGTGGCCGTGCGCGGACCGCTGTTCTTCACCAAGACCGGCGAGCTGACCGTGGACGCCAAGGCCATCACCCTGGTGACCAAGTCCATCCGCCCGCTGCCCGAAAAGTACCACGGCCTCAAGGACGTGGAGATCCGCTACCGCCAGCGCTACGTGGACCTCATCGTCACCCCGCGCACGCGCGAGATCTTCCAGATGCGCACGGCCATCGTGCGCGAGTTCCGCCGCTTCATGGACGCCCGCGACTTCATGGAGGTGGAGACCCCCATGATGCAGCCCATCCCGGGCGGGGCCACGGCGCGGCCCTTCATCTCGCACCACAACGCCCTGGACATGCGCCTCTACATGCGCATCGCCCCGGAGCTCTACCTCAAGCGGCTGCTCGTGGGCGGGTTCGAGCGCGTCTACGAGATCAACCGCAACTTCCGCAACGAGGGCATCGACACCCAGCACAACCCGGAATTCACCATGTGCGAATTCTACTGGGCCTACGCCACGTTCGAAAACCTCATGGACCTGACCGAGGAGCTTTTCGGCAAGCTGGCCAAGACCGTGTGCGGGGACACGAAGATCACCTACCAGGGCCAGGAGATCGACCTCACGCCCGGCACCTGGGCGCGGATGAGCTTCCACGACTCCCTGGAAAAGGTCGGCGGCCTGAGCCCGGAGCTGTACACGGACTACGAGGCCACCAAGGCCTACATCAAGACCAAGGGCGAAAAGGTCGTGGAGGGCGAGAAGCTGGGCAAGCTGCAGGCCAAGCTCTTCGACCTGGAGGTCGAGCCCAAGCTCATCCAGCCGCACTTCATCCACAGCTACCCGACCGAGATTTCCCCCCTTTCGCGCCGCAACGACGAGCGTCCCGAGGTCACGGACCGCTTCGAGCTGTTCATCGCCGGACGCGAGATGGCCAACGCCTTCTCCGAGCTCAACGACCCCGTGGACCAGCGCGGCCGGTTCGAGGACCAAGTGAAGGAGAAGGAGGCCGGGGACGAGGAAGCCCACTGCATGGACGAGGACTACCTGCGCGCCCTGGAGTACGGCATGCCCCCGGCCGCGGGCGAGGGCATCGGCATCGACCGGCTGGTCATGCTGCTCACGGATTCGGCCTCCATCCGCGAGGTCATCCTCTTCCCGCTGCTGCGGCCCGAGGCCTAGGGCCCGGCGCAGCGGGCGGCGGGTCCGCCCGCCGCGGCGCGGACCGGGGCCCGGGCGCCCGGCAAGAGCGCCCCGGACCGGAACGCCCGGGATCGAGACGATCCGGACCGAAACGATCCGACTATCGGCCAAAACCGAGCAGGACGGAGCACCCAGGAACCAGGCAGCCCCCGAGCCCCAAGGACCACGCCCACAGCATGCGTTTCGAACTCTTCGTCGCCCTGCGCTACCTCCTGGCGCGCCGCAAGCAGACCTTCATCAGCGTCATCTCGCTCATTTCCGTGCTCGGCGTGGCCCTGGGCGTGGCCTCGCTCATCGTGGTCATCGGGGTGATGAACGGCTTCACCACCCAGCTGCGCGAAAAACTCCTCTCCGTCACCTCCCATGTGGTCGTGCTGAACATCGACCGCTCCCTGGACAACTACGACGAGGTCGCGTCCACGGTGCGCGCCGTGGACGGCGTCACGGGCGTGACGCCCTTCACCTACGCCGAGGTGATGATCTCCAGCGGCAACCGGGTCAAGGGACTGGTGCTGCGCGGCCTGGACCCGGCCACCTCCGGCACGGTCATCGGCCTGGACAAGGAGATGGTCCACGGCCACGTGGCCGACCTGGGCTCCGAAGGCCCGGTGGGCGACACCACGCCCGGGCTCATCGTCGGCGCGGAGCTGGCCAAGAACATGGGGCTTTCCGTGGGCAGCCGGGTCAACCTGCTCTCCCCGGCGGGCCGGCGCACCGCGGCCGGGTTCGCCCCGCGCATCCTGGCCTTCCGCGTGGTCGGCATCTTCAAGACCGGGCTCTATGAATACGACTCCACCCTGGGCTACGTGACCCTGGCCCAGGCCGGCGCGCTCATGGGCATGCCCAAGGGCCGCGTCACCGGCCTGGAGGTGCGCGTGGCCGACGTCTTCGCCGCGGACCGCATCGCCGGGCGCATCGTGGACGCCCTGGGCGGGTTCCCCTATTCGGCCCGCGACTGGATCGAGATGAACGCCAACCTCTTCGCCGCACTGCAGTTGGAAAAGACGGCCATGTTCGTCATCCTCACCCTGATCGTGCTCGTGGGCTCGTTCTCGATCATCACCACGCTGATCATGCTCGTGATGGAAAAGACGCGCGACATCGCCATCCTCATGTCCATGGGCGCGACCGCGCGCACCATCCGGCGCATCTTCATGCTCCAGGGCACGATCATCGGCCTGCTGGGCACCACCCTGGGCTACGGCCTGGGCATCGGCGCGAGTTTGCTTCTGAAGCGATATCAGTTTATCAAGCTTCCCGAAGGGGTCTACCCCATGGACCGGCTGCCCGTGCTCCTGGAGTGGCCGGACCTGGCGCTCATCGGCGGCGCGGCCATGCTGCTGTGCTTTTTGGCCACCCTCTACCCCGCGCGGCAGGCCGCCGGACTTGAGCCGGCGGAGGCGCTCCGTTATGAGTGACGAGCGCGCAACTTTATTGTATGAACTCGTGGGCGTCGGCAAAGAGTACGACGCGCCCGGCGAAAAGCTAGCGATCCTGCGCCAGGTGGACCTGCGCATCGCCGCCGGGGACAGCGTGGCCGTGCTCGGCGCCTCGGGGGCCGGAAAGTCCACCCTGCTGCACCTGCTGGGCACGCTGGACACCGCCTCCTGGGGCACGCTGGCCTTCCGGGGCCGCGAACCCGCGGGCATGAGCCCGGCGGAACGGGCCGAGGTGCGCAACCGGGACATCGGTTTCGTGTTCCAGTTCCACCACCTGCTGCCCGAGTTCGACACCCTGGAGAACGCGGCCATGCCGTTGCTTTTGCGCGGCGAACGCAGGGCGCGCGCCATGGACACCGCGCGCGAGGCCCTGGCGGCCGTGGGGCTCGAGCACCGGCTGGAGCACAAGGTGACCACGCTCTCCGGCGGAGAGCGGCAGCGGGCGGCCATCGCCCGGGCCATCGTCACCCGGCCCCGGGTCCTGCTCGCGGACGAGCCCACCGGCAACCTGGACGAACGCACCGGAAACAAGGTCGCCGAACTGCTGCTGCAATTGAACGACGAGTTGGGGATGGCCCTGGTCACGGTCACCCACAACACCACGCTTGCCGGCCTCATGGACCGCCGGCTGGAACTGCGCTCAGGAGAACTTCATGCCCAAGCCGATTAGTGCCCTGCCGGCGCTGGCCCTGCTCTTGCTCCTCCTGCTCCTGCCGGGCCGCGCCCTGTGCGCGCAGGGCGACGCGGTGAAGGTCGCCGTGCTCCCCTTCGAGGTCAACGCCGGACCGGATCTGGAATACCTCAAGGACAGCCTGCCCCAGCTCGTTTCCGACAAGCTCACCGAACTGGGCTTCGCCCCGGTGCCGCAGGAACGGCTGCTCTCCCTGCTCACCCAGCAGAACGTGGAATTTCTCGACCTTGCCGTGGCCAAGGACATGGCCCTGCTCTCGGGCGCGGCCTACGCGGTCTACGGAAGCTTTTCCCAGGTGGGCGAAACGCTCTCCCTGGACGTGCGCCTGGTGGACGCCTTCGGCGTGAAACCCGCCAAGCCCATCTTCGTGGTCAAGGAAGGGCTCATCAACATCCTGCCCGCGGTGGACGAACTGGCCGCCAAGATCAAGAACGAACTGCAGCGCAAGGAAGTGGTCGCCGAGCTCTCCGTGACCGGCACCAAGGTCCTGGACAAGGAAGTCGTGCTCATGCGCCTGAAGACGCAGAAGGGCGACGTCTACGATCCCAAGACCATCAACGACGACATGAAGCGCGTCTTCGAACTGGGCTACTTCAAGGACCTCCGCGTGCACGTGGACGACCTGCCCGAGGGCAAGCGCGTGGTCTTCGAGGTCGAGGAGAAGCCGCGCATCAAGGCCATCAGCGTCCTGGGCGCGGACGCCCTGAACGAAGAGGACATCGTCGGCGTCATGAGCACGCGCACCGGCGGCGTCATGAACGAGAAGGTCCTCTCCGACGACCTGAACAAGATCCGCGAGCTCTACCGCAAGGACGGCTACTACCTGGCCAAGGTCACCTACGAGCTGGAGCAGGATTCCGACACCCAGGCCCGGCTGAACCTCGTGGTCCAGGAGGGCGAGAAGCTCTACATCGAGAAGATCATCATCGAGGGCGCCGAGCAGATCGACCCCGACGAGCTCAAGGACCAACTGGCCCTGTCCGAGCGCGGCATCATCTCCTGGATCACCGGTTCCGGCGTGCTCAAGGAGGAACTGCTGGAGCGCGACGCCGCGGCCCTGGAGGCCTACTACGCCAACCGCGGCTTCGTGGACGCCAAGGTCGGCCAGCCGTCGGTGGAGTTCAAGGACGACGGCATCTACATCACCTTCAAGCTCTCCGAGGGCGACCGCTACAAGATCGGCGCCATCCAGTTCGCCGGCGACCTGCTGGAGCCCGAACCCAAGCTCCTGGAGCAGACCGCCCTGGACGACATCGCGCGCGAGGACGGCTACTTCGACCGCTCCGTGCTGCGCGAGGACGCCAACAAGCTCTCGGCCTACTACGCGGACTACGGCTACGCCTTTGCCGAAGCCGACTACACCCTGAAGAAGCGCACCGAGGAAAAGCGCCTGGACGTGACCTACTCCCTGTCCAAGCGCCAGAAGGTCTACATCCGCCGCGTCAACCTGGAAGGCAACTCGCGCACCCGCGACAACGTCATCCGCCGCGAGATGCGGTTGGCCGACGGCGACCTGTTCAGCGGCTCCAAGCTGCGCCGTTCCACCGAGCGCCTCAACAAGCTCGGCTACTTCGAGGTCGCCGACGTGGAGACCATGCCCACGGGCAACCCGGACCAGCTCGACCTCAAGGTCAAGGTCAAGGAAAAGGCCACCGGCCTGATCACCGGCGGCGTGGGCTACTCGACCTACTCGCACTTCGGCGTCACGGGCAAGATCGAGGAGAAGAACCTCTTCGGCAAGGGCTACGTCACGGGCGCCCAGGCCTCCATCAGCGGCAAGAGCACCCGCTTCGGCGTCGGCTTCACCAACCCCAGCTACGACGACACCAAGCTCGGCGTGGGCGCGGACCTCTACCGGACCCGCTACGAGGCCATCGACTACGACCGCGTGGTCCTGGGCGGCCGCCTGCGCTTCAGCTACCCCCTGGGCGAGTACACCAAGCTCTACTGGTCCTACCGCCTGGATCGCTACGACATCTACAATCTCGACGACGACACCGCGCAGCTCATCCGCGACAAGGAAGGCGTGAACTGGGCCAGCGTCATCTCGGTCAGCGCCCTGCGCGACACCACGGACGATGCCGTCAACCCGACCAAGGGCTCGCTCAACTCCCTGACCCTGGAGAACGGCGGCGCCATCCTCGCGGGCGACGACAACTTCTTCAAGGGCGTGGCCGACAGCCACTGGTTCTTCCCGGTCATCTGGGACACGGTCTTCCACTGGCACGGCCAGTTGGGCTTCGTGGTGGAGAACGCCGACGACGAGATCCCGGTCTTCGAACGCTTCCACCTGGGCGGCCTGAACACCATCCGCGGCTACTCCACGGGCAAGGTCTCGCCGCGCGACGAGGCCACCGGCGACTACATCGGCGGCAACAAGGAATTCTACACCAACTTCGAATACATCTTCCCGTTGGACAAGGACTTCGGCCTCATGGGTCTGACCTTCTTCGACGCGGGCAATTCCTGGGACGAAGGCGACTGGGACCTGGGCGACATCAAGAAGAGCGTGGGCGCGGGCCTGCGCTGGTACTCGCCCATGGGGCCGCTGCGCCTGGAATACGGCTACGCGCTGGACTCCATCACCGACCAGGGCAGCCCGCACAAGATCGAATTCTCCATGGGCACGAACTTCTAGCGCGGTCCGCACAACGCCGGACGCACGCCTAACCCGTCAACACCCGCGGCGCGCCGCCGGGAAATCCCCGGCCCGCGCCGCAATGCATCCCAAAGGAGACCCCCCTTATGCGCAACATCATGCTCATGATCCTGGCCCTGCTCATCCTGCTGCCGAGCACCGCCATGGCCGAGACGAAATTCGCCGTCATCGACATGGAAACGGTCATCCGCACCTGCGAGCCCGGGCAGAAGGCCCTGGACACCCTCAAGCAGCGCTTCCAGACCATGAAGGCCGACCTGGACAAGGAGCAGGGCGAGATCCAGGCCATGCGCGAGGAGCTCAACAAGCAGAGCCTGGTGCTCTCGGCCGAGGCCAAGCAGGACAAGGAGATCGAGTTCAAGCGGCGCGTGCGCGACTATCAGGACATGCTCCAGAACTACCAGCGCAAGATCAAGACCGAGGAGAGCCGCCTGTCCAAGCCCATCGTGGAGATGGTCGTCAAGGCCATCAAGGAGTACGGCAAGGCCAACGGCTACACCGCCATCGTGGACGCGCACAACTCCGGCATCGTCTATTTCTCCGAGGCCGCGGACATCACCAAACTGATCATCGTGGAAATCAACCGCAACACGCGCGCCGGCAAGAAGTAATGGAACTGACCCTCTCCGCCCTCGCCGAAAACCTCGGGCTCACGCTGCGCGGCGACGACGCCGTGATCCGCGGCCTGAACACCCTGGAGGCGGCCGGAGACGACGAGGTCAGCTTCCTGGCCAACCCCAGGTACGCGGACCTGCTGGCCACCACGCGCGCCGCGGCCGTGATCGTGGACGAGGCCCACGCGGACCGCGCTCCGCGCGCCGCGCTCGTCAGCGCCAGCCCCTACCTGGACTTCGCCCGCGCCGTGCAACTCTTCGCCAAGCCCCAGGGCTGCCTTTCCGGCATCAGCGAGCTGGCCTACGTGCACCCCGAGGCCCGACTCGGCGAGGGCTGCACCGTGTACCCCTTCGCCTTCATCGGCGCGCGCGCCGTACTGGGCAAGGGCGCGCAGGTCTTCCCCGGCGCCTACGTAGGCGAGGACTGTCGGCTGGGCGAGGCCTGCATCCTCTACCCCAACTGCACGCTCATGGCCGCCACCGTGCTCGGCGACCGCTGCATCGTGCATGCGGGCGCGGTGCTCGGCAGCGACGGCTTCGGCTTCGCGCCCACCCCGGTCGGACTGCAGAAGATCCCGCAGATCGGCATCGTGCGCGTGGGCGACGACGTGGAGGTCGGCGCGAACACCGCCGTGGACCGCGCCGTGCTCCAGGCCACGGCCATCGGCTCGGGCACCAAGATCGACAACCTCGTGCAGATCGGCCACAACGTGGAAATGGGGGCCAACTGCCTGATCGTCTCCCAGGTGGGCATCTCCGGCTCCACCAAGGTCGGCGACCGCGTGACCATGGCCGGCCAGGTGGGCGTGGCCGGCCACCTGACCATCGGCGACGGCGCGACCCTGGGCCCCAAGAGCGGCGTGCCCAAGGACGTGCCCGCGGGCGCGACCATGGGCGGCATCCCGGCCGTGGACAAGTCCACCTACATGCGCACCCTGGCGCTCATGCCCAGCTTCCCGGACATGGCCAGGCGGCTCAAGAAACTGGAAAAGGAGCTCGCGGCCCTCACGGCGCGGCTCGATCAGGGAGGCCCCGATGCCTGACGAACTTTCCTCGATCCGCATCCAGCAGATCATGCAGATGCTGCCGCACCGCTACCCCTTCCTGCTGGTGGACCGCGTGACCGCCTACACGCCCGGCGACAGCCTGGAAGCCTACAAGAACGTGACCTTCAACGAGCCGTTCTTCCAGGGCCACTTCCCGGGGCTGCCGGTCATGCCCGGCGTGCTCATCCTCGAGGCCCTGGCCCAGGCCGGCGGGCTGCTCGTCTCGGTCAGCTCGCCCGAACCGCTCGACGGCAAGGTCTTCCTGTTCACCGGCATGGACAAGGTGCGCTTCCGCCGCCCCGTGGTGCCCGGCGACAAGCTGGAAATGCGCGCCCACGACGTGCGCGCCAAATTCAAACTCTGGAAAATGAACGGCACCGCAACGGTCAACGGCGACGTGGTCGCCGAGGCCGTGCTCACCGCCGCCGTCATCGATCGGGAGGACGTCTAGATGCCCAGCCAGATCCATCCCACGGCCATCGTCGATCCCGGCGCCCAGCTCGGCGAAGACGTCGTCGTGGGGCCCTACGCCATCATCGAGGACAAGACCGTCATCGGCGACCGCTGCCGCATCGACCCCTTCGCCAAGATCCTGCCCTACACCTTCATGGGCTCCGACAACCACGTGCACTCCAACGCCCTGGTCGGCGGCGCGCCGCAGGACCTCAAGTTCCACGGCGAGGAATCCACGTTGGAGATCGGCAACGGCAACACCATCCGCGAGTTCGCCACCGTGCACCGCGGCACCGAGGGCGGCGGCGGCGTGACCCGGGTGGGCAACGGCTGCCTGCTCATGGCCTACACGCACACCGCGCACGACTGCATCCTCGGCGACGGCGTGATCATGTCCAACGCCGCCTCCCTGGCCGGCCACGTCATCGTGGGCGATCAGGCCATCATCGGCGGCATGAGCGGCGTGCACCAGTTCGTGCGCATCGGCGAACACGCCTTCGTGGGCGCCATGAGCGGCCTGGCCCAGGACCTGCCGCCCTTCATGCTCGCCTCGGGCAACCGCGCCCAGATGCACGGCCCCAACAGCGTGGGCCTGCGGCGCATGCGCGCCTCGCAGATCGAAATCCGCGCCCTGCGCACGGCCTACAAGCGCCTCTTCCGTTCCGACCTGTCCATCGCCGAGGCCATCGAGGAAGTGGAATACGAACTCGGCGACCACGAAACCGTCAAGACCCTGGTCAGGTTCCTGCGCGTCAAGAGCAACCGGGGCGTCACCTCGGCCGCCCTCAAGACCGAAAACATCGAGGACTAGCCGCATGCGCGCCCACGGGCACGCCACCTCGGCCGGGAGCACCGCATGAGCGCCGCTCCCGGCCGGCCCACGACCATCGGACTCATCGCCGGACGCGGCCAGTTCCCCGCACTCGCCGCACGCGGCGCGCAAACCCTCGGCCACCGCGTCGCGGCCGTGGGCTTCAAGGGCTTCACCGACCCCGCCCTGGAAAACGAGGTCCACGCCTGGACCCTCCTCGGCCTCGGCCAGATCAACAGGCTCGTCCGCTTCTTCCACGGCCAGAAGGCCACCCACCTCTGCTTCGCCGGGGCCATCGACAAGCCCAAGGCCCTGGACCTGCGCCCGGACCTGCGCGCCCTCCGGCTCCTGGGCCGCCTGCGCGGCAAGGGCGACGACGCCCTGCTACGCGCCCTGATCGGCGAACTCGAAAGCGAAGGCTTCCAGGTCATCCAGGCCGCCGACCTCGTGCCGGACCTGCGCGGCCCCGCAGGCGTGCTCTCCACCCGCAAGCCCGACCCCGAGGAATGGGACGACCTGCGCTTCGCCTACGCCACGGCCAAGGACGTCGGCCGCCTGGACATCGGCCAGTGCATCGTGGTCAAACGCGGCATCGTGGCCGCCGTGGAAGCCATGGAAGGCACCGACGAAACCCTGCGGCGCGGCGGAAAACTCGCGCGCGGCAACGCCGTGGCCGTCAAGACCCTCAAGCCCGGACAGGAAGAACGCATCGACCTGCCCGCCCTGGGCACCGGCACCGTGGATTCCTGCATCGCCGCAAACATCTCCTGCCTCGGGTTCGAGGCCGGGAAGGCCCTGTTCTTCGACCTGGAGGAAAGCCTGCGCCGCGCCGACGCCGCCGGTCTCGCCATCGTCGGCATCACGCCGGAACTCCTGGCCGCGCCTTGCAAGAACTGATATCCAGGACATCATACCGGCGCCGCCTTGCGGCAATCCGGTATATTTCATGACAGCCGTCCCCAACCCCCCGGAAACCCGGAGCCCGGCCATGAACCTCGACAGCACGCACATCAAGATCCTCAAGGACATCAAGTCGTTCACGAAAGTCAAAAAATACCGAGGGATGTTGCCCTCGAAGCTGGCCCTGTTCAACCAGGACCGCAAGTTCGACGAACTGCTCGAAGCCGGGCTCGTGCAACGCCTCTACGTGACCACCGCCTGCGGCAGCGAATCCCTGTACTTCAAACTGACCGACAACGGACACGGCTTCCTCGACAGCCTCTCGCCCGAAGAACTCTGCGCCGACGAGTGCCCGCGCGAATACGGCGACGAGGAAGACGACTACCTGACCACCGACCAGGCCTCCATCCTCAACGACATCTACCACTACTCGAAAATCACCAAACACGGCGGCATCATGCCCACCGAACTGCTGGGCGAATTCGACTCGCGGATCATCAACGCCCTGTTCTCCAAAGGCTGCCTCATCCGCGTCAAGGCCGACATGGGCCGCTCGCGCAAACGCAAAGGCCTCATGCTCTCCGAAAAAGGCCTGCGCCTGCTCCTGTTCTTCACCCACGACCGCGAACCCGCGTCCTAGGCGCGGGAGGGGCGGGAGAGAAGAAGCGGGGGGAGGCGGGGAGGGGAGGACCCTTTTTCGGCGAAAAAAGGGTCCTCCCCT
>JACCQO010000027.1 GCA_015709205.1 Desulfovibrionaceae bacterium
CCCCCCTCCACCCCACCTCTCCCCCAAAAACTGCTGGTTGGATGAGGAAGGGGGTAATTTTTGAGTGCCCGTGGATGCCGGACGGGTGGGTACGGGCGCGGGCGCTCGGGAAAGATGGGGAGCGGAGCGAGCTTGCCGGGCTGCCGCCGCCTTTGGCGGCGGATGCGCCCTGGGGCGTGCGGGAAAGAGGGGGAGGATACGACGTTACGGGGGTCGAGCGCGGGCGGGGGAAAGCCGTCACGGACGTCGCAACACCGACGACCGCGAAAAGGGTGCAGCGGCACGCTGCCGAAAGGGGTGAAGCGGCACGCTGCCCGTTGCGGTCGGGAGAAAAATACGGAAGGATGCATGGCGCGGAGGGTATTTCGCCCCCGCCGACGCCAACCCCACGCCAGCCATGCCCATCGACGATCTCAACGACTTCCGCGACCTGGTGGAGCACCGCATTCCCTTCAACGCCTTCCTGGGCGTACGCGTGCATTCCGTGGAGCCCGGCGTCTGCCGCCTGCTCATGCCCTTCCGCGACGAACTGCTCGGCGACACGCGCCGGGGGGCCATCCACGGCGGCGTCATCTCCATGCTCGTGGACACCGCGGGCGGCTGCGCCGTCTGGTCCATGTGCAACATGGACGACCGCATCGCCACCATCGACCTGCGCGTGGACTACCTCAAGCCCGCGCAGAACTGCGACCTCATCGCCGACGCCTCGGTCA
The DNA here is from genome assembly GCA_015709205.1 of Desulfovibrionaceae bacterium. Lineage (GTDB taxonomy): Bacteria > Desulfobacterota > Desulfovibrionia > Desulfovibrionales > Desulfovibrionaceae > JACCQO01. The sequence goes on from JACCQO010000027.1 coordinate 714, forward strand.
AGCTGCTCGGCAACCGCGTGGGCAACGTGCACATCCAGCTCTACGCCGACGGCAAACCCCACCGCATCCTCGCCGAAGGCCGCGCAGTCTACAACATCCGCCGCGGCTGACCGCGCCCGGACCAATCCAATCAGACTCTATCGGTCAATACGCCTTTTATGAAACAAGTTAAGGCAACACACCTATCAATGACTTATCGCAAACCCCAATACAAGAACTTATCAAGAAATAAAAAACGCACTCCGTCAGTCGCAAATTTATTTCCTTTACTACAACCTATCAAATTTGCTTCTATAAAATACAATATCACGCATCAATACAGATGTGTCTGCAGTCTGCCATAACGAATACAAGACACAGCCTATGCTCACTCCTAACGCTATTTTTATATAGAATTCATCACTAAAATTTATCACAATAATTGCAGAAATAATTAGAACAATTAAAGAGAATACACCTACAACCTGAAAATACTGAATAAAAAAAAGATAATACTTGAGGACATTATTGTCAGCCAAAAATTTGGAAAATCCTGGTGAAGAAATATTTTGAATGACATGCTGAATAGCATTTGTAGACATCCCAAGCATAATGCCTTGGGCAGTAACTAACCCGGTAATCAGGATAATATATTTATCGGCTTTATCTATGGTAATATGAAAAAAGGAAGTTACAGAAATTCCAGCAACAATACACGCCAAAATTTTCCATGGAAAAAGAGAAAAATACCTCTTTTCCTTAAAGTCCGCGACAAGGCACTGCCGCAATAGCCCTAAAAAACTAAGGCGTTTTTCCATAAATCTCTAAAAGCGTTTTGGCAACGGCTTGGACATGTGCTTCTTTAGAAGACATTGGAGGAACAAACACTTTAATCCTCGGCGGCTTCCTACTCTCTGGAGCCGTTTTCTCGATTCTCGCATGATACCCATCGACCGTTGTGCCGACAGTACCATATTCGCCATAGCCTCTGTCGGCGAGCCCTGTCACCTCATTCATTAATCCTTCTTCAGAAAATGTAAGGTGGTCACCTTTATTTGGCTTTTCTTTACCCATCACTTTTGCATTATCAGGGCTAAGCAAACTATGCAGCTTGTCCCCAGGAGTTTTAACAGAGGGGTTAAAGGGACGCACTGTAAAAGAAAATTCATCGAGTTGCCAATTTTTTAAAGCCTCTCGCAAATATTCATAGCTTGCAGCAGACTCTATGCTTATAGAGTGAAGAGGGATTTCCCTCACAATGGCTCTAAACCTATTTGTTGATGATTTAGCATTCATATCTTCTTGTGATGATCTATCAGAGGCTGCCAGAAGTCCTAACAGTGGGATCATTACAATATTACCGACAAGATATTCATCTGCCGCGACGCTTTCCCTACTCAATATATCAGCTGATTTATCATATTTAATTGCTTTTCTTGAATCAATATGCTTTGCAATAGAAAAATAAAGAACGTCAACAACTTCACCATTGCTATCATTTAAAATGGTTGTCTTATCGGGTGTAATTATACACGTATCTCTATCTTGCTCTGTAGGACTCGTTTTTCTGTATGCTATCTCTCTGCCCAAATTATCCAAAAGCAAATCCCACTGCTCAGACGTTGTAAGTAAAACGTCGACGCATGAAAGTGAATAAGAGTAGAAAATATAAGGAGTATTGTTCATTTTCCCTCTCAGAAGTTTTTTGCCGCGCAAGCGCTAGGCCTATCCAATCTATTTGTTATTAAATATATACGGGGCATCCATTTGTCAATCAAAACTCTAGCATCAGCTATCTACCCAACTCTGTGAGTAAATTATGTATTATCTCTGGCCCTTGCCTTACTAGCAAGCCTCTACCCTATTATAAATTGTAACTTGCTTTTTATACAGCACTTATTCATCCCTAGAACCCCAGCCCGAGCAGTTCGCGGCACAGGTTCGTGGCGTACTGGTCCGTCATGCCCGCCACGTAGTCCAGCGCCGTCAGGAGCACGTTGTAGGGGCAGCGCGTCTCGTCGCGCAAGGCCTTGTCCACCAGTTCCTTGCCCAGCAACACGCGCACGTGGCCGCGGGTCTGCGACGGCGAGTCCGTGCAGAACCGGCCCACCTCCGCGATGATCCGGTCGAGCAGCGCGCGCACGGCGTTCTGCGCGCCGAGCTCCAGAATGGCCTTGCGCCGCGACAGGAACAACTGCTCCCCGATGCCCTTATAGACATCGACGATGGCGCGGCAGATGTCGCTGTCCGCCGCCTCCAGCAGGCTGCGCGGCGCGCCGTCCTCCCGGACCATCGTCCCGGTCATGATGGCCTCGTGGTTCGCCCGGAAGGCCTCGGAGCAGCCGAGGATCGCCCCGTGCACCAGCTTGGCCCGCAGGATGCTGTTGCGCTGCCGGAAATGCTGGTCCTTGTACCGGGCGTAGCGCTCGGCGTCGGCCGCCGTGATCCCCAGCACCTCGCCGAACCGGGCGAGCATGAAGTCGGCATCGAGCAAATGCAGTTCCGTGGCGTCCTCGATATCTATTATACGATAGCAGATGTCGTCGGCCGCCTCGGTCAGGTAGGCGAGCGGGTGGCGGGCGAAGCCACGGCCGCGCCCGGGCAGGCCCAACGCGGCCGCCGTCGCCTCCACGGCCTCGCGTTCCGCCTCGAAATAGCTGAACTTGTCCTTGCGGGCCGCGCCGGATGGCCAGGGGTACTTGAGCAGCGCGCCCAGCACGGAGCGCGTGGGGCTCATGCCTTCGCCGTAGAATCCCGTGCTCAGCAGGATGCGCACGGACATGGCGTTGCCGTCGAAGCGCGTGAAATCCGTGCGCCATTCGTGGCGCACGCCCGCCAGCGCCTCGGGGTTGGCCTCGAACCAGTTCTTGATGGCCGTCTCGCCGCTGTGGCCGAAGGGCGGGTTGCCGATGTCGTGCGCCAGGCAGGCGGCCTGCACGATCTCCCCGAGGTGGTGGGGCCCGAACCCTTCCGGCAGCTCGCCCCGCCCGTCCAGAAAGCACCCGGCGGCCTCGCCCAGGCTGCGGCCCACGCTGGCCGTCTCCAGGCTGTGCGTGAGCCGCGAGTGGATGTGGTCGTTCTCGTTCAGCGGGTGCACCTGCGTCTTGCGCGCCAGCCGCCGGAACGGGTCGCAGAAGAGAATCCGGTCGATGTCCCGCTGGAAGGCGCTACGCGGGTCGCCGGAAGAAGTCGGCCTGCCGACGCGCTCCGCCGAGATCAGCCGCTCCCATTGCATTCGTTCGCTCGTCGCCATCGTCCGTCCTTGCCGTCTTCTTCGTGTTCGAACCGTTGCGCGCCGCGCACTCCCGCATGGTACCCCCCCGTACGCAAAGAGTACAGGCGGACGCCGCCCCGGACCGCGCCGCCCTCTCCCCGGCCGCCAATCGGCCTGTCGCTCGCGCGTTATATTTTTTCCGGTTGCCATCGCTCCCGCGCGCCCTATCCTGATAATGAACAGCCCGCGCCGCAGCCCGACGCACCCGGCGCGGCCTCAACAAAAGGAGATAAGCCATGAAGCGCATCGACCTCATCGAACAGGGCGCCTTCAAGGACTCGGACTTCGCAAGCCTGCTGGTGCACGAATCGCCGTACATGAAGGTGCTCAACTTCAACTTCGAGCCCGGCCAGACCCTGCCCCTGCATTCCCACGACATCGAGGGCGAGGTAGCCATCGGCGTGCTCGAGGGCAGCGGCGCGTTCCTCTCTGCCGACGGCGAAGTCCCGGCCACGCCCGGCTCAGTGCTCGTCGCGGACATCGCCGATCCCCACGGCATCCGCGCGGACACGCGCATGCGCGTGCTCGTGACCATCGCCCCGCCCATCTAGGCATCCGTTCCCCAGGCCCGGCCGGGAGCCGCAACCGTCCCGGCCCGCGATCCGGCTCCCGCAACCCGGAAGGAGGCCCGCATGGCCGTGAAGATCACCGACAACGTCACCTGGGTCGGAAAAATCGACTGGGACCTGAACAAGTTCCACGGCGAGGAGTACTCGACCTTCAAGGGCTCCTCGTACAACGCCTATCTCGTGCGCGGCGAAAAGACCGCGCTCGTGGACACGGTCTACCGCCCCTTTGCGCGCGAGTTCGTGGACGGCCTGGCCCGCGAAATCGACCTGTCCAGGATCGACTTCGTGGTCGCCAACCACGCCGAGGTGGACCACAGCGGCGCGCTGCCCGAACTGCTGCGCCGCATCCCGGACGTGCCCGTGTACTGCACGGCCAACGCCGTGAAGTCGCTCCGGGGCCACTACCACGCGGACTGGAACTTCCGCACCGTGGGCGCGGGCGACACTCTCGACCTGGGCGGACGGTCCCTGACCTTCATCCCCGCGCCCATGCTGCATTGGCCCGACTCCATGTTCTGCTACCTGGATACCGACGCCATCCTCTTCAGCAACGACGCCTTCGGCCACCACTACGCCTCCGAGGCCATGTTCGCCGACCTGGTGGACCAGGCCGGGCTGGAGCACGAGTGCCTCAAGTACTACGCCAACATCCTCACGCCCTTCAGCCGGATGGTGACCAAGAAGATCGAGGAGTTCGCCGCCCTGAAGCTGCCCCTGACGGCCATCTGCCCCAGCCACGGCCTGGTCTGGCGCAAGGACCCCATGTGGATCGTGGGCAAGTACCTGGAATGGGCCGCGGACTACCAGGAGAACCAGGTCACGGTGATCTACGACACCATGTGGGACGCCACGCGCGAGATGGCCGACGCCATCGCCAAAGGCGTGCGCGCCGGCGCGCCCGGGACCACGGTCAAGGTGCTGCACGTGGGGCACAGGGACAAGAACGAGATCGTCACCGAAATCTTCAAGTCCCGGCTGGTGGCCGCGGGCTGCTCGACCATCAACCGCGGCCTGCTCTCGGCCATGACCGGCATCTTGGAGATGGTCAAGGGCTTGTCCTTCAGGAACAAGCTCGGCGCGGCCTTCGGCTCCTACGGCTGGAGCGGCGAGAGCGTCGGACTCATCGAGAAGTGGCTCGCCGAGTCCGGCCTGACCCTGGCGGCCGAGGGGCTGAAGATCAACTGGCGCGCCGATGCCGAGGGGCTGGCGCGCTGCGAGGAATTCGGCCGCACCCTGGCCGCGCGACTCTAGCCGCGCGTCCGAGGCCGGGAGCCCCGCCCGGAGCCCGTCGCCTTGCCCGTTCGCGCGCCGTCGCGCGCGCAAAAAAAAAGCCCGGCCCCCTCGCGGGGGCCGGGCCGTAAACCCTATGTGTCGGTGGCTGCCGAGCGGCCTAGTACATGCCGCCCATGCCGCCCATGCCGCCGCCGGGCATGGCCGGAGCGGCGTCCTTCTTCTCCGGCTTCTCGGCGATGGCGCATTCGGTGGTCAGCAGCAGGCCGGCCACGGAAGCGGCATTCTGCAGGGCGATGCGGGTGACCTTCTTGGGGTCGATGACGCCCGCGGCGATGAGGTCCTCGAACTCGCCGGTGGCGGCGTTGAACCCGAAGGAGTCCTTGCCGTCCACGACCTTGCCCAGGACGATGGCGCCCTCGAAGCCCGCGTTCACGGCGATCATGCGCAGGGGCTCCTCGATGGCGCGGCGGATGATCTTCACGCCGGCGGCCTCGTCGTCGTCGGCGGGCTTGATCTTGTCCAGGGCCTTGGCGCAACGGGCCAGGGCCACGCCGCCGCCGGGCACGATGCCTTCCTCGACGGCCGCGCGGGTCGCGTTCAGGGCGTCCTCGACGCGGGCCTTCTTCTCCTTCATCTCGGTCTCGGTGGCAGCGCCCACGTTGATCACGGCCACGCCGCCCACGATCTTGGCCAGGCGCTCCTGGAGCTTCTCGCGGTCGTAGTCCGAGGTGGTCTCGTCGATCTGGCGGCGCAGTTGCTTCACGCGCGCCTTGATGTCGTCGGACTTGCCGGCGCCGTCAACGATGGTGGTGTTCTCCTTGTCGATGACCACGCGCTTGGCCTGGCCCAACTCGGCCGCGGTCAGGCTCTCCAGCTTCACGCCCATGTCCTCGGTCACGCAGCGGCCGCCGGTGAGGATCGCCAGATCCTCCAGCATGGCCTTGCGGCGCTCGCCGAAGCCCGGGGCCTTGACGGCCACGACCTGCAGGGTGCCGCGCAGCTTGTTGACCACCAGGGTGGCCAGGGCCTCGCCCTCGATGTCCTCGGCCACGATGACCAGCGGACGGCCGATCTTGGCGACCTGCTCCAGGACCGGCAGCAGCTCCTTCATGTTCGAGATCTTCTTCTCGTGGATGAGGATCAGCGGATTGTCCATCTCGCAGACCATCTTCTCGGCGTCGGTCACGAAGTACGGGGAAAGGTAGCCGCGGTCGAACTGCATGCCCTCGACCACGTCCAGGTTGGTTTCCAACCCCTTGGCCTCCTCGACCGTGATCACGCCTTCCTTGCCGACCTTGTTCATGGCCTCGGCGATGATGTTGCCGATGGTGGAGTCGTTGTTGGCGGAGATGGTGCCGACCTGGGCGATCTCCTTCTGGTCCCGGGTGGGCTTGGCCAGCTTCTCCAGGGCCTCCACGATGGACGCGACGGCCTTGTCGATGCCGCGCTTCACGGCCATGGGATTGCGGCCGGCGGCCACCAGCTTGACGCCCTCGGTGAACACGGCCTGGGCCAGGATCGTGGCCGTGGTCGTGCCGTCACCGGCCACGTCGGAGGTCTTGGAAGCGACTTCCTTGACCATCTGGGCGCCCATGTTCTCGAACTTGTCCTCGATCTCGATCTCCTTGGCCACGGTCACGCCGTCCTTGGTGATCACCGGGGAGCCGAAGCTCTTCTCGATGACGACGTTGCGGCCCTTGGGGCCCAGGGTCACCTTCACGGCGTTGGCCAGGGTGTCGACGCCCTTCTTCAGGCGCTCACGGGCCTTGGCGTCGAAAAGAATCTCTTTGGCAGGCATGAGGATTCCTCCTTCAAATTCGGAATGCTGTAGGGAAAGTTCGTCAGCGGACGCTGCTTACTTGATGATCGCGAGGATGTCGTCCTCGCGCATGACCAGGTGCTCCACGCCGTCCAGCTTGATCTCGGTGCCGGCGTACTTGTTGAACAGCACGACGTCGCCCTTCTTGACGGACATCTTGACGGTCTTGCCGTCGTCGCCGGTCTTGCCCGGGCCCGCGGCCACCACTTCGCCGCGCATGGGCTTCTCCTTGGCGGAGTCGGGGATGATGATGCCGCCGGCAGTCATCTCCTCCTGCTCGAGGCGCTTGACCAGAACACGATCATGCAAGGGTTTCAGTTCCATTGTTCTCCTCCATAAGGTATTGATGCATAAAGGATTTACCGGATCTGTTAGCACTCATATCCCACGAGTGCCAAAAACTGACGCGTCCGGAATATAAACACCTCTCCCTCCTTGGCAAGGGGGGCGGGAAAATTTTTTTCGACCGCCTCCGGGGGCCCCTGCGCCGCCGACGGCGAAGCGGGCCGCGGGGCCGCCCGGCCCTTGTCGGCGCGGCCCCGAAAGCCCGTCCGCCCACAGCGCCCCTGCGCTGCCGGGCGGTACCCCTTGCGCCCGCGGCTGTGGCGCGGAGAAGGCCGCGCGGCAGCCCCGCCCGCGCAAAACGCGCCCGGGGCGGGCGCAAACCGGACGCAAACCGGGCCGCAACCCTTCGTTGGCTTTGACAGGCGGGCCGCCGGTCACATACATTGTCCCCTTATCCACCAACTTTTTACGGACAAGGAGCCTGGGCCATGCCCGACGAAAAATTCTCGCGCATGCAACGGCTGCCTCCCTACGTCTTCGCGGTGGTCAACCAGTTGAAGATGCAGATGAGGCGGCAGAACACCGACGTTATCGACCTTGGCATGGGCAATCCCGACCTGCCCACGCCGCAGCATATAGTGGACAAGCTCGTCGAGGCATCCCAGAAGGCAGTGAACCACCGCTACTCGGCATCGCGCGGCATCCCGAACCTGCGCAAGGCTATCTGCGACTGGTACATGCGCCGCTACGACGTGTACGTGGACCCGGAGAACGAGGCCGTGGTGACCATGGGCGCCAAGGAAGGGTTGTCGCACCTGGCCCTGGCCATGCTCCAGCCCAGCGATGTGGTTTTCGCGCCGGACCCGGCCTACCCCATCCATCCCTACGCCTCGATCATCGCGGGCGCGGACGTGCGCCGCATTCCCATCGGCAAGGGCCGCGACTTCATCGAGGACCTGACCCTGGCCACCAAGCAGACCTGGCCGCAGCCCAAGCTTTTGATCATCAACTACCCGCACAACCCCACCACGGAGTGCGTGGAGTTGGAATTCTTCCAGAAGATCGTGGACTTCGCCAAGGAACACAAGATGTATGTGATCCACGACTTCGCCTACGCGGACCTGGTCTTCGACGGCTACAAGCCGCCCAGCTTCCTGCAGGCCGACGGGGCCAAGGACGTGGGCGTGGAGTTCTTCTCCCTGACCAAGAGCTATTCCATGGCCGGCTGGCGCGTGGGCTTCTGCTGCGGCAACCGCGACATGGTCCATGCGCTCACGCGCATCAAGAGCTACCTGGACTACGGCATCTTCCAGCCCATCCAGATCGCGGCCATCGTGGCCCTGAACGGCGACCAGCAGTGCCTGACCGACATGGCCCAGGTCTACAAGGAGCGCCGCGACGTGCTCATCGAGGGGCTCGGCCGCATCGGCTGGAACGTGCCCTCGCCCAAGGCCACCATGTTCGTCTGGGCCGAAATTCCCGACGAATTCAAGCACCTGGGGTCCGTGGAGTTCGCCAAGCTGCTGCTCAAGGAGGGCCAGGTGGCCGTGTCGCCGGGCCTCGGCTTCGGCCACTACGGCGACGACCACGTGCGTTTCGCGCTGATCGAGAACCCGCATCGCATCAAGCAGGCCGTCAAGGGCATCAAGAAGGTCCTGTCCGGAGGGACGTGTGGCTAAACGGGAACTGGTGCTGGGCCTGGCCGGGCTGGGAACGGTCGGGTCGGGCCTGGCGCGCATTCTGCACGACAGGGCGGCCGCCATCGAGGCGCGCACGGGCCGAGCGGTGCGCATCAAGACCATCCTGGTACGCGACCCGGCCAAGCCGCGCCCGGTGGAGATTCCCGGCGCGAGCATCGTCACGGACGCGTCCGCGCTGATCGACGATCCCGAGATCGACGTGGTCGTGGAGCTCATCGGCGGCACGACCGCGGCCTACGACCTGGTGCACGCCGCGCTCTCGGCGGGCAAGCACGTGGTCACGGCCAACAAGGCCCTGCTCGCCGAGCGCGGCGTCCCGCTCTTCCGCCTGGCCGGGGAAAAGGGGCTGCACCTGGCCCACGAGGCCAGCGTGGCCGGAGGCATCCCGATCATCGAGACGCTCAAGGAGTCCCTGGCGGCCAACCGCATCGAAAAAATCATGGGCATCCTCAACGGCACGGCCAACTACATCCTCACGCGCATGACCGAGGCGGGGCTGGGCTTCGACGCCGCCCTGGCCGAGGCCCAGGCGCGCGGCTACGCCGAGGCGGACCCGACCCTGGACGTGGAGGGCGGCGACACGGCGCACAAGCTGGTCCTGCTCATCCGCCTGGCCTTCGGCCGCTCCTACCCCATGGCCCGGCTCCCGGTCTGGGGCGTGTCCCAGGTCTCGCCCATGGACATCGCCCACGCCGCCGAATTCGGCTACACCATCAAGCTCATCGCCCAGGCCCGCGAGGTGGGCGGCAAGATCGAGGCCGGGGTCTACCCGGCCCTGATTCCGGCCCACTACCTGCTGGCCTCGGTCAACGGCTCGTTCAACGCCGTGCGCATCGAGGGCGACGCCGTGGGCCAAGTCATGCTCTACGGCCGGGGCGCGGGCGACATGCCCACGGGCAGCGCCGTGGCCGCGGACGTCATGGCCATCGCGCGCGGCCGCGCGGCCAACAACACGGGCTTCGTGACCCAGGACCTGCCCGAGGCGGACATCCTGGACCTGGACGAGGCCGTGAGCTGCCACTACCTGCGCTTCCTCGTGCCGGACCGCACCGGCGTGCTGCGCGACCTGAGCGGCGTGATGGCCGACCACGGCATCAGCCTGGAGCAGGTGGTCCAGAAAAAGTGGGACGGCCCGGGCGTGCAGCTCGTGTTCTTCACCCACGAGTGCCCGGCGGGCGCGGTCCACGCGGCCATGCGCGCCATCGAGGCCCAGCGCGACCTGACCCTCGCGCCGATCATGCACTACCGCATCCTGTAACGGACGCGCGACTTTTCAGGGGCGCACGCTTTCATGACCCAACCGATCCTCTTCCTCGTGGCCGACGGCATGGGCGACTGGCCCGTGGACGCCCTGGGCGGCAAGACCCCGCTCATGGCCGCCCGCACCCCGGCCATGGACGCCCTGGCCCGGCGCGGCGTGCTCGGGCAGTGCCGCACCGTGCCCCAGGGCATGCCCCCGGGCTCGGACATCGCCAACATGGCCCTGGCGGGCTTCGACCCGGCCCGGCACCACACCGGGCGCGGGCCCATCGAGGCCGCGGCCCAGGGCCTGGAGCTGGACCCGGACGACCTGGTCTGGCGCATGAACCTGGTCACGGTCACCGGCCTTTCCGACGGCGCGCTGATGCGCGACTACTCCTCGGGCCACATCGAAAGCGCGGTCTCGCGGCCGCTGATCGAGCGGCTCCAGGCCGAGCTGGGCGACGACGTCTTCACCTTCCACCCCGGTATCCAGTACCGCCACCTGCTGGTCCAGAAGGGCGGGGCCACGGCGCCGGAGGCGAAGCTGGCCATCAACCCGCCCCACGACATCACGGACAGGCCCATCGCCGCGGACCTGGCGGCCTTTGCCGGCAGCCCGCGCCTGGACGCCCTGCTGCGCGGCGCTGCCGGGGTCCTGGCGCGCGCGGGCGACGGCCAGCGGGCCAACTCCATCTGGCCCTGGGGCCAGGGGCGCCCGCTGCTGCTGCCGCCCTTTGCCGAAACCTACGGCCTGCGCGGCGCGGTGATCAGCGCCGTGGACCTGGTCATGGGGCTGGGCCGGGCCGCGCGCATGGACGTGCTGGAGGTCCCGGGCGTCACCGGACTCATCGACACCAACTACGCGGGCAAGGTGGCGGCGGCCGTGCGCTTCCTGGAGGCGGGCGGCGAGTTCGTGTACCTGCACGTGGAGGCCCCGGACGAATGCGGCCATGCCGGGGACCCGGAGCTGAAGAAGCGCTCGGTGGAACTCTTCGACGAACGCATCGTGGCCCCGCTGGTCGAACGCTTCCCGGACGCGGCCTTCTGCGTCACCTGCGACCACCTCACGCCCATCGCCCTGCGCACCCACGCCTCGGACCCGGTGCCCTTCCTCTACGCCGGACCGGGCGCGCCCGCGGCCGGAGACCCGACCCCGGCCGAGCGGTTCGACGAAGCCACGGCCCACACCGGGCTCTTCGTGGCGGCCGGGCAGGACCTGCTGCCCTGGGTGCTGCGCCGCGCGCGGAACGGGAGCGGCCGGTGAGCGGGCCGGACGCCGGAAGCGCGGACGGCGCGGGCGTCGCGGCGGGCGGCGCGGGCGGCGCGGCAGGCGGCGCGGCCTTCGTGACGGGCGCCGCCTGGTACGCCCACCGCGTGTCCTACGGCGAGACCGACCAGATGGGCTACGCCTACTACGGCGAATACCTGCACTTCTTCGAGCGCGCGCGCAGCTTTTTCATCCGCGAGGCGGGCATGAGCTACGCCGAGGTGGAGCGCCGCGGGCTGCTCCTGCCCGTGCGCGAGGCCGCCTGCCGCTACCGCGCGCCCGCGCACTACGACGACCTGATCTGGGTGTGCACGGGCGTGCGCGAATGGGGCCGCGCCTCGGTCACCTTCGGCTACGAGGTCTGGGACGAGTCCCGCGCGACGCTCCTGGCCACGGGGCATACCCAACACGCCTGCGTGGACGCCGCCCGGCGGCGGCCGATGAAGACGCCCGACTGGCTGCGCGGGCTCTGGCCCGCGTAGGCGCGCCGTCCCGACCGTCCCCGTCCGGTACGTCCGGAGCCGCCTGCGGCCCCGCGTTCGAGCCGTCCCCACCTCCCGGCGGCCCTTCCGGACGGCGCAGCGCGCACCGCCTTCGCACGCCGAGTCCGGGCGGCCAAAAGCGAACGAGCGTTTTTTTCTGGACCCGCCGGAATCCATCCGCTACCTTCTCCCCCCTCGGGCAGGTTCTACGGAAAACGCAACCTATTGCCGTCGTTGTTTTTTATTTCGCCCGACCGCACCATGAAATTCGACGTCCACACCCACATCTTTCATCCCAAGATCGCCCACAAGGCCGTGGAGCAGCTCGCGGACCACTACGGCATCTCCGTGGCGGGCAACGGCATGGCCGACGACCTCATCGCCCGGCTGGACCGCGTCGGCATCGAGCGCATGGTCACCCTGGTGGCGGCCACCTCGCCGAGCCAGGTCATCCCGGCCAACAACTGGGCCCTGGAGATCGCCCGCACCCAGCCCCGGGCCGTGGCCTTCGGCACCCTGCACCCGGAATACGCGGACTGGGAGGCCGAGCTGGAGCGGCTCAAGCTCGCGGGCATCCGCGGGCTCAAGTTCCATGCCGACTTCCAGGGCTTCCGCATGGACGACCCGCGCCTTTTGCCGATCATCGAGGCCGCCGCGCCGGACTTCGTGATGCTCTTCCACGTCGGCGACCGGCTGCCGCCGGACCAGAACCCCTCCTGCCCCTTCAAGATGGCCCGGCTGGTGCGCCTGTTCCCGCGCGCGCGGTTCATCGCCGCGCACCTGGGCGGCTACCTGCACTGGCAGTGGGCCCTGGAGGTGCTCGCGGGCAAGCGGCTCTGGCTGGACACCTCGTCCTCCCTGCCCTTCATCGACGCCACCCTGCTGCGCGCAATCTTCCAGAAGCACCCGCGCGAAAAATTCCTCTACGGGTCGGATTATCCCATCAGCGACCCGGGCGACGACGTGCCCCTGCTGCAGCGCCGCCTGGGCTTCGGCGACGCCGAGATCGAGGAGCTGATGGAAAACGCCGGGGCCCTGTTCTAGATCCTTTGTGCGCCGGGCCCGCAGGCGCGTTCCGCGAACGGCATCCGCGCCGTGGCGATTGACGCGAAGCCGCCGGGGGCCTATCGTCGCTTCCCCCTTTGCACCTTCAACCCCCAAGGATTTCCCATGACCCGACTCCACGGCCTGCTCGCCGTCCTGCTGCTCGCGGCCCTTTGCGCCGCCCCCGCGCACGCCGCGGACACCACCCCGGCCCAGGCCGACGCGGCCAAGGCCGCCCCGGCCGACCAGGCTCCCGGCCAGAGCGCCGGCAAGGACGCCGCGGCCAAGAAACCCGCGCCCAAGATATCTCCGGAATTCCGCACCGACATCCTCACCTTCATGCACATGACCGGCAGCGACCGGGTCGGCCGGATGATGGGCGCGGAGATGGCCAACCGGCTCCTGGGCCTCTTCTACCAGCGCAACCCGAACCTCGCGCCCGAGGCCGTCAAGGTCATCCAGGAAGAACTCATGGCCACCATCGAAGACGAGTGCAAGGACGACGCCCCGCTGATGAACCTGCTCGTGCCCGTCTACGCCACGCACTTCACCCAGGAGGACATCCAGGGTCTGATCGCCTTCTACAAGACGCCCCTGGGCGCCAAGGCCCTCAAGGTCATGCCCAAGGTGCTCGGCGACGCCATGGAGGCGGGCCAGCAGTACGCCCCGACCATGGCCAAGACCATGTACGCCCGTCTGGAGAAGCGACTGGAGGCCGAGGGCATCGAAACCGAACCGGCCCCGAAGGACGGCGCCAAGGCCGACGCGGACAAGACCGGCGGCAAGGAGGCGGCCCCGTCAGATTCCAAGGCCGCGCCCGAGGAGCCCAACAAGGACGCGGACGCCAAGAAGTAGCTCCGATCCGTTCGGCCCTTCCGGCCGATCCCGCAAAAAACGCCCGGACCATCTGGTCCGGGCGTTTTGCGTTCCACGAATCGCGCTACGCGCGCCGCGCGCGGCTACAGCAGGATCTTCCCCACGGGCCGCCGCTCGGGCACGTACTCGTGCTCCTCGGACTCGTTCCACTCCTTGGACACGTACAGCCCGCAGAAGCACGCGCCGTACTCGGCCACATCCGCCTCCCGGTACTCGCAGGGGCAGACGATGTCGCGGTCGGCCTCGAAGGTGCCGTTGGCCAGGCGGCACGGGCAGGCCATGTAGCCCAGCCGTTCCTTGTTCGTCAGCAGGCTCTCCAGCAGGGGCATGGTCATCTCCATGTCCTTGTTGAAGTAGTAGCCCTTGGGCTCCTGCAGCTTCTTGAGCTGCTCGTACAGCCGTCCGGCGTCCATGGCGCTACCCCCCGAAGCCGATGGCATCGGCCAGGTCCTTCTTGTGGAACCCGATGACCACGCGCTCTCCGCCGCGGATGACCACGGTGGGGAACGAGCAGCCCGAGTTGAACTTCTTGATCTCTTCGACGACCCTCTTCTTCTCTTCGCCCTCCAGCTTGTCCACGTACACGTAATCGTACTCCACGCCGTTGGCGTCGAGGTATTCCTTGGTGTTGCGGCAGTGGATGCAGGTGGAAAGGGCGTAGAGCATGACGTCCTTGCTCATCGGCGAACTCCTTCGGTTTCTCACCCCCGGCGCGCAAGGCTCTGGGCGGCCTCGTCGCCTGCCGGACGGTCCTGTTTTATCCGCTTCTCCAGACGGAATGTCAACGCGGACAGGGGATAGGTAAGCAGCAGATAGAAGACCGCAAGGGGCAGATAGGCCTCGAAGGTCTTGTAGGTGGTGGCGTTGATCACCTCGCTGGCCTTGGTCAGCTCGCGCACGGAAATGACCGAAAGGAGCGAGGAATCCTTGATCAGCGAGACGAACTGGCCGGTGACCGGGGGGATGATGCGCCGCACGGCCTGGGGAAAGACGACCCCGAACATGGCCTGGCGGTAGGTCAGCCCGGTGGCGCGCGCCGCCTCCCACTGGCCCCGGCCGATGGATTCGATGCCCGCGCGGACCATCTCGCTGATGTAGGCCCCGGAGAAGAAGGCCAGGGCGATGGTCCCGATGATCAGCGGGTTGTCGAAATGCACCACCGTGGCCACGCAGAAGTAGAAGATGTAGATCTGCACGAGCAGCGGCGTGCCGCGAAAGAGCTCCACGTAGAGGGTGGCGATCTCCTGGGCCCAGACGTTGGGCCAGACCCGCGCCAGCCCGCCGACCACGCCCAGGACCACGCCGAGCGCGATGGCCCCCACGCTCACGGCCATGGTCCGGTAGAACCCCTCGATGAACAGCTCGCGGTAGTCGTACACCACGCGCCAGTTCCAGTGGTACTCCACGTTGCGCAACAGAAGCCAGAGCCCGGCCACGGCCGCGGCCAGGACGAACGCGCGCACGGCGTAGCGCCGCCGCGGCCCGATCACGCCGATGGAGCTGTCCCTGGGGCGCATGGGCTTACGGCCTGGGCAGGTCCTTGAAGTAGGTGTCGCGCAGCGCGTCGTAGCGGCCGTCGGCCCGGATCGTCTCCAGGTAGCGGTTCAGCCAGTTCCACCATTCGAAGTCGCCCTTGCGGATGGCGATGGAATAGGGCTCGTAGGTGAAGGGGTTGAGCAGCGCGCGCGTGGACTCGGGGTTCTGCTTCTGGTGCTTGTTGATCGAGATCTGGTCGTAGAAGAAGGCGTCGGCGCGGCCGGTGACCACCTCGCGCACGCAGGCGGTTTCGTCCTTGAAGCGCTTGATCTCGGCCTTGGGAAAGCGCTTCTGGGCCACGAGGTCGGAGGTGGTGCCGGTCTTCACGGCCAACACGCGGCCCGGCGCGTCGAGCTGGGCCACGTCGGTCACGTCCGGGGCGCGCTTGTTGGAAAGCAGCGCGCACAGGCCGGTGACGAAGTAGGGATCGGTGAAGGTGATGGTCTTGGCGCGCTCCAGGGTGCCGGTCATGCCGGAGATGACCATGTCCACCTTCTCGGACTGCAGGGCCGGGATCAGCCCGGTCCACTCGATGTCCTTGACGACCAGCTCCACGCCCAGCTCCTGGGCCGCCAGGCGCGCGACGTCCACGTCGAAGCCCATGGGCTTGCCTTCCTTGTCCGCGAACTCGAAAGGCCAGAACTCCACCTCCATGCCCACGAGAAGCTGGCCGCGCTGCTGGATCTTGTAGAGCGCGGACTGCTCGAAAATCCTGAACGGCGTGGGCGCGTCGGCGGCAAGGGCGGCCGGGGCCGCGCAGCACAGGGCCAAGACGAACGCGAGCGCGGCGCAAAGGCCGCGAGCGCGGGTCTGGAGACGTTTTCCGGGGCAGGACGGGCACGAAGGGATGCGGGACATGGCGACTCTCCTCGGGCTGGCGGTTCGCGCGCTCCTGGCGCGCCACTCTGCCCTGTCTACCCCCATCCGGCCCGATACGCAACCATTGTGGGCGGAAATTGGTCAATCATGGCGGGCACAAATGCCCGAACTCCCGGGCCGGGCGCACAAAAAAAGCCCGGGGAAACCCCGGGCCGAAGGAACGATGCGCGCCGCGCCTAGTTGTAGTGCGGCTCCACTTCCTTGATGACCTGGAAGGCCTGGTTGCCCTTGACCGTGCCGCAGATGCCGTGGAACTTGGGCACGCCCTCGATCTTGGCCTCCAGCAGGTCGTCGGTGTCCGTGTCCAGGAGCAGGATGTCGCCGAGCTCCAGGTTCAGGAGTTGGCGGCCGGTGATCTTGGTCTTGCCGAAGCCGACCACGATCTCCACCGGGGTTTCCAGGAGGCGCTCCTTGAGGCGCGAGACCCAGGCGTGGTCGATCTCCAGCCGCTCGGTCTGGAAGCTGGCGTGCAGCTTGGAGCGGATCGGCTCGATGGTCGCGTAGGGCAGGCAGACGATGAGCGAGCCGATGGCGTTCTCCAGCTCGACCTCGAAGGTGATGACCACGACCACGTCCGAGGGCGGCACGATGGCCGCGAACTGGGGGTTGATCTCCGAGCGCACGAGCTCCAGGTTGACGTCGTGCACGGGCCGCCAGGACTCCTCCATATTGTCCAGGGCCACCTTGATGACCCGGTCCACGATGGCCTGCTCGATGCGCGTGAACTCGCGGCCCTCGATCTTGGGCTGGGTGCCCGCGCCGCCGAAGAAGTTCTCCACCAGGGCGAAGACCAGCCTCGAGTCCACCACGATGATGGCGTTGCCGCGCAGGGGGTCCATCTTGAAGATGTTGATGGAGGTGGGCACGGGCAGCGAGCGCATGAAGTCGCCGAACTTGGTCATGTCGATGGAGATGGGGTTCAGCTCCACGCGCTTGCGCACGGCGTTGGACAGGGCGTTGGTGCACAGCCGGGCGAAGCGGTCGTTGACGATCTCCAGGACCGGCATGCGGCCGCGGATGATGCGGTCCTGGTTGGCCAGGTCGAAGGGCACGATCCCCGAGTCGTCCTCGGGAATGTCCGTCTCGGCCTCCAGTTCGCCGCCGGAAAGGCCCCTCAACAGGGCATCCACTTCATCCTGTGCGAGAATCTTGCTCATGCGTTTGGCTCCGTTTTCCCGCCGTCGCGGAAATCGCTCCGTTTCCCCGGAGCGTACGGCCCGCCGGGATCGCGGTCAAGGGGCCGGGGCTCAAGAGTCGGTGAAGGGACCGTGAAGGCTCTGCAAGGAACCCTGAAGGCGGGCCGGCCGTTCCCGGCCGCGGGCCACCCCGGCTTTCTCATGCGAAGCACGTTTCGTGCCAGCCGGAAGCGGCAGATTTTTCCGCTGCGGCCCGCGGGCCTTACGAATGTTCGAGGCGGGCCCTGCGGCGCACGGGCAGGGTCAGGAAGAAGCTCAGGGAGGCCACGGCGATGATCGCCGCGCCCGCGGAGAGGTCCAGGGAGTAGGACAGGGCCAGGCCGACCACGCAGAAGACCATGGCCAGCGCGCTGGCCAGGACCATCATCCGCGCCAGGCTCCGGGAAAAGGGCTCGGCCATGAAGGGCGGGATGGTGATCAGGGCCATGACCAGCACCAGCCCGACCACGCGGATGACCATGACCACGGACACGGCCGTGAGCGCGAGCAGCAGGAAGTGCAGCGCCTGCACCGGCACCCCGCGCGCCTCGGCGAACTCCGCGTCCAGGGACATGGCCAGGAACGGCCGGTAGAAGCGCACCACGGCCAGGAGCACCAGCACGTCCAGCGCGGCCATGATCCACACGTCCGAGCGCGGCACGGCCAGGATGGAGCCGAAGAGGTAGCTCATCAGGTCCGCGGCGTAGCCGGGGGTCAGGTCGATGAGCAGGATGCCCATGGCCATGCCCGCGGCCCAGAGCGCGCCGATGACCGCGTCGGCCCGGTGGCGCGAACGCAGGGTCACGCGGGCCATGGTCGCGGAGGCGGCCAGGGTCACGCCGATGGTGCAGGGCAGCACGGGCAGCCCGGTGGCGAAGGCCAGGCCCACGCCGCCGTAGGCCGTGTGCGCCACGCCGCCGGCCAGGAAGACCAGCCGGTTGACCACCACCAGCGAGCCGATGACCCCGCAGGCCACCGAGGCCAGCAGGGCCGCGGCCAGCGCGTTCTGCATAAAGTCGTAGGACAGGGCGTCAAGCATCGCCACCCTCCGTGGAAGCGGACGCCGCGGCCGGCACGTCGGCAGCATTCCTGCGCGCGGCCTCGGCCTCCTTGTGCCAGTACTCCTCGGAGGCCAGCACGCGGTGCGGCAGCCCGTGGGCGATGAGGTCCACCGGGCACTCGCCGTCCTCGCAGCCGTAGAGGAGCTTGGCCATCTCGTAGGTGATCTCCGGGCTCGGGTGGTGGTGCAGGGTGCGGTTGACGCAGGCCACGCTGGTGACCCGGCGCGAGACCACGCTGATGTCGTGGCTGACCATGACGATGGTCATGCCCCGCTCGTGCAGTTCGGCCATGAAGTCGAAGAGCGTGTTGCGGCCCTCCTGGTCGATGCTCGCGGCGGGCTCGTCCAGGAGCAGGAGATCGGGGCCGGAAGCCAGGGCCCGGGCGATGAACACGCGCTGGCGCTGGCCGCCGGAGAGCGCGCCGATGCGCCGCGCGGCGAAGTCGCGCATGCCCACGCGCGACAGGCTTTCCAGGGCCAGGGCATGGTCCGCCGCGGTGGGCCGCCAGCGGCCCGAGCCGATGCAGCCCATGAGCACGGTGTCCAGCACGGAGATGGGAAAGGCGCTCGGGCCGTGGGCATCCTGCTGCAGGTAGCCGATGCGCGGCCGCGCGCGCCGGGGGTCGTCGCCGAGCACGCGCACCGTGCCCGAGGAGGGCTGCTCCAGGCCGAGGATCAGGCGCAGCAGCGTGGTCTTGCCGCCGCCGTTGGGCCCGAGCACGGCCAGGTAGTCGCCGCGCGGCAAGCGCAGATTCACGTCCTGCACGGCCGGGGCGCCGTTGTACGAAAAGGTGACCGAAGTCAGTTCCAGAGCCGGGGTGTCGTTCATGATTTCCACCGGACGGGGGCGCGGCCGGGGTCGGTCCCCGACGCCGCGCTCCGTGCGTCGCGAAGTGCATCTATAAGCATGTGCCGTTGCCCGGTCAATGCGCGGGCGCGGAAAAAGCCAGGATCCAGGCGGCCACGGGCAGCCCGGCGGCCAGCGCGCCGCAGAACAGGCCCACGGGGCGCGGGGGCAGCCCCCAGCGGTTCACGGCCAGTCCCGCGCCGCAGCCGATGGCCGCGCCCGCGACGAAACCGAAGAGGTGCGCGCCCAGGTCCGTGCGCTCGCCGCCCGCGCCGAGCATGGCCAGAAAGGCCAGCCCAGCGGCCACGGGCACGAGCACCTTGCGGATGCCCACGCCCTCGCCGCGCAGGCCGCGCAGCGCGCCCAGCGCGCCCACGGCGCCGAAGACCGCGGTGGAGGCCCCCAGGCTGAGGTGGCCGGGACCGTGGAAGAGCGCGTTGAGCAGATTGCCGCCCACGCCCGAGGCCAGGGCCGCGAGCAGCCCCACCCCGGCGCCCAGCTCCCGGGCCAGGGCCACGAAGAAGACCGCGCCGATGCAGACGTTGGACCAGAGGTGCGCGCCGTCGGCGTGCAGGGTCAGGGCCGTGACCGCGCGCCACCACTGCCCGGCGAGGATGGCCGTGGAGTCGGCCATGCCCAGGCCGTCCCAGTCCAGGAGGTACAGGCCGCCGATGCGCAGCTCGCCCAGGGTCAGGGCGTGCAGGAGCACCAGGGCGAGCATGGCCCAGAGCACGGGCTGCACCCCGCCCCGGACCACGGGCAGGGGCGCGGGTTCGGCCTGGGGCGGGTTCTCGCGCTCGTAGGCCGCGATCTCGTCCGCGGCGCGCGGGGCGAAGCGGCCGGGCACCAGCAACCGCGCGGCGTGGCCCGAGAGATCCAGCCGGTGCGGCACGTGGCGCGCGGCGAGCACCAGATCCCAGACGCGCAGCCGCGCCGCGTCCGGCAGGACGCCCGTGCGCGTGCACGCCTCGGGCAACACGTCGTACCAGAACAGGCGCGGCGGCGGCAGATACGCGAAAGGAGGAAAACCGGCCCCCGGGGTGGCGGCGGAGGCGGGGCCGGAAGCGGGGTCCGGCGGCGGAGCGGAGGAAGCCGGGTCGTCCGGCGCGGCGTCGGCCGCCGGGTCCGGCGGTCGTAGTCCGGCAGGCGCGCCGGTGCGCGGATCGCCGCTGGCGGCGCGGCCGGACGCGCCGCGACGACGAAACGGTCGCAACGGCCGTGCGGGGCGGATCGGGCCCACGGCGCAGGCCCCGGGCTAGCCGTCGTCCCGACCGCAGCCGGGATCGCGGCCCGGATCGCGCCCGTTCAGGGAGCGCCCGCCGGAACCGTTGGGAGCACCATGGCCAGACGAATCCGGCCCGGTCTCGCGGAACTCGACGTCGTACACGTCGCCGTCCTGCTCGCGGGAACGGAATCCGTTCCCGCCCTGGCCGCCGAAGCTCCGCCCGCCGAAATACATGCCGCCGCCCGAACCGCCGCCCATGCCGCCGCCCGGCCCCATGCCGAAGCCCGTGACGATGACGCGCCGCTCGGCCGCGGCGCGGCGCAGCCACCCGGCCAGCCAGCGGCGCACCAGGGCGCGCGTGGCGGGCACGAGCAGGAGCACGCCCAGCGCGTCCGTGAGGAAGCCCGGCGTGAGCAGCAGCAGTCCGGCCACCAGGATGAAGACCGCGTCGATCATCTCGTCGGCGGGCATCTCGCCGCGCGCCGTGGCCTCCTGGATGCGGCGCATGGCTCCGAGTCCCTGGGCGCGGGCCAGGGCGGCCCCCACCACACCCGTGAGGATGACGATGGCGATGGTGGCGAGAGCGCCGATGCGCGAGCCGACCTTGATGAACAGGTACAGCTCGGCCACTGGAATCAACGTGAAGAGGAGCAGGAGTCTCAGGAACATGGCTCCCTGATAAGGCCCGTGGCGCGCTTTGGCAATGTCGCGCGGAAGTGCCCGGGGCGCCGGGAAGGGGCCCGCGCCTTGCGGGCCGCGGCTTTGCGCCGGTGCGCGCGGCGAAAAAAAATGCGCGCCGCGCAATAAAAAAACGGCCCCGGCGAACGCCGGGGCCGCGAAAAGCGGAAGGCCAGAAAGCTACTCGGCCTTGGCCTCGGGCTTGACGACCTTGCCGGAACGCAGGCAGCGGGTGCACACGGAGATGCGCTTGACCTCGCCGGAAGGCAGCACGGCCTTGACGTTCTGCAGGTTGGGCATGAAACGGCGCTTGGTCTTGTTGTGGGCGTGGCTGACGTTGTTGCCCACCTGGGGTTTCTTGCCGCAGATCGCACATTCTTTCGACATGACGTCCTCCTGAATCGGCTGTAAAATATTCGGCGGATTCGGACGCCAGTCGCGTCCCGCGCCGTAAAGGTTCTGCTGCTGCGCCTCCCGCCGGCGGCCCGGCCGCGAACAGGGGGAAGCGGTCCGGCCCGGGCCTTGCCCGCGCCGAAGAAGGGGTGTCTAGCCTTTCGCAGAGAAAAACGCAAGCCCTTTTTTCTTGACAAGAAAGAATGAAGGCATGTAGGAATCCCCTCCTGCGACAGAGGAGGCGAACCATGGCCGAACAGTGGGTGCCACTCAGGGACCTCCCGGCCGAGGGCCGGGAATTTTCATTTTCGGACCCGGCGTTCTGGGACCAGGCCTGGCGGGAATACCGCCTGCACTGCTCCATGGGCAAGGAGCCCCTCGCGGCCGTGCTGCGCGTGCTGCCCCAGGACGACGGCGTCTACCTGGAAGGCAGGCTGACCGGAACGGTGATCATGCCCTGCGACCGGTGCGCCCGGCCCACGGAGATCGTGCTGGACGCCCCGTTCCAGGAGTTCGAGCCCTACCCGGACGACGAAGGGACCGACGAGGACGGCGACGAGCCGCGCATCCGCGAAAAGCACGGCCGGTTCGAGCTGGACGCGGGCACCCTGGTCTGGGAGCAGTTCGTGCTTGCCCTGCCCTTCAAGCCGCTGTGCAGCGAGACGTGCAAGGGGTTGTGCCCCACGTGCGGGGCGGACCTGAACGAGGGTCCCTGCGGCTGCGACGAGGGCGGGCTGGACCCGCGCCTGGCCGCGTTGCGCACTCTGAAGCTTTCCTGAGGCCCGGCCCCGCCGGGTCCGCACGGCGGAGCGGACCGCGCCCGCCAAGCCCCGGCGCCGCGCGCGACGCGGCGAGCAAAACGCAGGCCGGGGCCTATTTATAAGGATACCATCCAGATCAAGGAGACAAGGAAATGGCTGTTCCTCAAAATCGCAAGTCCAAGTCCCGCAAGAACATGCGGCGCTCCCACGACCATGTGTCCACGCCCAATGTGATCTACTGCGAGTGCGGCGAGCCCACCCTGCCCCACCGTGCCTGCCCCAGCTGCGGCGCCTACAAGGGCCGTCAGGTGCTCGGCGGCGAGGACAATGCCTAACGACACGCCCGTCGCACAGCCTCACGTACCGCCCGTCATCGCCGTGGACGCCATGGGCGGGGACATCGGTCCCTCCGTGGTCGTCCCCGGCGCGCTGGACGCTGCCCGGGGCACGGGCTGCGCCCTCATCTTCGTGGGCGACGAGGCTGCCATCAACGCGGAGTTGGCCACGGCCAACTCCGAGGGCATCGACGTCGCGGTGCGCCACTGCACCCAGGTGGCGGAGATGCGCGAAAAGCCCTCGGACATCCTGCGCCGCAAGAAGGACTCGTCCATCCAGGTGGCCTGCCGCCTGGTCAAGGACGGCGAGGCCGACGGCGTGGTCAGCGCGGGCAACTCCGGGGCCACCGTGGCCTGCGGCATGTTCATCATGGGCCGTATCAAGGGCGTGGAGCGGCCGGCCCTGGCCTCGATCATGCCCACGGTCAAGCAGCCCATGGTGCTCATCGACGTGGGCGCCAACGTGGACTGCAAGCCCCACCACCTCTTCCAGTTCGGCGTCATGGCCGAGGTGCTCGCCAGCGACATCCTCGGCCGGGTCCGGCCCAAGGTAGGGCTGCTGTCCATCGGCGAGGAGGAGGGCAAGGGCAACTCCCTGGTCAAGGAGGCCTTCGAGCTCTTCAAGATGGCCTCGCTGAATTTCGTGGGCAACGTGGAGGGCCGCGACGTGTTCACGGGAGACGTGGACGTGGTCGTGTGCGACGGCTTCGTGGGCAACGTGGCCCTGAAGCTCTCCGAGGGCCTCGGCGCGTCCCTGGGCCGCCTGCTGCGCAACGAACTCACGCGCGGCATCCGCGCCCGCCTCGGCACCATGCTGGCCATGAGCGCGCTCAAGCGCTTCGCCCGCCTGGTGGACTACGCCGAATACGGCGGCGCGCCGCTCCTGGGCCTGCGCGGCATCGCCATCGTCTGCCACGGGGCCTCCAACGCCAAGGCCATCACCAGCGCCGTGCACATGGCCGCCACCTTTGTGGAAAAGCGCACCAACGAACACCTGATCGAAAAGCTCTCAGCCAACGAGGAGCTCACCCGCTACGCAAGCGCCGCCGCCGACCGCTGACGCGCGCCTGCCGGGTCGCCCCCAGCAACCCGCACCGAGACTCATGACCGTAAAGACCGCCATCCGTGGGATGGGCGCCTGCGTCCCTCCCAGGGTCCTGACCAACGCCGACCTGGAAAAGATGGTCGATACCAGCGACGAGTGGATCACCACGCGCACCGGCATCAAGGAGCGCCACGTCGTGGAGCCCGGCGAGCCGGTTTCCGACCTGGCCGCCGCGGCCGCGCGCGCGGCCCTGACCGATGCCGGCATGGCCCCGGAGGAGCTCACGCACATCCTCGTGGCCACCATCACCCCGGACGCCTACTGCCCCAGCGCGGCCTGCATCGTCGAGGAAAAACTCGGCCTGCGCGGGCTGCCGGCCTTCGACATCAGCGCGGCCTGCTCCGGGTTCCTCTACGCCCTGCAGATGGGCCGCGCGATCCTGTGCATGGAGCCCGAGGCCAAGGTGCTCGTCGTCGCCGCCGAGGTGCTCAGCAGCCGCACCAACTGGTCCGACCGCGCCACCTGCGTGCTCTTCGGCGACGGCGCCGGGGCCGTGGTGCTCACGACCGAGGCCGAGCGCGCCTTGGCCACCGTGGAGGAGGTGCAACTGGCCTCGGACGGCTCCCTGGGCGACCTGCTGACCATCCGCGGCGGCGGGTCCGCGCGGCCCTACGCCCTGGGCGAGCCCGTGGCCGACGACTTCTTCATCCAGATGGGCGGACGCGAGGTCTTCAGGCACGCGGTACGCAACATGGAGGCCATCTCCCGCAGCACCCTGGCCGCCGCCGGGCTGGCCACCACGGACGTGGACCTGTTCATCCCCCACCAGGCCAACCTGCGGATCATCGACGCCGTGGGCAAGAAGCTGGATTTCGGCGCGGACACGGTCTACGTCAGCATCCACAAGTACGGCAACACTTCGGGCTCCTCGATCCCCCTGGCCATGGTCGACGCGCGCGCCGACGGACGCATCGCGCCCGGGACCAACGTGCTGCTCACGGCCTTCGGCGGCGGGTTCACCTGGGGATCGGCGTTGTTGAAATTCAAATAATTTCGTACAATTGCTCAAAATTGAACTCCGATTCCTTTTGTTGTATGAAGCGTAGTTCCCAACGCCACCGCAAACCCAGCGAGGACCAATGAGCGATCTCGTCTCCACCGCGCTCGTCACGGGCGGCTCCAGGGGCATCGGCAAGGCCGTGGCCCTGGCCCTGGGCCAGGCCGGCCATCAGGTCTACCTGACCTACGTCTCCCGGCCCGAAGAGGCCGAGGCCGTGGCCGCGTCCATCGGCAAGGCGCGCGCCTTCCGCCTGGACGTGGGCGACCCCGAGGCCGTGGCCGCCTTCTTCCGCGACGAGATCAAGGACAAGGTCTCCCTGGACGTGCTGGTGAACAACGCGGGCATCACCAAGGACGGGCTGCTCATCCGCATGAAGGACGAGGACTTCGCCCGGGTCATCGACGTGAACCTGCAGGGCCCCTTCATCTGCCTGCGCGAGGCGGCCAAGATCATGGCCAAGCAGAGGGCTGGGCGGATCATCAACATGGCCTCGGTGGTGGGCATCACGGGGAACGCGGGCCAGGCCAACTACTCCGCGGCCAAGGCCGGGCTCATCGGCCTGACCAAGACCGCGGCCAAGGAGCTGGGCGGGCGCGGCGTCACGGTCAATGCCGTGGCCCCGGGCTTCATCGCTACGGACATGACCGCCTCCCTGCCGGAAAAGGTGCTGGAAGGCTTCATCGAGCAGATCCCGCTCAGGCGCGCGGGAACGCCCGAGGACGTGGCGCGGGTCGTGGCCTTCCTGGCCTCGGACGCGGCGTCCTACATAACCGGACAGGTGCTTTCGGTGGACGGCGGCATGCACATGTAGCTGCACGCCGACGTCCTATCGCAAACATTCGGCCAACAAACCAAAAACAACACTACTCTCTGGAGGGGACTATGTCCGTTGAGGAAAAAGTCAAAAAGATCATCATGGACCAGCTGGGCGTTTCCGCCGACGAAGTTGTCGCCGACGCGGCCTTCGTGGACGACCTCGGCGCCGATTCCCTGGACCTGACCGAGCTGATCATGGCCATGGAAGAGGAATTCGGCATCGAGATCGACGACGACGACGCCCAGAAGATTCTCAAGGTCAAGGACGCGGTCTCCTACATCGAAGCCAACTCCTAGCCTGGTTTCAGGCGCTGGTGTCAATAGAGCTTGGGCGTCTTATGAAACCCTCATAAGGCGCTCAAGTTTTTCCCCGGGACCCGCCCGACGGCTGCGGGGCTTCGCGCAGAAACGCCCCGGGAAACGCCCAAGCCGCACGCCCAACGAGGTGAACATGAGTCTGAACAGGGTCGTCGTGACCGGTCTTTCGGCCATCACGCCCATCGGCAGGGACCTGGAATCGAGCTGGACCAACCTGGTGGCCGGTGTCAGCGGCATCGGGCCCATCACCCAGTTCGACACCACCGAACACGCCACGAGCATCGCGGGCGAGGTCAAGGACTTCGACCCCGATGCCTACGGCGTGCCCTTCAAGGCCGCCAAGCGCATGGACCGCTTCTGCCAGTTGGCCGTGGCCGCGGGCAACCTGCTCTTCGAGCATACGGGCTGGACCATCCCCGAGGACGAGGAAGAACGCGTGGGCTGCATCCTGGGCTGCGGCCTGGGCGGCCTGCAGACCATCGAGACCTACCACGCCAAGCTCCTGGAGCAGGGCCCCAAGCGCGTCTCGCCGTTCATGATCCCGGTGCTCATCTCCAACATGGCCCCGGGCCAGATCGCGATCTTCTCCAAGGCGCGCGGCCCGAACCTGGTGACCACCTCGGCCTGCGCCTCGGGCACCCACGGCATCGGCACGGCCTACAGCGAGATCCGCCTGGGCCGCGCCGACGCGATGATCACCGGCGGCGTGGAGGCCACGATCACGCCCCTGGCCGTGGCCGGGTTCAACGCGCTCAAGGCCCTGTCCACGCGCAACGACGACCCCGCGCACGCCTCGCGGCCCTTTGACCGCGACCGCGACGGCTTCGTCATCGGCGAAGGCTGCGGCCTGCTGCTGCTGGAGTCCCTGGACCACGCCAAGGCGCGCGGCGCCACGATCCTGGCCGAGGTCGTGGGCTACGGCGCCTCCTCGGACGCCTACCACATGACCGCGCCGCCCGAGGACGGGCGCGGCATGGCCCTGGCCATGCGCGCGGCCCTGCGCGAGGCGGGTGTGGCCCCGGAGGCCGTGGAGCACATCAACGCCCACGCCACCTCCACCGAGCTCAACGACAGCTGCGAGACCAAGGCCATCAAGGCCGTGTTCGGCGACCACGCCAGGAAGCTGGCCATCACGGCCAACAAGTCCATGATCGGCCACCTGCTCGGCGCGGCCGGGGGCGTGGAGGCGGTCTTCAGCGTGCTCAGCCTTTCCCGCGGCGTGCTGCCCGGGACCATCAACCTGGACAATCCCGGCGAGGGGTGCGATCTCGACTACATGGCCGACGGCAGCCGCGAGCGGCAGGTGGAATACGTGCTCTCCAACTCCTTCGGCTTCGGCGGCACCAACGGGTGCCTGCTCTTCAAGCGCTACCAGGACTAGCAAACCACCCGACGACGGGCGGCACAAGGACATTCACAATGGACGAACTCCTCATCCAGGATCCGCAGATCGGGGCGGCCGTGGTCCAGGAGATCGAGCGCCAGACCTCGGGCCTGGAGCTGATCGCCTCCGAGAACTTCACCTCCACGGCCGTGCGCCAGGCCTGCGGCAGCGTGCTCACGCACAAGTACGCCGAAGGCTACTCCGGCAAGCGCTACTACGGCGGCTGCCACTTCATCGACATCGCCGAGGACCTGGCCAACGAGCGCGCCAGGAAGCTCTTCGGCTGCGCCTACTCCAACGTGCAGCCCCACTCCGGGTCCCAGGCCAACATGGGCGTGTACTTCGCCGCGCTCAAGCCCGGCGACACCATCCTGGGCATGGACCTCTCCCACGGCGGCCACCTGACACACGGCTCGCCCGTGAACTTCTCCGGCAAGCTGTACAACATCGTCTTCTACGGCGTGAAGAAGGAGACCGGGACCATCGACTACGACCAGGTCGAGGCCCTGGCCAAGGAGCACAAGCCGCAGATGATCGTGGCCGGCGCCAGCGCCTATCCGCGGACCATCGACTTCGCCCGCTTCCGCGCCATCGCCGACGAGGTCGGGGCCAAGCTCATGGTCGACATGGCCCACATCGCCGGGCTCGTGGCCGTGGGGCTGCATCCCACGCCCATCGGCCACGCCCATTACACGACCACGACCACGCACAAGACCCTGCGCGGCCCGCGCGGCGGCATGATCCTGTCCGACGAGGAGTTCGGCAAGTCGATCAACTCGAACATCTTCCCCGGCATCCAGGGCGGCCCGCTGATGCACATCATCGCGGCCAAGGCCGTGGCCTTCGGCGAGGCCCTGCGCCCCGAGTTCGCCGTCTACCAGAAGCAGATCATCGCCAACGCCCAGGCCCTGGCCAAGGCGCTCACGGACGAGGGCTTCGACCTCGTCTCCGGCGGCACGGACAACCACCTCATGCTCGTGGACCTGACCAACAAGTCCATCACCGGCAAGGACGCCCAGCTGGCCCTGGACCGCGCGGGCATCACGGTGAACAAGAACACCGTGCCCTTCGAGACCCTCTCGCCCTTCGTGACCTCGGGCATCCGCATCGGCACCCCGGCCCTGACCACGCGCGGCATGAAGGAGCCCGAGATGCAGCGCATCGGCGGGTGGATCGTGGACGCCCTGGCGAACATCGACAACACCGGCCGCCTCGACGCCATCCGCGACGAGGTCCAGTCCTTTGCCCGGGACTACCCGCTCTTCACCTGGTCCTAGACCGCAGACCGTTTCGCGCGGCGGGAGGCCCTCCTCCCGCCGCGTTTTGACAACCGCGCCCCAGGGCGCTTCGGAGCGCAGCATGGAACAACGCATTCCCTGGCCGGACTACTTCATGCGCATCGCCTTCATGGTCGCCGAGCGCTCCACCTGCCTGCGCCGCAAGGTCGGCGCCGTGGCCGTCAAGGACAAGCGCATCCTGGCCACGGGCTACAACGGCGCGCCCTCGGACCTGGCCCACTGCCTGCAGACCGGCTGCCTGCGCGAGAAGCTCGGCGTGCCCTCGGGCCAGCGCCACGAGATCTGCCGCGGCCTGCACGCCGAGCAGAACGTCATCATCCAGGCTGCGGTGCACGGCATCCCCATCGGGGGCGCGACCATCTACTGCACCACCCAGCCCTGCCTGATCTGCACCAAGATGCTCATCAACTGCGGCGTGGAGGCCATCTACTACGCCGAGAGCTACCCGGACGAACTGTCCGAAGGCATGCTCCAGGAAGCCGGAATCGTTCATGAAGTCCTCCCCTGCCAGGGGTAAGCCGAACCCCGAGTTCATGCGCCGGGCCGCGCACCTGGCCGAGCGCGCCCGCGGCTACACGGCCCCCAACCCCTGCGTGGGCGCGGTGGCCGTGCAGGACGGGCACGTGGTGGCCGAGGGCCGGCACACGGCCTGCGGCAAGCCGCACGCCGAGGTGGAGTGCATCGCCGACGCGCGCGACAAGGGCGTGGACCTGGCGGCCTGCGACCTCTACGTGACCCTGGAGCCCTGCAACCACCACGGCAGGACCCCGCCCTGCACCGAGGCCATCCTGGCCGCGGGTATCCCGCGCGTGATCGTGGGCGCTGCGGACCCCAACCCGGACGTGGCCGGGGGCGGCATGGCCCGGCTGCGCGAGGCCGGGGTGGAGGTGGTCGAGGGCGTGGAGCGCGAGCTCTGCGAGGACCTCATCGCAGATTTCCTGGCCTGGAAGACGTCGGAGCAGCCTTACGTCTACCTCAAGCTGGCCTGCACCCTGGACGGCAAGATCGCCACGCGCACCGGGCATTCGCGCTGGGTCACGGGGCCGGAGTCGCGCGCCGCGGTGCACGACCTGCGCGGCCGCGTCCAGGCCGTGCTGGTCGGCGGCAACACGCTCTACGCCGACGACCCGCTGCTGACCTGCCGCTTCGGCGACGCGGACCGCCGCACGCAGCCCCTGGCCGTGGTCGCGACCTCGCGTCTGCCCGAGGCGGACGCGCCGCTGGCCCTGGTGACGCGGCGCGCGCAGGAGACCGTGTTCCTCACCAGCGAGGAGGCCGCGGCCTCGCCCGCGGCCGAGGCCCTGCGCCGTTCCGGCTGCCGCGTGTGGGGGCTGCCGGGCCATCCCGGGGACCTGAACCTGCGCGCGGGCCTGGCCCGGCTGCGCGCCGAGGCGGGCTGCTGGTCCGTGCTCTGCGAGGGCGGCAGCTCCCTGGGGCTGGCCATGCTCCTGCACGGCCTGGTGCACGAACTGCACCTTTACCTGGCCCCGACCATCCTCGGCGACGCCGAGGCCAAGGGCCTGTTCACGGGCCGCGCGCCGGAGCTGATGGACGAGGCCCTGCGCTTTTCCCTGCGCCGCACGGACCGTTTCGGCGAGGACGTGCGGCTGGTGCTCCGGCCCCACTAACCGGGCCGCCGTTCAGCGCGCAAGGCCGACGGACGGCCCCGGCAGGCGGCAACCGCGCCCCAGGCGCAACGGAGGCAAGCGATGTTCACCGGACTGATTCAGGCCATGGGCCGCGTGGCGAGCCTGGAGGCGCGCGGCGGCCAGACCCGGCTGCGCGTGGGACTGCTCGCGCCCCTGGCCGGGGAGCGCGCCCTTGTCGGCGGCGAATCCATCGCCGTGAACGGGGCCTGCCTCACGGTGGAGACCTTCGGCCCTGACTGGTTCTCGGCCTACGCCTCGAGCGAAACCATGTCGCGCACCAACCTGGGCGCACTCTCGGCCGGGGCCGTGGTCAACCTGGAGCGCGCCCTGGCCCTGGGCGAGCGCCTCGGCGGGCACCTGGTCAGCGGCCACGTGGACTGCGCGGCCCAGGTCGCGCTGTGCGAGAAGGCGGGCGAATCCACGCGGTTCCGCTTCACCTTCCCGGCCGAGTACGGCCCGCAGGTCATCGCCAAGGGCTCCGTGGCTCTTGACGGCGTGAGCCTGACGGTTAACAATTGCGGGTCGGACTTCCTGGAGGTCAACGTGATCCCGGCCACGCAGCGGGAGACGACCATCGGGGGGTGGCAGCCCGGCTACCGGGCCAACATGGAGACCGACATGATCGGCAAGTACGTGCAGCGCATGCTCGCGCCCTGGACGGGGAGCACTTCCGGGGAGGGCCGCGCCGCCGCCGAGCCCGCCTCGCCCATCACCGAGGATTTTTTGCGCAGGCACGGCTTCTAGCCCAGGCCCGCGACATCACAGCGCCGTTCCCCCGGGGGCGGCGGAAGGATACGACGCAATGCCGCTTTGCCCGGCCGACAAGGCCATCGAGGAAATCCGCCAGGGCCGCATGATCATCCTGGTGGACGACGAGGACAGGGAAAACGAGGGCGATCTGACCATCGCCGCCGAGATGGTGACCCCGGAGGTCATCAACTTCATGGCCAAGTACGGCCGCGGCCTGATCTGCCTGGCCATGGCCCCGGAATGGATCGACAAGCTCGAACTGCCGATGATGACGCGGCGCAACGAGTCGCAGTTCGGCACGGCCTTCACCGTGTCCGTGGAGGCGCGCAAGGGCGTGACCACGGGCATCAGCGCGGCCGACCGCGCGCACACCATCCTCACGGCCGTGGCCGACGACGTGCGCCCGCACGACCTGGTCACCCCCGGGCACGTCTTTCCCCTGCGCGCCCGCCACGGCGGCGTGCTCGTGCGCGCCGGACAGACCGAGGGCGGCGTGGACCTCTCCAAGCTCGCCGGGCTCAAGCCCGCGTCCGTGATCTGCGAGATCATGAAGGACGACGGGACCATGGCGCGCATGCCCGACCTCATGGAATTCGCCGACGAGCACGGGCTGAAGATCGCCACGGTCAAGGACCTCATCCGCTACCGCATGCAGCACGGCCAGATCTCGGTCAAGCGCGTGGCCGAGGCCAAGCTGCCCACCTGCTACGGCGGCGACTTCACGATCATCGCCTACAGCAACGAGCTGGACGACAACACCCACGTGGCCCTGGTCAAGGGCGACATCTCCCCGGACAAGCCCACCCTGGTGCGCGTGCACTCGGAATGCCTCACCGGCGACGTCATGGGCTCCATGCGCTGCGACTGCGGCGGCCAGCTCCAGGCGGCCATGCGCCAGATCGGCGACGAGGGCGAGGGCGTGGTGCTCTACATGCGCCAAGAGGGCCGGGGCATCGGCCTGGCCAACAAGATCAAGGCCTACGCCCTGCAGGACCAGGGGATGGACACCGTGGAGGCCAACCGCAAGCTGGGCTTCAAGCCCGACCTGCGCGACTACGGCGTGGGCGCGCAGATCCTCGTGGACCTGGGCGTGCGCGAGATGCGCCTGATGACCAACAACCCCAAGAAGATCGTGGGACTGGAAGGCTACGGGCTCAAGGTCGTGGACCGCGTGCCCCTGGAGATCGTGTCCTGCGTGACCAACGAATACTACCTGCGCACCAAGAAAGAGAAAATGGGCCACATGCTGCACCTGGACCCCGAAGACAACCAGGAAGCCGCGGGCTAGGCCGCGCGCCCCAAACCGCATGGAGACAGCAATGCCGCACATCAAGACCATCGAAGGACAGCTCGACGCCAAGGGATTGAAGTTCGCCCTCGTCGCCAGCCGCTTCAACGACTTCATCGTGGACAAGCTGGTGAGCGGGGCCGTGGACTACCTGACCCGCCACGGCGCGGACCGCGCCGACCTGACCCTGGTGCGCATTCCCGGCGCCTTCGAGATGCCCCTGGTGGCCAAGAAGATGGCCGCCTCGGGCGCGTACGACGGCGTGGTCTGCCTGGGCGCGGTCATCCGCGGCGCCACGCCCCATTTCGAGTACGTCTCCAGCGAGGTGGCCAAGGGCGTGGCCCTCGTCACCCTGGAGACCGGCGTGCCCGTGGGCTTCGGCGTGCTGACCACCGACTCCCTGGAGCAGGCCATCGAGCGCGCCGGGAGCAAGGGCGGCAACAAGGGCGTGGAAGCCGCCGCCGCCACCCTGGAAACCATCCGCGTCCTGGAGCAGATCTAGTTGCACGACGATACGCCGAACAAAAAGCCCTCGCGCCGCGAGGCGCGCGAGCGCGCCTTTCAGGTGCTCTACGGGCTGACCCTGGTGCCGCCCGACGACGAGGCCGGGCTGGAGGCCGCCTTCGTCCAGGCCCCGGACCCGGAGGTGGAGGGCGCCACGGGCGCCCTGGCCGCCGGGTTCGCCTGGCAGCTGGTCCACGGGGTCTGGACGCGCCGCGAGGAGCTCGACGAGATCATCGCGCGCTTTTCCAAGCACTGGAAGGTCGCGCGCATCGCGCGCATCGAGCTGACCATCCTGCGGCTGGCGGTCTACGAGATGCTCTACGTGGACGACGTGCCGACCAAGGTGGCCATGAACGAGGCCATCGAGCTGGCCAAGCGGTTCGGCGACGACAATTCCCGCAGTTTCGTCAACGGCATTCTGGACGCGGCGGGCAGGGCGCGCGAACATGGTGAGATTGGGACTCGTTAAGGACCTGACGGCCCTGCCCGCGGAGTACCGCTATCTGGCCATGCGCCAGGCCCACGGCCTCAACGGGCTGCACACCGAGGCGCGCTCCTGGCCCGTGGGCGGCGGCGAGCAGCGCTTCGAACTGGTGGCCCGCGTGGGCTTCACGCGCGGCTGCAAATGGGCCGCGGAGCTGGCGGGCGTGCTCGCGGGCATGGGCTGGCGGCAGTGGGCCATGGATCCCCTGGAGCTCTCCGGGGTCCTG
This sequence comes from Desulfovibrionaceae bacterium, assembly GCA_015709205.1. Classification (GTDB taxonomy): domain Bacteria; phylum Desulfobacterota; class Desulfovibrionia; order Desulfovibrionales; family Desulfovibrionaceae; genus JACCQO01. The sequence goes on from JACCQO010000027.1 coordinate 34,195, forward strand.
GGCCTTGCGCCCGAAGAGGCCATGGCCCTGTGGGGCGGCCGCTTCTTCGCCGCCTACGCCGCGGACGCCGACGTGGTGCTGCGCGCCGGGGCCCAGCGCGAAACCATCCGCCGCGGCCTGGCCGCGTGGGAGGCCAGCCACCCCGGGGTGGCCTTTGCCGAGGAGCTGGATTTCGACGGCGCGGAGCGTGCGCGCATGGCCAAGCGGCTGGACCGCAAGTCCGCCCTGCGCGCGCTGCTGCGGCCCCGCCCCACGGGCCACCAGGGCTGACGGACGGGACCGGAATCGAGGTTGCGACCGCACCCGCGACAAGAAACCGGAGAGGCCGAAACCGGCCGATACGTCACCAACCGGGCCCGCCGGGCCCACAGCAAGGACTCGAGCACGATGCAGAAGTACGACCCGCAGGCCATTGAAACAAAATGGCAGCGCAGGTGGGAGGAATCCGGCCTCTTCGCCTGCGAACTCGACGATGCGCGCGACAAATACTACGTGCTGGAAATGTTCCCCTACCCCTCGGGGCGCATCCACATGGGCCACGTGCGCAACTACTCCATCGGCGACGCCCTGGCGCGCTCCAAGCGCATGCAGGGGTTCAACGTCCTGCACCCCATGGGCTGGGACGCCTTCGGCATGCCCGCGGAAAACGCGGCCATCAAGCACGGCACCCACCCGGCCACCTGGACCTACGAGAACATCGCCAACATGCGCACCCAGCTCAAGCGCATGGGCTACTCCTACGACTGGCGGCGCGAGATCGCGACCTGCAATCCCAAGTACTACCGTTGGGAACAGCTCTTCTTCCTGAAATTCTACGAAAAGGGACTGCTCTACCGCAAGAACGCGCCCCAGAACTGGTGCGAGACCTGCCACACGGTGCTGGCCAACGAGCAGGTCATCGACGGCTGCTGCTGGCGCTGCGACCAGCCCGTGGTCCAGAAGGAACTGACCCAGTGGTTCCTGCGCATCACGGACTACGCCGAGGAACTGCTGGAGTGCCTGGACACGAAGATGGCCGGCTGGCCCGAACGCGTGGTCACCATGCAGCGCAACTGGATCGGCAAGTCCATCGGCGCGGAACTGGAGTTCGCCGTGGAGGGCGGCGGGGCCATCAAGGTCTTCACCACCCGGCCGGACACCCTGTTCGGCGCGACCTTCATGAGCCTGGCCGCCGAGCACCCCATGGTCGAAACGCTCATCGCCGGGCGGCCCGAGGCCGCCGCGGTGCGCGCTTTTGTCGAGAAGGTCCGCAACATGGACCGCATCGTGCGCCAGGCCGAGGACCTGGAGAAGGAAGGCGTGTTCACCGGGGCCTACGCCGTGAACCCGGTCACCGGGGCGCGCATCCCCGTGTACGTGGCCAACTTCGTGCTCATGGGCTACGGCACCGGCGCGGTCATGGCCGTGCCCGCGCACGACCAGCGCGACTTCGAGTTCGCCCGCAAGTACGAGCTGCCCATGACCGTGGTCATCCAGCCCGAGGGCGAGCCCGCGCTGGACCCGGCGACCATGGACGCGGCCTACACCGAGCCCGGCGTGCTCGTGCATTCCGGCAAGTTCGACGGCATGGCCAACGAGGCGGCCAAGAAGGCCATCGTGGACTTTCTGGGCGCAAAGGGGCTGGGCACGCCCACGGTCAACTACCGGCTGCGCGACTGGAACATCTCGCGCCAGCGCTACTGGGGCGCGCCGATTCCCATGGTGCACTGCGAAAAGTGCGGCGTGGTGCCGGAGAAGGAGGAGAACCTGCCGGTGCTCCTGCCCCTGGACGCGGCCATGCGGCCCGACGGCCGCTCGCCCCTGCCCGACATCGAGGCCTTCGTCAACTGCACGTGCCCCAAGTGCGGCGGCCCGGCCCGGCGCGAGACCGACACCATGGACACCTTCGTGGAGAGTTCCTGGTACTACATCCGCTACGCCTGCGCCCGGCACGAGGACGCGCCCTTCGATGCCGCGGCGGTGAAGCACTTCCTGCCCGTGGACCAGTACATCGGCGGCATCGAGCACGCCATCCTGCACCTGCTCTACTCTCGCTTCTTCGTGAAGGTCCTGCGCGACCTGGGCTACCTGGAGATGGACGAGCCCTTCCACAACCTGCTGACCCAGGGCATGGTGCTCATGGACGGGGCCAAGATGTCCAAGTCCAAGGGCAACGTGGTCGATCCGGACGAGATGATCGCGCGCTACGGCGCGGATACGGTGCGGCTGTTCTGTCTCTTCGCCGCCCCGCCCGAGCGCGACTTCGACTGGTCCGAAAAGGGCATCGAGGGCGCGCACCGCTTCGTCAACCGCGTCTGGCGGCTGGCCGAGGAGCTGGAGGGCAGGCTTGCGCCCGTGGCCCCGTGCTCCTACGCGCCTTCGGACGACGCGCCCGAGGCCGCGCGCCGGCTGCGCCACAAGGAGCACCTCACCGCCCAGAAGATCCGCGACGACATCGCGGACAAATTCCAGTTCAACACGGCCATCGCCGCAGCCATGGAACTGGTCAACCTGCTTTACCTGGTCAAGGACGAGCTGGCCGCCACGGACGAGGGGCTGGCCGCCCTGTCCTCGGCCATGAACACCACCCTGGCCGTGCTCGCGCCCATCACCCCGCACCTGAGCGAGGAACTGTGGGAGAGCCTGGGGCACGAGCGGCCCGTGATCCTGGAGCCCTGGCCCGTGGTCGATGCCGCGGCCCTGACGCTCGACGTGGTCACGGTCATCGTCCAGGTCAACGGCAAGCTGCGCGCCAAGATGGACGTCCCGGCCGATGCCTCCAGGGAGGAGATCGAGAAGCTCGCCCTGGCCGAAAAGAACGTCATCCGCCACATCGAGGGCAAGACCGTGCGCAAGGTGCTGGTCATTCCGGGGAAGCTGGTCAATGTGGTCGTGGGGGGCTAGGGCCGCGCGCCGTTCGTTCTTCGCGCACCTTCCGTCCCCCGCGCGCCTTCTTTCGGGCCGTGGCCCGTGGTTTCGACGCAAGCGCCGCGGCCCGCAGGCCGCGGCGTCCTTTTGTCCGCCGTCCCTTTGTCCGGCGTCCGGCGCGCGGCCGACGGAGGCGGAGCCGGGCCGCCGCGCGTTCCTGGGCGCATGCCTGCGGTGCGTTCCGTTCGCGCTCCTGGCCGCCGGGCTCGGCGGGTGCGCGGGCTACAAGCTGGGCTCCGGGCCCGGCGTGCTGCCCGAACGGTTCAAGACCCTGGCCATCAAGCGCGTGGACAACCCGACCATGGAGACGTGGATCGAGGACGAACTGCGCGCCGCGGTGCGCGACGAGATCACGCGCCGCCGCTTCGCCTCCTGGGCCCATGCCGAGGACGCCGACGCCCTGCTCTTCCTGGAGATAGAGAGCTATACCGTGCCCGGCACGGTGCGCAATTACCTGGACACGTCCCTCAAGTACGCCATCGAGATGGTCTTCCGGGCGCGCGTGGACGCGCGCGAGACGCACGAGCACGTCTGGGACTCCGGCACCATCACCGTGTACGAGACCTTCCACCCCGGCGAGGAATCGGCCGCGCGGCTGCGCGTCATGGAGCGCGCCGCGCGCGTGCTGGCCGACGCCATGGGCCAGGCCTACTAGTCCGGCCCACCGCGCCGCCCGCACCGTCTGAAAAACGGGGCGCTTTCGTTCGGCGCGCTCTTCGGCTACACTGCCGACGGCCCGCCGGGTCCGTAACGCCCCCGCAACGAGCGCGCGGCCCCCGCGCCCGGAAAGGTCCAGGGAGACCCCATGCCCCGTCCCGGATTCAACTTTCTCGTCTGCCCCGACGCCGAACTCGTCAAGCGCCGCGAGGCCGCGCTCATGGCCGAACACCCCCCGGCCGACGGCGCGTGGGAGCGGCACGTGTTCTGGGCCGACGAAGGACTCGGCGCGCGCTTCTGGGAAACCCTGACCCTGCAGAGCCTCATGGGCGCGTCCCGCGCCCTGGTGGTCCGCAACGCCCAGTCCCTGAACCCCTCGGACTGGGACAAGCTCTCCGCGCCTCTGGCGCGCTCCAACGGACAGGCCTGGCCCTTCTTCTGCCTGGAGGGGCCCTTCGAGCGGCGCGGGCCCAAGCTGCCCAAGGCCCTGACCAAGCAGAAATTCTGGGAATTCGCGCAGAAGCGCGGCTGGGTCTGGCAGTCCGCCGGGCTCACGGAGCAGGGCATCCTGGAGATGGTCCGCGCCTGGGCGTCGGCCCGCTCCCTGGCCATGGCCCCGGGTGCGCCCGAGGCCCTGGCCGCCGTGCTGCCGGCGGACGCCTCGGCCATCGCGCGCGAGCTGGACAAGGTCGCCCTGGCGGTGGAACCGGGCGCCGAGCTTCTGCCGGACCACGCGGCCCTGGTCTCCTTCACCCCGGACATGGACATCTTCGCCTTTCTCGGGGCCCTGGAAAAGGGCGCCGCGCCCGTGGACGTGTGGCGCAAGGTGCTCGATTCGCAGCTCTCCAGCGACGACATGATCTTTCCCTTCCTGGCCAACCTGGCGCGCGAAACGCGGATCATGTGGCGGCTGTTGGCCGGGGACGCCTCGGACGTCCGGCTGCCGCCCTTCGTGATCCAGGCCAAGACGGCCACGGCGCGGCGGTTGGGCTGGGCCGGGCTGGCGCGCATGTGGGAACTCATGCTCGCCGCGGACCTGGGCATCAAGTCCGGCGAGCGCACGCCGGAGCAGTCCCTGGAACTGCTCGTCGGCGGGCTGGCCGGGATCTTCGGCCACGGTGCGGGCGCGCCGGGCCGCCGCTAGCCGCGCGGAGCGCTCCGGAAACGTTCGCGCCGGGTCGCGACGGGCGGTTGTTTTTCGATCATCCCCTTGCGCCGACAGAGGATTGTGCTTACCGTTATGTCCGAGAAACCGCACTACCACGGCCACCGCGAGCGGCTGCGCGCGCGGCTCGCCCGGGACCCCAGGGCCCTGGCCGACTACGAGGTCGTGGAGCTGCTTCTGGGCCTGGTCCTGCGCCGCCAAGACACCAAGCCGCTGGCCAAGGATCTGCTGGCCCGTTTCGGCACGGTGCGCGGCGTGCTCACGGCCGACGCGGCCCGGCTGCGGGAGGTGGACGGTTTCGGCCCGGCCCTGGAGGCGCTCTGGACCCTGCTGGGCGAAACCCGGGCGCGCTTCGACGAGGCCGCGCTGACCCGGCGGGCGGTGCTCGATTCGCCCCAGGCCGTGGCGGCCATGGCCATGAGCAGACTGGATAACCGCTCCGAGGAGGAGTTCTGGGTGGCCCTGGTGGACAACGCCAACCGGCTCACGGGCTGGGAGCGGCTCTCCCGGGGCACGGTGGACCAGACGGAGGTCTACCCGCGCGAGATCTTTCGCCTGGCCCTGGAGCGCAAGGCGGCGGCCGTGGTCCTGGTGCACAACCACCCGGGCGGGGCGGCGACGCCCAGCCAGGCGGACAAGGAGCTCACCTGGCGGGTGCAGCGCGCGGGCAGGGACATGGGAATTTCGGTGCTGGATCATGTCATCGTGGCGGAGGGCGAGCATTACAGCTTCAAGACCAACGGACTGATGTAGCGCAGAGGAGGGCGACATGACCAAGAGCATGCAGTACCTCATTTCCGGCAAGGTCCAGGGCGTGTTTCTGCGCGCCTGGATCCAGGAGCGCGCCACCCAGCTCGGCCTGGTGGGATGGGTGCGCAACGTGGCCGACGGCAAGCTGGAGGTCCTGGCCCAGGGGGCCGACGAAGCGCTGGAGAAGTTCAAGCACCAGCTGCGCGGCGGCACGGAGCTGAGCCGCGTGGAGAACGTCGAGGCCAAGTGGCTGGACTACGACAAGGACTACGACAGCTTCCAGCTCCGGTAACGGACGGACGGCGCTGACGCTCGATCGAGGTTCCGGTCGCGCCCGGCCCGGGGCCGGACGGCGCGCCGGTTCCGAACGGACACGGGCAGCGCAGACGGCCGCCCGCGCGCCGAACGGCGCGCGCGAGCACCCGGCCTCCGGGCCGGGGAGGACGCTTTTTTCTCGAAACACACCGGGGCCACACGCCCCGGACGACGATCGGCAACACCGGCTGCACCGCCGGCCGCACACCATTCCGCATACTATCTGCAAGGACGGTTCATGAGCGACGAGAAGGAACTGACCATCAACGACCTCTCCGAAGCCCTGGGGCAGAGCCCCGACGGAGAGGGCGACGAGTTCGAAAAGCCCGCGGAATTGCCCGCCGAGATGCCCGTGCTCCCGGTGCGCGACATAGTGGTCTTCAACTACATGATCCTGCCGCTGTTCGTGGGCCGGGACAAGTCCGTGGCCGCCGTGGACGCCGCCCTGGGCAGCGACCGCTACATCCTCATCCTCACCCAGCGCGAGGAGAAGACCGACGACCCGACGCCCGCGGACCTCTACGAGGTCGGCACCGTGGCCATGATCATGCGCATGCTCAAGATGCCCGACGGACGCCTCAAGGTCCTGGTCCAGGGCATCAGCCGCGCGCGCGTCACGGAGTTCACGGCCGTGGCCCCCTACACCACGGCCCGCGTGGAGCCCATCGAGGAGCCCGAACCCTCCGAGGAGTTCACCCTGGAGCAGGAGGCCCTGCTGCGCGCCTCGCGCGAACAGTCGGAAAAGATCCTCACCCTGCGCGGCCTGCCCTCCTCGGACATCATGGGCGTGCTCAACTCGGTCAACGACCCCGGGCGGCTCTCCGACCTCATCGCCTCCAACCTGCGCATGAAGGTCGAGGACGCCCAGCGGATCCTCGAATGCATCGCCCCCATGGACCGGCTGAACCTCGTCAACGAGCAGCTCGTCAAGGAGGTCGAGGTCGCCTCCATGCAGGCCAAGATCCAGTCCATGGCCAAGGAGGGCATGGACCGCGCCCAGAAGGACTTCTTCCTGCGCGAGCAGATGAAGGCCATCCGCCGCGAGCTGGGCGAGGCCGAGGACGGCGACGAGCTCGACGAGCTGGCCCGCGCCCTGGAGCGCGCCGGACTTCCGGTCGAGGTCAAGAAGGAGGCCGACAAGCAGTTCAAGCGCCTGGCCTCCATGCACCCGGACTCCTCCGAGGCCACCGTGGTGCGCACCTACCTGGACTGGATCGTGGACCTGCCCTGGAAGACGCGCTCGCGCGACCGGCTGGACATCAAGAAGGCCCGCCAGATTCTCGACGAGGACCACTACGACCTGGAAAAGGTCAAGGAACGCATCCTCGAATACCTCTCCGTGCGCAAGCTCAACCCGAAGATGAAGGGCCCGATCCTCTGTTTCGTGGGCCCCCCGGGCGTGGGCAAGACGTCGCTGGGCCGCTCCATCGCGCGCGCCCTGGGCCGCAAGTTCAACCGCATGTCCCTGGGCGGCATGCGCGACGAGGCCGAAATCCGCGGACACCGCCGCACCTACATCGGGGCCATGCCCGGGCGCATCATCCAGGCCATCAAGCAGGCCGGGACCATGAACCCCGTGCTGATGCTCGACGAGGTGGACAAGATCGGCTCCGACTTCCGGGGCGACCCGTCCTCGGCCCTGCTGGAGGTCCTGGACCCCGAGCAGAACGTGGCCTTCAGCGACCACTACCTCAACGTGCCCTACGACCTCTCCAAGGTCATGTTCATCTGCACGGCCAACGTGCTCGACACCATCCCGGCCGCCCTGCTCGACCGCATGGAGGTCATCCGCCTGCCCGGCTACACCGAGCAGGAAAAGCTGAAGATCGCCCGGCGCTACCTGCTGCCGCGCCAGGCCAGGGAGAACGGCCTCAAGCCCAGGGACATCTCCCTGCCCGACCCGGTGCTGCTCAAGATCGCGCGCGAATACACGCGCGAGGCCGGGCTGCGCAACCTGGAGCGCGAGATCGGCTCCGTGTGCCGCAAGCTGGCCCGGCGCAAGGCCGAGGGCGAAAAGGGCCCCTTCCGCGTCACGGCCCAGACCGTGCAGAAGCTCCTGGGCGTGCCCACCTACCTGGAGGACGAGCGCGAAAAGGAGCTCGTGCCCGGCGTGGCCGTGGGCCTGGCCTGGACGCCCTACGGCGGCTCCGTGCTGCACATCGAGGCCACGACCATGCCCGGCAAGGGCACGCTGATGACCACGGGCAAGCTCGGCGAGGTGATGAAGGAATCGGCCCAGGCCGCGCTCTCCTACGCGCGCAGCCGCGCCACGGCCCTGGGCATCGACCCGGACTTCGCGGAAAAGCGCGACATCCACATCCACGTGCCCGCCGGGGCCACGCCCAAGGACGGCCCCTCCGCGGGTATCACCCTGGTCACGGCCCTGCTCTCGGCCCTCACCGGCACCTCCGTGGCCAGCGACCTGGCCATGACCGGCGAGATCACCCTGCGCGGCCGCGTGCTGCCCGTGGGCGGCATCAAGGAAAAAATCCTCGCCGCCGTGGCCCACGGCATGAAGCGCGTGGTCATCCCGGCCCAGAACCGCAAGGACCTCGAAGACGTGCCCGCCGAGCTGCGGCGCAAGATCGAGGTCATCACCATCGAACACATCGACGAGATCTGGGCCATCGCCAAGGCGGGCTAGGCCCGCGCGTACCGCAAACAACGGCGGCCGGGAAGCTCGCTCCCCGGCCGCCTCTTTTCCCCATGCTCGACAAGCAGGAACTCATCGCCCGCCACCCGCTCTTCTCCAAGCTCAGCGGGCAGGTCATCTGGCTGCTCTTCGAGGAGCACGACGCGGATCCCGCCGACATCGGCGCGTTCATGGACCACTTCATGCCCCACTTCACCGGCCAGCTCGACGTGCTCCGCAGGCTCCTGGAACACCCCGACGGCTGGCTGCGCATCCGCGTGAGCGCGCCCCCGGGCGCGGAGTCCGACGCCGCCCGCGCCGCCTGCCCGGCCTGCGCGGCTCTGGACGGCTCGTTCCTGGCCGCCTCGGACCCGCGCCTCGCCGCCTTCCTGCCGCCCTACTCCCTGGGCTGCCGCGCCCGCGCCGAATTCGTGGACGCCGCCGCCTTCGCAGCGCTGGACGCGCCGCGCCTGCTGCCGCCGGACGCGCCAACGCCGCCGCGCGAACTCCACTGCCCGTCGGAATGGCTCTTCGGCCATCCCTGGGCCAAAACGCCGCGCCCGGGCGACTGACCTTTTCCGGCCCGGCGGCCGCCGCGGCGCACCCGCGCCTACATGGCCCCGGCCGGGCGACCGGACAGCCCGCAGTAGCCCAGGTCTCCCTCCCCGGTCTTCTCCGGGTTCTTGTAGCGCCACATCATGCACATGGACCCCAGGCAGAACCGGTACTTGTCCTCCTTGGTCGTCAGCAGCGGACAGTGCTTGAACTTCGCCTGCTTTTCCTGCAGCAACATATCCCTTCCTCCCTGCATCAGGTTGATTTCCATTCCGTCCGCGCCATCCCAGGACGGCGCGACACCAGCATTGCACCCTAACGCGCCCGCCCGCGCCCCGCAACGCCCTTCCCACCCACGCCCTCTCCCTTTCTCCCCAGGGCGCATCCGCCGCCAAGCGGCGGCAGCCCGGCAAGCCCGCTCCGCCCTCCATCTTTCCCCCTCGTCCCGCGCCAACACCACCCCGTCCGACATCCACGCGCACTCAAAAATCACCCCCGTCCTCATCCAACCAGCAGTTTTTGGGGGAGAGGTGGGGTGGAGGGGAGCCCGGGGGAAGGCGAGGTGGGGGGCTACGCGGAGGGGAGGACCCTTTTTTCGCCGAAAAAGGGT
>JACCQO010000003.1 GCA_015709205.1 Desulfovibrionaceae bacterium
ACAAAGAGGTCCCGCCTCTCCCCGCCTCCCCCCGGCTCTTCGCTCCCCCCATCCCGCCGCGCTCAGGAACCTTGGGGCGGCGTGGGGGCGGAGGTGGGGGCGGGCGCGGCGTCGGCTTCGAGGCGTTTGAGTTTGCGCCAGAGGGAGACGCGGTCGATGCCGAGGATTTCGGCGGCGCGGGTCTTGTTGCCGTTCACGCGGCGCAGCACCTGGCGCAGGTAGTCGGCCTCGACTTCGGCCAGGGTGGGCATGGGGCCGGTGTCGTGGGCGGCGTGCGGGGATGCGGGCAGGCGACCCGCGAAGCGGCGCGGCAGGTGGGCGCGGCGCACGACCTGGCCGTCGGCGAGGATCACGCAGCGTTCGATGACGTTCTTGAGTTCGCGCACGTTGCCCGGGAATTCGTAGGCCATGAAGATGTCCATGACCTCGTCGGAGAAGCGTTCCACGGGCTTCTTGTACTGCTGGGCGTACTGGGCCAGGAAATGGTGGCAGAACAGGGGGATGTCGTCGGTGCGGTCGCGCAGGGCCGGGATGCGCAGGGTAAAGACGTTGAGGCGGAAGAAGAGGTCTTCGCGGAAGGTTCCGCGGGCCACGGCGTCCTTGAGGCCGCGGTTGGTGGCCGCGAGCACGCGCACGTCCACGGGGACCTCCTCGGTGCCGCCCACGCGGATGATGGTCTTTTCCTGAAGCACGCGCAGGAGCTGGATCTGGTTGGCGTAGGGCATGTCGCCGATCTCGTCGAGGAGCAGCACGCCGCCGTCCAGGGCCTCGAAGATGCCCTTCTTGAGGCCGCGCGCGCCGGTGAAGGCCTCGCGCTCGTGGCCGAAGAGCTCGTTGGCCATGAGTTCCTCGCTGAGCGCGCCGCTGTTGACGGCGAGGAACTTCTGGTCCGCGCGCGGGCTGTTCTGGTGGATGATCTTGGCGACGAGCTCCTTGCCCGTGCCGGTCTCGCCGCGCAGCAGCACGGTGCAGTCCAGGGGCGCGACGTGGGCGATGAGCTCGCGCAGTTCCTGGATCTGCGGGCTCTTGCCGATGAGTTGCGGGCCCACGTGGTTGCGGACCATGTCGCGCAGTTCGACCAGTTCGTGCTGCACGAGGACCTTGACGCGCGCCTTTTGCAGCAGGGCGCGCACCTGGTCCGGGCCGAAGGGGGTGGGCAGGTAGTCGAAGGCGCCCTGGCGGATGGCCTCCACGGCCTGCTCCACGGAATCGGCGGCGGTGAGCATGACGACCACGACCCAGGGCCAGCGGTCCTTGATGGTGCGCAGGAGGCGCATGCCCGCGTCGTGTTCGGCGCGGTCCGGGCCGGACGCGCCGTGCATGGCCCCGCCCAGGCCCACGAGCACGAGATCCACGGCGCGGCGCTGGAGCACGGCGATCGCGGCCTCGGGCTCGGCGCAGGGCGTCACGGCGCAGCCCTCCTGGCCCAGCGTGTGGGCCAGGGCGAGCACGGCTTCGGGGGAGTCGTCGACGAGAAGGACGTCCAGATCGCTCATGGTTTGCCTGGGGCGCGCCCGGGCCGTGCCGAACGGCTCGCAAACGGGCGGTTCGGGGCCGACGGTTCGGGGCGGGCGCACGCCGTCCACCGTCTAGCATGGCCCAAACTGAAACACAACGCGATGGAAGCGGCCGGGCGCGGACCCGGGCGGGCCGCGCCCTGGCGGCCCGGGCGCGGGCGCGGCGCGCCCAACCGCCCGGCGGAGCGGGCGATTTCCCGCGCCGGAACGGGGGCCGGTTGCCGTCCGGCCGCGAAACGCGTATTCTGGCGATCTCGCGCGCGGCCCGCGAGGCCTGGGGGCACGGCCGGAAGAGCGGCGACAGCACGTGAAGCGCCTGTTCAAGATCAACATCCGCCAAAAGGTCCTGGTGGGCCTGTGCGTCTTCATGCTCGGCATCGGCGCCCTGGCCTACATCTCCTATTCCAATCTGGTACGGATCGAGCTCAAGGTCTCCCTGGTGGAGATCGTGGACGATTTGAGCAACATCGCCCTGGAGATCCGGCGCACGGAGAAGAACTTCCTGCTCTACGGCGAGGCCGCGAGCTTCGACGAGAACCGCGCCTACATCGAACGGGCCTTCGCGCTGCTCACGACCATCCCGCCGACCCTGAACCTGCCCACGGTGGACCAGCCGCTCTCGGGGCTGCGCGAGATCCTGCGCGCCTACGCCGAGGTCATGTCCACGCTGACCACGCGCCCGGGGCTGGACGCGGAAGCGCGCAAGGCCCTGGTGGAGCGGCTGCGCGAGAACGGCAAGCAGCTCGTGGAGCGGTCCAAGGCCATCTCCAAGTACGAGCGCGCGGACATCCTGCGCATCAACCACCGGCTGCGCCAGAACCTGCTGACCTCGGTGGCCGTGCTCGTGCTCATCGGGCTGGCCGCGTTCCTCTTCATGGTCTTCAAGATCATCCTGCCCCTGCAGGGCATCGAACGCTCCACGGCGCGCATCGCCAAGGGCAATTTCGAGCCCATGCCCGTGTGGAACACCAACGACGAGATCCAGCGCGTGATGGAGGCCATGAACCGCATGGTCCACGAGCTGGACAAGCGCCGCGACCAGCTCGTGCAGGCCCAGAAGCTCTCGTCCATCGGCACGCTGGCCTCGGGCATCGCGCACCAGCTCAACAACCCGCTCAACAACATCTCCACCTCCTGCCAGATCCTCATGGAGGAGGCGCGGGCGCCGGGGGGAGCGGGAATGGAGAACGGGACGGGCGGGGACTCCGACCCGGCGGCGGCAATGGCCGCGCGCATGCTCGCGAACATCGAGCAGGAGACCATGCGCGCGCGCGACATCGTGCGCGGGCTGCTGGAATTCTCGCGCCAGCAGGAATTCTCGCCCGCGTCCATCCCCCTGCGCGAGGTGGTGGAGCGCGTGCTGCGGCTGATCTCCTCGCACGTGCCGCCGGGCATCGAGATCGTCACCGACGTGCCCGCGGACCTTTCCGCGGTCATGGACCTGCAGCGCATGCAGGAGGCGCTCATCAACCTGCTGATCAACGCGGTGCAGGCCATCGGCGCGCCGCCCGGCGAGATCGGCGTCACGGCGCTGCGCATGCCGGGCGTGGCCGACGAGCCCGACAGCCTGCTGATCTCCGTGGCGGACACGGGCAAGGGCATCGCCCAGGAGGACCTGGAGCGCATCTTCGACCCGTTCTTCACCACCAAGGACGTGGGCAGCGGCACGGGGCTGGGGCTCTTCGTGGTCTACGGCATCGTCAAGCAGCACCGCGGCCGCATCTGGGCCGAGAGCGAACCCGGCCGGGGCACCACCTTCCACATCGAACTGCCGCTCACGCAGGACGGCTAGGGGGAGCGCATGGAGCAGGCGGCGGACCGCATCCTGGTGGCGGAGGACGAACGCATCGCGCGCGAGAACCTGGAGTTCGTGCTGCGCAAGGACGGACACCTGGTCACGGCCGTGGACAACGGCACGCGCGCCCTGCAGGAGATGGAGCGCGAGGAGTTCGACCTGGTGCTCACGGACCTGAACATGCCCGACGTGGACGGCATGCAGATCCTGGAGCATTCGCTGCGCACGCGGCCGGACACCGAGGTGGTGGTCATCACGGGCTACGCCACGGTGACCTCGGCCGTGGAGGCCATGCGCAAGGGCGCGTTCTTCTACCTGCCCAAGCCCTACAAGATCGACGAGCTGCGCGTGCTGGTGGGCAAGGCGCTGGAAAAGCGCCACCTGCGCACCGAGGTGGCCCGGCTGCGCCGGCAGGTGGAGCAGGCCGACTTTCCGCACATCATCGGCGACAGCCCGCCCATGCGCGCGCTCAAGGAGACCGTGGCCCAGATCGCGCCCGTGGACTGCAACGTGCTCATCCTGGGCGAGACGGGCACGGGCAAGGAACTGGCCGCGCGGACCATCCACCACCTCAGCCCGCGCGCCGAACACCGTTTCCTGGCCGTGAACTGCGCCTCGTTCAACGAGGAGCTGCTCGGCAACGAGCTCTTCGGCCACGAGCGCGAGGCCTTCACCGGCGCGGGCAGGCTCAAGAAGGGGCTGCTCGAAAGCGCGGACGGCGGCACGTTCTTCCTGGACGAGATCGGGGACATGCCCCTGGCCATGCAGGCCAAGCTGCTGCGCGTGCTGGAGAACAAGACCGTGATCCGGCTCGGCGGCACCGAGGAGGTTCCCGTGGACGTGCGCATCCTGGCGGCCACGAACAAGAACCTCAAGATGGAGGTCGAGGCCGGGAACTTCCGGCAGGACCTCTTCTACCGCCTCAACGTCATCACCCTGAACCTGCCCTCCCTGGCCCAGCGCAAGGAGGACGTGCCGCTGCTGGCCAACTACATCCTGGGGCGCACGGCGGCCAAGCTGGGCAAGAACGTGCAGGGCATCTCCGAGGAGGCGCTGGAGACGCTGCTGGCCTACGAGTTTCCCGGCAACGTGCGCGAACTGGAGAACATCATGGAGCGCGCCGTGGTGCTGTGCAACGGCGCGACGATCCAGCCCGCGCACCTGCCCGAGGACCTGCACCGCTTCGAGACGCGTCTGGCGCGGCCGCGCTTCGACCGGCTGGTGACCCTGCGCGAGAACGAGCGCCAGTACATCGCCTGGGTCCTGGAGCAGACGGGCGGCAACAAGACCCGCGCGGCCGAAATCCTGGAAGTGGACCGCGCCACGCTGTGGCGCAAGATCAAGCGCCAGGACGAGGAGGAGTAGCGCGGCCGGACGGCCCGGCCCGAGTGCAGAAGGCCGCCACGCGAAACGCCCCCGAAGGAGACTTCGGGGGCGTTTCGCGTCGGCATGGTTACGTGCGGGCCGGGCCCCTACTTGCAGCCGTCGGCGGCCGGTCCGATGCAGGAGCGCGTGGTCCGGTCCCAGAGCTGGCAGTCGTAGGGGCAGGGCTCTTCGGGCACGAAGCCGGGGCAGTCGAAGGACCGCTCGACCTTGCGCGCCCCGGCCCGGCACTGGGCGTCGGCGCGCGCGCACGCCGTCCGGCACCTGTCCCGCGCCGCACCCGTCCCGAGCCCGTCGCAGCCGCTCTTGCAGCGCGCCCAGCGGTCCAGGCAGGCGCCGTAGAGATCCCCGAACGCGGCATCGCAGCAATTCGTGCAGGGGTTGATGCCCGGCGGGCAGCCGCCCACGCACCGGGCAAAGGTGCCCGTCTGCGCGGCGGCCGGACCGGCCGCGGCGGTCGTGGCGGCCACGGCCACGGCGACGAAAAGGAGCCGACGCATCGGCAGCCACAGGCGGGCGAGCTTGCACATGGCGCAGATCCGATTCCGGTTTCGCCGACGGACGCTTCCACCCCGTCCGGCGTCCCCGTCCTACTCCCCGCGCGCGCCGAGGACAACCTCGGCGGCCTCGTCCAGGCTGTCCACGAAGACGAGCTCCAGCGCGTTGCGCACCTCGGGATCCATGCGCGCCACGTGCGCTTCGTTGCCGCGTGGGAACACGGCCACGCGCGCCCCGGCCTGCTGCGCGGCGAGGATCTTCTCGCGGATGCCGCCCACGGGCAGCACGCGGCCGCTGAGGGTGAACTCGCCGGTGAGCGCGGCGTCGCGCCGCGCCGGGCGGCCCGTGAGCAGCGAGAGCAGGGCCATGGCGATGGTCAGCCCGGCCGAGGGGCCGTCCTTGGGAATGGCCCCGGCCGGAATGTGCACGTGGATGTCGCTGCCCTCCAGGAACCCCTCGTCCACGCCGTAGTGCGCCGCGTTGGAGCGCAGGTGGCTGAGCGCCGTGCGCGCGGACTCCTGGAGCACCTCGCCCAGGGACCCGGTCATGATCAACTGGCCCGTGCCGCGCATGCGCGCGGTCTCGATGAAGATGATGTGCCCGCCGGTCTCGCTCCAGACCAGGCCGGTGGTCACGCCCGGCAGGTCCGGCCCCTCGGCGGCCTCGCGCGCGAAGGCGGGCGGGCCGAGCAGCTCGGCCACGTCGGGTGCCTCCACGGTCAGGGGCACGCGGACCTTTTCCTGCAGAAAGCGGCGGTTGATCTTGCGCAGCACCGAGCCGATCTCGCGCTCCAGGGAGCGCACGCCCGCGCCGCGCGTGTGGTCGCGGATCAGCGCGTCCATGGCCGCGTCCGTGAAGACGATCTCCCCGGCGGCGTGGCCGTGGCGCTCCACGGCGCGGGGCAGGATGTACTCCTGGCCGATGCGCCGCTTCTCGCCCAGGGTGTAGCTGGGAAAGGGGATCATCTCCATGCGGTCCAGGAGTGGGGCGGGCAGGTTCTCGGGCATGTTCGCGGTGGTGATGAACATCACGCGCGAAAGGTCGAAGGGGATGTCCAGGTAGTAGTCGAGAAAGGCGCGGTTCTGCTCCGGGTCCAGGATCTCGAGCATCACCGAGGCCGGATCGCCCCGGAAGTCCTGGCCGATCTTGTCGATCTCGTCGAGCATGAAGACCGGGTTGTTCACGCCCACGCGGCGGATCTCGGTGATGATCCGCCCGGCCATGGCGCCCACGTAGGTGCGGCGGTGGCCGCGCAACTCGGCCTCGTCGCGCAGCCCGGCCATGGACAGGCGGATGAAGCGCCGCTCCAGGGCCTCGGCCACGGCGCGGCCGATGGAGGTCTTGCCCGTGCCCGGAGGGCCGGTGAAGCAGAGGATCGGCCCGCGCGCCACGCGCTCGTGGTGCGCGTCGGCCAGGGCCTCGCGCGCGGTGCGACGCAGGGTGTCCAGGTTCAGCGGCTTGGGCAGGTAGTGCGCCGCGCCCTTGCGCAGGGCGTCCACGGCGGTGTCCACGGTGGCGTAGCCGGTCACGAGGATGAGCTTGGTGCGCGGCGAACCCTGCTTGATCCACTCCAGGAGCTGGATGCCGTCCACCTTCTGCATCTTCAGGTCCGTGATGACCAGGTCCACGGGCCCGGAGGAAAAAAGCGTCTTGGCCTCCTGGCCGTCCGAGGCGGCCTCCACGCGCCAGCCTTCCTTCTGCAGGGCGTAGACCGTGTTCTCCCGCGCGATCTTCTCGTCGTCCACCACGAGCACGCGCAGGGGCCGCTTGCTGCTGACGATGCCCGAGGCCAGGTACTCGAGCATGCGCTCCTTGACGCGCGCCAGGCCGTAGTGCTCGCGGTTCATGATCTCCTCGGCCCGGGCCAGGTCGAAGTTGTCCTCCGATCCCGCGTTCCAGGGCAGGGAAAGCAGAAACTCCACGTAGTTGAGGCCGATGCCGTATTCGGCCGCGGCCGGGTCGGTCTTGTCCAGCTGGTCCAGGGCCGAAAGCGCGGCGCCGTGCACGTGCTGCGGCAGCCCGGCCCCCTCCACGCGCGCGCGCAGCTTGGCCGTGGCCCCTTCCGCGCGGCCGTCGTCCGCCGTGTCGTTGGAGCGTCTGAAGAGCGCCATGGTTCCTTCCTTATGGGCGTTGCGCCCCGCCGGGGGCGACGACACTTCTAGCACATCCCGGCCCCCTTGTCCCATGGCGGCGCACTGCTGCGATTCTCAACACTTCGCCGAAAGCGCTGCAACACATGCAACCATTCGAATTTTAAAATATAAATTTTGATCCATTTGAATGCGTTGCAAATACCAACAGCGCGCGCCCCGCACCGGGCTGGGACTCTCGAAGATAAAAGTTAATCATTTCAGTATATTTTAATCCAGCAACAGCGTTGGCCCGGTCCTTGTAATGCCGCGCTGCAGATCACAACACGTGGGCCGCGCACGCGGTCCCAAGGAATGCCGGAAGGAACGCAAGGAATGATCAGGAAGCTGGAGAGACTGGCGGCGGCCGTGGCCTTTGCCGAGGCCAACGACGCGCAGACCGCCCTGGAACTGCTCGACGAGATCAAGGGGCGCTACCCGCAGCACAGCCGCAAGATCGTGCTGGTCTCCCCGGCCGAGCCCATCAAGCAGGGGCTCGTGGAATACGGCCTCGGGCTCGCGGAGCGCATGCGCTACCACACCCTGTTCATGAGCGTGTTCCCCGGCAAGGAAAAGGAAAAGATTTTCGAGCAGTTGGCGGCACGCGACCGCGACACCGTACGCAACCTCGCCCAGCGCCTGGCCCCGGCCGGGACGGCGACCATGCGCACCGAGCACGCGGCCCTGCGGGGCGATTGGAAGACGCTGGTCCAGGAGGCCTGCCACCGCCTCGGCGGAGTCGAAATGGTCATCCTGCAGAAGAAGCGGTCCGAGCCGTGCCACTCCGGCTTCGCCGTGCCGGTCTTCTGCCTGGATCTGTGACCGACACCATCACGGGATCAGAAGCCGCGCCCAAGGGCGGCGCAGGCAAAAGCGATCCCAGGAGGACACCATGTTCGCATTCATGCGCAAGTTGGAGAACTACTTCGCGGCAGCGGCCTTTGCCGAGGCGGGCGACTACGCCACGGCCCGTTCCATCGCCGAGGAGGGGACCCGCGCCGCGCGCCGGGCTCCGGCCCGGACCGCGCCGCAACGGCCGCGCCTGCGTGCCGGACGGTAGCCGCGCGCATCCCCAGGGAAGCCCCCCGGCCCGGCCGGGTTTTGCAGCAACCACAACACGAAGAGGGAGTAGACCATGACCACGAGCACCAACAGACGGTCCACGGCCAAGCGCAGGAGCGTCATCTTCGGCATCGCCTCCGTCGCCTTGTACGCGGCCGTTTTCACCAATTCGGACACCGTGCTGGACGTTTGCTCCAGGGGCGGATTCTACAACGTGCTGCCCATCGCCACCGTGCTGCTCTTCTCCTACGTGCACGGTTCGTTCGCCAGCAACGTCTGGTCGGCCCTGGGCATCGAGGCCTCCAGCCGCGCGGGCAAGGCCAAGAGGAAGGAGACCCCGGCCCGGCCCGAGCAGCGCGTGCGCGAACAGGCCGTGGTGGCCAGATAGGCTTGCAACTCCAAGGAGATCAGTGTCATGCATGATGCAGTCGTGGAAGGAATCCGCTTTATCGACCTGAGCCTGGTGGGCATCCTGTTCATCTTCTTCGTCGGCTTCGTCGGCGGCCTGGTGAGCGGATTCATCGGCTCGGGCGGCGCGTTCGTGCTCACCCCGGGCATGATGAGCCTGGGCGTGCCCGGCACCGTGGCCGTGGCCAGCAACATGTGCCACAAGTTCCCAAAGGCCCTGGTGGGCGCCATCAAGCGCTACCGCTACGGTCAGGTGGACATCAAGATGGGGTTGATCGTCGGCGTGTCCGCCGAGATCGGCGTGCAGATCGGCATCCAGATCCAGCGCTGGATCCTGGCCACCTGGGGCCAGGCCGGCTCCAACCTCTACGTGTCCGTGGCCTTTGTGGTCGTGCTCGTGACCGTGGGCGGCTTCATGCTTCTGGACGCCATCAAGACCAAGCGCAGCGGCTCCGACGTGGAGAAGCCCACGCGCATCGCCGAAAAGCTGCAGTCCATCAACCTCTGGCCCATGATCCACTTCAAGCAGTGCGACATCCGCATCTCCCTGTGGTTCACGGCCCCGGTCGGCCTGGCCGCCGGCCTGCTGGCCGCGACCATCGCGGTGGGCGGCTTCGCGGGCGTGCCCGGGCTCATCTACCTGGTGGGCATGACCAGCCTGATGGCCTCGGCCACCGAGCTCGTCGTGGCCTTCGTCATGGGCATGGGCGGCACCCTGATCTGGGCCTGGTTCGGCATGGTGGACATCCGCCTGACCCTGCTCATCCTCGCGGGCTCGCTCTTCGGCGTGCAGCTCGGGGCCATCGGCACCACCTACGTCAAGGACTACATGATCAAGTACGTCATGGCCACGATCATGCTCATCGTGGCGGTCAGCCGCGGCCTGGCCATGCCCAAGTACCTGGCCCAGCTCGACCTGCTCTCGGCCTCGGAGACCAGCCTGCACCTCATGACCCAGGCCAGCTTCGCGATCATGGTCATCGCCCTGCTCGTCGGCGCGTTCATCATCCTTTCGGCCATGTTCAAGGGCCGCAAGGCCGAACGCCGGGCCGAAGCCGGCGCACCCGCGCCCGCGCATTCGTAAGACGGACCTCCGACGGCCCCGGGCCCGTCCCCGGGGCCGTCTTGAAATTTCCGAGGAGACGCGCATGTACGCCAAGACGCTCATCGCCGTGGACGGCACCGAAACCGGACGCCACGCCCTGGAACAGGCCCTGATCCTGGCCCGCTCCGAGGAGAGCCGCGTCACGCTCGTCTCCGTGGTGCCCGGCTACGAGGGCGACCTGCGGCTCATGGGCCGCATGCGCGCCCTGGAGCCGCTGCGCGAGCCCTACCGCAAGGCCCTGAAGGACGCCGAGGCCCTGGCCGCCGCCATGGGCATCCGGGCCGATGCCGTGCTGGCCGAGGGCGACCCGGTGGAGGAGATCCTGGCCCTGGCCGAGGACACGGGCGCGGACCTGCTCTGCGCGGGCAAGCGCGGCAGCTACTACGCGGACCTCATTCCCATCGGCACCGTGGCCGCCAAGCTGGCGCGCCTGGCCGAATGCGACGTGCTCCTGACCCCGGCGCGGCGCACCCTGCGCCTGGCCCACATCGTCGCCCCGATCGACGGCTCGGCCCTGTCGCGCGCCGCGGCGGACCGCGCCTCGCGGCTGGCCGCGCGCTACGGCGCGGCCCTGACCCTGGCCACGGTCTACGAGATGAGCGCCGAGGCCTTTGCCCAGTCCCCGGACATCATCGACCGCTTCCACGCCGAGGCCGTGCAGCGCCAGGCCCCGCTCATCGCGGCCGCGCGCGGGCTCGGCGTGCGCGACGTGGCAGGCGTGGTGCGCATGGGCACGCCGGTCTACAAGGTGCTCGTGGACATCGTCTGCGAGAAGGAGGCCGGGCTGGTGGTCATGGGCTCCGCCGGGCGCGGCGACATCCGCCGCATCCTGCTCGGCAGCGTGGCCGAACGCGTCATCGCCAGCGGCGAGGCCCCGGTGCTGCTGGTCAAGAAGCCGCTGCCCGAAACAAGGGAGGCGCAGTGATGCGGACCACCACCGAACCCCGCGCGCAGGACGCCGCGACGCCCGTTTCCGAAATCGCGACCGCGGGCGCGGCCGAAATTTCCGGGACCGATCCGGCCTTCGCCCCGGTCTTCGTGGACGACGAGACCGGCGCGCCCGTCGAGGGCGCGGACCAGGACGAAACCCCGACCCCCGAGGACCTCTTTCCGGGCAACATCCTCACCGTGCGCCACGACTCCCGCAAGCGCCACTACCGCATCGTGGCCGTGCAGGCCGGAACGCCCCCCGGCGCGGACGAGGCGGCCCAGGGCCCGGTGGTGCGCCTGACCCCGGCGCGCTCGCAGCTTTCCAAGGGCTTTCTCCTCCTGGCCCTCCTGGCCGCATCCTGGTTCGCCGTCAAGTACGCCATCGCCCTACTTGGCGCCCTTGCGGCGGGCTAGCCGGGCCGCCCCCCGCGAGCCGAAAGGAGACCGGGGGCAACCGAGGCGGCACGGCATAGGGCCGCGCCCGCGCAGCGGGCCGGTCCGCCGCCCGGTGTTTCGGCCGACGGTGACGGGCCGGGGCGCACGCCCCGGCCCGTCCCATGCGTCGACCAGCCGTCCGGCGTCCGCGCCCCGTCCGGCCGCTTCGCCCGCCTCCCGGCCTCGACCCGCCCACCTTGCCGGATCCCCGGCCCGTCGTTTCGCTGCCCCGTCGTTCCCCCTCTTCCCGCGCGCCACGGAAAAAAAGATGGTCAGCGGCGCTGTTTCCTTTTCCCCACTTTCGGGTCATAAGGGAATCATGCGCCCTTCCCGGATCCTCCGGAGCGCCCAAAGGGGGGAACCCATGCCGAGCAAGCCCGCTTCCAAATCCAAGTCCGCTGCCGCATCCAAACCCAAGTCCGCTGCGGCGGCCGAGCCCAAGCCCGCCGCCGCGCCCAAAGCCGCTCCCAAGTCCAAGCCCGCGCCGAAAGCAAAACCCGCCGCCAAGCCCGCCCCGGCCGGGCCCGCCTCCACATTGCGCTGCGTCTCCGCGCGGCCCCAGCCGGAAACGCCCGTGCGCGAGGTGGCGTCCATGGGGCCGGACACGGCCGACGGCCTGCGCGCCGACATCCTGCGCCACCTGGTCTCCAGCCTGGGGAGCGACCCGGCCTACACCGGCGCGCGCAACATCTACCGCGCCCTGGCCCTGGCCGTGCGCGACCGGCTCGCGGCCCGCTGGCTGGAGAGCCAGCGCACCTACTACACCCAACGCGCCAAGCGCGTGTACTACCTGTCCCTGGAATACCTGCCCGGCCGCTTCCTGCTCTCCAACCTCTTCAACCTCGGGCTCTACGACGCGGCCGAGGAGGCCGTGGCCTCCCTGGGCGCGTCGCTGGCCGAGATCGAGGAGATGGAGTGGGACGCGGGCCTCGGCAACGGCGGCCTGGGACGACTGGCCTCCTGCTACCTGGACTCCCTGGCCACCCTGGACATCCCGGGCTACGGCTACGGCATCCGCTACGACTACGGCATCTTCTACCAGGTGGTGGAGAACGGCCGCCAGGTGGAGCGCAGCGACAACTGGATGCGCTTCGGCAACGTCTGGGAGCTCACGCGCGAGCTGCATCTCTACGAGGTGCGCTTTGGCGGCCGCGTGGAGACCTGGACCGACGAGCGCGGCAGGCTCCGGAATCGCTGGACCGGCACCGAGAACATCATGGCCATGGCCTGCGACATCATGGTCCCGGGCTACGGCACGGACCACGTCATCAACATGCGGTTGTGGTCCGCGCGCTCCAGCCGCGAATTCGACCTCACGCACTTCAACATGGGCGAATACGTGGCCGCGGTGCACGACAAGGTGCTCAGCGAGAACATCTCCAAGGTGCTCTACCCCAGTGAGGAGGTGGCCCAGGGCCGTGAACTGCGGCTGCGCCAGCAGTACTTCTTCGTCTCCGCCACCCTGCAGGACATCCTGCGCCGCACGCGCAAGGAGGCCTCCTCCTTCGCCGAGCTGCCCGACCTGGTCGCCATCCAGCTCAACGACACCCACCCCACCGTGGCCATCACCGAGCTGATGCGCATCCTGGTGGACGAGGAAGAGCTCGACTGGGACGCGGCCTGGGACATCTGCACGCGCACCTTCGCCTACACCAACCACACCGTGCTGCCCGAGGCCCTGGAGGTCTGGCCCGAGGAGCTCTTCGCCCGCGTGCTGCCGCGCCACCTGCAGATCATCTTCGAGATCAACCGCCGCCACCTGGACCGCGTGGCCGAGCGGTTCCCCGGCGACGGCGAACGGCGCGCGCGCATGTCCATCATCCGGGAGGCGCCCGTGCGCGGGGTGCGCATGGCCAACCTGGCCATCGTGGGGAGCCGCCGCGTCAACGGCGTCTCGGCCCTGCACAGCGACATCCTCAAGGAGCGCCTCTTCCGCGACTTCCACGAACTGGACGGGGACAAGTTCACCAACGTGACCAACGGGATCACTCCGCGGCGCTGGCTGCTGCAGGCCAACCGGCCGCTCTCGCGCCTGGTGGACGAGGCCATGGGCCCGGCCTGGGTGCGCGACCTGGGCCGGCTCATCGAGATCGCGCCCCTGGCCGGGGACGCCGCCTTCCGCGACAAGTGGCAGGCGGCGCGGCGGGCCAACAAGGCGCGCCTGGCGGCCTACGCCCTGCGCAAGGTCGGCCTGGTGCTCGACGAGGACGCGCTCTTCGACGTGCACGTCAAGCGCATCCACGAGTACAAGCGCCAGCTTTTGAACCTCCTGCACACCGCGGCGCTCTACCTGCGCATCAAGAACGGCCGCGCGCCCGCCGCGCCGCGCGTGAAGATCTTCGCGGGCAAGGCCGCGCCCGGCTACCGCATGGCCAAGGAAATCATCCTGCTCGTCAACCACCTGGCCGAGACCGTGAACAACGACCCGGCCACGCGCGGCCTGCTCCAGGTCTGCTTCCTGCCCAACTACTGCATCTCCTCGGCCGAGAAGATCATCCCGGCGGCCGACCTCTCGGAGCAGATCTCCACGGCCGGGCTGGAGGCCTCGGGCACCGGAAACATGAAGTTCTCGCTCAACGGCGCGATCATCATCGGCACCCTGGACGGCGCGAACATCGAGATGCGCGACGCGGTGGGCGACAAGAACATCTTCATCTTCGGGCTCACGGCCGAGGAGGTGGCCGGGCAACTGGCGCGGGGCTACAACCCCTGGGACCGCTACGCGGCCGACGAGGAACTGCGCGGGGCGCTGGACGCCATCCGCGACGGCGCGTTCTCGCCCGGGGACCGCGACCTCTTCCGGCCCCTGGCCGAGGGGCTGCTGCGCCACGACCCCTACCTGGTGCTCGCGGACTACCGCGCCTACGCCGCGCGCCAGGAGCGCGCCGAGGCCGTGTTCCTGGACCGCGAGGACTGGACGCGCCGCTCCATCGCCAACACCGCGTCCATGGGCTTCTTCTCCTCGGACCGCGCCGTGCTCCAGTACGCCCGCGACATCTGGCGCGTGGAGCCGGTGCACATCCTCAACGGCAAATAGCGCGCGCCCGGCCGCCGTGCCGGACCACCACACCGCAAAGCCCCCCGGACCCGTTCATCGGGTCCGGGGGGCTTTGCGCAACGTCCTGCGCCCACGGGCGGTTACCGCCGCAGCAGTCCGCTTCCCGCGCCCGCACGCCCCCGCCGCAGGCGCGCCAAAAAGTTTGGGAGAGTCCAGAGAACCCTTTTCAAAGGGTTCTCTGGCCGCCGGAGGCCCGCGCCCGTCAGGGCGCCGTCCCCCCGAGCACGGCGGCGAGGTCGGCGCGCAGCTTGTCGGCCTCGGCGCGGGCGCGCTCGGGCGAGCCCATGACCATGTCCAGTTGGCGGGTGTGCACGATGAGGTGGCCGAGGATGGCCAGGGCGTCCTCCATGCGCGCGGCAGGGAGGTGCTCGATGCGCGCGTAGAGGTTGTCCGCGCGGACCTCGGTGAGGAAGCCGTGCTCGGCCATGACCTCGCCCACGAGCGCGGCGCGGGCCACGCGCCGCTCCATGGACGCGGCCCCGCCCTTGAACTGGAAGCAGGCGAAGTTCTGCTCGTCGCGCTCGCCGATCACGGCCTCCACGGAGCAGAAGTGGAAGCCGAAGCGCGACTGCAGGCTCATGAAGTCGCGCGAGATCATGAAATAGTTGCGCATGGCCATGGGCGAGCCCATGGCCGGGTCCAGGTCCGGGTTCATGGAGGCCTCAACGACCACGCTCATGAACCCCTTGGCGTCCACGGCGGGCGGCCCGGCCCACTGCACGGCGGTCATGCCCCGCCACAGGGCGAGCATGGGCACGCTGCGCACGTCCTCCAGGCGCACGGTGCGCCGGTCGCGCCCGGCCTCGTCCAGGCCGTCCTGCAGGTCGATGATCCAGTACTGCATGGTCTTGCCGCCGCAGCTCAGGCGGCGGCTCGCGCCCTGGGGAAAGGCCACGTCCCCGCCCTTGTGGAACATGGCGTGCACGGCCTTCTCGTGGCAGTAGCGCGTCACGTCGTGCAGGGTGCGGCAGTTCTCGGGCCGAAAGTCCGGGCCGTCCGGGTCCAGCAGGCGCAGGGGCACCACGTGCTCGGCCGCGCGGCGCAGAGCCTCGTGCACCGCGCTGCCGGCCATGAGCCCGGCGGACCGGGGCCGCGAGCGCGCCAAGGCCGCCTCGTCGCGTCCGGGCAGCACGGCGAGCCGGTCCGCGTCCACCGTGACCTCGCCCGCGTCGGCCAACAGGGCGCAGGCGTCCTCCAACCCCATGAGCGCGGGCACGCCGTACTCGCGCGCCACCGTGGCCAGGTGCCCGGCCTGGCTGCCGTGCTCGGTGACCACGGCCGCGGCCTTGGCCAGCAGCGGGGCCCAGCCCGGCAGGGCCTGGGCCGTGACGAGCACCGCGCCCTGGGGAAAGCGCAGGGCGTCGGCCTGCTTGCGGAGCACGAACACCGGGCCGCAGGCCGCGCCCGGCGAGGCCGCCACCCCGCCCAAGGCCAACGCCCCGGCGACCGCACCCGAGGGCGCGGCGGCCCTAGCCTCGCGCGCCGCGCGCACCTGCAGCGGGCGGCACTGCAGCAGGTAGAGCACGCCCGCCCGGTCCAGGGCCCACTCCACGTCCTGCGGGCAGCCGAAATGCCGTTCCAGCTCCAGGGCCAGCCGGGCCACGGCCCGGGCCTCGGCGGCGGAGAGGCAGGGCGCGTCGGCCAGGGACTCGTCCAGGGATTCCTCGCGCACGCCCGCGCCCGCGTCCACCGCCAGCCGCGCGGTCTTGTGCGCCACGTGGACATGGGCCACCTCCAGGGTGGCGCGGTCCAGCTCGAAACGGTCCACGTCCAGGGAGCCGTCCACCACGGCCTTGGGCAGGCCGGGAACCGCGTGCACGAGCACGCGGCCCGCGCCGGAACCCGCCGGGACTTCGGAGGAGCCTGCGGGGTCCGTGGAATAGGCCACCCCGCCGCAACGCGCGTCGATCATCGCCGTGATCAGCACGGCCATGTCCACGTCCTCGTCGCGCAGCCCGTGCGCCAACCGGTAGGCCATGGCCGTGACCCCGTACTTGGAGGCGACCACGTGCTTGTAGAGATCCGGCGCGTCCTCCGGGGAGACGCCGAGCACCGAGCGGTACTGCCCGGCGAAGGAGGAGCCCGCCGCGTCCTCGCCCACGGCCGAGGAGCGCAGGGCCAGCCGCACGCCGGGCCCGCCCTCCCCGGCCCCCCCCGTCTCGGAGGCCAAGGCCGCCACGGCCTCGCGCAGGCTCGCGGCCAGATCGTCGGGGAGCGGCGCGGCCGTGACGCGCTGCTGCAGGGCCGAACTCAGGGCGTAGGCCGTATCCAGGCCCGCCTCGGGCCCGCCCGCGTCGCGCGCCGTGATGCGCGCGGCGATGTCCTCGGAAAGATCGGCCATGAAGCGCCGGAAGGCCGTGGTGGTCACGACCACGCCCAGGGGCACGCGGGCCACGTCCGGCGGCAGGGCGCGGGCGGCCTCGCCCAGGTTGGCGGCCTTGCCGCCCGCCACCCGGGCCATGGACGCGTCCAGGTCGGCCAGGCGCAGCACGGGCGGCGCGTCGGGCGCGGAAACGGGCGCGCGCAGGGCCTCGGTGACGCGCGCGCCGATCTCGCGAAAGCGCGCCTGCAGGGCTGCGTGCGCGTTCCCGGCGGGTTTGGAGTCGACGTCTGGACCGGCGGCCGAATCGGGGCTGGAGACGTTTTCCGCCCCCGGCCCGTCCAGCCGTTCGAGCAGCCGCACCATCTGGAAGACCAGGGTGCCCGTGCGCGTGCACAGCTCGTTGACCGTGTGCATGCCGAAGGGCGCGTCGCCGGAAAGCAGTTCCTCCATGCGCGCCATGCACTGCAGGGCCTCGTGGTTGCTGGAAAGAAGGCGCTTGAAGGTGCGGCAGCGCTCGCGGAAGGCCGCGAGCACGGCCGCGTCCACCTCCCCGCGCTCCTTGCCGGAGGGGGAGAAGAGGCTGGTGAAGACGTTGAGCAACCCTTTCATGGCCTGGCTCCGCGCGGACCGCCGCACGGGTCGGCGACCCGCCGGGCGGTCCGGACAGGGGGCCGCCCGGCGGTCCGTGCGGCCGCCCGACGGACGATCTCGACGTCCCGGACCGGCGTCACGACAGGGGCCGGGCCGCCAGGGCCTCCTCGATCTTGGCGTACAACTCCTCGAAGGCCACGGGCTTGATCAGGTAGTCGAAGGCCCCGATCTCCAGGGCCTTGAGCGCGTCCTCGGTGTTGGCGTGGCCCGTGAGCATGATGACTTCAAGATCGGGCTTGAGCCGCTTGATCTCGCGCAGGGTCTCGATGCCGTCCATGCCCGGCATCTTCACGTCCAGGACCACGATGTCGAAATCGCGGCGGGAGACGGCCTCCACGGCCTCGCGGCCGCCGGGCACGCCGGTGAAGTCGATGCCGCGCTTGTCCATGAAGCGCTGCATGATGTCCAGGAACAGCAGTTCGTCGTCCACGAGCAGCACGTGCATGATACTCCTCCGCTGGCCGGGTGCTGCGCCCCGCGGCGCGCGTCCGGCGGCTAGAAGTCCCCGTTCATCCGCTTGAGCTTGCGCCACAGGGAGGAACGGCTGATGCCCAGGATGTCCGAGGCCAGGTTCTTGTTGCCCTTGGTGGCCGCGATCACCTGGCGGATGTAGGCGTCCTCGACCTCCGCCAGGGTGACCAGGGTCTCGCCGGAAGGCGCGTGCAGCGCGGCCCGGGGCGACGGGTCCAGCTCCGGCAGGTGCTCGGGCAGAATGGTCGCGCCCTCGGCCGTGATCACGGCGCTCTCGATGATGCTCTCCAGCTCGCGCACGTTGCCGGGAAAGGAGTAGCCCATGAGCCGCTCCAGGGCCGCGCCGGAGATGTGGCGCACGCCGGTCTCGAACTCGGCGGCGTACTTGTGCAGGAAGTAGCGGCTGATCAGCGGGATGTCTTCGGCGCGCTCGCGCAGAGGCGGCACGCGCAGCACGTAGGTGGCCAGGCGGGCGTAGAGGTCCTCGCGGAAGAACCCCCGGGCCACCGCGCCCTCCAGGTCGCCGCTGGAGGCGGCCAGGATGCGCACCTCGGCCACCACCTCGCCGCCGCCGCCCTCGCGCGTGAAGCTCTGCGAATCCACGAGCCCGGCGAGCCGGTTCTGGGTGGCCGGGGCCAGGGCCCCGATCTCGTCCAGGAAGATGGCCCCGCCGCGCGCGTCCTCGATGAGCCCGCGGCGCACCGCGGCCGGGCCCTCGGGCCGCTGCACCTCCAGGCCGAAGAGCTCCTGGGCCAGGAGGTCGGCGTTGAACATCTGGCAGTCCACGCCCAGAAACGGCCCCGTGGCGCGCGGATTAAGCTCGTGGATGGTGCGCGCGATGGTCGCCTTGCCCGTGCCGGTCTCGCCGAGCAGGAGCACCGAGCAGTCCAGCACCGCGAGCTTGGCGATCTTCTCGAAGAGGTCGCGCATCACCGGGGTCTGGCCCAGGAGGCGCTTGTTCAGCGGGCCGGGCCGCGAGTCGATGGACAGCCCGGTGCGGCGCGGCGCGGCTGCGTCCGCTCCCGCCGGTGCGCCCGCCACGGGGGTCGCCGGGGCCGGGGCCGGCGCGGGGAACCCCGCCGGGGGCCGGGGCGCGGACAAAGCGCCCGGGGCCGCGGTCCCGGGGCCCGGCGCGCCCACCGGGGCCTGGGACGTGCCCCCGGCCTGCACGCGCTGCACGAATTCCCAAAAGGCGGCCATGTCGGCCTTGTCGAAATAGGGGGTGTCCAGGGCCTCGCTGGCCTGGCGGACCTTGTCCCCGCCCTTGCCCGTGAGCAGCACGGTGCGCAGGCCGGGATTGATCTCGCGCAGCTTGGTCACGGTCACCAGACCGTCCATGCCGGGCATCACGTAGTCCACGATGGCCATGTCCACGCGCGCGCTGCGCAGGGCCGCCAGGGCCGCGTCGCCGTCGGGCGCGGCCAGGGGCTCCATGCCCCGCAGCCGGATGCGCTCGGCGATGGCCTCGCGGAACTCGGGCTCGTCGTCAACGATGAGAACGATCTGTCTGTTCATGTACTGCGGAAAGGTATGAAAGTCCCGCCGCGCCCGGAAGGCGCGGCGGGACGGATCGTTGCGTCAGTCGGTCCTGCCGCCGGGCGGAGGCGTCTTGTCTCCGGCCTTCTTGGCGTTCTTGCCGTTCTCGTGCTCGATGGCGTAGGCGTCGTCGGTGTCGCCGCCCGCGGCCATGCCCGCCGCGGCCATGGTCCGCTCGAGCTTGCGGCCCAGGGACTTGAGGTAGTCCCAGAAGGAATCCATCTCGCCCTTGTCGAAGTACCCGGAGTCCAGGGCCTCGGTGGCCATCTTGACCTTTTCGTTGCCGAAGCCGGTGAGCAGCACGGTGTGCAGCCCCGGGATCATCTTCTTGAGGGCCTCGATGGTCTCCAGGCCGTCCATGCCGGGCATCTTCAGGTCCACCACCGCGGCGTCGATCTTCTCGCTGGCCGCGATCTCCAGGGCCTCGGCCCCGCTCTGGGCCAGCACGGGCTCGAAGCCCTTCATGCGCACGCGCTCGGAAATGGATTCCAGGAACTCGCGCTCGTCGTCCACCAGCAGTATCTTCATTTTCTTGCTCATGGGTCGTCTCCTTGCAGTCCTCGGTTCGAGGGCTAATGGCCGCCGGAACCCAGCAGGCCGGAAGCGGCCAGGGAAAGCACCAGCACCTCGGCCAGGCAGATGATGGCGTAGGCCCATTCCTTCTTGCGCACGTAGCCGCGGAAGAGGATGAGGTAGCAAATAATGGTCAGCACCGCCAGAAGCACCAACCCCACGAAATTGAGGTAGTCGCCGCGGTGCAGCAGGGCCACCCAGGCCCAGCCGTGCGGGGAATCGGTGACGTGCAGGTATTCCTGGACCCCGTGCCCCCAGTTCTGGATCACGAGGAGGATGTCCACGTGCGGGGTGATGACCCCGGACAGGTACAGCAGGTAGGACACGATCATCAGGAAGATGCCGAGCCAGCCGCCCCAGAGCAGGACGTTGGCGTAGGTGAGCTGCTCCTGCATGGGAGCGATCTTGCTTTTTTCAGTCGTCATGGTTGGTCTCCTGGGAATCTCCCGGGCTTATCCGAGCAGGCCGAGGCCCAGGCCCTTGTCGATGGACTTGAGTCCGGCGAAGAAGAGCACGCCGATGACCATGTAGCGGATGAACTTGGGCTTGGCCTTGGACAGCAGCTTCACGCCGACCAGCGAGCCGAGCATCAGGCCGATGATCGAGGGAATGGCCATCAGCGGGATGACGCAGCCCTTGTTCATGTAGATCCACGCGGCCGAGGTGTCGGTGATGGAGAGCAGGAACTTGCTCGTGGCCACGGAGATCTTCAGGGGCACGCCCATGAGCAGGTTGAAGACCGGGACGTTGGCCCAGCCCGCGCCCAGGCCGAACATGCCCGCGATGATGCCGATGAAGATGAACAGGATCAGCCCGCCCAGGGTGCGGTGCGTCTTCCACTCGATGATCTCGCCGGTGGCCTCGTCCTTGTACGCGCCCTGGATGCCCAGGGCCAGGCCGATGGCGTCCTGCTTGGTGACCACGGGCACGGCCGAGTTCTTGGACAGGGTGATGAGCACGGCGATGGCCATGATCGTGGCGCCCAGGGCGGTCTGCACGTAGGCCGGGTCGAGCTTGGAGAGGTACAGGCCGAGCATGGCGCCCACGATGGAGCAGGCCGAGGCGATCAGCGCCACGGGCAGGGCCAGGCGCAGCGAGGCCAGGTTGCGGCGCAACAGGCCCGGCCCGGCGGCCAGGGCCCCGGCCAGGGCGACCATCAGCCCCGCGCCGCGCACGAAGTCGATGTGGAAGGGAAAGAACCCGCCCACCAGGGGCACGTAGAGCACGCCGCCGCCCACGCCCGCGAGCACGGCGATGATGCCCAGAATGAAACAGAAGACAAAGAGAATGAGCGGCCAAAACCATACGGGATGGCCGTCGCCGGGGGCGGCGGCGGCCTCCTGGGCCGCGAACACCGCCACCGGGCTGCACAGGAGCCAGACCGCCCCGGCGCACAACGCGGTGCTGCATTTGGAGCCAAAGAAGTTTTTCATGTGCAAGTCCCTCTGATGCTGTGCCGACCTGCGGCGCGCGTCCAGCCCTTGTGCGCCGCCCGGTCCGAAGCTGTGTCCACACCGTCGCCCCGGGGGCCCGACGCTCGCGCGTCCGGTCCCGGAGCAGCCCTACCGCCGCCGTTTCCCGATGCTCCCGCGGCGGTCCTGGCCGGGCCCTCCCGGCGCGTCCGCCTCCCCTCTGGCGCCAGCGGGCGGGCATATCGCCCCCGGCGTTTTTGGGGTATGGTGACGTTGGGCGGAACACCTCCCCGCCGTGCGTCATTTTCATCTTGAAACGCGTTTTGATCCGTAGTATGTTCCATTATAGAATGTCAAGCGCGGGGGTGTATAAAAATGAAAAAAGGGCCCATTCTCCTGGTTGACGACGAACGGGCATTTGTTGACGCTCTTTCCGAGAGGTTACGGCTGCGCGGCTTTGACGCGCGCGTGGCCTATGACGGGACCGACGCCCTGGTCATGTTGCAGGATGAGACATACGCGGGCATGATCCTGGACCTGCGCATGCCCGGCATCGACGGACTCCAGGTGCTCGAGGAAATGCGCCGCATGGGCCTGGCCGTGCCCGTGGCCGTGCTCACCGGCCACGGCGGCGACGAGGACCGCCGCCGCTGCGCCGAGCTGGGCGCGGCCCACTACCTGCAGAAGCCCGCGCCCCTGCGCGACCTGGTGGAGGTCATCAACAGCATGTGCGGCCCGGAGACGGCATGAGCGGCAGCTTCGGGCGCCACCTGCGCCACATCCTGCACCCGCCCTTCTGGACCTTCGATCCCCAGTCCAGTCCCTACACCCCGCTCTTCAACTTCAAGCGGATCTGGGTGCACTTCACGCTGCTCCTGGCCCTGGCGGCCCTGGTGCCGCTGGTGGTCGTGCTCACCGTGGACTACGGCATCTCGCGCTCGGCCACCCTGGCCGAGCACAAGCAGCGCACGGTCCGCGCGGCCTCCAACGCCCGGCGCACGATCACCTATTTCATGGAGGAGCGCCTTTCGGCCCTGCGCTTCATCGTGGAGGAGGAGACGGCCGCCTCCCTCTCGCGGCCCGACTACCTCTCGCGCGTCATGCGCGACCTCAAGTACGGGTTCGGCGGGATCATGGACCTGGGGATCATCGACGTGGCCACGGGCGAGCAGACCGCCTACGCCGGGCCCTACAACCTGCTGCACAAGAACTACTCCGACCAGCAGTGGTTCGTGCGCACCGTGGCCGACGGCGAGTTCGTCAGCGACGTGTTCCTGGGCTTCCGCGGCGTGGCCCACGCGGTCATCGCGGTCAAGTCCACGGGCAAGCGCGGCAAGCCCTTCATCCTGCGCGCCACGCTGGACACCACCCGGCTGGTGGCCAGCCTGGACAACCTGCGCGAGCAGACCACGGGCAGCGAGGCCATCCTCGTCAACCACGAGGGCGTGCTCCAGACACCCTCGGCCCTGTTCGGCAAGGTCCTGGAAAAGGTGCCCTTCCCCGTGCCGCCGCCCGCGCAGCACACCGAGTACCGCACGCTCACGGACAACGCCGGGCGCAGCTTCCTGGCAGCCTACGCCTACATCGAGAACTCGCCGAACATCCTCGTGGTCATGACCCCCAGGGACAAGGCCATGGCCGCCTGGAGCGCGCACCGCACCAAGTTCCTGTGGTTTTCCGTGATCTCCCTGGGCGTGGTCGTGGTCATCATCCTCGGGTCCGCCACCTTCATCGTCAACAAGATCTACGAGGCCGACCAGAACCGCATGGAGACCCTGCGCCGCATGGAGCGCACCAACCGGCTGGCGGCCATCGGACGGCTGGCCGCGGGCGTGGCCCACGAGATCAACAACCCCCTGGCGATCATCAACGAGAAGGCCGGGCTGATCTCCGACTACTTCGAGCTGGAGAAGCGCTACGCGCGGGACGAGCGGCTCCTCAAGCCCGTGAACACGATCCTCGACTCCGTGGAGCGCGCCGGCAAGATCACCAAGCAGCTCCTGGGCTTCGCCCGGAACACGGACATGGAGATGCGCCCCGTGCGCGTGGCCGAACTGGTGGAGGAGATCCTCAGCTTCTTCACCAAGGAATCCGCCTACCGCGACATCACCATCTGCGTGGACATGGCCGAGGACCTGCCCGAAATCGTCACCGACCGCAGCAAGGTGCTGCAGATCATCATCAACCTGGTGACCAACGCCTTCCAGGCCATGGCCGACGGGGCGCACCTGACCATCCGCGCCGGACGCCGCGACGACCGGCGCATCTTCATCGACGTGGCCGACACGGGCTGCGGCATCGACGAAAAGAATCTCAAGGACATCTTCGACCCCTTCTTCTCCACGCGCAAGCGCCAGGGCGGGACGGGGCTGGGGCTCTACATCACCTACGGCCTGGCGCGAGACCTGGGCGGCGACATCTCGGTCGCGAGCACCAAGGGCCAGGGCACCACCTTCACCGTGGTTCTGCCCATCGGAACGGAGGCGACGGACGATGAAACTGCTCTTGGTTGACGACGAGGTGGAGCTGGCCTCCACCCTTGCGGAACGGCTGGGCCTGCGCGGCTTCGACGCCAAGTGGGCCAGCAGCGGCGACGAGGCCATCCGGCTCGCGGCCGCGGAATCCTTCGACGTGGCCGTGCTGGACATGAAGATGCCCGGCGTCAGCGGCCTGGAGCTCAAGCGGCGCCTGAGCGAGATCGCGCCAAGCCTGCGCTTCATCCTGATCACCGGTCACGGGTCCGTGAGCGACTTCATGGCCGGGCAGTCCGACGGGCTGACCTGCCTGATCAAGCCCGTGAACATCGAAACCCTGACCCGCCACCTGCGCGCCCTGGAACAGGGCGCGGGCGGCGCGGACGACCCGGACACCGGCAACGGAGAACACGCATGAATCCCGCCGACGCGGAACTCTACGACGGCCTGGCCTTCATCGGCGCGGTCAACGCCTCCATCTCCCACGAACTCAAGAACGTCTTCGCCATCGCCTCGGAGACCTCCGGACTCATGGGCGACCTGGTGGAGCTGGCCCAGGAGGCGGCCGCCGCCCGCACCGAGGGCGGCGGCCTGGACATGGACCGCTTCGCCGTCCTGTGCAGGCGCATCAACGAGCAGATGCGCCGGGGCAACGGCATCCTCAAGACCATGAACCGCTTCGCCCACAGCGTGGACGAGCCCCTGGCCGAGGTGGATCCGGCGGACACGGCCGAGCTCATGGTCCGGCTCTGCGCCCGCTTCGCGGCCATGCGCGGGGTCAAGCTGGAGTGCGCCGCCCCGCCGGACGGCGCGGCCGCCCGGCCCGCGCTCACGGCCTCGCCCTTCGACCTGGAGCACCTGCTTTACCGCTGCCTGCGCGCGGCCATCGCCGCGGCCGGGGACGGCGACACCGTGACCGTGTCCACCCGGCCCGGCGCGGACGGCGCGGCGCTCTGGACCGTGGCGCCCTATCCGGTGGGCAGTCCGCCCTTCGGCGAGCGCACCGCCGCGCTCCTGGCGCGCGCGGGCGCGGCGGCGGCCGAGGACGCCGCCGCGCGGTCCCTGACCCTGACCCTGCGCCCGGCCGGACCGGCTGCACCGGCGGCTCCGGGCGCCTAGCCACGCCATGACTCCCTCGCTGCCCGCTTCCTCGGCCCGGCCGCCCACCTCCGTGCTCCTGGTGGACGACGAGCCCGACTTCGTGGATGTGCTCGCCGAGCGGCTGCGCGCGCGCGGCCTGGACACGGACGTGGCCTACGACGCCTTCGAGGCCCATGCGCGCCTGGCGGTCCGGCCCTTCGACGTGGTCCTGCTGGACGTGAACATGCCCGGTCAGAGCGGCCTGGAGGCCATCGAGTCGCTCAAGGAGGCCGCGCCCTTCGCCCAGATCATCCTGCTCACGGGCAGCGACGACCTGCGCACCGCGGTCACGGGCATGCGCCGGGGCGCGTGCAACTACCTGGTCAAGCCCGTGGGCATCGACGACCTCCTGGCCGAGATCCGCCGCGCCCTGCAGCGCAAGGTGGACCACGAGGAGGCCGCGCGCATGCTCCTGGTGCAGCGGCTGGCGGCCTACGGCATGTTCGCCCAGGGCGTGGCCCACGAGATCAACAACCCCCTGAACATGATCATCCAGGAGGCCGAGTGGTGCGCGGGCCTGGTGGACGACCTGACTCCGGGGGATCCGGCGGCCGGGCCCCTGGCGGGCCTGCGCCGGGGGTTGGAAAACATCCGCGGGCAGGCTGGGCGCTGCGGGGCCATCACGCGCGGGCTGCTGCGCTTCGGCGGCGGGGCGGCCGCGCGTCCGGCGGACGCGGCCCCGGCCGCCCTGGTGGAAAAGGCCGCGGCCCGCGCCAAGCGCCGCGCGCGCGACATGGGGGCGGAACTGGTCGTGGAGTCCGACGCGGACCTGCCCACGGTGCACGTGCCCCTGCGCGAGATGGAGCAGGTTCTCGACCACCTCACGGCCAACGCCCTGGACGCCCTGCTCGCGCCCGAACCGGCCGGGACGGGGGGGGCGGGGGAAGCGGACATCCGGCCCGACGCCACACCCGAGCGCGCCCGGCCCGGGGCGCGCGTGCGCATCCGCGCCCGCGCCGAGGGCGAGGGCGTGCGCTTCGAGGTCGAGGACAACGGCCACGGCGTGGATCCGGCTCTGCTGCACCGCGTCTTCGAACCCTTCTTTTCCACCAAGCGCGTGGGCAGCGGCGCGGGGCTGGGGCTGTCCATCTGCTACGGCGTGGTCTCCACCCTGGGCGGCAGCATCGCCCTGGCCAACGTGCCCGGCGGCGGCTGTCGCGCCACCGTGACCCTGCCCGCACGCCCCCCGCGCCGTCGCGCCGCCTCCTGAGCCCGCGCTCCGGCCCTCCGCCCGCCCCGGACCACCGCCCGCCCCGGACCACCGCCCGCCCCGGACCACCGCCCCGCCTGGACCGCAAGCACCCCGGCGACACGGCCTCGTCCCGGCCCGCCGCCGGGAGCGGCCGCAGCCCACGCCCGGGGCCGGTCCATCATGGCATAGACAAACCCAATTGTTACGTGCGAGACTGTCACCCAGCCGTCCCTACCCCTGCCCCGGAACGGGCGCGTGCCCCACGCAACAACCGCAACCGCATCCCTCAATGGAGTAGGAAGCATGAATCCATTCAAACACATGAAGGTGCTCTATCGGCTGCTGTGCATGACCCTGGGCTTCATGGCCGTAATGGCCGCCATCGTCTACGTCGGCTGGCGCGGCCTGGAGGGAGTGGGCCGGGAGATGGAGACCTACGCCTCCTGGGCGGACGCGGAATCGAGCATGGACAAATCCGTGACCGAGAACGTGCTCGCCCTGGAGAGCGCGACCCTGGCCTATCGCCTCGACCCCGCGGAAACCACCTACAACAGCTTCAAGATCCGCCTGGCGGCCGCGCGCACGGGCTACACCTCCTGGGCCCGGTCCATGAAGGACCACCCCGATCTCCTGGAGACCGCCGGAGCCGTGCCCAAGCAACTGGACGCCATGGCCGGGGCCGTGGACGCCTTCCAGGAAATGGTCAAGCGGCGCGACGAGATCCTGGAGGAGGTGGACACGCTCGTGGCCGGGGTGGGCCAACGCCAGCAGGAGGCCGCCGAGGTCATGATCCGCCCGGGCCTGGAGCGCGCCGGGCGCGAGGGCGACCTGGAGGCCTACCGGCACTGGTCCGCGCTGGCCGACGGGCTCAACCGCCAGGTCATCGTGCCCGGCGTGCTGCTGCAGGCCGCCTTCCACCAGTACGCCCGCACGCCGAACGACGAGGCCAAGGCCGCCCTGGACAAGGCCATGGCCACGGCCAAGCAGGAGCTGGCCGCATGGGGCTCCGCCGCCCAGGACGACACCGCCCTGGCCACCCTGGCCGACGACGTGGACGCCACCTACGAGGCCATGGAGGAGCACCTCGGCGAGGTGAGCGAGGCGGCCCAGAAGCTGCGCCGCTCCGGTTCGCAGATCAAGGTGGCCGCCGCGCAGATCCTTTCGGCCACGTCCATGGTCATGGAGGGCAGCATCTCCCCGGCCAAGCTGAACGCCCAGAATTCGGCGCGCAAGGTGCGCGAGGACACCGCCGCCACCCTGGCCGCCGTGGGCCTGGGCGCGCTGGCCCTGTCCACGCTCTTCGCGCTGCTCTACGCCCTCTACGAGGTGCGCGTGCTGCGGCGGCTGACCGCCTTTGCCGAGCGAGTGGCCCGCGGCGACCTGGACACGGACGCGGTCCTGCGCACCCGCGACGAGTTCGGCCAGCTCTCCCAGGCCCTGGCCCACGCCGCCGAGACCATCCGCACGGTCACGGCCCGCTTCGGCGCGACCGTGGCCACCGTGCGCAAGGGCCACCTGCTCACCGAGGCCGACCCCGAAGGGCTGGACGGGGCCTACCGCGACCTGATCCTCGGGGCCAACCAGCTCACCGGGGCCCTGACCGGCTTCTTCGACGCCGTGCCCACGCCGGTGATGATCCGCGACGCCGAGCGCAGCATCCTCTACATCAACAAGGCCGGGGCCGACCTGGGCGAACGCGCGCCCCTGGAGCTCCTCGGCACCAAGTGCAGCGACCTGTTCTGCACCTCGGACTGCACCAACGGCCGCTGCGCCGTGGACCGGTCCCTGCAGAGCGGAGAGTCCGACGGCTCGCAGACCGACGCCCATCCCGGCGGCCTGGACCTGGAGATCAGCTACAGCGCGGTGCCCATCCTCGACGAGGACGGGCAGCCCGTGGCCGCCCTGGAGGTGGTCGTGGACCACACCGAGATCCGCCGCGCCCAGCAGCGCATGCTCGGCGTGGCCGAACGCGCCGACGCCATCTCCCAGCGGCTCTCCTCGGCCTCCGAGGAACTGGCCGCCCAGGTGGAGCAGATCGCCAAGGGCGCGATGGTCCAGCGCGACCGCATCCACGAGACCGTCACGGCCATGGAGGAGATGACCGCCACCGTGAACGAGGTCGCGAGCAGCGCCTCCAACGCCTCGTCGCTCTCGGGCACGGCGCGCCAGGAGGCCGCCACGGGCTCGGACGTGGTGGACAAGGCCGTGGCCGCCATCTCCCAGGTGCACGAGGCGGCCATGGACCTGCAGGGCGCCATGACCGACATGGGGCACCAGGCCGACTCCATCGGCAAGGTCATGGGCGTCATCGGCGACATCGCGGACCAGACCAACCTGCTGGCGCTCAACGCGGCCATCGAGGCGGCGCGCGCGGGCGAGGCCGGGCGCGGCTTCGCCGTGGTCGCGGACGAGGTCCGCAAGCTGGCCGAAAAGACCGTGGACGCCACCCAGGAGGTCGGCAACCTGATCTCCGCCATCCAGCAGGCCTCGGAGCGCAACATGCATTCCATGCGCCGCGCCGTGGAGGCCGTGGACCAGGCCACGGAGCTGGCCGGGCAGTCCGGCCAGGCCCTGGAGCGCATCGTGGGCTTTGTGGGCGAAAACGCCGACCAGGTGGCGGGCATCGCCACGGCCGCCGAGGAGCAGTCCGCGGCCAGCGAGGAGATCAACGCCTCCCTCGGCGAGGTCAACCGCATCGTCTCCGACACCACCGAGGGCATGGAGCAGTCCGCCCGCGCGGTGCAGGAACTGGCGGACATGTCCGCGGAGCTGGCCGAGCTCATCGGCGAGCTGACCGACGGCCAGGACCACGACGCGGACGCCGCCCGCAACGGGGCCCACGGGAACGGGGCGAACGGAAACGGCGCGGAAGACGGCGAAACCGACTAGCCCCCCCGCGTTCGGCCCCGATCCGGCCGACGCGCGAAGACACACGCCACGCCCCTCCGGCCCCAAACGGCCGGGGGGGCTTTTTTTGCGCCCGCCCGTCCCGCTGCCTTCCGGTCCCCTGCCGAGCCCGGTCCCCCGCCGCGCCCGCCCGGCCAGCCTCTCCCCTCGGCCCGGCCGTTTTTTCCCGTCCGCCTCCCCATCCGGCCTTCCGCCCACAGCCGCGTTCCCCGCCGTCCTCCCTCCGCGACGCCCCATCCCCCCCCTGCGGCCTTCCGTTCCTCCCGTCCCGCACCCGCTCCGTTGAGATTCCTTAACGCTTCATAGCATTCCGCAAACATTACTATCGGCTTCAAGAGAGTTCCCAGCACTTCATTGCACTACTTCATCTCCTGTTAATAATAAGGAGCATGCCAAATGCAGGATAGACGACACGACGTGGAAAGAAATGCAGCGCAATGAACTGTGAAGGAACGCAAATAAATGGACGCCGAATTTCTCTTCGATGCATCGCAATTCAGTAACGATTTTTGTCCTGGATACAATGTTATTTCAGGATATCTGGACAAGAATCTCGCTGCAAAACAGCGAAAGATGCTCGAAGCGCATCTCTCCATGTGCAGGGAATGCAGGATGAAGCTTTTCGATCTTCGCGCGATACTCAACGAGATCAATGGGTGATCTCCAAAGGAGCGTTACGCCATGTATATCGATGCAACCACCTATCTCAACTCGTCCTACGACTCGACCACGGCCACGGAATCTTCCAGCGAGCTGGACCAACAAGATTTTCTGACCCTGCTGCTGGCCCAGTTGGAGAACCAGGACCCCCTCAACCCCGTGGAGGACACGGAGATGATCTCCGAACTGGCCCAGTTCTCCCAGGTCGAGCAGCTCTCCAGCCTCAACGAGACCGTGGAGAACCTGGCCGAGCAGATGAGCTTCATCGGCGTCAACAGCGCCGTGAACTACCTGGGCATGGAGGTCACGGCCGCGGGCGACGCCATCGCCAAGTCCGGCGACGACTGCACCCCGGTCACCTACAACCTGTCCGAGGACGCCTCCGCCCTGACCGCCCACATCTACGACGAGGACGGCGACCTGGTGGCCAGCGTGGACCTCTCCGTGCTCTCCGAGGGCGAACACGAGTTCGTCTGGGACGGCGAGACCTACACCGGCAAGGACGCTCCGGACGGCACCTACTACGTGGCCTTCGAAGCCTACGACGAGGACGGCGACGCCATGTCCGTGTCCACCGAGGTCGCGGGCACCATCACCGGCATCACCACGGTGGACGGCTCCACGGTCTTCACCCTGGGCGACGGCCGCACCGTGAGCATGACGGGCATCACCAGCATCAACTACCCGGGCGAATCGGGTGAGTCGGGCGAGTCGGGCGAATCGGGCGAGTCGGGCGAGTCGAACGAGTCCTAGCGCCAGCACCAGCACTTTCTGCCAGCCCTTCTGGAGGACACCATGAGCGTCACCGGTTCCATGTACGCAGGCATTTCCGGCATCACCGCCCAAAGCCAGGCCATGTCCGTCATCGGCAACAACCTGGCCAACTCCAACACCCTCGGCTTCAAGAGCGCGGTCGTCCGTTTCGAGGACGTCTTCTACTCCACGGTCAGCACCGCCAACGGGCTGGGGCAGGTCGGCCACGGCGTGGCCGTGTCCTCCATCTACAACGACTTCTCCCAGGGCTCCTACGAATCCTCCAGCGAGGCCACGGACGTGGCCATCGGCGGCAACGGATTCTTCATGGTCGACAACCCCAACACGGGCCAGCGCTACTACACCCGCGCCGGCGACTTCCAGTTCGACCAGGACGGCTACCTCGTGGATGCGCACGGCTACCTGGTCCAGGGCTGGTTCGTGGACAACGACTCCGCCAGCAGCGAGGTGCAGACCAAGGGCGCGATCACCGACCTGCGGCTCACCAGCTACCAGTCCCCGCCCTCGGCCACCTCCTACGTGTCCATGTACCTGAACCTGGACAAGAATTCCGAGGACGAGTCCACCGACGCGGCCAACCCCTTCTTCGCCATGTTCAACCAGTGGGACGGCACGGACGAGGAGCCCCTGGGCGACTCCACCTACTCCTTCCAGAACACCATCACCGTCTACGACGAGGCCGGTTCGCCCCACGAGCTGACCGTGTACTTCGACCCGGTCCAGGACGACGCCGTGGCCAGCGGCGCGGGCGGCAACCAGGTCTGGGAGTACGTGGTCACCTGCAACCCCTCGGACGACGGCCGCACCATCGACGGCCAGTCCCTGTCCACCACCTCGTCCGCCGGGCTGCTGATGACCGGGACCATGACCTTCAACGCCTCGGGCCAGATGCTGGGCATGACCGCCTTCACCCTCAAGTCCACGGCCGCCGGCGACCTCAAGGACCTCTCCAACTGGACCCCGGCGGACTTCTCCGAGGACGGCTACCCGGTCTTCACGGCCAACTTCTCCGGCTCGGACGACGCCGACGGCACGGACCAGAACGCGGCCCTGAACGTCGAGATCGATTTCGGCATCCGCAACAAGGACACCACGGGCACGGGCTGGAACACGGCCATCACCGACGCCTCGGCCCTGGGCACCAGCTACGCCAACCTCTTCACCATGAACAACCAGGAGATCGTCTCCGACTCCGTGTCGGCCTACGACGGCTCCTCCACGGCCCTGGACCAGAGCCAGGACGGCTACGCCATGGGCTTTCTGCAGTCCATCTCCACGGACCGCGACGGCGTGATCACCGGCACCTACTCCAACGGCCAGGTCATCGACCTCTTCGTCCTGGCGCTCGCGGACTTCACCAACGAGCAGGGCCTCGTGCTCGACGGCGGCAACCTCTACCTCGAGGGCTCGGAGTCCGGAGACCCGACCACGGGCCGGGCCAACACGGCCCGCTTCGGCTCCATCTCGCCCAACACCCTGGAGCAGTCCAACGTGGACGTGTCCACGGAAATGGTCCGCCTGATCACCACCCAGCGCGGCTACCAGGCCAACTCCAAGGTCATCACCACCGCCGACACCCTCCTGCAGGAGGCCATCAACCTGAAGCGCTAACGCCGACCTCGCGCGCCGCCGGGCCCTTCCCCCCCCACCCCCCTGACAGGCCCGGCGGCGCGCAAAAAAAAAAGCGAGCCCACCATGATCAACAATCTCCTGTACATCGGCTCCACGGCCCTGATGAACGCCCAGGTCGGCATCAGCGTGACCAGCGGCAACATCGCCAACGTGGACACCGAGGGCTACAGCCGCAAGACCGTGTCCTACGCCACGCGCCAACCCACGGTCTACGCGGGCTGGCAGGTCGGCACCGGCGCGGACGTCAGCGCGATCAAGCGCAACTTCGACCGCTACGTCGAGAAGCAGTACCTGGCGGCCAACGGCACGACCTCCTTCTGGTACACGCAGGCCCAGGTGCTCGCCAGCGTGGAGACCCTCTTCGGCCAGAGCGGCGACTACGGCCTCTCCACGGTGCTCGACACCTTCTTCTCCAGCGCCACCGCCCTGCAGCAGGACGCCGCGGGCGAGGCCCTGCGCGAGGAATTCCTGGAATACGCCGCCACCCTGGCCGACACCCTGCGCAACCTGGACGACGACCTCGCGCAGCAGCTCCGGACCCTCGACGACTCCATTTCCGACGCCGTGGACGAGACCAACGCGCTCCTGCAGGAGATCGCGGACCTGAACGCCCAGTGCGCGGCCGCACCCGACAACAGCGCCCTGCAGGACGAGCGCGACCTGAAGATCCGCGCCCTGTCGGAGCTGGTGGACGTGAACGCCATCCAGCAGGACAACGGCATGATCACCCTCAAGACCGCCGAGGGCCACAGCCTGGTGGACGGCACCGAGTGCTACAAGTTCGCCTACGAGCCGCCCCAGGCCTTCCAGACCCTGGACGCGGACTCCGCCTTCGACGGCCGGATCTATTTCGACGGCGAGAACGCGCGCGAGCTGACCATCGACATGCTCACCTCGGGCCCGGCCGACGGCTCGGCCTCGGCCGCCACCTTCCGCGTCTCCATGGACGGCGGCGAAACCTGGCTCACGGACGAGAACGGCGAGCCCCTGGTCTTCACCGCCGGGGACTCGGCCAACCGCGTCACCGTGGAGGGCGTGGACATCTGGTTCGGCACGGCCTCCGACCCCACGGCCACCGCGACCACGGCCATCGACGCCGAGGACGAGTTCAGCATCGTGGCCAAGGACGCGGTCTACTGGTACCGCACGACCTCCAGCAAGGTGAACGTGACCCCGCTCTCCAGCTCGCCGGACGAGAGCGAGGGACGGCTCACGGGGGGCTCCCTGGGCGGGCTGCTGGCCGTGCGCGACCACTGCGTGGCCGCCGCGCGGGAAGAGATGGACGCCCTGGCCAACGAGCTCATCTGGCAGATGAACTACCAGCACTCCCAGGGCGCGGGCCTGGTGCACCGCACCTACGCGGACTCGGCCAACGCCGTGAACGACACCGCCATCCCCCTGGCCGACACCGACCTCTCCTACGCCGACCGCATCACCGCGGGCGGCCTGTCCTTCGCCCTGTACGACGCGGACACCGGGGAGAGCCTGGGCGTGGAGGCCGTGGACTTCAGCTCCATCGTGCCCCCGGGCATCAGCACCTTCGACCCCGCGCAGCACTCCCTGGAGGACGTGGCCGCGGCCATCAACGCCACCTACGGCGGCCGGGTCACGGCGACCATCTCCGACGGCGGCCTGACCCTGGAGGCCGCCGACGGCGTGGAGTTCGAGTTCGCGGGCGACAGCACGGGGCTGCTCGCGGCCATGGGCGTCAACACCCTGTTCACGGGCGACGGGCTGGACGACATCGCCGTGGATGCGCGCGTGAGCTCGAACCCGAACCTGCTCTGCTGCGCCGTGGTGGACGGCACGGGCATGGTCGATTCGGCCGACAACACGAACATCACCGCCCTGGCGGCCCTGGCCGACGCGGACATGACCCTGTCCACCTCCCTGAGCTCGGTCTCCCAGACCTTTTCCGAGCACCTGCACGCCGTGGTCAGCGGCGTGGGCCTGGATACGGACGTGGCCGCCCGCAACCACACCATCTCCTCCACCCTGTCCGAGAACCTGGCCACCAGCCAGGAGGAGGTCGCCGGGGTGAACATGGACGAGGAACTGGCCAACCTGACCCGCTACCAGCAGGCCTACGAGGCCGCCTCCATGCTCATCCAGACGGCCAACGAGCTCTTCGACGTCATCATGTCGCTCAAGAGCTGAGCCGACGGAACCGGACCGAACGCCCAAGGAGCCCCCCATGCGCGTCTCCATGAACATGATCTACGGCCAGTCCGTGCGCAACATGAACACGCAGCTCGCGCGCCTGCTCCGGCTCAACGAGCAGAACGCCACGCAGCAGCGCGTCAACGCGCCCTCGGACGACCCCGCCGGCTACGCCCGCGCCCTGGACCTCTCCAGCGCGGTCGCGGCCATCGAGCAGTACCAGGAGAACATCGACACGGCCTCGGGCTGGCTGGAGCTGGCCGACAGCTCCCTGCAGGAGGTCAGCGACCTGGCCACCTCCATCAAGGAGCTCATGGAGCAGGCCGCC
This sequence comes from Desulfovibrionaceae bacterium, assembly GCA_015709205.1. Taxonomy (GTDB): domain Bacteria; phylum Desulfobacterota; class Desulfovibrionia; order Desulfovibrionales; family Desulfovibrionaceae; genus JACCQO01. The sequence continues at coordinate 34,554 of JACCQO010000003.1, forward strand.
ACCGGCACCCTGACCGCGGACCAGCGCGAGACCATCGCCAAGGAGGCGCGCCAGCTCCTGCACCAGATGATGACCACGGCCAACGCCGAGTACGCGGGCGATTCCATCTTCGCGGGCACGCGCACGGACGGCGCGGCCTTCACCCTGGGCCTCGGGGCCACGGTCACCGAGGGCGGCGCGGGCACGGCCGAGGTCCTCTCGGTCTCGGGCAGCGCGGACTCCACCGTCTGGGTGGAATTCACCTCCGACGGCACCGTGGGCACCGACGCCCTGGACTACCGCTATTCCACCGACGGCGGCAGCACCTGGACCAACGGCACCCTGGCCGCGGGCGACACCTCCCTGCTCCTGGACGGCGCGCAGGTGAACCTGGCCTCGGGCTGCACCGTGACGGCCAACACCGAACAGGGCGTGGGCGACGGCACGTCCCTGCGCATCCGCCCGGCGGCCTACTACCAGGGCGACGACAACGACGGGGCCGAGGTCGTGCACTACGGCGCATCCGCCGTGACCGCCGAGGCCACGGGCTCCTTCGGCTCCAAGGTCTCCATCCGCATCGACTCCGGCGGCACCCTGCCCGGACCCATCGGCTATTCCTACAGCACGGACAACGGCGCCACCTGGGTCACGGGCTCCTCGACCACCGACGGCGTGCTCAACGTGCCCGGCGGCTACGTGCAGCTTTCCCCGGCCGGAACCGCGGTGAGCGCGGGCGAGCAGTTCATCGTCGCGCCGCACGACGCGGACGTGGACGTGTCCATCAGTTCGTCCAGCTCCGTGACCATCAGCGGCGTGGGCAAGGACATCTTCGGCGGCCTCTACGTGCCGGACGGCTCCACAACGGCCCAGCTCGCCGACCCCGACAACCCGGACACGAACCTCTTCGAGGTCGTGGGCGAGTTCATCGGCTACCTGGAGACCGACAACCAGGACGGCATCGGCGACAGTCTGGAGAAGCTGACCACGGCCCAGGAGCACCTGACCACGCTCATGGGCGTGGTCGGCGCGCGCATGGTCCGCACGGAGTTCGCCTCCGCGGCCCTGGACCGCTCCAAGGAAACGCTCAACTCCAACGTTTCCAACATCATGGATGCGGACGTCTCCGCCCTGAGCACGGAGATCGCCAAGACCCAGTACATCTACGAATCCGTGCTCTCCACGTCGAGCCAGATCATGCAGCTCAGCCTGCTGAACTATCTGTAGAGAGGATACGGCCATGACCGAATACTGGTCCGGATCGATCACCTTCACCGGCCTCGGCAGCGACACCGACTTCAGCGAAGTCATCGACGCGACCATCACCCAGGCCAGCTACCGCCTCAACCAGATGGAGGACTGGGAGGCGCAGTGGACGGCCAAGCAGGAGATCATCAGCACCATCAACACCCAGCTGATCAGCTATCAGTCCGCCCTGGAGGACCTGGACAGCGTGGGCAAGTTCCTGGTCAAGGCGGGCTCCTCCACCAACAGCGACATCCTCGGCGTCACGGCCGACTCCGACGCCCAGGAGGGCAGCCACGAGATCATCATCAACCAGCGCGCCCAGAACGACATCTGGTCCACCTCCACGGGATGGTCCGCCAGCGACGACGTCGTGACCACCTCGGACGCCACCTTCTCCCTGACCTACGGCACGACCGTGCTCTCCATCGACGTGCCCGCGGGCACCACCCTGGAAAACCTGGTCACGCGCATCAACAAGGACGCGGACATGGGCGGGTCCGTGCGCGCCAGCCTGATCAACGACGGCACCTCCTACCACCTGCAGATCCGCGGCCTGGACCAGGGCGCGGACAACACCGTGACCATCGCCGACTCGGGCATGACCGGCCTGGACTCCGCGGACTTCGTGCAGACCCAGACCGCGCAGAACGCGCAGATCAAGGTGGACGGCTATCCCCCGGGGGCCGACGAGTGGATCGAGCGCGACACCAATTTCATCAGCGACGTCATCGACGGAGTGACCCTGTCCCTCTACGGCACCTCGTCCGGCCAGGCCATCGAGGCCACCGTGGCCACGGACACCGACGCGGTCATCGCCAACATCGAGTCCTTCGTGGAGATGACCAACGCCATCCGCGAGCTGATCGCCTCGGTGGACGAGACCGAAGAAGAAGACGACGACACCACCAACGACGACGAGACCACGGTCTTCTACAACGTGCGCGGCAACTACGGCCTGGACATGGTCGAGCAGACCCTGCAGAACATCCTCGCGGAAAAGGGGCTGGGCTTCATAGGCTACGACGCCGACACCGGCCAGGGCGACTATTACGCCTCGCTCGCGGCCATCGGCATCACCACCGATACCGACGAGAACTCCGAGGACTTCGGCAACCTGACCATCGACTACGACGAGCTGGAGGAGGCCCTGGCGGCCGACCCCGACGGCGTGGCCGCCCTGTTCTCCGCCGAGAACGAGGGTCGCACCTACTCCGTGGACTTCTCCTACGATTCCTCCATCGAGGGCATGACCGAACCCGGCGAGTACGAAGTGGCCTACACCGTGTCCAACGGGGCCATCACCGGCGCGACCATCAACGGCCACACCGCCACGGTGAACGGCTGGACCATCACCGGCGCCTACGGCCAGGACGAGGCCGGCCTGGCCATCGAGGTGGACAACCACACCGACGGCTCCTACTCGGGCGAGGTCTCGGTCCGCCAGGGCAAGATCAACCAGACCCTGGCCGCCCTGGACCAGATCACCGACCCCCTCGAAGGCACCCTGCAGATCATCATCGACAACTATCAGGACATCATCGACAACAACGCCGAGCAGATGGAGCAGGAACAGGCCCGCCTGGACCGCATGTACACCCGGCTGGTGAGCCTCTACGCCACTCTGGAATCCAACCTGGGCTACTACGAGAACCTCCAGACCCAGCTGGAATCGCAGATCGACCAGCTCGAATAGCCGCCGGAGCCGCGGCGCGCCGCAGGCGCATGCAAGCCCCTCCACGCCCGACGGGCGCGGAGGGGCTTGCCGCGTAAGGGGAGCGGAACGCGCGCCGCAGACGCGCGGAGCACGACTAGCCGCCGAGCAGCTGCATGGCCAGACGCGGCAGGGAGTTGGCCTGCGAGAGCATGGCCACGGCCGACTGCGTGAGGATCTGCTGGCGCACGAACTCGGTCATCTCCGTGGACACGTCCACGTCCGAGATCTGGGACTCGGCGGACTGCAGGTTCTCGGCCTGGGTCTGCAGGTTGGTGACCGTGTTCTCCAGCCGGTTCTGCAGCGCGCCCAGGTTGGCCCGGATGTTGTCCTTGGAGATGATCGCGTCGTTGATCGCCTCCAGGGCCTGCTGCGCGCCCTCCTGGGTGGAGATGGAGAAGCCCGCGCCCTCGGCGGACTGGTTGCCCACGCCCAGGGCCGAGGCCGTGGCCGTGCCGATCTGGATGTAGTAGTAGTCCTCGGCGCTGTCGTTGGCCGTGCCGAAGTGCACCTTGAGCTTGCCCTGGGCCTGCATGCCGGACCCGTCGTGCGAGGTGGCCGAGAGGTTGCCGTTGAGCAGGTAGATGCCGTTGAAGTCCGTGGCGTTGGCGATTCGGGTGATTTCCGAGGCCATGGCCTGGTACTCGGAATCGATCATCAACCGCTGGTCGGAGTTGTAGGTGCCGGTGGCCGCCTGTTCGGCCAGTTCCTTCATGCGGATGAGCTTCTCGTCGATGACCTGCAGGGCGCCGTCGGCCGTCTGGATCATGCTGATGGCGTCGTTGGCGTTGCGCACGCCCTGGTTCAGGGCGCTGATGTCCGAGCGCATCAGCTCGCGGATGGCCAGCCCGGCGGCGTCGTCGGACGCGCTGTTGATGCGCAGGCCCGAGGACAGCCGCTGCGTGGAGACCGCCAGCTTCCCGTAGGACGTGCCCAGATTGCGCGCCACGTTGGCCGCCATCAGGTTGTTGTTGATGACCAGACTCATTGTCGTTCCTCCTTGAATGATGGTGTTCCATGCGCCGCCCGTCCCTGGGAGGCGCTCCGTGCCAGTGGGATCGGCACGACCGGAGGAAACTCTTAAATTTTTGCTCGCAATTTTATCATGATATTTCAATATATTATAATATCATAACCCTTCTTGTGATTTCTTAAGCCACTTTGGAGCAGTGGGCCTTTTTTGCCGCACCTGCCTGTGGGCGCGTCCTGCGCGACGCGGCAGATCCTGCACGCCGGGGTGCAGACGTGCACGCCGCTGGTGCAGCGTGCTGCACGAGCGTGGCGGTGATGGGATTTCAATTTATTGGAATGATGGATGTTTTTTCTTGGCATGCCCGCTGCTACGGTGCGGTGCGCCCGCCGCCGCCCGGACGGGAATCGGGCCAGCCTTTGGGCCAGCCGTCGGGAAGAACGCTGGCCGGACGGTGCGCACACGCCAAGGATGCCGAACCATGCAACGACTGCCTCTGCTCGTGGCCGTGACCCTGCTGTGCCTGTGCTCGGCCGCGCTGGCCCGCGCGCCGCATCGCACCCGCCCCTCGGGCCTGCACGCTGCCACGGCGGACCGGTCCGCCGCACGCGGCGGCTCCGGCGGGCTGCCCATGGATGTGTTGCCCATGGACATGCTCCCCATGGACATCACGGACGCGCAGCCCAACGGGCGCCCTGAGGCGGACGACCTGGACGATGACCGCGAGACGAACGGCGTTGCCGATGCAGCCGTCCTCGCGGGCGCACGCCCCCGCCCCGGCGGCAACGCCAGCTCCGGCGGAAACGTCCGCTCCGGCGGAAACGTCCGCTCCGGCGGAAACGTCCGCTCCGGCGGAAACGTCCGCTCCGGCCAAACCACCCCGGTCGCTCCCGCCCGGGCCGCGCGCACGGCCGACGCGGTGGCGCGCGACGCCGCCGGGACACGAGACGGCGCGTTTGCACAGCGGCTCCCGACGCGGCCGCGCCCGACCCCGCGCCTGCCCGCAACCGCACGGCAGCGCGCGGCCCTGCACGCCGCCGCGCCCAAGGCCCCCGTGCGCCTGCCCGCCGTGCTCGCGGCGCGCTGGCGCTGCCCGGGACTGTGGACCGACGCGGCCGCGGAAACGGCCGCGCGCACCCCGCGCACGCGCCCACATCCCGGCGCGCCGTGCGCGCCCTGGCGTTCCTGACCCGCGCCCGGCGGGCTCCGCCCAAAGCCCTTGCGCCGGGCGGGCCGGTGCCGCCGCCGCGTGCTATCCGGCGGTGCGCCGCGGCAGGGCCTCCGCGTCCGCACCCGGGGCGCCGTGGCCGCGCTCCTGGCGCGCCCGGGTCGAACGCAGTCGGGCCAGGGCCGCATCGCGGTGGCTGCGTACGGTCTGCGGGGCCACGTCCAGGAAGCGGGCGATGCCCAGGGTATTCATGTTTTCCAAATGATAGAGGCGCAGCACCTGGCGCTGGCGGGAGTCCAACTCGCCGGGCCCCAGGGCCAGCAGCGCCCGGCAGGCCGCCTCGGACGGGCGCACGGTCGCGTCCTCATAGTGCGAGGGGCTGCTGCCGCAGGCCCGGTCGCGGAGGTGGTCCATGGCCGCGGAATGAGCCACCACGCACAGCCAGGTGCGCAGCGAGCCGCACTGCGGGTCGTAGGTGGCCAGGAGGCGGTGCTCGGTGCCCAGCAGGCGCAGGAGCACCTCGCGGGCCACGGCCTCCACGTCCTGTCCGTTCGCCGCGCCGCCCGCCCCGGCCCCGGCGCGGCCCTGCCCCGGGGTGCGACCCTCGGAGCGCGGCCCCTTGCGGCCGTGGCCCGCGCCCTGCGGGGCGGACGCGCCGCGGTGCGCCAGGGTCCAGCGCACGGCCGCGCGCACCACGTCCCGCGCGATCTCCATGAGTGCGGCCAGGGCCTGCGCATCGCCCGCCAGGCAGGCGCGCGTGTCCACGGCCTGCCCGGCCCGCGCAGGCACGGCCCCGGGCCCGGGCAAGCCCGCTGCTTCCGGTGCGCCGACCGCGCCGCCTGCTTCCGTTCGTAGCCCGTCCCTCTCCCCGCCCGGCGCGGGCAAGGGGCGCGTGTCGCCTCGCATGGCTGCCTCCCGTGAATGACCGATGTTCTGGTTCCATGATTTGCATGCAGGCAACCGGCCCGATTCATTCAAGCCCTGTTCAAGTTTTCTTCGCTACCGCAAAGTTCCTTAAGCAATCTTTAGTTTCTTCTCTTCGGCCCATGGTGTTATTCTTGCATCGCCCGGGCGGCACTGGACACGCGGGCATTTCATCCCCAGAACGGAAAGCGCCTATGGACTCCATCTGCATCATCGACGACGATCCTGAACTGTGCGCCCTGCTCGAGGAGTACCTCGAGCCCGAGGGTTTCAGCGCATGTTGCCGGTACACGGGCCGGGAAGGGCTCGAATGCGCCCTGACCGGCGAATGCGACCTGGTCATCCTGGACGTGAGCCTGCCGGACATGAACGGCTTCGAGGTCCTTTCGCGGCTGCGCGCCAAAACGCAACTGCCCGTGCTCATGCTCACGGGCCGCGCCGAGGACGTGGACCGCATCGTCGGCCTGGAGATGGGCGCCGACGACTACCAGCCCAAGCCCTTCGTGCCCCGCGAACTGCTCGCGCGCATCCGCACCATCCTGCGCCGCACGCGCCAGACCCCGCCCGAGGACGACCGGCGGCGCATCCAATGTGGCGACCTGCTCGTGGACCGGGCCGCCCGCACCGCGCTGCTCGGCGGCGAGTCCCTGCCCCTGACCAATGCGGAATTCACCATGCTCATGCTCCTGGTGCGCGCCGACGGCGCGGTGGTCAGCCGCGAGGACATCTCCCTGGCCGCCCTGGGCCGCCCCCTTTCGGCCTACGACCGCTCCATCGACGTGCACATGAGCAACCTGCGCCGCAAGCTCGGCCCGGGCACGGACGGTTCCCCGCGCATCGGCACCGTGCGCGGCGCGGGCTACTACTACGTGGCCTCACCCGGCAGCGGGACCGAGGGCGCGGACGACGACGCCACCGGAGGGGGGGCGGCATGAAGGTCTGGGTGCTGCGCGTCGTGGTCTTCGTGCTCATCGCCGCGGGCGGTGCGGCCCTGACCATGTTCGTGACCAGCCGCGTGCTGGAGATCGGCCCCCTGGCCGAACACTGGAGCGAGCACCGCGCGCGCGAACTGCGCACCACCGGCACCATGCTCGCGGCCTGGGCCGCCTCGGACCGGGCCGACAAGATCCGCTCCTTCCTGGGCGACACTGCGGCCACCGGCGTGCGCTACTACCTCTTCGACGCCGGGGGCCTGTGCGTGGCGGGCGACACGCCCACCCGGGGCGTGCTCGAACGCGCCCGCCTGCTCGACGCGACCACCACCTTTTCCGCCGACCCCTTCCCGCCTCCGCCGGACAGGGCGCACACGCACACCGAGGCCGTATCCTTCACCGGACTGGACGGCCGCCCCTACGCCCTGGCCGTGCATCTGATGCCCCGGGCCATGCCCGGCCCGCCGCCCATGAAGTGGGCCCTGCTGGCCCAGTGCACCGGGCTGGTCCTCGCCGTGCTCGTGCTCGCCCTGCTCGTGCGCATGACCGACGGCCCGGCGCGCGAGGTGCGCCAAGCCATCCGGCGCCTGTCGCGCGGCGACCTGGACGTGCGCCTGGACGCGGCCATGGAGCGCCGCGGCGACGCCCTGGCCCGCGTGGCCGGGGAATTCAACGCCATGGTCGAGTCCCTGGCCAACCGGCACCGCGAGCAGCACCTGCTCTTCGGCGAGATCTCCCACGAGATGCGCACGCCCCTGTCGCGCCTGGCCCTGGCCGCGGAAATGGCCCGCGGCGGAGGCGACGAGCGCTCCATCCGCCTGCTCGAACTCGTGCGCCGCGACACCGAGCGCCTCGACGGCCTGGCGCGCCAAATGCTCGCCCTGGCGCGCATGGAGCACCACGCGGGCGAACGCGCGCCCGTGGACCTGGGCGTGCTGCTGGAGGAGCTGGCCGAGACCTGCTCCTTCGAGGCCGCGGGGCATGGCCGCGCCGTGGTCGTGGAGCGCGACGCGGGCTGCGGCGCGTGCATGGTCCTCGGCGACCGCGAACAGCTTTCGAGCATGGTCGAAAACGTGCTGCGCAACGGCGTGCGCCACACGCCCCGGGGCTCGTGCGTGCACGTGCGCCTGGAGGAGCAGGAGCACGCCGGACGGCCCATGGCCGTGGTCCACGTGCGCGACTCGGGCGCAGGCGTGCCCGAGGAGGAATTGGCGCGTATCTTCGAGCCCTTCTACCGCGGCTCGGCCTGCGCCGGAAACGACGACGACCCCGCTGTGGGGCCGGGTGCGGGAACGGGCGATCCAGGCGGCCCCACGGGCGGCGCGGGCCTGGGCCTGGCCATCGCGCGCCACGTGGCCGTGGCCCACGCCGGGCGCATCTCCGCGCGCAACGTGCCCCAGGGCGGCCTGGAAGTGGTCATCCGCCTGCCCCTGGCCTCGGCCGCCTCGGACGACGACGACGTCGCCGGGCGCCGCGCCGCCGAGCCGGACCCGACCGATTCCGGCGCGCCTTCCGGCCCGGCCTCCCGGCCCCAAAAGCCGCACCAGGACCCGCCGCACAGCCCGGCCCGCTGCCGGGCGGCCGACCTGCTGCGCACCGCGCACGGCCGGCGTTTCAAGGCCACGGCCTGACCGGCGGCCGCCCGGCCCGGCAAAACGTTTCGGCCCCCCGCCCGGGCCTCCGATCTCCCCGATCCGCTCCGCCGTCTCCCCGATCCGCACCCCACGCCTCCCCGACGGGCCAGGCATTGCGTGCTGTCGCGCCGCTCACGCCTTTGCGGCGCACCGTGATTCCCCGCCGCGCTCCGCCCTGCCCCGCCACCCCTTCGATCCAGGCCCGGCGCGCCTTGGCGGCCGTGCTGCCGGCGCCGCCGCCAACCACGTGACAATCCCGTTAAATATTATCAACCCGCTTTTCCCCCCGGCCATAACGGGTTATAAATAATCGGAATTTTAACCCCTGGCTTGCCGCGCGCAAGAAACTTCAAAAAAATCAGCCGTGAAGAGCGCAAAAAAAACATTGCGCCGCATCTCGAAAGGTATCTAATGGAAATCGTTTCCCCAAAAGACCGGACACATTCCCGCCCGCACGGGGACGGGACCGGAGGTGACGACATGACCCGCTTCGACCGGCAAGCCTGCGTGAACACGGAAGTGGCCCTGCGCGCCGAATGGCTGGATACCAACGGCCTCGGCGGCTATGCCTCCTCCACGATCCTCGGCTGCCACACCCGCAAGTACCACGGCCTGCTCGTGGCCGCCCTGGACAACCCCAAGGGCCGCTTCGTGCTGCTCTCCAAGCTGGAGGAAGTCCTGGTCATCGACGGCCGCGAGTTCCATCTTTCCACCAACAAGTACCCCGGCGTGTTCCACCCCACGGGCCACAAGTACGTGCAGGAAGTGGAGCAGGACCTCTGGGTCAGCAAGCTCTTCCGCATCGGCGACGTGCTGCTGCGGAAGAGCGTGCTCATGGTCCAGGGCGAGAACACCGTGCTGGTGTGCTACGAATTGCTCCAGGGCCCGGCGCGCCGCCCCGCGCCGCGCAGCGCCCCTCCGGCCCAGAAGGCCCCCACGCGCACGCCCGTGACGACCGCATGGCCCGAGCCCGAGCACGGCATCACCCTGCAGCTGGCCCCGTTGCTGGCCTTCCGCTCCATCCACGCGCTCACGCGCGAGAACATGGCCCTGCGGCCCAAGACCTTTCCGGAAAGGAACGGCTGCAAGATCGAGCCCTACGAGGGGCTGCCGCCGCTGCACATGGGCACCAACCGGCGCTCCATGTTCTACCCCGGCCCCAAGTGGTACAAGAACTTCGAATACCTCAAGGAACTGCGCCGCGGCTTCCCCCACCAGGAGGACCTCTTCTGCCCCGGCGTCTTCGAGCTGCACCTGGAAAAGGGCAAGCCCGTGGTCTTCGGCGCGTCCGTGGCGCCCCTGGGCCAGCTGGAACGCAAACGCAAGACCGAGATCGCGCGCCGCGAGGCCGAGCTGGAACGCTGCGCCGCGCGCAATGCGCACCTTGCGCGCCTGAAGTACTACGCGGGCCAGTTCCTGATCACCAACACGGAGAAGATGCCCTCGGTCATCGCCGGGTACCACTGGTTCGGCGAATGGGGCCGCGACACCATGATCGCCCTGCCCGGCCTGGCCTTCCATTCGGGCCGCCTGGAATTCGGCGCGCGCGTGCTCGCGGGCTTCGCGGCCCTGGAGCGCGACGGGCTGCTGCCCAACTTCCTGGCCCAGGAGTCCGCGGACGCGGCCTACAACTCCGTGGACGCCTCGCTCTGGTTCTTCTGGACCGTGCAGCAGTTCCTGGCCGCCGGGGGCGATCGGAAGTTCGTGCTCCAGCGCCTCTACCCGGCCCTGCGCTCCATCGTGGCCGCGCACCTGGACGGCCGCGTGCCCCTCTGCGGCCTGGGCGACGACGGACTGCTCTACGCCGGGACCCCGGACACCCAGCTGACCTGGATGGACGCCAAGGCCCACGGCCGCCCGGTGACCCCGCGCCACGGCGCGGCCGTGGAGATCAACGCCCTGTTCCACAACGCCCTGCGCCTGTTCCTGGAGCTGGCCGGGCAGGCCGGGGCCTCCGGGCGCTCGGGCTCCTCAGCGCCCGGGGGCCGGGACGCCGACCTGGCCGGGCGCGCCGCGGCCGCGGCCGAGCGGCTGGCCACGGTCTTCGTGCCGGCCTTCTGGAACAACGAGGACGGATGCCTGTGCGATCTGGTCAACGACCGCGGCCGCGACCACGCCATCCGGCCCAACCAGATCTTCGCCGTCTCGCTGCCGCACTCCATGCTCGACGAAGAACAGATGCGCGCCGTGGTGCGCACGGTGCAGGCCCACCTGCTCACGCCCTACGGCCTGCGCACGCTTTCGCCGCGCAGCCCGGACTACGTGCCGTTCTACGAGGGCGGCCCGGACCAGCGCGACGCCGCCTACCACCAGGGCATGGTCTGGCCGTGGCTCTCCTGCCACTTCGCCGAGGCCCTGCTGCGCCAGGCCCACGACCGCGCCGGGGCCACGGCCTTCCTGAAGAAGCACTTCAAGCCCATCCTCGCGGAATTCCCCCTCAATTTCGGGATCACCTCCATTCCGGAAATCTACAACGGCAACCCGCCCTACATTCCCAAGGGCGCCATCGCCCAGGCCTGGTCCGTGGCCGAGGCGATCCGGTTGCACAAGGTGCTGGGAGGCCGATGATGCGTGCACTCATGTTCGGATGGGAGTTCCCCCCGCACATATCCGGGGGGCTGGGAACCGCCTGCCAGGGCATCACCCGCGGCCTGGCCGCCCAGGGCGTGGACGTGACCTTCGTCCTGCCGCGCCTGGACGCCGAGATCGGCGGGGCCGACCACCTGCGCCTCATGGGCGCCAACCGCGTGCGCGCGCGCGTGGGCGTGCGCGAGATCGTGGAGCTGCGCGAGCGCATCCGCGTGCTCGAGGTGCTCTCGCCGCTCCGGCCCTATCTCACGGACCGCGAGTACCGGAGCCTGCTGGAGCGCGACCAGCACCTGACCCTGGAGGCCCTGGTCGCGGAGGTCAACAACGACTTCTCCGGCGGCTACGGGACCAACCTCATGGAGGAAGTCCTGCGCTACAGCATCGTGGCCGCCTACATCGCGGACGTGGAGCCCCACGACGTGATCCACGCCCACGACTGGATGACCTATCCGGCGGGCATCGAGGCCAAGCGCGTCTCGGGCCGCCCCCTGGTGGTGCACGCCCACGCCCTGGAGTTCGACCGCAGCGGCGAGCACGTCAACCAGACGGTCTACGACGTGGAGCGCGCCGGGTTCGAGGCCGCGGACCGGATCATCGCGGTCTCCAGCTTCACCAAGGACACCATCGTGGCCCGCTACGGCATCCCGCCCGAAAAGGTCCGCGTGGTGCACAACGCGGTCTCCAAGGAGCGCCGCTTCGGCGAATTGCGCCTGACGCGCGCGCTCAAGGAGAAGATCGTGCTCTTCCTGGGCCGCGTGACCTTCCAGAAGGGCCCGGACTACTTCGTGGAGGCCGCGGCCAAGGTCCTGGCCAACCGGCGCGACGTGCGCTTCGTCATGGCCGGGTCCGGGGACATGTTCCCGCGCATGGTCGAGCGCATGGCCGAACTGCGCCTGGAGGACCGCTTCCACTTCACCGGCTTCCTGCGCGGCGCGGACGTGGAGCGGCTCTACGCCATGAGCGATCTCTACGTCATGCCCAGCGTGTCCGAGCCCTTCGGCATCACGCCGCTGGAGGCCATGGTCTACAACGTGCCGATCATCGTCTCCAAGCAGTCCGGCGTGGCCGAGGTCCTGGACAGCGCCGTGAAGATCGACTTCTGGGACGTGGACAGGCTCGCGGACAGGATCGAGGAGATCATTTCCGATCCGGCCCTGGCCCACGAACTGGCCGAACGCGGAGCCGAGACGCTCAAGAACATCAAGTGGGAGATCGCGGGCGAGCGCGTGCTCGCCGTCTACCGCGAACTCGTGGAGGAGGTGCACCGATGATCGCCGTCTGCTTCTACTTCCAGGTCCACCAGCCCATGCGCCTGGACCAGAACTACGGGTTCTTCGACATCGGCGAGCGCCACACCTACCTGGACCACGACGCCAACCGCGAGATCGTGCTCAAGGTGGCCCAGAAGTGCTACCTGCCCGCCAACAGGCTCATGCTCGAACTCATCGAGCGCCACGCCGGGGCCTTCCGCATCTCCTACTCGATCACGGGCACGGCCCTGGAGCAGTTCGAGGAGTATTGCCCCGAGGTGCTGGAATCCTTCCGCGAGCTGGCGGACACTGGCTGCGTGGAATTCATCGGCGAGACCTACTACCACTCCCTGGCCTACCTCTTCTCGCGCGACGAGTTCCGCCGCCAGGTGGACCTGCACAGCCGCGCCATGCAGGACCTCTTCGGCCAGAAGCCGACCACCTTCCGCAACACCGAGCTGATCTACGACAACGACCTGGCCAGGCTCGTGGAGAAGATGGGCTACAGGACCATCCTCACCGAGGGCGCGGACCAGGTCCTGGGCTGGCGCACGCCCAACTTCGTCTACCAGCCCGCGGGCTGCATCAAGCTCAAGGCCCTGCTCAAGAACTACCGCCTCTCCGACGATGTGGCCTTCCGCTTCTCGGACACGAGCTGGCCCGAGCACCCCCTGAGCGTGGAGCGCTACGCCTCCTGGGTGCACGCCGTGGCCGGCGAGGGCGAGGTCGTGAACCTGTTCATGGACTACGAGACCTTCGGCGAGCACCAGTGGGCCGAGACGGGCATCTTCGAGTTCATGCGCGCCCTGCCCGAGCATATCCTGGCCCACCCGGACTTCTGCTTCCGCACCCCGGGCGAGGCCGCGGCCAACCTCTCGCCCGTGGCCGAGCTCGACGTGCCCCACCCCATCTCCTGGGCCGACCTGGAGCGCGACGTGAGCGCCTGGCTGGGCAACCCCATGCAGGACGCGGCCGCGGCGCGCGTCTACGGCCTGGAGAAGGACGTGCTCGCCACCTGCGACGACGAGCTCATCTCCGCCTGGCGCGAGCTCTTGACCTCGGACCATTTCTACTACATGTGCACGAAGTGGTTCTCGGACGGCGACGTGCACAAGTACTTCAACCCGTACTCCACGCCGCACCAGGCGTTCATCGTCTACATGAACGTGCTCAACGACCTGACCCTGCTCGTCGAGCGCCAGAAGGGGGCCGACGCGGCCTGACCCGGGCCCGGGCCGCCCGCGCCGCACCCCCGCGGCGCGAGGCCATCCCCGGCACCCCGTCCAACAAGGAGCAAGCATGGCCAAGAACTTCCTGTTCGAAGTCTCCTGGGAAGTGTGCAACAAGGTCGGCGGCATCTACACGGTGATCGCCAGCAAGATGCCCGAGGCGCTCAAGGCCTTCAACGGCCGCTACGCCGCGGTGGGACCGCTCCTGCCGCGCAACCCGGGCTTCATCCCCGAGGACGCGCCCGAGTTCGCCTCGGCCATCGCCCACCTGGCGGCCCGGCGCATCGAGGCGCGCACCGGCCGCTGGGACATCCCGGGCTCGCCGCGCGCCATCCTCGTGGGTTTCCAGAACGCCTTTCCCGAGCCGGACAAGCTCCTCTACCAGCTCTGGAACGAGTTTGGCGTGGATTCCATGTCCGGGGCCTGGGACTACGTGGAGCCCGTGCTCTTCTCCACGGCCGCGGCCATGGTCATCGAGGAGTTCAGCGAGGCCCTGGGCGAGGGCGCGGACGTCTGCGCGCACTTCCACGAGTGGATGAGCGGCGCGGGCGTGCTGCGCCTGAAGGGCAACGCCCCGTCCATCTCCACCGTGCTGACCACGCACGCGACCATGCTCGGCCGGGCCATGTCCGGCTCGGGCGTGGACATCTACGCCCGGCTGGAGCAGATCGAGCCCTTCAAGGAGGCGCGCAACTTCGGGGTCATCGCCAAGCACTCCATGGAGACCGTCTCGGCCCGCGAGGCCGACTGCTTCGCCACGGTCTCCAACATCACCCGCGACGAGGCCACCCACCTGCTGGGCAAGAAGCCCGACGCGGTCACGCCCAACGGCTTCGACCTGGAATCCTTCCCCAACTACGTCAAGGACACGGCCAAGGCCGCCGAGGCCCGCGCGCGGATGATCGACTTCGCCTCGCGCTTCCTGAACCGCGAGCTGGACCCCGCGCGCACCTGCCTGCTGGCCACCAGCGGCCGCTACGAGTTCCACAACAAGGGCATCGACGTGCTCATCGAGAGCCTGGGCGCGGTCAGCCGCAAGCTTGCGGCCCACGATGCGCCCGACGTGACCCTGGTGACCTTCTTCCTGGTCACCGGCGGCTACGCCGGCTACTCGGACGAGGCCCGGCGCATGAAGCAGGGCGGCTACGGGGAGGTGGAACGCTACGCGACCATCTCCACCCACCACCTGGGCAACCAGGACGGCGACCCCATCGTACGCGCCTGCCGCGACCAGAACCTGCAGAACGCGGCGGACTCCAAGTGCTGCGTGATCTTCATCCCCGTGTACCTGGACGGCAACGACGGCGTGCTCAACCTGGACTACTACGACGCACTGGCCGGGTGCGACATCACCGCGTTCCCGTCCTTCTACGAGCCCTGGGGCTACACGCCGCTGGAGAGCGTGGCCTACGGCGTGCCCACCGTGACCTCGGACCGCGCGGGCTTCGGCCAGTGGGTCATGGAGCAATTCCCGGACGGGCACCTGGGCGTGGACATCGTGCGCCGCATCGGCGACGACGACCGCACCGCCGCCGATCAGCTCACCGGGCACGTCTGGCGCTTCCTGCAGGCCGGGCCCGAGCAGCGCGCCCGGCTGCGCAAGGGCGCGCGCTCCATCGCCGAGGCCGCGGACTGGAAGAAGTTCTTCCCGCGCTACACCACGGCCTACGACACGGCCCGCCGCAACCGCGGCGAACGCATCTCCGGTGTACAAAGGCTGGACACCGGCGCGGACCGGCTGGTCAGCTTCACCGGCGTCAACACCACCCAGCCCCGGCTGCGCCAGCTCTCCGTGGTCACCGAGCTGCCCCCGGAACTGGCCCGGCTGCGCGAGGTGGCCGACAACCTCTGGTGGGTCTGGAACGCCGAGGCCCAGGCCATCTTCGAGGCCGTCTCGCCCTCGCGCTGGCGCGAATCCGGCCGCAACCCGGCCCAGATGCTCAGCTTCGTCCCGCGCGAGACCCTGGACCGCCTCCTGGACGACAAGCCCTTCATGGACCGCTACCGCGCCCTGCTCGCGCGCTTCGACGCCTACATGGCCGCGCGCGAGAACGCGCGCGTCTCGGGCATCACCTGGGAACACCCGGTGGCCTACTTCTCCATGGAGTTCGGGCTGCACGAGTCCATCCCCATCTATTCCGGCGGCCTGGGCCTGCTTGCGGGCGACCACATCAAATCCGCCAGCGACATGAACCTGCCCTTCGTGGGCGTCTCGCTGCTCTACAAGCACGGCTACTTCCGCCAGCGCATCGACGGCGAGGGCAAGCAGGCCGTGGAGTTCGTGGAGAGCAACTTCGCCAGCCTGCCCATGAACGTGGTCGTGGGCGAGAACGACGAGCGCATCCTGGTGACCGTGGACCTGCCCGGGCGCACGGTCTACGCCCAGATCTGGGAGATCCGCGTGGGCCGCGCCCGGCTCTGCCTGCTGGACACGGACCTGGTGGAGAACTCGCGCTCGGACCGGGACATCACCGCGCGCCTCTACGAGCCCTCGTCCAAGGGGCGCATCGAGCAGGAAATCCTGCTCGGCATCGGCGGCGTGCGCATGCTCGCGGCACTGGGCATCGCGCCCTGCCTCTACCACCTCAACGAGGGCCACTCCGCCTTCCTGCTCTTCGAGCGCATCCGGCTGCACATGCACCTGGATTCCGTGGACCTGGACACGGCCAAGGAGCTGGTCCGCGCGGCCACGGTCTTCACCATGCACACGCCCGTGCCCGCGGGCAACGAGCGGTTCGACAAGTCCCTGGTGGAGAACTACTTCCGGCCCTACGCCCAGGAGATGGGCGTGCCCTTCGACGAGCTCTGGAACATGGGCCACATCTACTCCGAGGACGCGGCCGTGCTGAACATGACCGTGCTCGCCCTGCGCCTTTCCAGCGCCAGCAACGGCGTGAGCAAGCTGCACGGCCACGTCTCGCGGACCATGTGGCAGGACCTCTGGCGCGGCTTCCTGCTCGACGAGCTGCCCATCGGCCACGTGACCAACGGCGTGCACATCCAGTCCTGGATGGACCCGGCCGTGCGCGCCATGGTCGAGGAAAACTGCCGCCTGGACGTGTCCGAGGAACTGCTCAAGGGCACGCACTGGGAGTGCCTGGACGGCGTGGACGACACGCGCCTGTGGCGCACGCACGTGGCCCTGAAGGAACGGCTCTACGAGGAAATCCGCGAAAACATCTCGCGCCAGTGGACCCGCGAGGGCGAGGCCCCCAACCGGCTCACGCGCTTTCTGGCCACGCTCAACCCCTCGGCCCTGACCCTGTGCTTCGCACGGCGCTTCACGGGCTACAAGCGGCCGACCCTGATCTTCCAGAACGTGCAGCGCATCAAGGAGATCCTCTTCAACGCCGAGCGGCCCGTGAACCTGATCTTCGCGGGCAAGGCCCACCCGGCCGACACCCTGGGCGCGGAGTTCATCCACCTGATCACGCGCCTTTCCAGGCAGGACGACTGCATCGGCCGCGTGGCCTTCCTGGAGAACTACGACATCCGCCTGGCGCGGCTGCTGGTCAGCGGGGCGGACGTGTGGCTGAACAACCCCATCCGGCTGATGGAGGCCAGCGGCACCAGCGGCATGAAGGCCGCGGCCAACGGCGTGCCCAACCTCTCCATCCTCGACGGCTGGTGGGACGAGGGCTACGACGGCAGAAACGGCTGGGCCATCGGCGCGGGCGAGGTCTACGACAACCAGGTCAACCAAGACCTGGTGGACGCCGAGAACCTCTACCTGACCCTGGCCGGCGACGTGGTGCCCGAGTTCTGGGAGCGCGACAACGAGGGCGTGCCGCGCCGCTGGGTGGCGCGCATGCGCGCGGCCATGCGCACGGCCCTGGCCGACTACAGCACGCACCGCATGCTGCGCGACTACATCGGCACCATGTACGAGCCGACCATCTCCCAGCGCGCCAGCCGGCTGGGCAAGGACATCCCCCTGGCCCGCGACATCGGCGAATGGCGCAAGCGCGTGCCGGGCCGCTTCTCCACGGTGACGATCCGCGAGGTGCGCGTGGTCGGCGCGCGCGGCGACGAGGTGCGCCTGGGCAACGCCATCAAGGTCACGGCCACGGTGGACGCCGGGCAGATGTCGCCCGGCGAGCTGGAAGTGGAACTGGTCACCGTGGCCGGGGACGACGGCGGGCCCATCGAGAGCGCGCCCATGACCGTGCGCCACCGCGAGGGCAACGTGCTCCAGCTCTCCACGACCTTCACGCCGTCGATCCCGGGCCCGTGCCGCTACGGCGTGCGCGTGCTCCCGGTGCACCCGGCCCTGGGCAACAAGTACGAGGCCCGGCTGGTCAAGTGGAGCTAGGCCCGGCCGTTCTGCGCGGACGAGGACGCAGGTAAAAAACAGGCCCCCCGGAGCGTTACGCTCCGGGGGGCCTTTTCGCGGCCTTCGGGGAGCCGAGCATCCCCGAAAACAACCCGGCAGCCCCCCCTTGAAAGCCTTCCCGCATCGTATATGTAGTGCAGACCTACGGAAAAAAGAACGAACGGTGTTTTGCCAGAGCGGAACTGCTCCGTCGCGAAAAAATGCCGATCCGGACGCTGCCTCCTGTTTCCTCGCGCAAGGAAACGGCACGCATTCCACCAGAAATATCGCTTTCAGGAGCGTTCACGCGGCCGCAGCAGCGGACGGAATTCCGGACACCGTTCCCCTTGTGCGTGGCGCCGTTCGCGCCGTGCGCCACCCCAAAAAAGGAGAGAACATGCGATCCGACATCCGCTTCCGTTATCCCGTCGGCCTTCCCGCGCTCCGGGCCCTTGCGGTCCTGCTGCTGCTCACGGGCCTGGCGGCCCTGGCCGGGTGCTCCACGTCCGACGAACGGGAGGCCGAAAAAGCCGACGGCCTGGCCCGGGTGCAACAGGCCGGGGAGATCAGTTTCGCCATGAGCGGCGGCTACCCGCCCTTCAACTTCTACAACGACAAGAACGAGCTCGCCGGCTTCGACGTGGACGTCTGCCGCGAGGTGGCCAAGCGGCTGGGCGTGGACTTCAAGCCCGTGACCACGGAGTGGAGCGGAATCATCGAGGGC
Organism: Desulfovibrionaceae bacterium; assembly: GCA_015709205.1. GTDB lineage: Bacteria > Desulfobacterota > Desulfovibrionia > Desulfovibrionales > Desulfovibrionaceae > JACCQO01. The sequence goes on from JACCQO010000003.1 coordinate 53,221, forward strand.
CTGCGGTCCGGGGCCTACGACGGCATCCTCGGCTCCATGGCCGCCACGGCCGAACGCGCCGAGGTCGTGGACTTCACCGTGCCCTACTACTATTCCGGGGCCCAGGTCCTGGTGCGCAAGGACGCGCCCTACAAGAGCGTGGACGAACTCAAGGGCAAGGTCGTGGGGCTGGTCACGGGCACCACCTTCGAGAACGACGCCAAGAGCCTCGGGGCCGGGGACATCCGGCTCTACAAGGACGACACCCAGACGCTCACCGAACTGGACAACGGCGTGGTGGACGCGGTGATCACCGACCGCGTGGTCGGCGCGACCGCGGCGGGCTCCGGCAAGTTCGCCATCCGCCCGCTGGGCACCCCCCTGCGCAGCGAGAACATCGCCGTGGCCCTGCGCAAGGACGACGACACCCTCCGCGACAAGCTCGACGCCATCCTCACCGCCATGCACGACGACGGCACGCTCGCGGCCATCAGCCGCAAGTGGCTGGGCACGGACATCACCGGCAAGTAGGCGCGCGCCGGCAACGGCCCGCGCGGCGTCCGGAGGCCGGGGCGCACGTCCCGGCCCCGGCCGCCCCGCCCCCCTTCGGCCCCTTCAGTTCCCCTCAGCCCCCTCGGGAAGGACACGACCAATGTACTTCGACTTCGCGGCCCTGCCCAAGTACGCGCCCTACTTCCTGCCCGCGGCCTGGATGACCTTCGAGGTCACGGCCCTGGGCATCGTCCTGGGGTTGGCCCTGGGCCTGGGCGCGGCCTTCCTGCGCCTGTCGCACCGGCGCGCGCTGGCCCTGCCCGCGCGCGCCTACGTCTACCTCATCCGGGGCACGCCGCTGCTGCTCCAACTGCTGTTCATCTACTTCGGCCTGCGCGGCGTCATCGGGCTGGACGCGGTGCCCTCGGCGGTCTTCGCCCTGGGCGTGCACAACGGGGCCTACATCGCGGAGATATTCCGAGGGGCCATCCTCTCGGTGGATCCGGGCCAGATGGAGGCCGCGCGCAGCCTGGGCATGCCCCGCTGGCGCGCCATGCGGCGCATCATCCTGCCCCAGGCCTTCAAGCGCGCGGTGCCGTCCCTGGGCAACCAGTTCATCATCGCGCTCAAGGACTCGTCCCTGGCCAGCACCATCACCATCAACGAACTGCTGCTCAAGTCCCAGCAACTGGCCTCGTCCAACTTCATGATGATGGAGATGCTGACCATCGCGGCCTGCTTCTACCTCTTCTACACCGGGGTCTTCACCTGGCTGTTCCACCGCATCGAAACGCGCCTGAACGTGAGCGGCGCGGCCTAGGAGGCAACCATGACGAACGGCGAACCCGTCATCGCCATCCGCGGGCTGCACAAGTGGTTCGGGGAGCTGCACGTGCTGCGCGGCATCGACCTGGACGTGGCCGCCTCGGAGGTGGTCGTGGTCATCGGGGCCAGCGGCTCGGGCAAGTCCACGCTGCTGCGCTGCGTCAACGTGCTGGAGGAGTTCCAGGAGGGCGAGGTGCGCGTCAACGGCAAGCGCATCGAGGGCCGCGGCGCGGAGGGCCGCTCCGGCGCGCGGCGCGGGCGGCGCAACGAGCGCGCCCTGAACCGCCTGCGCGCGCGCGTGGGCATGGTCTTCCAGCACTTCAACCTCTTCCCGCACATGACCGTGCTCGGCAACGTGGTCGAGGGCCCGGTGCAGGTGCGCGGCATGTCGCGGCGCGCGGCCCGGGAGCTGGGCGAGGGCTACCTGGAAAAGGTCGGCCTGGCCGACAAGCGCGACGTCTATCCGCAGACCCTCTCCGGAGGCCAGAAACAGCGCGTGGCCATCGCCCGGGCCCTGGCCATGGAGCCCGAGGTCCTGCTCTTCGACGAGCCCACCAGCGCCCTGGACCCGGAGCTGGTCGGCGAGGTGCTCGGCGTGATGCGCGAACTGGCCGCCGAGGGCATGACCATGATGGTCGTGACCCACGAAATGGGCTTTGCGCGCGAGGTGGCGGACACCGTGGCCTTCATGGACGAAGGCGCGATCCTGGAGCGCGGCGCGCCCGCCGAGGTCTTCGACGCGCCCAGCGAGCAGCGCACCCGGGAATTCCTGGGGCAGATTCTCTGAACCCTTAAAAAAAGGAAGCAATTATGGGTACCATATACACCGCACACCAGCAGGAGCTGGCCGGGGTCATCGACGACGCGCCCTCGCGCTCGTCCTGGACGGACTGGAAATGGCACATCAAGAACCGCGTGACCACGGTGGAGGATTTCGAGCGCGTGCTCGGCATCCGCTTCTCCGAGACCGAGCGTCGCGCGCACAAGCTGACCACGGCCCGCTTTCCCATGTCCGTGACCCCCTACTACCTCTCGCTCATCGACGTGGAGGACTACGCCAACGACCCGGTCTTCCTGCAGGCCTTTCCCTCGCCGCGCGAGCTGGAAATCTCGCGCCACGACATGACCGACCCCCTGCACGAGGACAGCGACAGCCCGGTGCCGGGCATCACCCACCGCTATCCGGACCGCGTGCTCTTCCACGTCTCCAACCTCTGCTCCATGTACTGCCGCCACTGCACGCGCAAGCGCAAGGTCGGGGACCGCGACGCCATCCCCACGCGCGCCGAGCTGGCGGCGGGCATCGAGTACATCCGCAACACCCCGCAGGTGCGCGACGTGCTGCTCTCCGGAGGCGACCCGTTCATGCTCCCGGACGAGACCCTGGACTGGCTCCTGGGCGAGGTGGAGCGCATCCCCCACGTGGAGGTGGTGCGCATCGGCACGCGCATGCCCGTGGTCCTGCCCTACCGCGTGACCGAGGACCTCGTTGCCATGCTGCGCACGCACCACCCGCTGTGGATCAACACGCACTTCAACCACCCGCGCGAAATCACCGCATCGTCGCGCCGGGCGCTGGCGCGCCTGGCCGACGCGGGCATCCCCCTGGGCAACCAGTCCGTGCTGCTCGCCGGGGTCAACGACTGCCCGAGGCTGATCAAGACCCTGAACCAGAAACTCGTGCAAAACCGCGTGCGGCCCTACTACCTCTACCAGTGCGACCTCTCCGAGGGGCTCACGCACTTCCGCACGCCCGTGGGCAAGGGCATCGAGATCCTGGAGAGCCTGCGCGGCCACACCAGCGGCTTCGCCGTGCCCACCTACGTGGTGGACGCGCCGGGCGGCGGCGGCAAGATTCCGGTCATGCCCAACTACATCGTCTCCTGGGGCGCGAACAAGGTCGTGCTGCGCAACTACGAGGGCGTGATCACCACCTACGCCGAGCCGGACAGCTACGAGCCCAACTACTGCGACCGCGACTGCGCGGCGTGCAACCTCACGCTCAAGGAGGACGACGGCCAGGAAAAGGCCTGCGGCGTGGAAAAGCTGCTCATGGACTGGGACGACACCGTGAGCCTGACGCCCGAGGACAACGAACGGCTGGCCCGGAGGGACACCGATGCGGCCTGATCGGGAGCGCGCGGAGGCGCCGCGCAAGGCGGCTGGAGACACCGCGCCGGACCGGATCACGCGCGTGGGGGACTCGCTCCTGCAGCACGGCCCGGCCAACGACCGCGTCTACCTCATGCGCCTGAATCCGCCGGAGGCCGGCCGGGTCATCCGGGCCATCCGCGACCTGGCCCGGGAGCGGGGCTATTCCAAGCTCTTCGCCAAGGTGCCGGAATCGGTTCTGGACGAGTTCCTGGACGCGGGGTACGAAGTGGAGGCCCGGGTGCCGGGCATGTTCCCGGCCGCCCGCGACGCGCGGGGCCCGAGGATCGCGCGGGGCCCGGCGGGCCCGGGAGCCGCAGGGGCCGCAGCGGCCCAGGACGGCTGCTTTCTGGCGCGCTACCGCGCCGCCTGGCGCGAGCCCGGCGCGGCGCGGGGCGCGGCCGAGGTGGCCCGCGTGCTGGCCGTGGCCCGGAAGCGGGCCCCGGACGCGACGCCGGGAGTGCCCCCGCACGCGCCCGAAATCCGCGCCCTGGGGCCGGAGCACGCCCGGGACATGGCCCGCGCCTACGGCGCGGTGTTCCGCTCCTACCCCTTCCCCATCCACGACCCGGCCTTTCTGCGGGCCCAGATGGACGGGGACGCGCGCTTCTTCGGGGTCCTGGACGCGGAGGGGCGGGACGGCGCGCGCGCGGACGGCCACGCCTTCGCGGCCCTGGCCTCGGCCGAGATGGACCCGGCCGGGGGCAGCGTTGAGATGACCGACTTCGCCACCCTGCCCGCGCACCGCGGCCGGGGGCTGGCCGGGGCGCTGCTCGCGCGCATGGAGGCGGCCATGCGCAGACGCGGGCTGCGCACGGCCTACACCATCGCCCGCGCCCGCTCCACGGGCATGAACGTGGTCTTCGCCCGCGCGGGTTACGCCTTTTCCGGCACCCTGTGGAACAACACGCACATCGCCGGGGGGCTGGAAAGCATGAACGTGTGGAGCAAGCCGTTGCGACCGCCCGGCTAGGCCGGGCAAACCGCCCCCAGGGGGGATGATGAGCGAGACGAAGCAGTTCCGGCAACTCGGCAAGGTGCCCCGACTCAACTTCGACTTCACCTATTCCGTGTGGTGGAACCTGCTGCTCATCACCGCCGGGTCCGTGCTCTTCGCCGTGGGCGCGCGTTCCGTGGCCGTGCCGCACCGCTTCATCCCGGGCGGCATCTTCGGCCTGGGCTCGCTCTTCTACTACGCCACCGGCACCCTGGACCCGGCTACCCTCTACTTCCTGCTGAACATCCCTCTCTTCCTCATGGCCTGGGTCAAGGTCAGCCGCCGCTTCTTCCTCTACAGCCTCTACGCCATGGTCGCGGCCACCCTGGCCTACAAGGCCATCGACATCGCCATTCCCATCCGGGACGAAGTCTTCGCCAGCGTGGCCGCCGGAGTCATCTGCGGCGCGGGGGCCGGGCTGGTGCTGCGCTCCCTGGGCTCCAACGGCGGGCTGGACGTCTTCGCCGTCTACCTCTACCAGAAATACAACATCGGCATCGGCAAGGTGTACTTCTTCTTCAATTTCTTCCTCTTTCTCTTCAGTCTCAACTACATGTCCGTGGAGATCATGGTCGCCTCAATCAGCATGGTTTTCATCTCCTCGGTGACGGTGGAGTACACGCTTTCCATGTTCAACCAGCGCAAGGTCGTGTTGATCGTCTCGGACAACTCCGAGGCGATCTGCGACCGTATCTTCGATACGCTGCGCCAGTCGGCAACGTTCCTCAAGGGCTTCGGGGCGTATACGAAGAAGGAAAAGAACGTGCTCATGACCGTTGTCAACAACGTTCAGCTCAAAAAGCTGGAGGAGATCGCCTTCACCGAGGATCCCTACGCCCTGTTCATTGTGGAGAACACCTTCTCGGTCATCGGCTCCAGCTTCTCGCGGCGCAAGATCTACTGACGAAAGCCCCCCGGCTTGCCACAACCCGCGCCATCTGCCACCATTGGCCCATGGCCGAACCCATCCTCCCGCTGGCCGGGGCCCTGGGCGGCGCGCGGGCCGACGCCGAGCCCGAACTGCCCGAGCTACCGGACCTCACCGAGATCATCGACGTGGCCGACGCGCTCAACGACGTGGTCCTGTTCACCGACGCCCGGGGCACGGTGGTGCACGCCACGCCCAACGCGGCCCGGCGGCTGCCCGGCCGCGCGGCGCACGGCGCACACGGCGGCGGCGCGAGCGTGCTCGGCGCGCCGTTCTGGGAACTGCTCGACCTGGAATGCCCGGAGTGGAGCGGCCCGACGTCGGACGCCCACGCCCCGGACGGCCCCGACCCGGGCCGCGCGACCCTGGCCGCGATCCTGGCCGCCTACGCCCCGGCGCGCGCACACCGGATCAGCTCCGCGCGCGACGCCGCGACCTTCCGGCTGCGCATCCTGCCCCTGCCGCGCGACCTGGCCCCGGCGGGCGGCTGCGCCGTTGTCGTCACCGACCTCGCCCCGCTCGAAGAAATCCACGACGAGTTCCGCGAGCGCGTCCAGGACAACCGCGCGGCCCTGCAGGACACCGCCGCCCTGTTCGCCGCCCTGTTCGAGACCGCGCCCAGCGCCTTCCTGCTCACGGACGAGGACCTCGTGATCCTGGCCGCCAACCCGCGCGCCGCGGCCCTGTTCGCGCCCAAGGGCGGCGCCCTGGCGGGCCAGGACTGCCGCCGCATCGTGGCCCCGGGCTCGGTCGGGCCCTTCGAGGCCGGGCTGTCCCGCGCCGCGCGCGAGCCCTGGACCGGGCGGATCGGGGCCTGCACCGCCCAGGGCCAGGAATTTCCGGCCGAATTCACCCTGCGCCGCGTCTTCCTCAGCCGCCAGGCCGTGCACCAGGTCATCGTCCGCGACCTGAGCCGCCAGCGCGACCTGGAGGCCGGGCTCAAGCGCCGCACCGCCGAGGTGGAGTCCATGTCCCTGACCCTGCGCCGGGTCATCTCCTCGGTGGAGGAGGAAAAACAGGGCATCAAGGACGACCTCGTGCAACAGGTCAAGGAGCGCGTGCTCCCGGCCGTGGAGCGGCTGACCGAATCCACCACGCCGGAGCTGCGGCGCGGCTACCGCACCGTGATCCGCGACCAGCTCGCGGACATGGCCGAGGACGCCTCGGCCGAGTCCATCGACCCGGTGCTCCTGCGCCTGACCCCGCGCGAGATGGAGATCTGCCACGCCGTGCGCCAGGGGTTGCGCGGCCGCGAAATCGCCGAGCGGCTGGACATCGCCTTCGAGACCCTGCAGACGCACCGCAAGAACATCCGCCGCAAGCTGGGACTGCGCGGGCGCAACGTGTCCCTGGCCACCTTTCTGGCCAGCACCCCGCGGCTGCCCGGCTAGCCGCCGTACCCGCCGCGCGCCGTTCCTTCCGCCCACCCGGCCCCGCGACTATCGGGTATGCCCATTCGGGTATACAAAACTACCCGATACGTACCCTATCCCGCCCCCTGTACCCGAAGCGTCGATCCCGTATACTCGATAGGATCGGCAATTCGAGCGGATCGGCCGCACCGGCCCGGAGCGCCCGCGCGCCCGGCCGCCGAACCTCAAACCGGAGTCTCAATGGCGAAGATCGAAGTAGAAAACCTGTACAAGATTTTTGGTCCCCACCCGGCCAAGGCCCTGCGCCTGCTCCGCGAGGGGCGGACCAAGCGCGAGATCATGGAGGCCACGGGCCACGGCGTGGGCGTCAACGACGCCTCCTTCAGCGTGGAGGAGGGCGAGATCGTCGTGGTCATGGGCCTGTCCGGCAGCGGCAAATCCACCCTGGTGCGCTGCATCAACCGCCTCATCGAACCCACCTCGGGCACCGTGCGCATCGACGGCACGGACGTCACCGCCCTGGCCCCCGACGAACTGCGCAGGCTGCGCCTGGCCAAGCTGGGCATGGTCTTCCAGAATTTCGCGCTCTTCCCCCACCGCACCGTGGTCCAGAACACGGAATACGGCCTGGAGATCCAGGGCGTGGATCCCTCCGCGCGCCGCGCCAAGGCCATGGAGGCCCTGGAGCTCGTGGGCCTCAAGGGCTGGGAGGATTCCCACCCCAAACAGCTTTCCGGCGGCATGCAGCAGCGAGTGGGGCTGGCCCGCGCCCTGGCCCTGGACCCGGACATCCTGCTCATGGACGAGGCCTTCAGCGCCCTGGACCCGCTCATCCGCCGCGACATGCAGGACGAGCTGATCAACCTCCAGGAGCAGATGCAGAAGACCATCCTGTTCATCAGCCACGACCTGGACGAGGCCCTCAAGCTCGGCCAGCGCATCGTGCTCATGAAGGACGGGGCCATCGTCCAGGTGGGCACGCCCGAGGAGATTCTCACCAGCCCGGCCGACGACTACGTGGCCCGCTTCGTGGAGGACGTGGACATCACCAAGGTGCTCACGGCCGAATCCGTGATGAAGAAGGCCGAGACCGTGGCCTACCTGGGCACCGACGGGCCCAAGGCGGCCATGCGCAAGATGCGCACCAGCGGCATCAGCTCCATCTTCGCCCTGGACAAGACCCACCACGTGGCCGGCATCGTCACGGCCGACGACTGCGCCGCGCTCATCGAGGCGGGCGGCGGCGAGCTGGCCTCCATCCTGCGCACGGACATCACCACCGTGACCCTGGACACCCCGGCCACGGAACTCATCGCCCTGATCCACGACCTGCCCTATCCGCTGGCCGTGATCGGCGGAACCGGCAAGCTCCAGGGCGTGATCGTGCGCGGCACGCTGCTCGGGGCCATCGCCGGAAGGGGGCTTGCCCAATGATCAATTCCATCCCCCTGGGCGACGCCATCGAGGCGATCATCAACTTCCTGGTGGACCACTTCTCCTTTCTGACCAGGGCCTTTTCCGCCACCACGGACACCCTGCTCTCCCTGCTGGAGCACGCCCTGCTGGCCCTGCCGCCGTGGCTGTTCATCGCCTTGGCGGCCCTGCTCGTGTGGCGGCTTTCGCGCAACCGCGGCCTGGGCGTATTCGCCCTGGCCGGGCTGGGGCTGATCTGGAACCTGGGTCTGTGGAGCGCCACGGTCTCGACCATCGCCCTGGTCTGCATCGCCACCCTGGTGGCCATCTCCATCGGCATCCCGCTGGGCATCCTCTCGGCCATGAACCGCACGATCTACCGCATCGTGTTCCCCATCCTGGACGTGATGCAGACCATGCCCGCCTTCGTCTACCTCATCCCGGCCATCCCCTTCTTCGGCCTGGGCAAGGTCGCGGCCATCTTTTCCACGGTGGTCTTCGCCATGCCCCCGGCCATCCGGCTGACCTGCCTGGGCATCCGCCAGACCCCGCCGGAGCTGGTGGAGTGCGCCGAGGCCTTCGGCTCCAACCGCTGGCAGCGGCTGGTCAAGCTGGAGCTGCCCCTGGCCGCCCCCACGATCCTGGCGGGCGTGAACCAGACGGTCATGCTCGCCCTGTCCATGGTCGTCATCGCGGCCATGATCGGGGCCAAGGGCCTGGGCGGCGAGGTCTGGAAGGCCATCCAGCGGCTGCAGATGGGCCGCGGCTTCGAGGCGGGCATCGGCATCGTCATCGTGGCCATCATTCTGGACCGGGTGCTGCAGAAGATCGGCGCCCGCAAGCGATAACCTTTTGATCGTACGGAGGCTCCAATGAAAAAACTCCTGTTATTCGTCGTTTTCGCCGCCCTGGCGGCCCTGCTGGCCGCGCCCGCGGCCCAGGCCGCGTCCAAGGGCAAGGTCAAGCTCGCCTACGTGGAATGGGACTGCGCCACGGCCAGCACCAACGTGGCCAAGGCCGCCCTGGAAAAGATGGGCTACGAGGTGGAGATCCTGCCCGTGGCCGCGGCGGCCATGTGGCAGGCCGTGGGCACCGGCGACGTGGACGCCATGGTCACCGCCTGGCTGCCCGTGACCCACGCCGACTACTTCGCCAAGGTCAAGGACAAGGTCGAGGACCTCGGCGCCATCGCGGGCGGGGCCAAGCTCGGCTGGGCCGTGCCCGACTACGTGGCCATCGACTCCATGGACCAGGTCAACGCCAACGCCGCCAAGTTCGACGGCAAGATCATCGGCATCGACCCGGGCGCGGGCCTGATGAAGCTCTCCGAGCAGGCCGTCAAGGACTACGGCATGGACAAGATGGAGCTCATGGAAGGCTCGGGCGCGACCATGACCGCGGCCCTGGCCGACGCCATCAAGCACGACAAGTGGGTCGTGGTCACGGCCTGGTCGCCGCACTGGATGTTCGGCACCTGGAAGCTCAAGTACCTCAAGGACCCCAAGGGCGTGCTCGGCGGCGAGGAGCACATCGACACCATCGTGCGCAAGGGCCTCAAGGCCGACATGCCCGAGGTCTACACGTTCTTCCAAAACTTCAAGTGGAAGAATGCCGACCAGCTGCAGATGGTCATGGCCTGGAACCAGCAGAAGGGCGTGACCCCGGAGCAGAGCGCGCAGCGTTTCCTCAAGGAGAACCCCGAGCAGGTCGCGGGCTGGATGGGCAAGTAGTCCGTTCCGTGCCGCACGCGACGCCAAAAGGCCGCGCCCCGAATCGGGGCGCGGCCTTTTCTCTCGCCGGACAGCCGGGGGGACGCCCGGGGCATCGACCCATCGATATTTTCAATAATATTTCCCCCTGATGGGCTTTTCTTTTCGACTATGGGGGTGTTCCCCCATTGCCAACATTCCACGCGTCGAGTACTGCGAAGGCAAGGAGCACTTGTAACCTTGGGGGGTTGGCGACAAGATTGTAACATTTCTCGCCAGAAGTCTCTTGCGGCCGCCGGATGCGGCCGTCCTATCGGTTCACGCCGCCACTATCGAGACCTGCAAACCCCTTTCGTCGGGAACGCAGCACCCCACAAACGATTTCCGGAGCCCTCGCCGAGCCGCCATCCTGCGGAGCGACGAATTCCCGAACCACCGCCTTTCCGAACGCCCTTTTCCCGGACACGACGAACCAGCAAGCACGCCGCATTAGACGCAACCCAAAGGAACCCAACGTCCGGACGCCCATCCGGACGCCACCCGGTCGTCAACGGGGGTCCGCCCCAATGCCGCCCACCCGCGCCAGCCCAACCTGCGCGAACTAGGAGTTTTCATGCGCTTCAACCGGATTTCCACCGTCCTCACTCTGGCCGTCGGGGCGATCATCGCCGTCGCCCTGACCATCGGCGTCATCGCCGTGAACTCGAGCACCTATTCCGCGGTCCTATCCAACCAGTCCAAGGCCATGGACAACGCCGTCACCGCGACCATGGCCGGGCTGGAGGACTTCGTGACCAACGCGGCGTCCACGGCCAGGACCCTGGCCCAGGCCCCGTCGGTGCACAACCTGCTGGAGGGCCGCAACGACCCGGTCGTGGTCCACGCCCGGGTCCAGAAGCTGCTCCGCTCCCAGTTCGACGGCGACGACGGCCTGTGGGCCCTGTTCGTGTTCGACGCCGACGGCCGCGTGGTGGCGGGCGGCAACGCCCGCGGGGACGACCTCACGGGCGCGGACCGCGCCGGCCGCGAGTACGTCACGGCCGTGCTCGGCGGCCAGGAGAGCCACATCGGCCGCAAGATCGTCAAGGCCAAGAGCGCCGACCTGCCCATCGCCACCTTCGCCCACGCCGTGCGCGACGACACGGGCCGGGTCGTGGGCGGCGTGGGGCTGTTCCCGAACTGGAACAAGATGGCCGAGCGCTACGTGAACGCCGTGCACATCGGCGAGAGCGGCTACGGTTTCATCCTCGACGCCGACGGCGTGGTCATCGCCCACCCGGACAAGGCCACGCACTTCCAGGACATCTCCGGTCAGGCCTTCGTGCGCGAGGCCATGGCCAAGCACGACGGGAACATGGTCTACGAGTGGCACGGCGAGGCCAAGCGCATGGCCTTCAAGACCTGCGCGCTCAACGGCTGGCTGGTGGCCATGAGCGCCTACGAGAGCGACCTGGCCTCGGCCGCGACCACCCAGCGCAACCTGCTGAGCATCGGGGGCGCGGTCTGCGGCCTGCTCATTCTCGGGCTCATCGACCTGCTCTTCCGCCGCCTGATCCGCCGCCCCATCGCCGGGCTGCTCGCCTTCACCGAGCGCGTGGCCAAGGGCGAATACACGGCTCGCCTGGAGGGCGCCTACCACTTCGAACTGGCCCGGTTGGCCGCCAGCGTGAACGAGATGGTCGAACGCCTCAAGGACCGCCTGGGCTTCGCCCAGGGGCTGCAGGACAACCTGCCCCTGGCCACGCTGATCAGCGACATGGACGGCTCCGTGATCTTCGTCAACCGGCACATGGTCGAAATCATGGGACACCAGGGCACGCCCGAGGACCACCTGGGCAAGTCCACGGCCCGCTTCTTCTACGGCGAAGAGGGCCACTCCACCGTGACCGGGCAGGTGCTCAAGACGCGCATGCCGGTCACGGCCGTGGAGCGGACCCTGCGCAACCACGCGGGCCGCGACGTGGACCTGCGCATCGACGCCGCTCCGCTCTTCAACCTGGACGGCCAGCTCATCGGGGCCTTCGGCATGCTCACGGACCTGACCGACGTGCGCCGCCAGCAGCACGCCATCGAGGCCCAGAACGAAAAGATCACCCAGGTGGCCGCCTCGGCCTCGGAGATCGCCGAGCGCGTGGCCTCGGCGGCGGCCGAGCTCGCGGCCCAGGTGGAGCAGTCCGCCGACGGCGCGCGCGCGCAGTTCGGCCGCGCCTCGGAAACCGCCGCGGCCGTGGAGGAGATGAACGCCTCGATCATGGAAGTGGCGCGCAACGCCGCCCTGGGCGCGGAAAACGCCGGCCGCTCCAAGGAACGCGCCGAGCAGGGCGAGGGCAAGGTCCACGCCGTGGAGGACGCCGTGGCGCGGCTGGAGGGCCAGATCCTCGGCCTGCGCGACAGCATGGCCGACCTGGGCAAGCAGGCCGAGGGCGTGGGCGAGATCATGAACGTGATCAGCGACATCGCGGACCAGACCAACCTGCTCGCGCTCAACGCGGCCATCGAGGCGGCCCGCGCGGGCGAGGCCGGGCGCGGCTTCGCCGTGGTCGCCGACGAGGTGCGCAAGCTGGCGGAAAAGACCATGCACGCCACCCAGGAGGTGGGCGCCGCCATCCACGCCATCCAGGAGGGCACGCGCAAGACCATCGGCCAGACCGAAACCACGGCCGCCTCGGTCACCGCCAGCACGGCCCTGGCCAAGGAGGCCGGAAGCTTCATCGCCGAGATCGCCCAGATCACGGCCGAGACCTCGGACCAGGTCCAGGCCATCGCCTCGGCCGCTGGCCAGCAGTCCGCGGCCAGCGAACAGATCGGCCGCAGCGCCGAGGAAATCCGGCGCGTCAGCGGCGAGACCTCCGACGCCATGACCGAATCCTCGGCCGCGGTGACGGACCTGACCCGCCAGGCCGAAGAGCTCAGCCGCCTGATGACCGACCTGGGTTCCGAGTAGCGGCGGGATCGCGCCCGGCCGCCATGACCGGCGCGCCGAACGGGCAAGGGCCGCATCCCCTTCGGGGCGCGGCCCTTGCCGGCTGGGCGCGGGACCGTCCGGTCCGGCCGGATTTCCCCCGGCCGCCAGCGGCGCGCGCCTTTTCCTCCAGCCGCCTGTTTTCATTTCGGCCAAAAGCGCGTAAACTTCCCTACCGGCATTCGCAGTTGCGCGTTGTCCCTTTCCCCATCAGGAACTTCAAGGAGATCCCATGAAACGCAGGACCTTTCTGAAAAAGGCGGGCGTGGGTCTGGCCGCCGGTGCGGCCGCGACGACCCTCTCGGCCCCGGCCGTGCTGGCCAAGAGCAAATTCAATTGGAAAATGGTCACCTCCTGGCCCCCGGGAATGCCCATCCTGCAGACCGGCGCCGAGCGTTTCGCCAAGCGCGTGGCCGAACTCTCCGACGGCGACCTGACCATCCAGATGTTCGCGGGCGGTGAGCTGGTGCCGCCGCTGGGCGTGTTCGACGCCGTGTCCAACGGCATGGTCCAGTGCTACCACTCGGCCTCCTACTACTGGGCGGGCAAGCACCCGGCCACCCAGTGGTTCACCTCCGTGCCCTTCGGCATGGACACCGTCGGCTACAACGCCTGGTTCAATTCCGGCAACGGGCTCAAGCTCTGGGAGGAGCTCTACGCCAAGTTCAACCTCCTGCCCCGGCCCCTGGGCACCACCAGCTACCAGATGGGCGGCTGGTTCAACAAGAAGGTCAACACCGTGGACGACCTCAAGGGCATGAAGCTGCGCTTTCCGGGGTTGGCGGGCAAGATCTACGCCAAGCTCGGCGCGTCCGTGGTCCTCTTGCCCGGCAGCGAGGTCTACACCTCCATGGAGCGCGGCGTGATCGACGCCACGGACTGGGTCGGCCCGCATCTGGACAAGCGCATGGGCCTGGCGCGCGTGGCCAAGTTCTACTACTACCCCGGCTGGCAGGAGCCCACGGGCTACACCGAGGTGGTCTTCAACAAGAAGGCCCACGAGGAGTTGCCCGCGGACCTCAAGGCCATCCTCGACGCCGCCGCGGCCGAGGTGACCTCCTGGATGGTCGGCGAGTTCGACTACAAGAACGCCCTGGACCTGGCCGAGCTGGAAAAGGATCCCTCCACCCAGGTCGTGGCCTTCCCGCAGGAAGTGCTCGACGTCTTCAAGAAGGTCTCGGCCGAAGTGCTGGAGGAAGAGGCCGACAAGGACGTGCTGGCGCGCAAGATCCACGACGACTACAAGGCCTTCATGGCCCAGTGGAAGGTCTGGACCGACGCGGCCAACACCATGTACTACAAGGGCGTGCTCTAGCCGCCCCGCTTCCCGCACCAAAAGCGAACGCCGCGCCCCGGCTCCGGGGCGCGGCGTTTTTTTGGGGCCTTACGCCGCTCCCGCGCCGGAAAAAAAGCGCCGCCCCCTGCGGGGCGGCGCCGGATTTTCTCGGATGCACCGTGCGGGCCCGCGGCCCGGGAGATCAGTACTTCGCGCCGTAGAGCAGCTTGGGCAGCCAGGTGATCAGGTCCGGGAAGAACACGCAGAACACGAGCACGGCCAGTTGCAGGAGCACGAAGGGGATGATGCCGCGGTAGATGGCCCCGGTGCCGACCTCGTCCGGGCACACGCCCTTGAGGTAGAAGAGCGCGAAGCCGAAGGGCGGGGTCAGGAACGAGGTCTGCAGGTTGAGCGCGAAGATGATGCCCAGCCAGCAGGGGTCGAACCCGGCCTCGATCATGATCGGCGCGAGCACCGGGATGTGGATGAAGGTGATCTCGATGAAGTCGAGGAAGAAGCCGACCACGAAGATGATGGCCATGACGATGGCCAGGACCAGGTACTTGCCGTAGGGCAGGTGCTGGATGAAGTTGCGCACCATCACGTCGCCGCCCAGGCCGCGGAAGACCAGGCCGAAGGCCGTGGCGCCCACGAGGATGATGAAGATCATGCTCGTCAGCCGCGCCGTGGACTCCATGACCTGGCCGAGCAGGCGCAGGTCGAAGCGGCCGTTGGTGTAGCTGAGCACCAGCGCGCCGAACGCGCCCACGCCCGCGGCCTCGGTGGGCGAGGCGATGCCCCAGAAGATGGAGCCGAGCACGGCGAGCATGAGCACCAGCGGCGGGAACAGCGCGCTGCACAGCTCCTTGAGGGTCGGCATGGGCACGGCGTCGGGGCGGCAGGGATCGTGGCGGCAGCCGCGCGGCAGACAGTTGACCGGCGGCGCGGCCTCCGGGCGCATGCGCGCGTAGATCAGGATGTAGGCCACGTAGATGGCCACCAGGAGCAGGCCCGGGGTGAGCGCGCCCATGAACAGGTCGCCCACGGGCACGCCGATGATGTCCCCCAGGAGCACGAGCACGATGGAGGGCGGGATGATCTGCCCCAGGGTGCCCGAGGCGGCGATGACGCCCGTGGACAGCTCGTTGCGGTAGCCGCACTTCATCATCGACGGCAGGGCCAAAAGCCCCATGGTCACCACCGTGGCGCCCACGATGCCCGTGGACGCGCCCAGCAGCGCGCCGACCACGACCACGGCCACGGCCATGCCGCCGCGCACGCGGCCGAAGAGCATGCCCATGGCCTCGATGAGCTTGGTGGCGATGCCGGAACGCTCCATGACCATGCCCATGAAGATGAACAGCGGCACGGCCGTGAGCGTGAAGTTGCTCATGGTGCCCCAGATGCGCAGGGGCAGCAGGTTGAAGAAGTCCCAGCCGAAGCCGTAGAGGCCGAAAATCAAGGAGACGCCGAGCAGGGTGAAGGCCACGGGGAAGCCCACGAGCATGAGCACCGTCATGGCCAGGAACATCCATCCGGGAAGGAATTCCACGACCTACTCCTCCTTCCCGCCGCGCAGGACGATGAGATTGCGCAGGAAAAACGCGATGCCCTGCACGCCCAGCAGGGCGAAGCAGAAGGGGATCAGGCTCTTCAGGAACCACCGCGCGGGCAGGCCGCCCGGATCCGGACTGATCTCGTGCATGGAGAAGCTGAACTGCACGAAGGGTATGGATGTCTTGATGGCCAGGAAACACCCCGGAAAGAGGAAGATCAGGCAGCCGAGCACGTTGATGAGCGCCTGCCGCTTCGGGGAGAGCCGGTGGTAAATGATGTCCACGCGCACGTGCGCGTCGTGGCGCAGGGTGTGCGCCGCGCCGAGAAGGAAGATGGCGGCGTAGATGTGCCATTCCAGTTCCTGCACGGCCACGAAGCTGATGCTGAAGAAGTAGCGCATGGCCACGTCCGTCACCACCAGGAGGACCAGGGCCAGACTGAGGAAGGCCGCGATGCGCCCAAAAAAGGTGGACACCGCGTCGATGAAATGCATGCAGCGGATGAGCATTGAAACGCCTTTTGCCAGAGGTGCGGCGACCTGCGCGCATTCGCAGGCGTCCGCGTCGGCATAAAGGATATTTCCGGGCCTGACAAGGCCGCCCCCGCCGGCCGTTTCGACCGGACGCGGGGCATCGGGCGGCCCGCCCGGTTTATCAGCAAGTTATCATGGGCACGCGACGTCGCCGAACCTAGATTCCAAGGGTAGTCTTCCGTCCACCCGAGGCGCCGGGCCCTATGGAACACAACCTGCTTTTCACCGCCACCATCTGCCTGGCCTGCAGCGGCATCCTGTTGCTGGCCTACGCCTATCTGGCGCACCGCTACGCCAGGCGGTTCCTCGCGCTGTGGGCCTGGAGCTGGCTCTTCTACACCCTGCGCTTCGTCTTTCTCCTCGGCATGACCCTGGCGGACGCGCCCGTGCTGCTCATCGCCAACCAGCTCTGCGCCCTGGCCAGCGCCGTGCTCCTGTACATGGGCACCCTGGAGTTCTCCGGCAGGCGCCTATCCAGGGCCGGGATCATCGCCGCGGGCCTGGCCGCCAACTGGATCGTGGTCGCGGTGCTCTCGGGCGCGGACTTCCTCGTCCTCTCCCTGCCCACCTTCTGCTTTCTGGCCTACGTGCAGGTGCGCACGGGGCTGCTGCTGTTGCGCGCCTACGGCGGCCACCCCCTGCCGCGGCACATGGCCTGCTGGACCCTGGTGCTCCTGGGCCTGCACAAGCTCGACTACCCCTTCCTGCGCACCATGGAATGGTTCGCGCCCTGGGGCTTCCTTCTCGGCGCGCTGCTGTCCTTCATCTCGGCCCTGGCCATCCTCCTGGTCTATTTCGAATACGTGCGCACCCTGCTGGCCGAACGCGAGGAACAGTTCCGGGCCACCTTCGAGCAGGCAGCCGTGGGCATCGCGCACGTTTCGCCCCAGGGCCGCTGGAGCATGGTCAACGACCGCCTCTGCCGCATCCTGGGCTATGCCCGCGAGGAACTCGTGAACACCGCCTTTGCGCAGATCACGCACCCCGAGGACGTGGCCGCGAGCCGCGAGGTCTTCCGCCGCCTGTTCGACGGGGAACGCACGCTGGAGGTGCAGGAAAAGCGCTACATCCGCAAGGACGGCTCCATCCTCTGGGCCAACGTGACCGCCGCGGCGGTGCGCGACGAGACGGGCGGGCTGCGCTTCCTCATCGCCGTGATCGAGGACATCGGCGACCGCAAGCGCGCCGAGGAGCGGCTGCGCGAGAGCGAGCAGACCTTCCGCCTGCTGCTGCGGAATACGCCGGACCCCATCTACCTGGCCGATGCGCGCGGCCGCCTGACCACGGTCAACGAGGCGTCCAGCAAATCCCTGTCCATGGACGAGGCCACGCTCACCGCCCTGCACGTCTGGGACATCGACCTGGGCATGACCCCGCTGCGTTGGCAGGAGACCTGGGCGGAAGCGCCGTTCGGCGCGAGCAGGCTGGAGGAGACGACGCACCGCGCGGCCGACGGCACCACCTTCCCGGTGGAAGTCAGCGCGGTCAAGCTGGAGCGCGACGGCGAATGGTCGGTCATCGGCGTGGCCCGCGACCTGACCCGGCGCAAGCGCACCGAACGGGCCCTGGAGGACGCCCGCGAAGCCGCGGAACGGGCCGACCGGGCCAAAAGCGAATTCCTGGCGAACATGAGCCACGAGATCCGCACCCCGCTCAACGGCGTCCTGGGCATGCTCCAGCTCCTGCACGCCACGCACCTGGCCCCGGAACAGGCCGAGTACGCCCGCGTGGCCATCGCCGCGGGCCAGGGGCTGGTGACGATCATCGACGACGTGCTCAGCCTGTCGCGCATGGAGGCGGGCAAGCTGGAGATCGAGCGCACGCCCTTTTCCCCGCGCGAGACCTTCGAGGCCGTGGTCGCCACCTTCGCCCACCAGGCGGCCTTCCGGGGGATCGACTTCGAGGCCGTGGTGGCCGACGACGTGCCGGACACGCTCCTGGGCGACCAGGCCCGGCTGCGCCAGGTGCTCTTCAACCTCCTGGGCAACGCCCTCAAGTTCACGGTCGAAGGCGGCGTGAGCGCGACCATGGAACTGCTGCCCCAGTGCCCGCTGCCCGGCGGCGCGACCCTGCACGTGGTCATCGCCGACACCGGCCCGGGCATTCCCGACGACCGGCTGGGCGACGTGTTCGACGCCTTCACCCAACTCGACGGCTCCAGCTCGCGCCGCCACGGCGGGGCCGGACTGGGGCTGCGCATCGTCAAACGGCTGGTGCAGCTCATGGGCGGCGCGCTGTGCGTCTCCAGCACGACGGGCCAGGGTTCGGAATTCCACCTTTCCCTGCCCCTGCCGCCGTCCCGGGCCCCGGGCCGGCCGGAGGACGGAGCCCCGGGCCAGTTAGAAGACGGAGTCCCGGGCCAATCGCCGAGCGGGCCGCAAGCGGCCGCCCCGGCGGCCCCCGCCCCCACGGCCGCGCGCCTGCGCGTGCTCCTGGCCGAGGACGATCCGGTCAACCGGCTGGCCGCGAGCCGCTTCCTGGAACGGCTCGGGCACTCCGTGCGCTGCGCGGAGAACGGCCGGGAGGTCCTGAATGCGCTACGCGTCGAGCGCTTCGACCTGCTGCTCATGGACATCCAGATGCCGGGCATGGACGGGCTGGCCGCCTGCCGGGCGATCCGCTCCGGCGCGGCCGGGGCGCGGGCGCGCACCCTGCCCATCGTGGCGCTCACGGCCCACGCCATGCAGGGCGACCGCGAGCGGTTCCTGGCCGCGGGCATGGACGACTACCTCCCCAAGCCCCTGGACTTCGAGGCCCTGGCCGCGCTGCTGCGCCGCCATGCCTGAGCGCGCCGACGGCGCGGGGCGCGAAGGGGGAACGAACGCGCGGCTGGACGCGGAAGAGTGCGGATGGACGAGGAAGCGGGCCCGGAGGCGGGGGGGGAAAACGTGGAGACAAGCGCGGGGGCGGGCGCGCGAAGACACCGGACCCTATCGAGAGGCACGGCCCGGCTTGGCGGCCGGTACGGGTTCGGCGGCCGAAGCGGGCTTCGGCGCGGGCCCCGGGGGGCGGCTGCCCGAATACATCTCGTACTCCAGCAGACGGCATTCGATGGTCGAGTTCCAGAAGGGCAGCCGCCGCGCGGCGCGCAGCCCCACGCGCTTGCCCAGTTCCGGGTTGCCCGTGAACACGTAGCCCGTATAGCCCTGACAGCGCTGCTTGAAGAAGTCGCCGATGGCCGCGTAGGTGGCCGTGAGCTGGCGCTCGTCGCCCAGCCGCTCGCCGTATTCCGGATTCAGGGCCGCCACGCCCGCGCCCTCGGGCACGTCCGTGTCCCGAAAATCGCAGACCGCGAACTCGATGCACGCGCCCACCCCGGCGGCCACGGCGTTGCGCCGCGCCGCGTCCACGGCCGCGGGGTCGCGGTCCGTGGCCACCACCAGCCCCCGCACCCCGCCGAGCTCGGCCTTGCGGGCCTCTTCGCGCAAGGTCTCCCAGAGCGCCGCGTCGAACCCGCGCAGGGCCCGGAAGGCGAAGGCCTCGCGCAGCAGCCCCGGGGCCGTGTTGCGGCGCGCGAGCACGGCCTCGATGGCCAGGGTGCCGCTGCCGCACATGGGGTTGACGAAATGGCCCTTGAGCCCGGGCTTCTGGCCCATGGCCGCGACCAGCGCGGCGGCCAGGGTTTCCTGGAGCGGGGCGCGGTGCGGCCGGGTGCGGTAGCCGCGCCGCTGCAACGGCTCGCCCGAGGTGTTCAGGTAGACCTCGCCGCCGTCGTCGCGCCAGTAGAGGAACACGGCCGCGCCGAGCATGCGCGGCCCGGAGTCCGGACGGCGGCCGCAGGAGAGCGCGATGCGGTCCACGATGGCGTCCTTGCAGCGCAGGTTGGGGAAGCGCGTGTCGCGGATGAAGGCGTTGGAGACCGAGGAGTCCACGCTCACGTAGCCGTCGGCCGGGATGAACTCCTCCCAGGGCAGGGCCGCGAGGCGCTTGTAGAGCTCGTCGGGATGATGCGCGCGGAAGGAGCCCATGGACCAGAGCACGCGGTGCGCGGTGCGCAGCCAGAGGTTCAGGCGCAAACAGTCCGCCAGCGTGCCGTGGGTGCGCACCCCGGCGGACAATTCCGCGTCCACCTCGAAGCCCAGGGCGCGCGCCTCCTCGGCCAGATAGGGCGCAATGCCCCTGGGGCAGGTCAGCAGGATGTCCGCGACGCGCTGAAAGGGCTCGGAAGTCATGGGGCCTCGGTGTCGGCCCCCGGCGGTCGGGGGCCTGGGGAGTCGCCGCGCGCGTGGCCGGAGCCCCGCGCGGCGCGTGGCCGTGTATACCCCAGGGCCCGGCCGCTGTGAAGAGGGGGGCATCGGGGCCGGACGGCGCCGGGCGCCGGGCGGCGCAAAGCCCGCCGCCCAACCCCGGGGACGCCGGGACGGGCGAGGGGGGCAGGGAGCGCAGGGCGGACGGACGACGAGACGGACGGGCAAACGCCCTCTTGCCACGGCCCGGCTCCGGGCCGTAGGGTGCTCCATGCCCAAACGAGCCCCCCAAAAGGCCCCGACCGGCGAACGCACCGGAAAGCGCCCGAACACCCCCCGCGCGGGCAAAACCCAACCGGACAAACCGCGCCCGGACAGGCCCCCCACGGACAGGCCCCCCACGGGCAAGCCGCGCCCCGACGCCACGCGCCCGGCCAAGGCCCGGGGCGGCTCCGGCGCGGGCAAGGCGGCCCGCGACGCACAGGCCCCGGCGCGTCCCGCGTCCGGGCGCAAGGGCGCGGGCGGCCGCCGCCCCTCCCCGGACCACGGCGGCGTGCAAGGCCAGGCCGGGGCAAAAACCCGCGGAAGGGTCAATGGGCCCGAGACCCCGGCCTTCCTGCCCATGAGCCGGGCGGAGATGGACGCCCTGGGCTGGGCCGAGCTGGACGTGCTCCTGGTCACGGGCGACGCCTACGTGGACCACCCCAGCTTCGGCGTGCCGCTGCTCGGGCGGCTGCTGGCCTCGCGCGGCCACCGCGTGGGCATCTGCGCGCAGCCGCGCTGGGACGTGGTGGACGACGTGGCCGCCATGGGCAGGCCGCGCCTGTTCGCCGGGGCCGCGGCCGGGGCCCTGGATTCGCTCCTGGCGCACTACACCGCGTTCCGCAAGAAGCGCCACGACGACGCCTACACCCCTGGCGGGCGCGCCGGAAAACGGCCCAACCGTGCGGTCACGGTCTACGCCAACCTGCTGCGCCGCGCCTTTCCCGGCCTGCCCGTGGTCGTCGGCGGCATCGAGGCCTCGCTGCGCCGCGTCTCGCACTACGATTTCTGGACCGACGCCCTGCGCCGCTCCGTGCTCCTGGACGCCAAGGCCGACCTGCTGGTCTACGGCATGGGCGAGCGCGCCCTGCTGGAAACGGCCCGCCGCCTGGCCGAGGCCGCCGACGAGCCCGGCCCCCGGCCGCCGGAGCTGCTCGCCGGAATCCTGGGCACGGCCGTGGCCCTGGCCCCGGAGCGCGCCCAGGAGCTGGCCTTCGAACTTTCCGGCGCTACGCCGGAGTCCGCCGCGCCCACGGCCGAGGTCGATTCCGGCGACGATGCCGCACCAAACGCGGCCAGCCCGAACGCAGCCACTCCGGACGCGGCCGGCCCGGACACGGCCCGCGCCGACGCCGGGCCCCTGTTCCTGCCCTCCCACGAGGAAATCCTGGCCGACCCGCGCAAGCTGCTCACGGCCACCCTGGCCCTGGAGCGTCAGGTGCACCAGGGCGCGCGCTGGGCCGTGCAGGAGGCCGGGGGCCGCGCCGTGCTCGTGGCCCCGCCCGCGCCCCCCCTGTCCACCGGGGAGCTGGACGCCCTCTACGACCTGCCCTTCACCCGGCTGCCGCACCCGGCCTACGCCGAGCCCATCCCGGCCTGGGGGATGATCAAGGGCTCGATCACCAGCCACAGGGGCTGCGCCGGCGGCTGCTCGTTCTGCGCCCTGGCCCTGCACCAGGGGCGGCGCATCCGCTCGCGCTCGCGGGCCTCGATCCTGCGCGAGGCCGAACGGCTGGCAACCCTGCCCTGGTTCGACGGCTCCATCTCCGACGTGGGCGGGCCCAGCGGAAACATGTGGAACGCGCGCTGCGCCGCGGACCCGGCGGCCTGCCGCCGCGCCTCGTGCCTGACCCCGCGCCCGTGCCGCCACTTCCTGGCGGACCAGCGCGCGGGCGTGGAACTGCTGCGCGCGGTGCGCGCCCTGCCCGGGGTGCGCCACCTGCGGCTGGCCAGCGGCATGCGCCTGGACCTGGCCCTGACCGACGAACAGGCGCTGCGCGACTACGTGGCCGAGTTCACGGGCGGCCAGCTCAAGGTCGCGCCCGAGCACTTTTCCGACAAGGTCCTGCGGCTGATGCGCAAGCCCTCCTTCGCGCACTTCGAGCGGCTCTGCACCCTGTTCGACGCGGCCTCGCGCCGCGCGGGCAAGGAGCAGTACATCGTGCCCTATCTGATGTCCGCGTTCCCGGGCTGCACGGACGCGGACATGCGCGACCTGGGCGACTGGCTGGCCCGGCGCGGCTGGCGGCCGCGCCAGGTGCAGTGCTTCATCCCCCTGCCCGGCACCGTGGCCGCGGCCCTGTTCTTCGCCGGGTGCGACGAGGGCGGCGCGCCCATCCCCGTGGCGCGCACCGACGCCGAGCGGCTGCGCCAGCACGCCGTGCTCGCGCCCGAGATCGGCGCGCGCGGCCGCAGGACCGGCGGTCCGAAGGCCGACGGCCGCCCGGGCCCGCGCGCGCCGCGTCCCGCGCCCAAGGGCGCAGCGCGGAACGGACGCGGGCGCGCGAAATAATCCGAAGTCTTCTCAGTCGCCGAGGAAGTGGGAATAGGCGGGAAAGCCGATGGTCGCGTACATGGCGCGGATCGGGTCGTACTCCGCGTCCGAGACCCAGGGCACGAAGCACACGTCGCGGTACTTGCCGTTGCCCTCGCCCCGGAGCAGCGCGCCCTTGAGCTCGGCCGCGTGGTCCAGGAAGGCGCGACGGACCTCCGAGACCACGCCGCCGTTGACGTGCGGCGCGGCCACGAGCACGTCGCCGGGCAAGTCCGGTCCGCGCGCCAGCACACGCATGTCCTTGGCACCGCAGGGGGGCCAGTCGGCGGCTATCTTTCCGGCCCCCGAAACGGACGTCGGCCCGGCACCGGCCGGGTCCGGCCCCTGCGCGGCGGCGGCGAGCAGCTCATGGAAGTGGGTGTCGGACATGCACGCCGCGTCCACGTCGCCGCGCACCAGGGCGCGCCAGGCCTTGGCCAGGGTGGTGTGCACCAGGCGCACGTCGCGCAGCGGGTCCAGCCCCAGGGCGGCCATGAGCCCCATGGGCGCGAGGTGCGCCGAGGTGGAGCCCACGCTGCCCAGGGCCACCTTGCGCCCTGCCAGGCCGCGCACGTCGGCGATGCCCGAATCGCGGCGCGTGGCGATGACCGTGAAATAGTCCACGCGGTGCAGCCCGGCCACGGGCCCGGCGTCCGTGAGCTTGCGCAGGACCACGTATTCCGCGGGCCCCGTGATCGCCAGGTCCACGGCCTTGGCGCGCATCAGGCCCACGGCGTCGGTGCGCGAGCGCACGGGCACCAGGACCACCTCGCGGTCCAGCAGATCGCCCAGCTCGCGCGCAAAGGGCCCGAAGTCGCGGACCAGTTCCTCGCGACCGACCAGGTCCGTGACCGTGAAGCGCAGGGGCGCGCCGCCCAGGGCGGGCACGCGCCAGAGCAGCAGCGTGGCGCACACGGCCAGCGCGGCCGCGGCGGCCAGCCCGCGACAGGCCGCCAGCCGGGTCGCGGCCAGCGCCACGGCCCAGTCCACCCGGGCGCGCCCACGTTCCGACAGGGCGCGCAGCCGGTCCGAAAACGTCCTTGGCCGCCGCCCAGCCGGGCGCGGCCGCGTCGCCGTTCCCGCGTTGCGGCTCATGCCCCGGCCTCCCGTTCCCGCTCGGCCGCGAGCGCCCAGGTGCCGTTTCCGGCCTTGCGGCCCCTTGCGCCGGACGGCGCTCCCGGCGCAGCGGTTCCGGCGGGTTCGGCGGCCGCCGGTTCCGCCGCCACGGTGGATCCCGCCTCCGCCTCAGGCCCGATCGCGGCGGCGGACCCGTCCGTTCCGGCCTTGGGCGTTCCCGGCTCTTCGGTGTCCGGCGCCTCCGGCGCGTGAACGGGCTCGGAAACGGTTCCGGCGATGGGCGCGGGCACGGGCAGGCGGAAGAGGAAGGCGCTGCCCAGCCCGGGCTCGGACTCGGCCCGGATGCCGCCGCCGTAGTGCTCCACGATCTCGCGGCAGATGGCCAACCCCAGCCCCGTGCCCTGGGGCTTGTCCGTGAGCGAGGCGCGGCGGCGGCTCTGGCGGAACTTGTCGAAGACGTGCTCCAGGTCCTCGCCCGGAATGCCCGCGCCCGTGTCCTCCACGCGCACGAAGATCTCGCCGCGCTGCTCCCAGGCCGAGAGCGCGACCATGCCGCGCTCCGTGAACTTGGCCGCATTGCCCAGCAGATTGGCCAGGACCTGCTCCAGCCGGTCGGGGTCGATGCGCAGCCGGGGCAGGTCCGGGGCGATGGCGACCTCGAAGCGCACCCCGGGGCTGTTCAGGAAGAGCCCCTGCGCGGCGCGCGCGCCCTTGAGCAGCAGGGCCGAGGTATCCACGTCCGTGTCGTTCCATTCCATCCGTCCGGCCTCGATGCGCGAGAGGTCGAGCACGTCGTCGATGAGCCGCGTGAGGCGCTCGCCCTCGTCCAGGATCACGCCCAGGTTGGACTGCACGCGCTCCAGCCGCGCGTCCAGGATTTCGTCTTCGGCCGTCAGGGGGCCGAAGTGGCGCTCCAGGTCGCGCGAAACCAGCCGGGCGAAGCCGCGCACCGAGGTCAGCGGGGTGCGCAGCTCGTGGGAAACCGAGGAGAGGAATTCGCTCTTGAGCTCGTCGAGCTGGCGCAACTGGAGGTTGGCCGCCTCCAGCTCGCGCGCCTTGCGGTCCAGGTCCGCGGTCCGCTCGGCCACGTTGGCCTCCAGCCGCCGGTTCAGCTCGGCCAGCTCGCCCTCGGCCCGGGCGCGCTCGGCGATCTCGGCGCTGAGGGCCTGGTTGGCGCGGCGCAGCGCCCCGGTGGCCCGCCCCACCCGCCGCCGCAGCAGCCAGTTCCAGACCATCACCCCGGCGACCAGCCCGCACAGGGCCAGCGCCGCCAGGCCGATGCCCTTCCACGGCAGCCCGGCCAGGGGCAGCGCGGCCAGGGGCCGTCCGCGCCAGTCGTTCTGGGAGCGCTGCAGCAGCGAGCCCGGGACCTCGCCCAGGTCGCGGTCCAGGACCGCGAGCAGCGCGGCCGAACGCGCGGGCGCGCCCACGCGCAGCTGGAGCACGGCCACGGGCGCCTCGGCCACGTAGAACTCGCCGCCCAGGTCCATGCGCCCGAACTGGGCGCTGAGGTTGGCCTCGGCCCCGACCACGGCGCGCACCTCGCCCAGAAAGGCGTCCTCGGCCAGGGCGGCCGCATCGTCGTATTCCACCACGCGCACGCCGAAGGGCGCGTGGCGGCGCAGCCAGATTCCGGCCGGGCCGTTGCGCAGCACGCCCACGCGGAACCCGTCCAGTTCGGCCAGGCGGGTGATGTTGGGCACGTCGGTGCGCACGAACAGGCGCAGGGGCAACGCGGCGTAGGCGCGGCCCCAGCGCAGCCGCGCCCCCCGCGCGGCCGCGGCCGCGGCCCCCGAGACGGAGGGGGAGGCGGCGACGGAAGAAGAGGAAGAGGAGGAAGAGGAGGAGGAAGCGGCGCCGCGGCCGGACGGCGGCGCAGGCAGGGCCGGGGCGGAGGCCGCCGGGCCCGCCGAACCCGCCTGGCCCGCCGGAGCCGGAACGTCAGTCAGAGCCGGGACGTCCGCCGGGGCCGGGCCACCCGTCAGGGACGGGACGTCCGTCGGAGCCGGAACGTCCGCCGGGTCGCGGGCGTCCACCAGCACGTCGGCCCGGCCCGTGCGCACCGAGCCCAGGGCCTGGGCGCGCGGCACCACCAACAGTTCGCAGGCCACGCCGCGCTGCGCGGCCCACTGCCGCCAGAAGCGCACGGAAATGCCCTCGGCCTGGCCGTCCTCGCCGAGGTAGGCGTGCGGCCGCAGGTCGTCGGGCAGGGCCACGACCAGCCGGTCCGGCAGGCCGGGCAACGACGGGCGCGCCGGCGCGACCCACGAGGGCAGCGCAAAAAAACCCACCAGGGCCACGGCAAGGAGAAGACGAAGTCGCATCAAGGTATCCGCCACCAACGGCCCCGCGGGGCCGCCCCGAAAAATCCGCGGCGCGGTCAGCACCGCGCCGCGCCCCAGCTAAATCCGCGTTGCGTGACAACGGCGTGACGCCGTTATGACTTTTAGCTTAAGGCGTGCATTTCCCGTGATCTGGGCAGGCCGGGAACCGGCGGAGATGGGCCGGGCGAGCTTTTCGGAACCGGGGGAGCCGCTCGCCCGGACGAACCAGCCGCATGCCCCGGGCTGGTCCAAGCAGGCCGGGCAGGCAGCCCGGCCGTGCGTCCAGCCGGGAAAGATGTTATTCCTCTTGCAAAACCTGAGGGCCTGCTACATATTAGTAGAAATTCCTATTAATAGCAGCGGACATGTTCCCGTTTGCATTGACCGCCAAAAAATGGAGTATGCCATGTATTTCAAGCAAATAACCGTACAAGGCCTGGGCTGCCTGTCCTACGTGCTGGGCTGCCCGGCCAAGGGCGAAATGATCGTCGTGGATCCCAAACGCGACGTGGCCGACTACCTGGACATTGCCCGCGAAGAGGGCATGCGCATCACCCGGGTCATCGACACGCACACCCACGCCGACCACGTCAGCGGGGCGCACGAGCTGCGCTCCATAACCGGCTGCGAAATCTGCATGCACGAAAGCACCGCGGCCGACTTCCCCTTCACCCCGCTGGCCGAGGGCGACGTCGTCGAGGCGGGCGCGGCCAGGCTGGAGGTGCTGCACACCCCCGGGCACACCCCCAACTCCATCTCCCTGCTGGTCACGGACAAGGCCCGCTCCGAGGAGCCGTGGATGCTGCTCACCGGCGACCTGCTCTTCGTGGGCGACGTGGGCCGCCCGGACCTGGTGGGCGACGCCGTGCTCGAAGAGCAGGTCAAGAACCTGCACACCTCCCTGTTCACCAAGCTGGGCCGCCTGCCCGACCACCTGGAGGTCTTCCCGGCCCACGGCGCGGGGTCGCTCTGCGGCCGGGGCATGAGCTCCAAGCCCAACTCCACCCTGGGCTTCGAGCGCCGCGCCAATCCCGCGTTCCGGCATCCGGAATTCGAGGACTTCCGGGCCTTCATGACCCAGTCCTACCCCTCGCGGCCCAAGAGCTTCTCGCACATCATCGCCACCAACCGCGCGGGCGCTCCGCTCCTGGACCGCTGCCCCGTGGACAAGGCCCTGACCCCGGAGGCCTTCCAGAAGATGATGGACGGCGGGGCCGTGGTCATCGACACGCGCGACGTGGCCGCCTTCGGCGGATTCCACATCCCCGGCGCGCTGAACATCGGCTTCGAGAAGCAGCTGGCCAACTGGGTCGGCATGGTCGTGGCCCCGGACAGCCGCATCCTGCTGGTCACCGAGAACCGCGCGGCCTACGACGCCATGGGCGTGGAGCTGCACCGCATCGGCTACGACAACATCTACGGCTACCTCGCGGGCTCCATGTCCGCCTGGCTGCTGTCCGGGCGGCCCGTGGAGAAGCTCGCCCAGCTCGACGTGCGCGAGGTGCGCGCGGGACTGACGAAAAACGCCTTCGCGCTCCTGGACGTGCGCACCGCGGCCGAGGCCCAGGAGGGCCGCATCGAAGGCGCGGAATGGATGCCCCTGGACAAGGCCATCTCCGGCGGCTATGCGCCCGACCCGGACCGGCCCGTGGTGGTCTACTGCCGCTCGGGCTACCGCGCCAACATCGTGGCCTCGCACTTCCAGCGCCAGGGCCACGGCGAGGTGCTCTCCATGGCCGGAGGCGTGCTCGCCTGGACGCGCGCCGGGTATCCGCTGGCGCCCTGCCCGGCCTGCGTGATCTAGCCGCGGAACGCAACGGCCGCGCCCGCCCCCCGCCCCGGCCGGGCGGGGGGCGGGGCCCGGCGATCCCCACATCCTCCGCCAGGACGGACCACGCATGATCCTGGAGACCTACACCCGCATCTTCGTGAAGGCCGACGCCCTCGAACGCACCATCGCGGCGTACGTGAAGCCGCTCTCCGGCGACGTCAGCCCGCGCTTCGCCTCTCCCGAGGCCGGGCTGGAGCTCGCCGCGGTCTCCTCGCCCCGGCTCTCGGTACTCATCGTGGCCGGCCTGCCGCAGCTGCGCGCACCGTTCGAGGCCACGCGGCCGACCGTGCGCGTGGACCGGCTGGAGGAGCACCTGGAACCGCTGCGCAGCGCCGGGGCCGGGCAGCTCGAACCCGTCCGGGCCACCCCGGTGGGCCGCAAGACGCGCTTCCGCCCGCGGACGGCCTGATCGTCGAATACGTGGACCACGCCGCGCCCCAAGGGCCCCGGGACGTCTGAAGCCGTCCTCCCACCGCCGGGCGAGCCGGCTTCGGGCAGCCAGCCGCAAGATGCTCCGGCCGCGTTTATCCTTCTCCCCGGGTAGGGAAAATGCGCCGACCGGGCCGTTTTTCCCGGAACGGTGAACAGCTTTCTTACAAACCGACAAGAAATCCGTCGCCCCTCCCCGGCCCGGGCCGCGCAACGCCGCACCTCCATGCGAATTTGTCAAATTCTCGCGGCAGGTTAAAAATTCCTCTCCGGACCGCCTCCTTGGCACGGCCCTTGCCTAGGATTGATTAGTCAATCAATGTCCGGGACCTCCCGGACGACAAGCGGGCCAGGCAACTCACGCAAGGAGGACAAGAACATGGAAACCGCCACTTCGCAGCTACGGGAACCGATCGCGCCCCAGGTGCGGCCAGAAACCGAGCGCAGCATTCTCATCACCGTGGGCGAGGAGCCGCAGCACCTCTATGCTGCGCGCTTCGCCGCCCACTTCTTCCAGGAAGTGCCCAACGTACGTTTCACCCTGCTGGGCGTCCTGCCCCCGGAGGAGACCGAGATCCGGGGATTCTACCGCACCGTGGTCGGCACCGGACAGATGGACGAGGACGTGCGCAAGCTGCACACGGACCGCCGCCGCGAGGCCCTGGAAACCGCACGGCGCCTGCTCATGAGCGGCGGCGCGGGCAAGGGCGACATCAACGTGCGCCTGCGCACCCAGCGCACCTCCATGGTCCTGGACATCATCGACGAGGCCGCGCTCGGCGGCTACGACGCCTGCGCCCTGGGCAACCGCGGCCGCACCTGGCTCGACGACATGCTCGAAGGCACGGAGAACATCACCAAGGAAATCATCGAGCGGTCCTGCGGCATCCCCCTGTGGCTGTGCCGCACCCCGGCCCCCAGCGGCCGCGACGTGCTGCTCTGCGTGGACGGGAGCGAACCCGCCAACCGCATGGCCCGCCACGTGGGCCGCATCCTGGGCTCCTCGGGCGCGCACCGCGTGACCATCCTGCGCGTGCGCCGCGAGGGCGCGGCCAACCCCGAGGAACCGGAAATCACGTTCGCCGCGGCGCGCGCCCTGCTCGAGGCCGAGGGCGTGCCCCCGCACACCATCACCACGCGGGTGGTGGAGGACAACGATCCCGCCCGCGCGATCCTCAACGAGGCCGAATACGGCCGATTCGCAGTGGTCGCTGCGGGACGCGGCGGCGCGGGAGGAGGATTGCTGAGAAGGCTCTTCATGGGCTCCGTCTCCCACGCCCTGTACAACCGCCTCACCGACGCGGCCCTCTGGGTCTGCTGCTGAGGCAAGCCGCGACGCGGCGGGGGCGGGCCGAAGCAATGGGCCCCGGCCGCAGGCGGCGAAGATAGCATCGTTGCGCCGTTCGACGAACGGCGCACGAAAGAGGCCCGGACACGGCGGCCGCCCCGTGCGAGCAACCCGTCCCCATGCGCCCGGCCCGCGCAGGCGCGGGGCGGCCGCCACCTCAAGCCGCCCGGCGGTCCCCCCGTCGGGCGGCCCTTTCCGGGCCCTCTGGCGCTCGCCGCGCCGGACGCGTCCTCAGCGCCCGGCGCGGCGAACGTTCTCGGTCCGGCCGCACCCGCCCGGGCGCGGCAGCATCGCCTCCCCCCGCCGGAGCCCTCCGCACCGGACTCGCGCCAACGGGGCGTCGCGCCTTCCGGCACGCGGGCGGGCGACGCAACCGGCCGCGCCGCTTCCCTTTCCACCGTCTCTGGCGTATACACGGACCCGGAACCCAACCAGACGGGCAGGGGATCGCCGCACGCCCCCGGCGCCCGCATCGAGCGCCATGTTCAAGCCCTTAAGCCTGCGCCTCAAGGTCGCCCTGCTGCTGGCCGCCCTGCTCGCCGTCTCCACCCTCGGCGGCCTGGGCACCTTGTGGTTCATCAACCGCACCCAGTCCACCTACACCGAGATCATGGACCGGGACATCACCGCCCTGGCCGCGGCGCACGGGCTCATGAGCGCCCTGGCCTCGCAGAAGGGCTACGTCACCGACTATCTCTCCACCGACGATCCCGAGTGGCTCGACCGCATGAACGAGCACCACCAGGCCTTCGAGCACTGGATCTCCCGCGCGCGCCAGTCCGCCCTGGAGGAGGGCGCGCACACCGTGCTCAACCGCATCGAGGCCGAGTACCTGCGCCTGGCCTTCGACCGAGGCCGCATCGTGGAGCTGCACCAACAGAGCCGCGAACAGGAGAGCGCGGCCGTGCACGTGGAGTACCGGGACCGATTCAAAAAAATCTACGAGCTCTGCCAGGACTACAAACGGCTGCACGAACGTTCCATCGCGGCCAGCCGCGAGGAGTACGACACCCAGACGCGCACCGTGGCCGCCCTGGCCTGGGTGGCCCTGTCCCTGAGCGCGGGCGCGTGCGTGCTCCTGGCCTGGATCCTGTTCCGCAACATCCTCGGCCCCATCCGCCGCCTGGCCCTGAGCCCCGGCGGCCAGGCCCCGGGACCGGCCGACGCCCCGGGCTTTCCCGACGAGGTCGAGGCCCTGGCCTCCAAGGTGCGCGGGCTCATCGGCGACGTGGAGCAGGCCCAGGGCAAGCTCGACGCCAGCCGCCAGGTCCTGGCCCAGTCCGAGAAGATGGCCACCGTGGGCAAGCTGGCAGCGGGCGTGGCCCACTCCATCCGCAACCCGCTGACCTCCGTGAAGATGCGCCTGTTCTCCCTGGAGCGTTCCCTGGAGCTGGACGTTGCGCAGAAGGAGGACTTCGCCGTGGTCGCCGAGGAAATCGGGCACATCGACACCATCGTGCACAACTTCCTGGAATTCGCGCGCCGCCCCAAGCTCAAGTTCCGGCGCATGGACCCGGCCGAGGTCGTGGACATGACCCTGCTGCTGCTCAACCAACGGTTGGAATCCGGCGGGATCAAGGTGCGCTTCGAACGGCCCGAGCGCGCGCCGCACCTGGCCATCGACGCCGAGCAGCTCAAGGAGGCCTTCGCCAACCTGCTGCTCAACGCCCTGGAGGTCATGCCCGGCGGCGGGCGCATCGACATCTCCATGGAGGAGGGCGTGCTCGAGCCCCTGGGCCGCGCCGTGGTCTTCCGCTTCTCGGACAACGGCCCCGGCATCGCCCCGGACATCCAGGAGAAGATCTTCGAGCCCTTCTTCAGCACCAAGGAGGAGGGGTCCGGCCTCGGGCTGTCCATCGTGCGCCGCATCGTGGAGGGCCACGGCGGCTGGCTGCACGTGCATTCCAAGGAGGGCGACGGCGCGACCTTCGTCATCGCCCTGCCCTGCGAAAGGAGGGAGACGTGGCTTCGATCCTGATCGTGGACGACGACGCGCAGCTGCGCAAAAGCTTCCAGCGCGTGCTGGCGGCCGAGGGGTTCGCCACGCGCACCGCGTCCTCGGGCGAGGACGGCATCAAGGAGGTGGCCGCCGAGCGCCCGGACCTCGTGGTCATGGACGTGCGCCTGCCGGGCATGAACGGGCTGGAGGCCTTCAAGGCCATGCGCGAACGCGAGCCCGCCCTGCCGGTGATCATCATGACCGCCTACGGCACCACGGACACGGCCATCGAGGCCACCAAGATGGGCGCCTTCGACTACGTGCTCAAGCCCTTCGACGTGCCCGCGGTGCTCGCGCTCATCGACAAGGCCCTGAGCACCGCCGTGCGCGAGCAGCGCACTCCCGAGGCCGCCGGGCACCCGCAGCCCGACGTGCTGCTCGGCCGCAGCCAGGCCATGCAGGACCTCTGCAAGGCCATCGGCCGCGCCGCGCCCACGGACGCCACGATCCTCATCCAGGGCGAATCCGGCACGGGCAAGGAGCTCATCGCCCGCACCCTGCACCGCCACAGCCTGCGCGCCGAGCGGCCCTTCCAGGTCATCAACTGCGTGGCCATTCCCGAAACCCTGCTGGAGAGCGAGCTCTTCGGCTACGAAAAGGGCGCCTTCACCGGCGCCTCCAACCGCCGCGTGGGCAAGATCGAGCAGGCCAACCGCGGCACCGTGTTCCTGGACGAGATCGGGGACATGCCCCTGGGCATCCAGGCCAAGCTCCTGCGCCTGCTCCAGGAGCGCCAGATCGAACGCCTCGGCGGGCACCAGACCATCGCGGTGGACGTGCGCATCCTGGCCGCCACCAACCGCGACCTGGAGGCCGCCGTGGCCGCCGGGCACTTCCGCGAGGACCTCTACTACCGCCTCAAGGTCGTGACCCTGTCCCTGCCACCCCTGCGCGAGCGCAGCGAGGACGTGCCCATCCTGGCGCGCCACTTCCTGGAGCGCTTCGCCGCCGAACTCGGCGTGCCCAACCCGGGCCTGACCGTGGCCGCCGAACGGCTGCTGATCGAACACGACTGGCCCGGCAACGTGCGCGAGCTGGCCAACGCCGTGCACAAGGGGCTGATCTTCAGTCGGGGCGGGCCGCTGGAGGCCGAGGACCTGGCCGAAACCCTGGCCCACTCCGGCGCCTCGGACGCGCCGGGCGCGGCCGACGCCGAGGAGGTCATGCGCCGCTGGGTGCGCGCGCGGCTCAAGTCCGCGGACTCGGACAACCTCTTCGAGTCCATGGCCGACCGTTTCGGGGCCCTGATCGTGGCCGAGGCCCTGGCCATGACCGGCGGCAACCGCACGCGCGCGGCCAAGCTCCTGGGCCTGTCGCGCCCCACCCTGCTCGCGCGCATCGACAAGTACGGCCTCAAGGTGACCACCTCGGTGGCCTGATCCGCGCCCCGGCCGGCCCGGGCCGGCGTCTGCCCGGTTGCCGGCCGGTTGCCGGGCGGTCCCGCAGGGCCGCTTCGACGCGCCGCCGTTGCGGCCGTTTTCCGGCCGTCCGCCCCCGCCTCCCCACGCGCGCCGTGCAGCGCGCGGCTTTGCCAGACCGTAAAAAATCCTGACAGCCCGTCCCGCGCCCGTTCCGGGCGCCGCCGCGCCGCGCCTGCGCAACACATCCTAATCACGGCATTTTTCGCAAAGCCCCCTGTGCGCCGTTCTGGCACGGCCCTTGCCATTGTCCGGGCAAGCCCGGAGCACGCCATGTCGCCAACCCCACGTATTCTGATCACCGACCGCAATCCCAACGTGCGGGAGCTGCTCAGGCGCGAATTCGCCAAGCACGGGGTCCGTGCGGACACGGCCCGGGACGGGCGCGAAGTCTGCGCCCGGCTCTGCTCGCCCGAGCCGCCGCACCTGCTGGTGCTCGACCCGGAGATTCCGCACGCCGGGAGCATGGGCGAATGGGCCCGCCGCCGCGGAGGCGCAGGCCCCGTGGCCGTGGTCCTGAACACCTTCACCCCGGACGCCCCCGGCCCCCTGGCCGGCCTGGCCGTGGCCGTGGTGGAGAAGGACCCGGACACCGACCTGCTCTGGGAGCGGGTCAGGGCCATTCTGGCGCAACGCGGCGCCGGGACGGGGGCCGGGGCCGAACCAAAGGCGCAAGCCGCTCCGGGCTAGCCGGGGTGAAACGCATTTCAGGCCATCGGGGCCGACTGCCGCGGGCGGCGCAGCGCCCGGCGGGGCGCGGGGAGCGCCGCCCGCGGCAGGGGAAGATCGCGACGCGGCGCACCGGGGACAGCCCCGCGCCGTCCACCACGAACCAAGAGGAAAGAGGGAGATGACGAAACACCTGCGCGCTTTCTACGACATGCTCATGCAGGCCTCGCGGGAACACGCCAAGTGGGACTACGAGGCCTCCATGACCATCATGCGGAGCAAGAAACGGCTCCTCATCCTGCTCTGTCTGGCCGTTCCGGCCCTGATCTTCGCCGTGGCCCTGGCCGGGGACACCCTGCCCGCCATGCTCGGCGGCAAGAAGGCCTACACCCCGGCCTTCTACACCCCGGCCATCTTCGCCGTGTCCATCCTCATCGGCCTGGCCGCCGGACTGATCACCGGGTGCATCGGCGCGGGCGGCGGCTTCATCATCACCCCGGCGCTGATGAGCGCGGGCATCAAGGGCATCCTGGCCGTGGGCACGGACCTGTTCCACATCTTCGCCAAGGCGATCATGGGCACGGCCGTGCACAAGAAGCTGGGCAACGTCTCCGTGCCGCTGGCCGTGGCCTTCCTCGGCGGCTCGATCATCGGCGTGCTCGGCGGCGGCGTGATCAACCGCGCCCTCTACGAGATCAACCCGGTGCTCTCGGACATGTTCATCAGCCTGGTCTACGTGGTCCTGCTCGGCTTCCTCGGCATCTACTCGATGATCGACTTCCTCAAGCTGCGCAAGTCCGACACGGGCGGCGACGCCCACGGCTCGGCCCCCAGCGGCAAGCAGGGGTTGCCCACCAAGCTGCAGTCCATGAACATCCCGCCGATGATCACCTTCGACACCGACCTGGTGCCCGGCGGCAAGCGCATCTCCGGCGTGTTCGTGGCCCTGTGCGGCTCGGTGGTCGGCTTCACCGCGGCGATCATGGGCGTGGGCGGCGGCTTCCTGACCTTCCCGATGTTCGTCTACATCCTCGGCGTGAGCTCCTTCACCACCGTGGGCACGGACATCCTGCAGATCATCTTCACCGCCGGTTTCGCGGCCATCAGCCAGTACGCCATCTACGGGTTCATCTTCTACACCCTGGCCATGGGCATGCTCCTCGGCTCGCTCTTCGGCATCCAGATCGGCGCGCTGACCACCCGCGTGGTCAAGGGCATCTACATCCGCGGCTTCTACGCCACGGCCATCCTGGCCGGTTTCGTCAACCGCCTCTTCGCCCTGCCGGGCAAGCTGGGCGAAATGAAGATCATCAGCATCGACCCCGGGCTGTCCGGCACCCTCACGCAGATGGGCAACTGGGCCTTCTTCGTGGTCGTGGGCATCTTCGGCGTGTGGGTCATCGGCATGTTCTTCAGCAACATCGGCAAGCTGAAGGAGGCGTAACATGGCTGCGAGCAAGAAAGAATTCTTCAAGGGCGCGACCATGGCGGTGATCTTCTTCATCGTCCTGGCCTACATGTTCAGCCCCTCCTTCGGCGACGGCCGCAACGCCTTCAGCGCGTCGGACGACCTGTTCAACTCCATCTCCAAGGGCTCGACCTACTACATCCCGTCCCTGCGCGAGCAGGTGCAGCCCCTGGGCGGCAAGGTCTTCAAGGCCACGGTCGAGCTCAAGAGCGACAAGCTGGCCGGCAACGCCGAGCACATCTTCGCCACGGCCGGGGCCGAGGCCAAGGCCGCGGGCCAGGGCTGCGAGGTCTCCGGCGACCTGGGCGCGGTGCTCACCCGCGTGCTCGACGACTCCGACGCCATGTTCCACAACAAGGGCGACGCGCTCAGCTCGGCCTACGGCATCGAGGAGCGCGAGGCCATGTACACCTGGTGGCGGGCCCTGACCTCCCTGGAGACCGAGCTCAAGCACCAGAAGGAGTTCAAGGCCGCCAAGGTCGTCTCCGAGGTCATCAAGCGCGGAGTCGAGGTGGGCTACAACTACTACGGCATCGTGCCCCAGAGCGCGGCCGGCGACGCGGGCGTGCTGACCTTCGCCCTGATCTTCTACGTGGTCTACACCCTGTGGTGGGGCTACTCGATCTTCTTCATGGCCGAGGGCATGGGCCTGGCCATGAAGGGCGGGCACAAGAAGGAAACCTAGGCCCTCGAAGGCGTGCGGCGCGGCCCGAACGGACCGCGGCGGCGCATCCCCCCATATGCGGCGGGGCCCCTCGGGGCCCCGCCGATCCTTTTCCAGGAGGCGAAAGGTAGGGGAAGGGCGGGCGTCCCTGGCCGGATGCGGCGCCGGGCTGAATTCAGCGCCGCGCCAGGGCGTAGAGCTGGGCGCCGCTCGTGCGGGAGTTGAACAGAAAGAGAACACGCAGCGCGGCGCAGACCAGACGCTGCGCGGGCGTGTAGCGGCCCTGCCCGAAGGAGGCCAGGGCCTTTTGCGGGTTCAGGTTGGCCAGCCGCTTGGAGAGGTCGTGGAAGGGGAAGCCCTCGTTCCAGACCCGCACCTCGGAGAACCCGGCCCCGCGCAGCAGCGCCTCCATCTCCGCCGCGCGCCAGTGGCGCACGTGGCCCACGTGGCGCTCGGTGGCGTGCACCGGTCCGCTCTGGGTGCTGAGGGCCAGCGTCCCGCCCGGGACCAACGCCCCGGCCACGTTGGCCAGATAGTTCTCCGGCGCGTCC
This sequence comes from Desulfovibrionaceae bacterium, assembly GCA_015709205.1. Taxonomy (GTDB): domain Bacteria; phylum Desulfobacterota; class Desulfovibrionia; order Desulfovibrionales; family Desulfovibrionaceae; genus JACCQO01. The sequence continues at coordinate 89,955 of JACCQO010000003.1, forward strand.
ACGTGCTCGATGACCTCGCTGCTCACGGCCATGTCCACCCGGGGCCAGGGAAAGGCGAAGTCCGGCGCGGAGAGATCCGCCGCCGCAAAGGCCACCGAGGGCATGCGCTCGGCGTCGTCCGCCACCAGGGGCGCGGAGAGGTCCAGCCCGAAGAGCTGGGCCGCGGGCATGGCCCGGGCCACTTCGGCGAGCAGCGCGCCGTTGCCGCAGCCGAAGTCGCACAGTCGCGACGGCCGCGCGGCGCGCACCAGCTCCAGGATGCGGCGCACGCGAAAGACCGGCGCGGCCATCAGGGTCCAGTAGTCGTCCTGCCCGCCGCTGAGGCGGTCGTAGAAGGCGCGGTTGCGGGCGGCCGCGTCCCTTCGGTGTGTCCTGTCCCCGGCGTCGCCGGTCCTTTCGCCCGTCTCCACGGTGCTCCTCCTTGGGTTCATGCCCGTTCGCCCGGGCCCGCCGGACTCGTCGAATCCGCGAAACTTCCCTGGCCCAGCAGCCAGACGTTCCACAAAAAGAGCCGCTCGTCCGCGCGGCCGCGCCGGTGCGCCTCCAGCCGCGCGCGCACGAAGTCCCGGCTCAGCCCCTGCGCCGTGCGCGCGGGGTCCACGGCCACGGCCCCGTCCGCCAGCCAGCGGCCCACGGGCATGGCGAAGCCCTGCTTGGACCGGTGGATGATCTCGCGCGGCAGCACGGGCTCCAGGGCCTTCTTCAGGATGTACTTGGTCGTGCCCCGGCGCAGCTTCCAGGCCGAGGGGATGCGGCGCACGAAGTCCACCAGCTCGATGTCCAGGTAGGGCGAACGCACCTCCAGGGAGTTGAGCATGGAGGCGCGGTCGGCCTTCACCAGGATGTCGTCCGCCAGGTAGAGGCGGGTGTAGAACTGCAGGGTGCGGTCCACGTCGTCGCCGGCGCAGGAGTTCCAGGCCTCGATGGCCTCGGCGTAGACATCGTCCGGATCCACGGGCGCGGCGAAGAGTTCGGCCAGTTCGTCCGGCTCCAGCGGGCCGAGCCAGACCGGGTTCCACAGGGCCGGTGGCTGGGACAGCCCGCGCAGCGTGCGCGAAATCTTGAAGCCCAGGGACATGTAGTTGTGCGACACGGGCAGGAGCGCTGCGGCCAGCCGCGCGCCCCGGTGCGCGAAGCCGGGCACCAGCGCGCTCCAGGCCCGGGCCGCGCGCAGGGCACGGAACGGCGCATAGCCCGCGAAGAGCTCGTCCGCCCCGTCGCCGCCCAGGGCCACGGTCACGTGGCGGCGCGTCTCCCGGCAGAGCAGGTAGGTGGGCAGGAAGGAGCTGTCGCCCATGGGCTCGTCCAGCCCGGCCGCGGCCGCGGGCAGCAGGTCGCGGGCCTGGTCCGGGGTCAGGCGGCAATTCTCGTGCGCCGTGCCCAGTTGCCGGGCCATGAGGTCGGAATAGGCCGACTCGTCGAAGCTCCGCTCGCCGAAACCGATGGAAAAGGTGCGCAGCTCGCCCGGGCCAACGTGGCGCGCGGCGAACGCGGCCACGGACGAGGAGTCGATGCCGCCGGAGAGGAACACGCCCAGAGGCACGTCGCTCATCAATCGCCGGGCCACGGCGCGGTCCAGCAGTTCGCGGATGCGCCCGCCCCACTCCTCCTCCGGATCGCGCGGCGTGCCGGCGAAGGGGTCCAGTTCGAAGGACCACCAGCGCCGGACCTCGGGCGCGGACACGGTGCCCGGGCCGTCCGCGCCCACGCGCACGCGCAGCAGGTGCCCGGCCGGGAGCTTGTGCACGTCGCGGTAGAGCGTGCGCGGCGCGGGGATGAACCCGTAGGCGAAGTACTTTTGCAGCGAGAGCCTATCCGTCTCGGTGCGCACGGCCGGGTACAGGGCCAGGGCGGTGAGCTCCGAGGCGAAGGCGAACCAGCCCTCCCCGGCGGCCCAGTAGAGCGGCTTCTTGCCGAACCGGTCGCGGGCCAGGAACAGCTCGTTGCTGCGCCGGTCCCAGATGGCGAAGGCCCACATGCCGTTGCAGCGGTCGAGCACGGCCGCGCCCCAGTGCAGATAGCCGTTGAGCAGCACCTCGGTGTCCGAGTGGTCCGTGCGGAACGCCAGCCCGGCGTCCTCCAGCTCGCGCCGCAGTTCGGCGTGGTTGTATATCTCGCCGTTGTAGACCGTGACCAGCGAGCCGTCGGCCGACTCCATGGGCTGCGCGCCGCTGGCCAGGTCGATGATCGACAGCCGCCGGTGCCCGAGCCGCACCCCGCGCGCCGCGTCGGCCCACTCCCCGGCCGCGTCCGGCCCGCGATGGCGCAGGCGGTCGTTCATGGCCGTGAGCGTGGCGGGCCCCTCGGGCCCCACGAATCCGCAGATGCCGCACATGGCCTAGCCCTCCCTCGGAATCGGCCGGTCGGCCGGGCCCGTTCCCGAACCCGTGCCCGGGCCAGAGCCCGGACCCGGGCCCGAACCGGCGCCGGACGACAGTTGCGCGAGCACGAAGTGGTCGTTGGCGTAGAGCACGCGCACGTCGCCGTCCAGGGCGCGGGCCTCGGGCAAGTCGCGGGAGAGCAGCAGGACGGTCCCCCCCCGCGTGCGCGAAAATTCCTCCCAGCGGCGCAGCCGGGCCGTGGGGTCGGGCACGCGGCGGATGGCCTCGTGCTCCTGGTAGGCGCGCCACCAGGCGATCATGCCGTCCTTGTCGCCGAAGACCACGAACCCGCCGTCCTTCCAGGAATAGACCAGGGGATGCAGGGCGTAGTAGCGCACGGGCAGTTCGTCGGCCCCAAGGACCAGGACCTTGGCCCCGGGCGCGGTGCGCTGGCGCACGGCGTCCAGCGCGGCCACGTAGTCGCGCCGCTCGGGCGACAGGCTGAAAAAGTGCCCGTGGCGCAGCTCGGCCGTGCGCCGCCAGAGCTGGTCCCCGAACCCGCCGACCACGACGGCGGCCAGCAGCACCGCCAGGACCGCGCCGCGCCGCCCGAGCGGGCCGCGCCCCGCGGCACCTGCCGGCGCGCGCCGTCCCTCGGCCCAGACCACCAGGGCCCAGACCAGGGCCAGCAGGGCCAGGGGAATCAGGTAGCGCAGCCCGCGCACCAGAAAGAAGTCCAGAGAGGGCACGCCGCCGTCCGCGTGGCGCAGCCCCAGCAGCCAGGTGAGGCCCACGCTCACGCCGACCACGCCCGCGGCCCAGGCCCCGATGAGCCGCGCGCCCTCGCGCCGCGCGCCCCCGGCCGCGCGCAGCAGGGCCACGGCCGCCGCCCCGGCGGCCAGCAGCGCGACCAGCCCGGGCGTGAAGAACTCCCGCACGTTGTCCCAGACGTGCACGGACCCGGGCCGCAGCCGCACGCGCATGGCCTCCAGCAGTTCGGCGCGGTCGCCGTGAAAGGCCGCGCTGTTGCCCGCGAAAAAACGCAGGGCGAACGGGGCCATGACCAGCACGAAGACCGCGCCCGTGGCGGCCATGACCGCCAGCTTGCGCCACGGCGACCAGCGCGCGGGCAGGAACCCCCACATGCCCAGCCACAGGGCCAGGCCCCAGACCGGCGCGCTCAGGGAGTGCACGTAGGTCAGCGCGCCCGCGCCGAGCAGGAGCACGGGCCACAGGAGCGGTCGCGCGCGCCAGAGCCAGGCCCCGGCCAGCAGCCAGGGCAGCAGCGCGGAAAAGGTCAACCGGGCCTGGGCGTCGCGGTGCGCGCCCCAGTATTCGCCCATGCCCAGGGAGATGGGCACCAGCGCCAGGAGGGAAAACAGCGCGGCGTGGAGCGGACGGGGAAAGAGCAGGCGGCCGAGCAGGTAGTACCCGGCCAGGTGCAGGAAGAGCACGGGCGCAAGCAGCAGGCAGTAGGCCGTGCCGTAGTCGCCGGTGAACCCGGCCAGCCAGCGCGTCAGCGGGATGTGCACGATGCGGTAGAAGGCGTAGTTGGCCGGGTCGCCGAAGACCGGGTCGCCCGCGAACGCGCCGGGATGGGCCATGGCCGCGAGCACGGAGAGGGTGTTGGCCGTGTCGCCGGACACGTACACGTAGGGCGAGGCCCCATTCCAGACGAGCAGGAAATAGGCGAGCGCGAAGCAGAGAAACGCAAGCAGGACGCGGGTGTCGGTGCGGGTCATGGCCTGTTCGGGACCGGACGAGGGTCGGTGCAAAAACTACGTAAGCCCCGGCCGGAGGGCAAGGACTTTTTCCGCGCCCCGCGCCGCTCGCGCGGCCGTCCTCGTGGCCCCGCGCGGTCCCGGGCGGTCCCGCGCGGCCTCCGTTCGGGGACCACCGCAGGCGCCGCCCCGGAACGCCGCGCGTCCCGGAATGGCCGCCGCGCCCGCCCGGCGGGGCCGGTTGCGGGATGACGGGCGGTTGTGTACAAACTCCCATCCGCCGGGGCTTCCGCGCCCGGCCAACCCCAACCACGGACCGCCAGCATGGCCAACCTCCCGTCCTCCGCGCCGAGCGCGCCCGAGCGCGACGCGATCTCCGACACCAACGCGGCCGGCGCTCCCAGCACGACCGGCGAAACAGGCGCGCCCGGCGCGCCAGGCGAAACAGACGCACTCGACGTCAGCATCGTCATCCCCGTCTACAACGAGGAGGCCAACGTCGCGCCGCTGTGCGAGCGGCTCGCCGCCCTGCTCGCGCGCGGCGGGTTCGGTTCGACCGAGGTCATCGTGGTGGACGACGGCTCCACGGACGGGACCCTGGAGGCCCTGCGCACCCAGGCCGCGCGCCTGCCCTTTCTCAAGGTCCTGGCCTTCCGCCGCAACTACGGGCAGACGCCCGCCCTGTCCGCCGGGTTCGACGCCGCGCGCGGCCGGGTCATCATCCCCATGGACGGCGACCTGCAGAACGACCCGGACGACATCCCCCTGCTCATCGCCCGGCTCGACGAGGGCTTCGACGTGGTCAGCGGCTGGCGCAAGAACCGCCAGGACGACATGCTCAAGCGCAAGATCCCGTCGATGATCGCCAACAAGCTCATCTCCTGGGTCACGGGCGTGCATCTCAACGACTACGGCTGCACGCTCAAGGCCTACCGCGCCGAGGTGCTCAAGGGCGTGCGCCTCTACGGCGAAATGCACCGCTTCATCCCGGTCTACGCCCACTGGGAGGGCGCGCGCATCACGGAGATGCCCGTGCGCCACCACCCGCGCACCGCCGGAACCTCCAAGTACGGCATCATCCGCACCTTCAAGGTCATCCTCGACCTGATGACCGTGAAGTTCCTGGGCGACTTCGCCCAGAAGCCCATCTACCTCTTCGGCGCCTTCGGGCTCGTCTCCGCCCTGGGCGCGACCGTGATGGGGCTGAAGACCCTCTACGAACGCATGGTCCTGGACATTCCCGGCGTGATGCTCATCCAGCCCACGCTGCTGACCATGCTCCTGATCCTCTCCACGGTGCTCTTCCTCTCCGTGGGCATCCTCGCCGAAATCCTGCTGCGCATCTTCCACGAGAACCGCAACCAGAAGACCTACCGCGTGCGCGAGGTCATCCAGGGAGCCGCTGGGACGACGCCCGCAGCGGCCCGGAACGCCGGGCAGGGGCCCCCGGCCGCAGCCCCGGACTCTCCGGCGGACGCCTGAGCCGTACGCCCGCCCCGGACACCCGAGCCCGGGGCGCCCGACCCGGGCCATCGCCCGACCCGCCGATCCGGAAGGCCGAAGCGGCCCACGGAAGCGGGCAACCGCGCATTCCGTTCTTGACACCGGCTCGCTCTCGGCTATTATCTGCTTTTATTTCTCCATTCATTTCAACAAGTGGGAGGTTCCCCCAGATGCGCAGCCCGCTCTTCGCCCCGCTCGCCCTGGCCCTGGTCCTGGCCCTGGCCATGGCCGCCGGGTGCCGGCACACGGTGTTCGGCAACGAACTCGGCCAAACCGTCTCGCCCCTGGCCATCGCCTTCGCCGACCCCGCGTGGGACGGCGGAAAGGTGCCGGCGGGCATGCAGTGCCGGCGTTACGGAGGCTCGAAATCCGCGTCCCCGGCCCTGAAGGTCTCGGCCATCCCGGCCTCGGCCGACACCCTGATCGCGGAATTCAACGACCTGACCTACACGCCCCTTTCCTCGGGCGGCGGCCACGGCGTCATCTCCGTACCGGTTCCGGCCGGAGCCCGGGAAGTGGTCATTCCCGCCGTGCCCGGCGAGTCCATGCGGCTGCCCGAGGGCGTGACCGGCGTGCGCGCCCACCGCGCCACGGCCGGCGACATCGGCTCCGGCTACTACCTGCCCCCGTGCTCCGGCGGCCAGGGCAACACCTACGAGGTCACGGTCCACGCCGTGGACTCCAAGACCAAGCTCGTGGTCGGCCAGGCCAAGAAAATCATCGGCAGGTACTAGCCGCCCCGACGCCGCCCCGACGCCGCCCGATAACCGCCCGATGGCCGCCGCGACGGCCACCAGGGCCGCATCGGTTTTTCGAACGCCCGGCCCGGCCGGGCGTTCCCTTTTTCCGCGGCGGCCGGGGGCAACGTTCCTTTTTTCCCATTCTCCGGCCCCAGATCGCGTTCCTTTTTTCTCATGCCGTTGCCCCGAACGGCGGCGCAGGGCATAATGGCGCACCAGGCCCCACGGCCGGAACCTCTTTCAGGAGCGACCATGTCCACGATCCCGCCCGAGCCCGGCTTCGCGCCGGAGCCCGACGTTCCCTCGATCCGGGTCGGCGCGTCCGCCTGCCTGCTGGGCGAGCCGGTGCGCTACGACGGTTCGCACCGCCGCGACCGCTACGTCACCGACGTGCTCGCGCGCCACTTCGCCTTCGTGCCCGTGTGTCCGGAAACCGAATGCGGCCTGGGCGTGCCGAGGCCCTCCATGCGCCTGGTCGGCGACCCGGACGAACCGGACTCCTGGCGGTTGACGGTCCCGTCCACCGGGGCCGACCACACCGAGCGGATGCTCGCCTGGGCGCGCACGCGGCTGGACGGGCTTGCCGGGGAGAACCTCTGCGGCTTCATCTTCAAGTCCAAATCGCCCTCCAGCGGCATGGAGCGCGTGGCCGTGTTCCGGCCGGGCCTGCCCCAGCCCGTGAAGCGCGGCAAGGGCCTGTTCGCGCGCGAGTTCCTGCGCCGCTTCCCCACGGTGCCCGCCGAGGAGGAGGGCCGCCTCAACGATCCGGCCCTGCGCGAGAACTTCGTGGAACGCGTCTTCGCCCTGCACCGCTGGCGCTCCCTGCTGGCCGCCGGGCTCACGCCCGGCGGGCTGGTGGACTTCCACACGCGCCACAAGCTGCTCGTGCGCGCGCACAGCCCGCAGCTCTATCGCGAGCTCGGGGCCTTCGTGGCCCGCGCCGCCACCCCGGCCGGTTTCGCCGAACCGGCAACGGTGGCGGCCGACTACGAGGCGGCGCTGATGCGCGCCCTGGCCGTGCGCGCCACGCCGAAGAAGCACGCCGACGTGCTCCTGCACGTGCTCGGGCACTTCAAGAAGCGGCTGGAGGCCGACGAAAAGCGGGAATTCCTGGAAACCGTGGAGGCCTACAAGCTCGGCCACGTGCCCCTGATCGTGCCCGTGACCCTGGCCAACCACTACGTGCGCAAGTACGCCGAGCCCTATCTGGCCCGGCAGCACTACCTGCGGCCGCACCCGGCCGAACTGGCCCTGCGCAACCACGCGTAGCGCCGGGATCGGCGCGCGGCAAACGAAGACGCGGGAAACGAAGGCGCGAAAACGGAAGGCGGCGAAGGGAAGAGGCGGCGCGGGCCGGGCCTAGCAGTTGCGGCAGGCCCCGGAGTCGCGCATGTAGGTTTCCCAGTCCGGGGCCAGGCAGTCGATGGTCCCGCCGAAGCGGGCGCGCATGGCCTCGCGCGGAGGCACGGCCGGAGCGTCCGGGTGGTCGCAGGCCGCCTGCACCGCGCTCAGGGCCTTGAGTTCCCGCGCGCTGCGGTACTCCATGACCCCGCAGTGCTTGCACACGAAGCGCGTGGCGCGCTTGAGGCATTCGCAATCGGTCTTCACGAACTGGTGCTTGCGCAGCATCACGCGCCTCCGGTGCGGGCCAGGGGGGTAAAGGTGTAGATCACGCCCACCAGTTCGCCCTCGGGCGAAACGTAGGGCGAGAGGGTCAGCAGGTGGCTGGACGCGGCCCGGCCGCCGTTGCCCGGCCCGGCCGGGATCCGGTAGATGCCCGGCCGCCTGGCGAAGCGCGCGAAGCTCTCGGACCAACGCCCGCCGGACATGCCCTGCAGGAGCCTGGCGCAGTCGGGTTCCGCGTCCTCGTCCAGGCCGAAGACGCGGCGGAACACGGCGTTGCACAGGATCATGTTGTGCTCCAGGTCCGTGACCAGGAGCGGATCGGCCAGGGAGTCCACCACCTGGTCGAGCTGGTGCACGGCCGCCTGCAGGCCCACCTCGGCCTCGTGCCGGTCCGTCACGTCCACGACCACGCCTTCCACGGCGGCCAGCCGCCCGGCGGCGTCGCGCACGCCGCGCACGTGCTCCGAGACCCAGAGCACGTCGCCGTCCCTGCCGTAGACCCGCGACTGGAAGCCGTGCGCCTCGCCATCGCTCTCCAGCAGGTCCAGCAGCTCGTTCCAGCGCTCCTGGCGCACGTAGTAGCGGGCGCCCAGGCGCGGGCAGCAGGCGAGCATGTCCTGCGGCCCGTCGTAGCCCAGAATGCCGCACAGGGCGTCGTTGACCCAGACCAGCGCGCCGTCGGGATCGGCGCGGAAGATGCCCGCCAGGGCGTTCTCCAGCAGGCGGCGGTAGTCCTCGTTGCGCTCGGCCAGCCTGCGCCGCAGGGCGTGGTTCTCGACGATGAACTGCAGGTTGGCGGCGAGCGTGTCCTTGGACAGGGGCTTTTCCAGGAAGCAGTCCAGGACCCCGCCCCCGCGCGCCAGGGCGCGCCCGGCGTCCAGGCCGGTGACCAGGATCACCGGCAGGTCCATCTCCAGCTTGATGCGCCGCGCGGCCTCCACCCCGTCCATCTCGCCCTCGAGTTCGGCGTCCATGAGCACCACGTCCGGCCGGAGCTCCCCGGCCATTTCCAGGGCCCGCTCGCCGGAAACGGCGCTGCCGCAGCATTCGTGCCCCAGGACGCGCAGCAGGCCCCGGGCGTGGGTGGCGTCGACAGGACTATCCTCGACCAAAAGAACGCGACGGGGGCTCATGCATATCCTCCCGCGATCCGTACGAACCAAGATTGTGAATTTATGAACAAGCTAGCGCCCCCCGGCTCGCCCCGCTCCTTCCAAAGCCGCAGTTCTTGTGCAAAGCGGCACAAATTTCTAATCAGCTTGACAGTTCCTTGCCGATATCTAATAGGTTGAAAGAATCCCATTATATATAAGGAGCGACCATGAAACTGCAGACCAAGGTCAGCCTGCCCACCGTGCTCGTCACCCTGCTCTTGGCCGCGGCCAGCCTGTACCTGTTGACGCGGGAACTCGACGGGCTGCGCCAGGGCTTCGTCGACACGCTCGTGGACAACAAGGCCGCGGAAATCGGCCAATCCATCGCCGCCAGCGCGGCCATGGCCCAGGGCATGGCCGCGCAGTACAGCGAGTTGCCCGCCGTTGTCCAGGCCTTCGCGGAGGCCGGCGCAGGCAACATCGACGACGAGAATTCTCCCCAGTCGCAGCACGCGCGCGAGATGCTCCGCCAGGCCCTGGCTCCGGCCCTGGCGGGCTACAAGGCGGTCATGGGCACGGACCTCAAGCTGCACTTCCACCTGCCCAACGGCCGCAGCCTGGTGCGCCTGTGGCGCAAGCTGCAGTCCAAACGCGACGGCAAGTGGGTGGACGTCTCCGACGACATCTCCTCTTTCCGCCAGACCGTGCTCGACGTCAACACCTCGGGCAAGCCCGTGGCGGGCATCGAACTCGGCCGCGGCGGCTTCGTCATGCGCGGGCTCGCGCCCGTGAAGGGCCCGGGCGGCGAGCAGCTCGGCTCCGTGGAGGTCCTCCACGACTTCGGCCCGGTCATGGCCGCCGCCTCCACCGTCAAGGGCCAGCACCTGCTCCTGTACATGAATGCGGACCGCCTGCCCATCACCCGCCAGCTCACCGACCCGGCCAAGTATCCCCTGGTGGGCAAGGACTTCGTGCTCGTGGCCGGCAACAAGGACGGCCGCGCCAGCGCCCTGGTCACGCCCGGGCTGCTGCGCGGCGGGGCCTCTGGCCGCGTGGTCGAAAACCACAAGGGCCTCGGCCTGGCCGCCTTCCCGATCACCGACTACCTGGGCAAGCAGATCGGGGTCATGGTCTTTGCCCGCGACAACACCCTGGAACAGACGCTCATGGGCCGCCTGCAATGGACCCTGGGCTCCATCCTCGCCGCGCTCGTGGTCATCCTGTTCCTGGCCAACCTGCTGGTCATCCGGCGCTCCGTGGTCCGCCCCGTGGGCGCGATCATGGCCAAGATCCAGGACATCGCCGAGAACCGCGCCGACCTCGACGAGCGCCTCCCTGACACGCAGAACGACGAGATCGGGGCCCTGGCCACCTGGTTCAACCGGCTCATGGGCAAGATCCAGGACATGCTCTGCGACACCGAGAGCTACAAGAACCTTGTCAACGCCGTGCCCGACCCCATCTTCGCCGTGGACGACGACTTCAAGATCCTGGTGGCCAACACGGCCACGGAAAAGTTCCTGAACAAGAAGCAGATCGAACTGCTCGGCAACAAGTGTTCGAGTTTCTTCAAGACCTCTTCCTGCGGCACGGAGAAGTGTCCCATCAGCCAGGCCAAGCGCACCCGGGGCAGCTTCACCTCCGAGGTCATCGACATCGGCTCGGCCGGGAAGCCGCACTTCATCGCGCCCGTCGGCGACCTGCTCTACGACTGCTACGGCAAGGTCGTGGGCTACGTGGAGGTGGCCAAGAACGTGACCTCCCTGGTGCTCAAGGAGCGCGAGGCCGAAACCCAGATGAAGCGGCTCGGCGAGATCAACGTGGAGATCACCTCGGCCTCCTCCAACGTGGCCGCGGCCTCCACCCAGCTCTCGGCGCGCTTCAGCTCCGTGGCCAACGGCGCCCAGGAGCAAAGCAGCCGCGCCGCGGAAACGGCCACGGCCATGGAGCAGATGAACGCCACGGTCATGGAGGTGGCGCGCAGCGCCACCGAGGCCGCGTCCCAGGCCGATGCGGCGCGCGACTGCGCCGAGCGCGGCGCGGACGTGGTGCGCCAGGCCGTGGACGCCATCGCCGAGGTGCGCGAGAACTCCCGCCACCTGCAGGAGAACATGGAGGAACTGGCCGGCCGCGCCGAATCCATCGGCCAAGTCATGAACGTGATCAACGACATCGCGGACCAAACCAACCTGCTGGCGCTCAACGCGGCCATCGAGGCGGCGCGCGCGGGCGAGGCCGGGCGCGGGTTCGCCGTGGTCGCGGACGAGGTCCGCAAGCTGGCCGAGAAGACCATGTCCGCCACCAAGGAGGTGGGCCCGGCCATCGTGGCCATCCAAAACGGCGCGCGCACGAACATGGAGATCGTGGAGCGCACGGTGCAGAGCGTGGATGCGAGCACGGACCTGGCCGGGCGCTCGGGCGAGGCCCTGGACGAGATCCTCGGGCTGGTGGGCGCGACCACCGAGCGCGTGCAGTCCATCGCCACGGCCGCCGAGGAGCAGTCCGCGGCCAGCGAGGAGATCAACCGCTCCGTGGCCGAGATCAACCGCATCGCCGAGGCCACGGCCGACGGCATGACCGAGGCCATCGACGCGGTCAATTCCATCGCCGAGCAGACCGAACGGCTGCGCACGGTGGCCTCGACGAAATAGCGGCGCGAGCCGCCCGGGCGTTCGCGCCTTTCCGGCGCGCCTCGTTGCGCGCAAGGCGTTGGGCCCGCCCCCGCCCTCCGGGGCGGGGGCGGGCCGCGACGTTGCGGCCCCCTGCCCCCTGCGCGCGGGCCGGACCAGGCTCCGGCGACGAGGACGGCAGCGGGGGCGGGCCCGGGGCGCAGGGGCCGGAGACGCGGTGCAACGCACGTCTTGTCAAACCGGGCGTTCTCGGACAGAATATGACAGGGCCCCGGCACCGCGCCTCGGGCCGAAGGATTCGCCATGTCCCGCCAGGAACTCTTGACCATCGCCGAGGTCTGCGCCCTGCTCAAGGTGCATGAGCGCACCGTCTACCGCTGGCTCAAGGGCGGCAGGCTCAGGGCCTTCAAGGCCGGCAAGCTCTGGCGCATCCCGGCCGGGGCCCTGGACGCCTTTCTGCAGGACGCCGGACCGGCCCCGGATGCCGGACCGGCCCTAAATGCGGGACCGGCCCTGGACGCCGGACGTCCCGAGCCCGCCGCCTCCGCGCCACTCGCCCCCGTCGATCCCGCCTCCGCCCCGACTGCGGCGTACGCCCATCCGATATCGCCGGACCTTGACACGAAAAGCCCGGGCGACGTAGGTTACCAAGCGAGGATAGAGTCCGCGCCCCCTGCGCGCGCAACGTCGGACCGCGACCGGGATTGCGGCCCGACGCGCGGCGGGAGGGCCGGGAATGTCGGGATCGTGGAGGAGAGGCGCACCGTGCGCATCCGCTACGAGACCCTGGAAGGCGTCATTCGCTACGATGAATCCAACCCCGCCGACTTCGAGGTCCTTATCGACCATCCGGTACGGGAAAAGATCATCGAGCACTTCACCAGCGAGCGGGACTTCAAGACCCCGGCCTCGCGCAAGGACGACCGGCCCATCGAGCGAGCGCGCCCGGTGGACGACCCTTCCTATTTCTCTCTGGCGCTGTGCACCCTGCACGTGAGCACCGGCGTGCGCGTGGACTGGTAGATCGACGGCCGCGCCCGAACCGCCAGCCCCGCCCACCCGCCCGACGCCCAGGCGCCGCCCCTCCAGAACATGTCGCAACGCTCCGGCGCGGACGGTCCGCGTTCCGGGGCCGTTTCCCGTGGTGGGAAGGCTATCGGCTTGGGGGACTTCTTTTTTCGCCATTTCCAAACCTGGAACGGTGCATCCATGACCACTCTATCGACAACCGCGCGCCTTGCGCTGCTGACCCTCGTGGCCGCGCTCGCGCCCTTGGCGGCCTGGGGCCTCGGCTCCGTGCTGCCGGGAGGAGCATGGGCCGCGCCCACGGTCGTCTGTCTGGCGGCCCTGGCCCTGGGCGGCGCGCTGACCGCCGCCACCGCCGCAACCTTCAACCGCGCCGCGCGCGACGCGGCCAAGCTGAACGACGCGGTGACCGGCGAGCGCTACCCCGCCGCCCTCGCACTGGCCCTTCCGTCCGACGCGGCCCGCGCGCTGGCGCCCCTGGACACGGTCTACGCGACCATGAAACAGCGCCTCGGCCTGACCTCGGCCGTGCTCGGCGGCATCACCACCCCCTTCGTGGTCGTGGACACGGAGGAGACGCTGATCCGCACCAACCCGGCGCTCATCAAGATCCTGGAGCAGACCGGCAAACCCGAGGACCACTACGGCCAGAACGTGGCCCTGTTCTTCTACGGCGACGCCTCGCGCCCCACGGTGCTGCGCGCCTGCCTCAAGGAGGGCATCTCCACCAACAAGGAAGTGGAGCTCGTCGGCCGGCGCGGCGGCAAGCGCGACATCCACATCTTCGCCTTCCCGCTCTACGACCTGGACCGCAAGCTCATCGGGGCCATGTGCATCTACCTGGACAAGAGCGAGGTGCGCGCGCGCGAGCGCGAGATCAATGCGCACAACGTCACCGTGGCCAAGGCCGTGCGCGAGTCCGAGGACGTGGCCTCGGACGTGGCCCGCGTGGCCGGGGACCTCTCGGTCCAGCTGCGCGAGTCCGCGGAGCGCGCGGGCGACCAGAGCCGCGGGGCCGAGGACGTGGCCGCGGCCATGGAGCAGATGAACCAGGCCGTGTTCGATGTGGCCAAGAGCGCCTCGGACGCGGCCGTGCAGTCCGGCGAGGCGCGCAGCAAGGCCCTGGCCGGGCAGGAGGTGGTCCAGCAGGCCGTGGCGGCCATCGACACGGTCACGGGCCTGACGCGCACCCTGCGCGCCAGCCTGGACGACCTGGGTTCGCGCGCCAACGCCATCGGCTCGGTCATGGCCGTGATCAACGACATCGCGGACCAGACCAACCTGCTGGCGCTCAACGCGGCCATCGAGGCCGCGCGCGCGGGCGACGCGGGCCGCGGCTTCGCCGTGGTCGCGGACGAGGTGCGCAAGCTGGCGGAAAAGACCATGACCGCCACCAAGGAAGTGGGCGACGCCGTGACCGGCATCCAGTCCGGCACCCAGGAAAACATCCGCTCCATGGACGAGGCCGCGCGCGCCGTGGAAAAGGCCCGCGAGCTCTCCGAGTCCTCGGGCTCGGCCCTGGCCGAGATCGTCAACCTGGTGGTGGCCTCCTCGGACCTGGTCCAGGCCATCGCCACGGCCGCCGAGGAACAATCCTCGGCCTCCAGCCACATCAGCGGGTCGGTGGAGGACGCGCGCACCCTGGCCCGGGAAATGGCCGAGGCCCTGGGCGAGGCCGACGCGGGCATCGGCTCACTGAGCGAGTCGGCCGAACGGCTGCGCACGATCATCTGTTCCATCAACCCGGACGCCTGTCCGCCCGAGGAATCGAAACGCTGAGCAACCGGGGAGCCGGGCCTTGCACCACCGTCCCGGAGCCGCAACAACACGAGGCCCGGAGCGCAAGCGCTCCGGGCCTCGTGGCGTTTTCCGGGCCGGTTCCCGCGCCGCGCGCGGCGGTCCGGCCTAGCGAAAGACCATGGTCCGCCCGTTGTGGGCGATGATGCGGTCCTCCAGGTGCCAGCGCACGGCGCGCGCGAGCACCTGGCGCTCCAGGTCGCGGCCGATGTCCTTGAAGTCCTCCACGCTGTTGCGGTGCGTGACCCTGGCCGTGTCCTGCTCGATGATCGGCCCGGCGTCCAGCTCCGCGGTCACGTAGTGGGCCGTGGCCCCGATGATCTTGACCCCGCGCTCCTGGGCCTGGCGGTACGGATCCGCGCCCGCGAAGGCGGGCAGGAAGGAATGGTGGATGTTGATGATCCGCCCCGGGAAGCGGTCCACGAACTCGGGCGAGAGCACCTGCATGTAGCGCGCGAGCACCACCAGGTCCGGGTCGCCCGCCACTTCCAGGATGCGCGTCTCGGCCTCGGCCTTGGTCTCGGCCGTCACGGGCACGTGGTGGAAGGGCACGCCGAAGCGCTCCACGGCCTCCTTGAGGTCCGCGTGGTTGGAGATCACGGCCGAGATGGTGCAGGGCAGCTCGCCGCGCGTCCAGCGCCAGAGCAGTTCCAGGAGGCAGTGCTCGAAGCGCGAGACCAGGATGGCCACGGAGCGGGGCCGGTCCGTGTAGTCGATCTGCCAGTCCATCTCGAAGGGACCGCCGAGCACGCTTTCGAAGGCGCTCTCCAGGGCCGGGCGGATCACGGCCATGTTCTCGGAATAGAACTCCAGGCGCATGAAGAAGACCCCGCCCATGGCGTCGGTGGAGTGCTGGTCCAGGTCGGTGATGTTCACCCCGTGGGAGTGCAGGAAATTGGTCACCGCGGCCACGATGCCCGGCTTGTCCGGACAGGTGATGCGCAGCCGCGCCTTGATGATCTCGCTCATTGGTCAACCTCGCAGAAAAATCGCCGCGCGACGAAAACGTCGTCGCCGGGGGATACCCGAAGAGCGGCGGAAAGGCCAGCGCCCCCGCCGGAGGGCTCCGGCGGGGGCGCTGCTCGATGGCGGTGCGGACTAGATGGCCCAGTCCAGAACGCGGCGCTCGGACACGACTTTCTTGACGAATTCCGAGCACTTGACGTGCTCGGGATGCACGGCGTACGCCTTCAGGCCCGCCGCGTCGTCGAACTCGGAATAGAGCACCACCTGGGTCTCGGGCGCGGCGTTGAGGATCTCCACCGAAACCTCGATGTGCCTGAGGGTGGGCACCTTGCCCCGCAGCGCCTCGAGCATGCCCTTCATCTTCAGGCCGTTGGACGCGCCGTCCGCGCCCTCGGCCTGTGCCTTCAGATTCCACATCACGATATGCTTGACCACGACGACTCCTTGTCGCTGTGCCCCGGCCATCCCGGCACGGCGGCGGGGCGGTTGTCCTGCCGAAGGCCTATTCGTCGTGCAGCACGGCGCCGTCGATGGCCGCCAGATCCTGGCAGCCGGTGAGCACCATGGCCTGCACCAGTTCGCCCTTGAGGGTGTTGAAGTACTTGGCCACGCCCTCGCGCCCGCCGCCCAGGGCCGCTACGGAGACCGGACGGCCGATGAGCACCGCGTCCGCGCCCAGGGCGAGCATCTTGAGCACGTCCACGCCGGTGCGCACGCCGCCGTCCACCAGCACCGGCACCTTGCCGCCCACGGCCTCGGCGATGGCCGGAAGCACCTCGCAGGTGCCCGGGGTGTGGTCCAGCACGCGGCCGCCGTGGTTGGAAACCACGATGGCCGCCGCGCCGGCGTCCACGGCCCCGCGCGCGTCCTCCACGGTCATGATGCCCTTGATGATCAGCCGCGCGCAGGCGCGCTCCACGATCTTGGCCAGCTTCTCCGCGCTCTTGGGGGAGACAGGGCGGCCCATCTTGGCCAGGGTCACCAGGCCCGCGGCGTCGATGTCCATGCCCACGACGCCCGCGCCCGCGGCCACCGCGCCCTCCAGCTTGCGGAAGAGCTCCTCGTCCTCCCAGGGCTTGATGAACGGAATGCCCCGGCCGCCGTTGGCGCGGATGGAGGCGAAGCCCGACTGGTGGATGATGTCCGGCACGCCGTCACCCGTACAGCCCACGGCCCCGGCGTCGGCACAGCCGCCGACAACGGCGTCGGTGTACGCGCCCTCTTCCATGCCGCCGCCCATGTTGAAGGACACGCCGCCGATGGGCGCGGCCAGCACGGGCAGGGCCAGCTTCCAGCCGAACAGCTCGCAGGAGGTGTCCGGATCGGTCACGGAATGGACCAGCCGCATGTCCAGGCGCACGCGGGAGAGCGCCTCCACGTTGTTCATGAAGGAGGACCCGGTGCCCATGCCGCCCATGCCCGGCACCTCGCCCCGGCAGGCGCGGCCGTCGCATACCGGGCAGACACGGCAGTGGCCCTTCATCAGCTTCCTGGCCTTCTCGCGAATCTCGTTCATTGCGTCACTCCTTGCTGTTCATGGCGAATTCCTGATCCCGAACGCGCCGCGTTCACCATCACGGGGCTACGCCATTTCCGGCCCGCGGGCAAGCGGAGCGGGGTGCGGCGCGTTCCGGAACGGTCAGCGCACCGGGTTGCGGGCCTGGACCTGGGCCTGGATGGCGGTGATGGCCACGGTGTTGACGATGTCCGTGACCGTGCAGCCGCGCGAGAGATCGTTGACCGGCTTGTTCAGCCCCTGCAGCACCGGGCCGATGGCCACGGCCCCGGCCGAGCGCTGCACGGCCTTGTAGGTGTTGTTGCCGGTGTTCAGGTCCGGGAAGATGAACACCGTGGCCCGCCCGGCCACCCGGCTGTCGGGCAGCTTGGTGCGCGCCACCTCGGGGTCGATGGCCGCGTCGTACTGGATGGGCCCCTCCAGGAGCAGGTCCGGGGCCAGCTCGTGCGCCAGGCGCGTGGCCTCCACGACCTTGTCCACCTGCGCGCCGTGGCCCGAGGTGCCCGTGGAATAGGAGAGCATGGCCACGCGCGGCTCGATGCCGAAGACCGCGGCCGTGGCCGCCGAGCTGATGGCGATCTCGGCCAGCTGGCGCGCGTCCGGGTCCGGGTTCACGGCGCAGTCGCCGTAGACCAGCACGCGGTCCTTCAGGCACATCAGGAAGACCGAGGAGACCACGGACACGCCGGGCCGGGTCTTGATGAACTCGAAGGCCGGGCGGATGGTCGCCGCCGTGGTGGAGATCGAGCCCGAGACCATGCCGTCGGCATCGCCCTTGTGGACCATCATGGCCCCGAAGTAGTTGCGGTCGAGCAGGGCGTCGTGGGCGCGCTCCTCGGTCACGCCCTTGTGTTGGCGCAGCTCGAAGTAGGTCTCCACGTAGTCGCCGAAGCGCGGGTTGCGCTCGATGGGCTCGACCACGGCGGCCTCCAGGTTCAGGCCCAGCTGCGAGGCGCGCGAGCGCACGTGCGCCGCGTCGCCCAGGAGGACCACGTCGGCGATGCCCCGGCGCAGGATGATGTCCGCGGCGCGCAGGATGCGCTCGCTGTCGCCCTCGGGCAGCACGATGCGCTTCCTGTCCTGGCGGGCCATCTGGATGAGGCTGTACTCGAACATCCGCGGCGTGACCTTGGTGGTCGTGGCGGCCACCAGCTCGCGCCGCAGCTCGTCCTCGTTGACGTACTTCTCGAACACGCCCAGGGCCGAGGCCAGCTTGTTGTCGTCGTCGGGCTCGATGCGGCCGTAGAGGTCGTGCAGGATGTGCAGGGTCTTGTAGGTGTGCCCGCGCGTGAGCAGCACGGCGATGGGCACGCCCGGCCAGCCCGCCAGCGCGCGCATCACGCTCTCGTCGGGCTTGATGCCGCCGGTGAGCAGGATGCCCGCGGCGTCCGGGTAGCCGTCGGACAGCCGCGAGGCCAGGGTGGAGAGGATCACGTCCGCGCGGTCGCCCGGGGTGATCACCAGGCAGCCCTGGCTGAGGTATTCCATGAAGTGCTGGACCTGCATGGCCGCCACCAGGAACTCGTCCACCTGGGCCTTGAGCCCCTCGCCGCCCCAGATCACGCGCGCGTCCAGCCAGTTGCGCACGTCGGCCATGGTCGGCCGCCCCAGGGCGGGCTCCTCGGGCAGGGCGTAGGCCAGGGCGCAGCCGTGCGGGGCCACGCAGCCGCGCAGCCTGTCGGCCAGCCCGTCCAGATGCTGGGGCGAGACGCGGTTGAGCACCGTGGCCAGCACGCTCACGCCCTTGTCCACGTAGGCCTCCACGGTCAGCTGCGCCGTGCCCAGGACCTGCTCCGCGGGCTTGTTCTGGGCGTTGATGATGATCATCA
Organism: Desulfovibrionaceae bacterium; assembly: GCA_015709205.1. Lineage (GTDB taxonomy): Bacteria > Desulfobacterota > Desulfovibrionia > Desulfovibrionales > Desulfovibrionaceae > JACCQO01. The sequence goes on from JACCQO010000003.1 coordinate 108,724, forward strand.
CCGGCGTGCCCAGGTTGGCGGCGATGTCCGCGTTGATGTCGAACTCGAAGCTCGTCTCCTGGGAGAGGAAGTCCGTGCCCAGGCAGAGCACGAAGTCGTACTCCTCCTCCAGCCGCTTGTACTTCGCGAGGATGGCGTCCAGGAAATCCGCCTGCCGCCCGGCGTTCATCATCTCCCGGGCCTCGTTCATGGTGAAGGCGTAGGTGTCCCCCACGGGCATGTCGAGCTTGAAGAAGGAGAGCATCAGCCGCGTGTAGTAGTCCTTGCCGTCGTTGGGATCGATGGTCATGACGGGCCGGAAGAAGGCGACCTTCTGCACGTCGCGCAGCAGCAGCTGCATGACGCCCAGGGCCACGGCGGACTTGCCGCTGCGCGTTTCCGTGGTGGTGATGTACAGACTCTTGGACATGGCTGCTCTTTCCGCCGGGGGCGGGTCCGGAAGGGGGGTCGGGGCCGCCGCGCGGCCCCCGGGAAAAGGCCGCGCGACAGTGGCGCTTCGGGCCCACGGTGCCATGATCGCGGCCCAGCGTCCACATCCGAAAGCCCCCCGCCGACGGCGGAAGCCGCGCTTGTGCAGATTCTTGCAGGTCGCTGTGCAGGATATTGCAGGAGGAACGCAACAAAAATGTCACAATAGACTGGAACAAAAGAATATCTTATGCTGGCACGACAAATGCTTGATTGCCGGTGGCGACAAGGGGAACGCGCAGCCCCCCGCCGCCGCCCTTCCGGAACGCCCGAGCGGACCGATCGCGAAATATTCCGCCGCTCAGGCCCCGGAAATAGTTGCATACCGCAGGGGCAAGCCCTATTCTCCCAATGCGGTCGCCCTCGCGACCGCCAGTACACGACCTCAAGGACGCCGCTTTCATGAGCCACGACATCCGGCGCAAATCCTCCTTTCTGGCCCTGGTGCTGAAGATCGGCCTGCCGCTGCTCATCGTGGCGGCCGGAGCCGCTTCGGCGTACAAGCTCTACGACACCCGCCCCGTGGCCAAGCGCACCCGGCCGCTGGAGGCCGCGCCCCTGGTGCGGACCATGCGCGCCGAGGCCACGACCATGCCCGTGAGCGTCACGGCCACGGGCACTGTGCGCGCGGCGCGGGAGATCGCGCTCAAGCCGCGCGTGGCCGGTCGCGTGGAGCAGATGAGTCCCTCCTTCACCCCGGGCGGGGTGCTCCGGGAAGGCGAGATGCTCCTGCGCCTGGACGAGAGCGACTTCCGCCTGGCCGTGGACGAGAAGAAGGCCGACGTGACCAAGGCCGAGGCCGACCTGGAGCTGGAGATGGGCCAGCAGTACGTGGCCCGCGAGGAGTGGAAGCACCTGCTCGGCGAAAAGACCCTGAAGACCGCCCTGGCCCTGCGCAAGCCGCAGCTGGCCCAGGCCCAGGCCGCCCTGGACGCGGCCAAGGCCGCCCAGCAAAAGGCCGAGCTGGACCTCACGCGCACCGTGGTCCGCGCGCCCTTCAACGCCCTGGTCACGGCGCGCAACGTGGACGTGGGCTCGCAGGTCTCCACCGCCGACACCCTGGCCACCCTGGCGGGCACCGACGAATACTGGATCGAAATCTCCGTGCCCATGGACCGGCTGCGCTGGATCGACCTGCCCGGCTCGAACGCGGAAAGGGGCAGCCCGGCCACCGTGTCCGTGGCCGCCGGCGAACGCCGGGGCCGCGTGCTCCGGCTTCTGGGCGAGCTGCAGTCCGACAGCCGCATGGCCCGGGTGCTCGTCTCCGTGCACGACCCCCTGCTGTTGGCGGGCACGGCGGGCCCGGCCGCGGCGCAGCTCATCCTGGGCGACTACGTGTCCGTGGCCGTGCAGGGCCGCGAGGTGCAGAACGCCGTGCGCCTGCCCCGCTCGGCCCTGCGCGACGACGACACCGTCTGGGTGGTGCGCGACGCGGCCCTGTCCATCCGCAAGGTGCACACGGTCTGGAAGGACCGCGACGACGTGTTCGTGGATTCCGGACTCGCGCCGGGCGAAAACGTGGTCGTCTCCAACCTTTCCTCGCCCATCGAGGGCATGAGCCTGCGCGTGGAGGGGGCTCCCGCCCGGAAGGACGCCCAAAAGACCGCCCAGGCCAACACCACCGAGCCCTCCGCCTCCCCCACCCCCGTCCGCCCCGCCACGGAGTAGCCCATGGGCGATTCTTCCTCCGGCGTAACGCCCCCCTCGGCACCGCAGACCGGCAGCCGGCCCGCGCACGAAGCCCCGCACGAGGCCCCGGACCAGCACCACGGCGACGCCCTCCAACGGCCCGTGACCGAGCATCTGCCGCCGCCCAAGGGCCCCATGGCCTGGATGGTCGGGCACACCGTGGCCGCCAACCTGCTCATGGCCGTGTTCCTCGTCGGCGGCCTGATCATGGGCTTCGGCACCAAGCAGGAAGTCTTTCCGGAATTCTCCCTGGACACGGTGGTCGTGACCGTGAGCTACCCCGGGGCCAGCCCCGAAGAGGTGGAAAAGGGCATCATCCTGGCCGTGGAGGAGGCCGTGCAGGGGCTCGAGGGCGTCAAGGAGGTCACCTCCACGGCGGCCGAAGGCCTGGGCACCGTGACCATCGAGGCCATGGAGGGCGAAAACCTCACGCGCCTGACCCAGAACGTGAAGACCGAGGTGGACCGCATCACCTCCTTTCCCGAGGAGGCCGAGGAGCCCAGCGTGACCGAGGCCGAGCGCAAGCGCTCGGTCATCGACGTGGCCCTGTACGGCGACATCGACGAGCGCGTGCTGCGCGAAAAGGCCGAGGAGATCCGCGACCTCCTGCTCCAGAACCCGGACATCACCCAGGTGGACCTGGCCGGCGTGCGCGACCTGGAGATCAGCGTGGAGGTGCCCCAGGCCAACCTCCGGCGCTACGGCCTGACCCTGGAGGACGTGGCCGCGGCCGTCCGGCGCGCCTCGGTGGAGCTGCCGGGCGGGAGCCTGAAGACCCCGGGCGGCGAGGTGCTCATGCGCATGAAGGAGCGCCGCGACTTCGCCGCGCAGTACGCGCAGATCCCGATCATCGCCGGGCCGGACGGCTCCCAGGTGCTCCTGGAGGACATCGCCGTCATCAAGGACACCCTGGAGGATTCGGACATCACGGCCTCCTTCGAGGGCAAGCCCGCGGCCATGATCGAGGTCTACCGCGTGGGCGACCAGAAGCCCATCGAGCTGGCCGACGCCGTCAAGGCCACGGTGGCCCAACTCGCCCCGACCCTGCCCGAGGGGCTGTCCATCGGCATCCAGCGCGACCGCTCCGAATACTTCCAGCAGCGCGCCGAGCTGCTCGTGCGCAACGGGCTGCAGGGGCTGGTGCTCGTGTTCGTGCTCCTGGCCGTCTTCCTGGAGGTGCGCCTGGCCTTCTGGGTCAGCCTGGGCATTCCGATCTCCTTCCTGGGCGCCTTCTGCCTGCTGCCCCTGGGCGACTTCAGCATCAACATGATCACCATGTTCGCCTTCATCGTCACCCTGGGCATCGTGGTGGACGACGCCATCGTGGTCGGCGAGAACGTCTACCACCAGCACCAGCGCGGCCTGCCCTTCGCCCGCGCGGCCGTGGAGGGCGCGCGCGAGGTGGCCATGCCCGTGACCTTCAGCGTGCTCACGAACATCGTGGCCTTCCTGCCCATGCTCTTCGTGCCCGGGGTCATGGGCAAGATCTACGGAACCATCCCGGTGGTCATCAGCGCGGTCTTCACGGTCTCGCTCATCGAAAGCCTGTTCATCCTGCCCGCGCACATCAGCCACCAGAGGAACCGCACCCCGCGCGGGCCCCTGGGCTGGCTGGTGCGCCGCCAGAACGAATTCAGCCACTCCTTCTCCCGGTTCATCGAGAACCGCTACGGCCCGTTCCTGGGCCGCTGCCTGCGCCACCGCTACGTGACCGTGGCCCTGGGCGCGGCCCTGCTCCTGGTCACCCTGGGCCTTCTGGCCAGCGGGCGCATGGGCATGGTCCTGTTCCCGAAGATCGAGGCCGACTACGCCTACGTCTCCGCGGTGCTGCCCTACGGCACGTCCATGGACGAGGTCCACGCCGTGGAAAAGCACATCGTGGACGCGGCCCAGGGGCTGGTGCGCCAGCACGGCGGCCCGCACCTCTCCCGGGGCATCTTCTCCCTGGTCAAGGAGAACACCGTGGAGGTGCGCATCTACCTGACCCCGCCGGACGAGCGGCCCGTGTCCACCTCCGCGCTGACCAACATGTGGCGCACCGCCGTGGGCGCGATGCCGGGCATTGAATCCCTGACCTTCATGTCCGACCGCGGGGGCCCGGGTTCGGGCAAGGCCCTGACCGTGGAGCTCTCGCACCGCGACATCGACGTGCTCGACCAGGCCAGCATCGACCTGGCCGGACAACTGGCCGACTACCCCAACGTCTCGGACATCGACGACGGCAGTGCCCAGGGCAAGCGCCAGTTCGACTTCACCATGCGCCCCGAGGGCCGCAGCCTGGGGCTGCGCTCGCGCGAGGTGGCCAACCAGGTGCGCGCCTCGTTCTACGGCGTGGAGGCCCTGCGCCTGCAGCGCGGCCGCAACGAGGTCAAGGTCATGGTCCGCTTGCCCGAGGCCGAGCGCAAGAGCGAGTACAACCTGGAGGAGCTCATCCTGCGCTCGCCGAGCGGCCAGGAGATCCCTCTGCGCGCGGCCGTGGACATGCACCCCGGGCGGGCCTACACGACCATCGACCGCCGCAATGCGCGGCGCGTGGTCTCCGTGACCGCGGACGTGACCCCGGCCAAGGACACCGAGCAGGTCGTGGCCGCGCTCAAGCGCGACGTGCTGCCCGGCCTGCTGCAGCGCTATCCGGGCCTGACCTACAGCTTCGAGGGCAAGCAGGCCGACCTGCGCGAGTCCATGGACACGCTGATGCGCGGGCTGCTGATGGTCCTGCTGGCCATCTACGCCATGCTCGCCGTGCCCTTCCGCAGCTACACCCAGCCGCTGATCATCATGGTCTGCATCCCCTTCGGCGTGGTCGGCGCCGTGGCCGGGCACCTGCTCATGGGCTATTCGCTCAGCCTGATGAGCATGTTCGGCCTGGTGGCCCTGTCCGGCGTGGTGGTCAACGACTCCCTGGTGCTCATCGACTTCACCAACCGCAAGCGCCGCGCCGGGCTGCCGTTACTCGTCGCGGTGCAGGAGGCGGGCATCCACCGCTTCCGCGCCATCCTGCTGACCACGCTGACGACCTTCGGCGGCCTGGCCCCGATGATCATGGAAACCTCGCGCCAGGCGCGTTTCCTGATCCCCATGGCCATCTCCCTGGGCTTCGGCATCCTCTTCGCCACGGGCATCACCCTGCTGCTGGTGCCCTGTCTCTACGTGGTCCTGGAGGATATCGGCGGGCTGCTGCGCAAACTCTTCGGCGGCGGAACGCACCACGCGTCCCACGCGCCGATCATGGGCCCGCCCGACGTCGAGCCCGCGAACACCGCGACCTCCAACGCCCCCGCGCACGCCGCCCCCCACGGCCCCGCGCCCGAGGATCGCTGAGGCCCAACGACAACCCGCGAGGAGGAACCCGTGACACAGACCTTTTCCGCCCTGGTGGACAACCGGCCCGGCGTGCTCGCCGAAATGGCCGAGACCTTCCGCCGACTTTCCGTGAACATCAAATCCATCTCCTGCGGCGAAACCGAGGACCCCTCGGTCACGCGCATGGTCATCCGCGCCGACTGCACCTCCGACGAGCAGGTCCAGGAAATCACCGACGCCATGCACGCCATGGCCGCGGTGCGCGCCCTGGACGACCTCTCGCGCACCGGGTTCGTGGACCGCGAACTGGCCCTGGTCAAGGTGACCATGGACAAGGACACCACCACCCAGCTCATGCAGGTCTTCGAGGTCTTCCGGGCCAACGTGGTCGGCATGGGCACCGAGTCCATCACCGTGGAGCTGACCGGCGACGAGGAGCGCGTCACGGCCTTCATCCATATCCTGGCTCAATACGGCATCCGCTCCATGTGCCGTACGGGCGTGATCGCCCTGACCCGCGGCGATGCTTAGGGCCACCCCGCTCCGCATCCAATGCCTGGACGACCTGGTGCGCGCCGCGCGCCTGGCCGAGGAACCGCCGCGCATCGCCATCGCCCGCTGCAAGGACGACTTCGTCCTGGCCTCCGGGGTCCTGGCGCGCGAGCACGCCATCGCCGAGCCCATCTTCATCGGCGACCTCGAAGCCACGCGGCCCATCGCCGAGAAACTGGGCATCGACCTGGGCGACTTCACCTGCATCCACGCAGACACGGACGGCGAGGCCGTGGGCACCGCCATCCGGCTCTACAAGGAGGGCGAGGCCGCGCTGATCATGAAGGGCCTCGTGTCCACGGCGACCCTGCTCAAGGCCATCCTGGACAAGGAACACGGCGTGCCGCCCAAGGGGCTGCTCAGCCACGTGGGCGTCTTCTCCCTGCCCAGCCAGAACCGCCTGGTGATCATGACCGACGCGGGCGTGAACATCCGCCCCACCCTGCAGCGCAAGGTGGACATCCTCAAGAACGCCCTCTACGTGGCCCGCGCCCTGGGCATCGAGCGGCCGCGCGCCGCCCTGCTGGCGGCCACGGAAAAGGTCAACTACCCGGCCATGCCCGCCACCCTGGACGCGGACATCATCAGCAAGATGGCCGACCAGGGCGAATTCGGCGACGCCATCGTGCACGGGCCCATGGCCCTGGACATCGCCATCTCGCCCGAGGCCGCGCGACGCAAGGGCTACGACCACCCCGTGGCCGGCCGCGCCGACGTGCTCGTGGTCCCGGACATCGAGAGCGGCAACGTGCTCTACAAGGCCGTGAACTCGCTGATGCGCCTGGACATGGCCAGCTCCGTGGTCGGCAGCGACGTGCCCATCGTGGTGCCCTCGCGCGGCGACTCGGAACGCACCCGGGTCTATTCCATGGCCCTGGGCGTGTATCTGGCGCGCGTGGCCGAGCGCGGCCCGCTGGAGGCGGCCGGGACCCACGTGCCGCACCACGCCCCGAACGGCTCCCCAGACGGCTCCCCGAACGCAGCGCCGGACGCGGGCGCGGGCAAGACCCCGGGATCCGGTGCGAACGGGGGCGCGGGCGGGGGCGCGAACGGGAGCAACGGCGCGAACGGCACGGGAGTGGACCTGTGAGCAGGCCCCTGCGCGTGCTGGCCGTAAATCCCGGGTCCACGACCACCAAGGCCGTGCTCTACGAGGACGAACGCGTGCTGGCCGGGCTGGAGGTGGAGCACCGCGCCGCGGAGCTGGAGGCCTGCGGGCACGCGGTCTACGACCAGCTCGACCTGCGCGAGGCCGCGCTGGTGCGCGGCTTTGCGGACAAGGGCGTGGACCCGGCCGCGGGCGGCCTCGACGCCGTGGCCGGGCGTGGGGGGCTGCTGCGGCCCATGCCCGGCGGGGTCTACGCCGTGGGGGAGGCCATGCTCGACGACCTGCGCCACGCGCGCTACGGCGAACACGCCTGCAACCTGGGCGCGGAGCTGGCCGTGCGCCTGGCCGCGCGCTGGGGCGGGCCCGGCTGCCCGGCCGTGATCACGGACCCCGTGGTCACGGACGAGTTGCTGGACGCCGCGCGCGTCACCGGATTGCCGCCCCTGCGCCGCCGCTCGCTGTTCCACGCCCTGAGCCAGCGCGGCGCGGCGCGCGAGGCCGCGCGGCGGCTGGGCCTGGCCTACGAGGAGGGCGATTTCCTGGTGCTGCACCTGGGCGGCGGCGTGTCCGTGGGCGCGCACTGCCGCGGCCGCGTGGCCGACGTGACCAACGCCCTGGACGGCGAGGGCCCCTTCTCGCCCGAGCGTTCGGGCGGGGTTCCGCTGATGGGGGTGCTGGACCTGCTGGAAAGCGGCGCCACGACCATCCCCGCACTGCGCAGGGCCATCGTGTCCACCTGCGGGCTCAAGGCCCTGCTGGGCACCAAGGACCTGCGCCGCATCGAGGCCATGGCCGTGGACGGCACGACCGCTGCCGACGGCACGGCCGCTCCGGGCGGTGCGACCGCTGCGGGCGGTGCGCAGCTCCCTCCCGCCGCGGACGCGCCCACGGCGGAAACGGCCCGCCGGACCCTGGAGGCCATGGCCTACGCCATGGCGCGCACGGCCTACTCGCTGCTGCCGACCTTCGTCCTGGCCCACGGCCGGGCCGTGCCCCCGCCTGGGGCCGTGCCTCCGACTGAAGCCGCGGGCCTGCCCGACGTCCCGACTCCCGACGCCCCCCCGGCCCGCAGCACGCCGGTGGACGCGGTGGTGCTCACGGGCGGCATGGCCCGCAGCGCGTGGCTCACGGCCGCGCTGACGCGCTACCTGGAACGGTTGGGCCCCGTGGTCGTTGTCACGGGCCTGGAAGAGATGCAGACCCTGGCCGACGGCGCGCGGCGCATGCTCCTGGGCCGAACCCGCGCCGAAGAATACCTGCCCGCGCCGTAGCCCGGCGCGCGGGGCCGCCCCGCTCCTCGGGCTCCCGCCCCCGACATCGAACTCCCGAACATCGAGCCCGGCGGCCGTCGTGCTGCCCGACGCGAACGGCCGACGCAGCGACGCGCCAACACGCCGAGGACGGCGGCGACAGGGATGGCAACGGGGCGACAGTCCCCAAAGAGGCCCCAAAGGCAGGCGACGGCGCGGAAACAAGGCGCGGCAGGCGCGGCGTCACGGGGCATGGCCGACGGCGGCGCAGTGCGGAAAGCAGCGTGCGCCGTTCCGGCCGGGGGCCGGAACGGCGCAACTGCGGCGCATCGGCGTCTTCCCGGAGGGAAGGCCCGTTGGGGGAACGGGCCACGGGAAGCCGCCGACAGGAAACGGAAAAAGCGGGCGAGGGGTCCCGCCAAATCCGGTTGGGGCGTCGCAGGGCGCTCCGCCCGTCACCGGTTCTCCGTTCCCCTCTGCATCGTGACGATGCAGCATTCGCCGGACCGGGGAAGTCCAATAGCGAATGTGCATTCATTTATACGCCAATCCAACCCGACTGTCACCCCCCGACGCAGCGACGGCCCCGGAAAACCGGGGGCAATGGCCGCTCGGCAGTGGGTTGGCCCGCCCCCCCGGCAACAGCCCGGAGAAACGGCCTTTTCGGCGGAAGGCGGAAGGGTCCGGGGACGGCGATCGGGACGGCGTGGGACGTGGGCGCGGCGCGGGGCGGCCCGGCAGCGCAAAAAAACGCGAGGCGTGCGCTCAGGGCGCCACGGAGCGCCAGCAGCGGGCGAAGGCGTCGGGCAGCCGGGCCTCCTCCAGGGTCAGCTGGCCGCCGACCACGTGCTTGGCCAGCCGCACGGCCGGAGCGAAGAGGTGCGCGCGCAGGGCGTAGTCGGACAGCTCCGGGGCCAGGGAGCCGTCGGCTCGGCCGCGCCGGAACAGCTCGAAGAGCCCCGTGTAGTAGGCGCGGCCCCGGCCGTAGCTCTCCGGGTCGAAGAACCTGGTCTCCCGGTGCAGCTCGAAAAGCAGGTACTGCTCGAACTCGCCGACGATGTAGCGCACGAGGTTGTACCAGGTGCGCTCCAGGGCCTCGCGCACGGCCATGGCCTCCTCCACGCCGTCGAGCATGGCCGCGCTCATGCGCCGCCCAAGCTCCAGGACCAGCCCCTCGAACATCTCGTCCTTGCTGGCGAAATAGACGTAGATGGTCGCGGGCGAAAGCCCGGCCTCGCGCGCGATGCGCGCGATGGAACTGCCTTCCACGCCGTAGCGGCTGAAGACCTTCACCGCGGCGTCGAACAGCCGCTCCCGTTTCTTCTCGTCCTTGACGCGCATTCGGCTGCCTTAAACGAGCCCGTTTCTTCTGACAAGAAAAATCCCGGCCGCAGCTCCCGCTCCCTCCCGGCGTAAACCGCCGCAGCCGGGTCCGGCGGCCACTCGCGTGCGCCGCCGAACGCCGCAAACGGTGAAGACGACACGGCCTTGGCCCACCGCCAGGTGCACGGGCGACGAAGTGCTACGCCGCCTCGGCCGGGCGGCCGGGCGGATGCGCGAATGACGGGCGACGGATGGGCGGATGGCGGATAGACGAATGGGCGGATGGCGGATAGACGAATGGGCGGAAAAGGCCCGGAAAGGGGGAAACGGGACGTACACCGGGCCCGCCTCCGGCGGACCGCTGGACGTGCGGACAAAAAAAGGCCGGCAGGGGAGAGGGCGTCCCGTCCCTCTCCCCTGCCGGCGCGGACGGCCTGCTCTTAACGGGGAGTGGAGCTCTCGTCCAACAGGTACATGACGTTTTTGTAGGAAATGCCGCCGTGCAGGCTCAGGCCGATCTCGCACGTGCGCGAGGTGCTGTAGCCCGCGTCGCAGTCCGCAACCTGGCCGCGCAGGGTGGCCAGGGCCGCGGCGTTGAGTTCCGGGTGCGTGAAGCCCTTGTCCCCGGAAAAGCCGCAACACTGGATGTCCTTGGGCCAGACCACCTCCTCGGCGCAGCGCCCGGCCAGTTCCACGAAGGGCTCGGCCAGCCCCAGCAGGCGCATGGAGCAGGTCGGGTGCACGGCCACGCGCCGCGGCAGCCTGTGCAGCGTAAGCCGGTCCGTCAGGAAGGCCAGCGCGAACTCCACGGGCTCGTACATCTTCAGCCGCTCGTCCATGACCTTGCGCATCCGCGCCAGGCACGGGCTCGTGTCACAGAGGATGGGCAGCGCGCCGTTCTCGCTGGCCGTAAGCAGCGCCGCCTCCATCTCGCGCGACATGGCGTCCGCTTCCTCGAAGAGTCCCTTGGTCTCGAAGGCCTTGCCGCAGCAGAGCTTGTCGATGTTCGCGGGGATGACCACGGTGTAGCCCGCGCGCTCCAGCACGCGGATCGTCACCGTGGGCAGGTCGTCGCCCGGGTCGTGCACCGTGTCGCCCATGGTGCGCGCCGCGCACGAGGGCACGTAGACCACCCTGTCGCCGCCCTGCGGTCCCTGCGGCGCGCGGACCCTGCCCGCGCCGCGCGGCATGCTCGCGTTCCACGCGGGCAGCCGCCCGCCCGAGACCTTGCGCGCAACGCCCGCACCGCCGGCCAGCACCGCGTCGCCCAGCAGCCGCTGGAAGAACGCCAGCCCGTCCAGGAGCAGGGACATGGACCTCGTGCCGCCCGCGAAGTGGTTGCCCACGGAACGGGCCAGCCGCTTCTGGCCGTCCGTGGCCCTGTCCGCGCGCCGGTCGCGCACGAACCCGGCCACGTCCACGCGCAGGGGGCAGCGCGTCAGGCACAGCCCGTCCGTGGCGCAGAGGTCCGTGCCCAGTTCGTCGAAGGCCTTTTCCCACTCCGCGGCCTCGCCCAGGGCGTCCTTGGCGCGCAGCCGCGCCACCTCGCGCCACATGGCCACGCGCTGGCGCGGGCTGAAGGCGATGCGCCCCGAGGGACAGATCGGCTCGCAAAAGCCGCATTCCACGCAGTTGTCCAGCTTGTCGTGGCTGGCCAGGGGCACCTTGAGGTCCTTGGTGTGGCACTTCGGATCGTCGTTGAGCAGGGTGCCGGGGTTGAGGATGCCGTGCGGGTCCAGGATGGCCTTGACCCGGCGCATGACGTCGTAGAGGAAGTCGCCCCACTCCAGGCGCACGAACGGGGCCACGGTGTAGCCGGTGCCGTGCTCGGCCTTGAGCGAGCCGTCGAGCCCGAGGACCATGTGCATCATGTCCTCGAGAAAGGCGTGCACCCGCTCCCGCTCGGCGTCGGAGGTCAGGTCCACGGGCATGCAGAAGTGCAGGTTGCCGTGGAAGGCGTGGCCCTGCACACCGCCCTCCATGTAGCCGTGCCGGGCGAAGAGCTTGCCGAATTCCAGGCAGCCCTCCTCCAGGTGCTCCACCGGAAAGCAGACGTCCTCGATGACCACGGTCTCGTCCGGGCGGCGCGCGCCGGCCACGGCCGCGAACAGCGCCTGGCGCACGGCCCACAGCCAGGCGCAGCGCTTCTCGTCGAAATAGAATTCCACCGGCGTGAGCGTGGGAATGTCCGCGATGGCCTCGGTGAGCTGCGCCGCGTTCCGCGCCAGGGTCTCGGGATCGCGCGACCTGGTTTCCAGAAGCACGGCGCAGGCATTGAGATCCAGCTCCTTGAAGGTCGGCGGGGAGATGGCCAGCTTGGAGAGCGCGCGCAAGGTCGGGCCGTCGAAGACCTCGGCGGCCTCGGCCAGGTTCAGCTTCTTCCAGCGGGTCACGGCCTGGGCCCCGGTCTTCAGGTCGGCGAAGAAGATCAGGGCCGTGGCGCGGTGCGGCAGGATGTCGATGGTCCGCAGCGTGGCGCTGGAGACGAAGCCCAGGGTGCCCTCGGACCCGACCATCAGGTGGGTGAGGACGTCCACCGGGTCCTCGTGCTCGGTGAAGGCGTTGAGCGCGTAGCCGCAGGTGTTCTTGATGCGGTACTTGCGGCGGATGCGCTCCACCTCCTCGGGCCGTTCGAAGATCTCGGCGCGCAGCGCGGCCAGGGAGGCGAGCAGAGGCGCGTGCGTGGTGCGCAGGCGGGACACGCTGGCCGGGTCCGCGGTGTCCAACAGGGTGCCGTCGGCCAGGATCAGGCGGATGGCGTCCAGGGAGGCGAAGGTGTTCTGGTCCACGGTGCAGCACATGCCCGCCGCGTTGTTGACCACGATGCCGCCCATGGTCGCCGAGGCCAGGGAGGCCGGATCCGGGCCCATCTTCTTCAGCGGCGCGAGCTGCGCGTTGACGTCCGAGCCGAGCACGCCGCACCCGGCGCGCACGCGCTCGCCGCCGTCGAGCACGGTGACGTGCTTCCAGGCCTCGCCGCGCAGCCGGGCCAGGATGCCCTCGCCGCAAGCCTGGCCGTTGAGGCTGGTTCCCGAGCCTCGGAAGGTGACGCCCACGCCCTTTTGCGTGGCATAGGCCAACAGCTCGCGGACCTCCTCCTCGGTGTGCACGTCCACCACCACCAGGGACCGGCGCTGGTACATGCTCGCGTCCACGGAATAGGCCAGGCGCCGCACCGGATCGGCGTAGATGCGCTCGGCGGGAAGAAACCGGGCGAGTTCCCTCGCCAGCTCACTGCTCGTTGCCATGATTGCGACTCCATGAGTGCGCCCCGAACGGTGCGGCCGCCCGGGGCGCTGTGGGACTTCTCGGGGGCTAGTCGTCCACCAGAAGGACGACGAGTTCCATGGGACCGTGGACGCCGATACGCAGGGTGTTTTCGATGTCCCCGGACCTGGACGGGCCGGAGATCAGCACGGCGTTGTTCGGACGGTTCACGGCCCAGTCAAAGGCCGCCACGGCCTCGGCCAGGGACGGCAGGATCTGCCCGACGCGCACGGCCGCGATGTGCAGCGGCGGCACCAGGGACATGGTCCTGGGCTCGGACGGGGTGGGCCAGAGCACCACGGCCCCTTCGTCGGCCACCAGGGCCTTGACCGTGGTGATCGAGGCCTGCGCCTCGGGGAAGAGCACGTCGCGGCAGTAGTCCGGGGCCGCGTGGTCCCAGGTCAGCAGCTCGCACTCCCCGTCCCCGGGCCATTGCGCGTCCAGCAGCTCGCCGACCCAGGTATCGGGGGCGCGCAGCAGGTTGGTGACCGAGCGCTGCCGGAGCAGGTCGCGCACCGTGGCGCCGATCTCAGAGGGCGCGACGCGCAGCACCAGGGTGCGCGTGGCCTCCATGTGCTTCACGGCCAGGGCCACGAGTTCGTCGCCCTCGGGGTGCGCGGGCGACCAGCGCGGGATGTAGTCGGGAACCCGCTCGGCGCGCGCGGCGCGCAGGCGGGCCAGGATGTTTTCACGGGCGTTGCTCATTTGCTTCCCTTCTCCTTGGCGTCTTCCTCCCTGAGCAGATCGGCCAGCCCCTTGGACGAGAACTTCGGGCGCACGCGCACCGAGGTCCAGGCCCCCAGGGGACCCACGGCGGGCAGCGCGCCGCCCAGGGCCGCCATGGTCTTGCGGGCCATGGCGTTCAGGCCCGGCGAGGTCATCACCTTGGCCCACAGGGACCAGGCCAGGGATTCCATGCGCGCCGCGTCGTGACCGTGGTCGAGCACGGCTCCGTGCGCGTCGTGGGCCTCCACGCGCAGGCGGCGGATGATCGAGGGGATCGGCACCATGACCGGGCAGACCTCGCCGCACGCGCCGCACAGGGACGAGGCCAGGGCCATGTAGCCGTACTCGTCCAGTCCCTTGAGCTGGGGCATGACCATGGTCCCGACCGGGCCGGGGTAGGTCGCGGCGTAGGCGTGACCGCCGATGCGCTTGAACACGGGACAGTGGTTGAGGCACGCGCCGCAGCGCAGACACTGCAGGCTCTGGCGCAGTTCCTCGTCCCCGGCCATGCGCGAGCGGCCGTTGTCCAGCAGGACCAGGTGGACCTGTTCGGGGCCGTCCTGGTCGCCGGGCCTGCGCGGGCCGCCGACCATGTTGAAGTACGTGCTGATGCGCTGGCCCGTGGCCGAGCCCACGAGCATGCGCAGCATCAACGGCAGGTCCGCGAGGCGGTCCACGATCTTCTCCAGGCCCGTGACCGCCACGTGGACGCGGGGCACGGAGGCGCACATGCGCGCGTTGCCCTCGTTCTCCACCACGCAGATGGTCCCTGTCTCGGCCACGGCGAAGTTCACGCCCGTGACGCCCACGTCGGCCCGGCGGAACCGCTCGCGCAGAAACCTGCGCGCCTCGGCCTGAAGCCGGTCCGGGTCCTCGGTGTAGTCGATGCCGATCTTTTCCGCGAAGATCGCGCCGACCTGCTCCTTGGTCACGTGCAGGGCCGGGGCGATGATGTGGAAGGGCGTCTGGCCGATGAGCTGGATGATGAACTCGCCCAGGTCCGTCTCGCGGATCTCGCAGCCGTTCGCCTCCAGGGTCTTGTTGAGGTGGATCTCCTCGGTGACCATGGACTTGCTCTTGACCAGGGTCTTGCCGCCCACGGAGCGGGTGATGTCCAGGACGATGTTCGAGGCCTCCTCGCCGGTCTCGGCCCAGTGCACCTGGATGCCGTTGGCGGCGCAGCTCGCCTCCAGGCGTTCGAGCACCTCGGCCAGGCGGCCGACAACGCGCCGCTTGACGGCGTTGGCCGCCTCCCGCAGCGCGGCCAGTTCCTCGTCGTCGTTGAACAGCCCCCGGCGCCCGCGCATGAAGTTGGTGATGACGTGCTCCAGGTGGGCGCGCTGGGGCGCATCGTTCAGGGCCTTGGCCACGTTTCGGGTGAAGTCGGCGTTATGCATGGATGCGCTCCCAGAGGAACTCGGCGATGTGCAGGCCCCGCATGGGCGACCGCTCCTTTTCCAGGTGCCCGGCGATGTTCATCAGGCACCCGCAGTCGCCCACCAGGAAGACCTCGGCGCCGGTCTTGGCGATGGCCGCGGCCTTGTCGCGGACCATGGCCGCGGAGATCTCCGGCTGCTTGACCGAGAAGGTCCCGCCGAAGCCGCAGCACTCGTGTTCGTTGTCGATGGGCAGCACGGTGACGTTCTCCAGCTGGGCCAGCAGGGCCAGGGAGTCCTTGATGCAGTCCATCTCGCGCCGGGCGTGGCACGAGGAGTGCCACGCGACCTTGATGGGCGCGCCCGCGTCCTTGTAGGCCGGGTGCAGCACGTTGTTCAGGAACTGCGTCAGCTCGAAGACGCGCTCGGAGAAGCGCAGCACCTCGGCGTGCTCCGGGCGGCCTTCGAACAGGCGCGGGTAGTGGTAGCGCATCATGGCCGCGCAGGACCCCGAGGGCACCACGATGGGCGCGTCGTTGTCCGCGAAGACCTTGACCTGGTGCAGGGCCACGGTGCGGGTCTCGTCGAGAAAGCCCGAGTTGTAGGCGGGCTGGCCGCAACAGCTCTGGCGGGGGGGGCAGAGGACCTCCACCCCCTCCCGACGCAGAAGTCTGATGCCGGCCATGCCGTATTCCGGATAGCACATGTCCACGAGACATGTTCCGAAGTAGTTGGCCACTGGGGCCGAGGCCGGAAAGTGCAACATCGTTCTTTACTCCCCTGCGGGCACGGCGGGCACCAGGAGGATCTTGGCGCCGTCCGGTTCCGGACTCCAGATGCCCAGGCCGCGGAGGATGACCGGCACGGAGATGGCGAGCAGGGCCATCCAGCCCACCGCGCCGAAGCCGGTGGCCACCAGCGGGATGAGGCCGAACTGGGCCACGCCCCAACACACGACCAGGAGCAGGAACGAGGCGATGATCGAGTGCTTGCGCAGGTTCCGGAGCTTGGTGGCCTCGTCCATGTTGCGGCCCAGGAAGATGACCACGCGGTGGGCGACGCCGAAGATCAGGGAGACGCCCGTGGAGATCGAGGCCAGGATCAGGGTCACGGAGAGCACGATGGCCATGAAGCCGCCGCCGATGCCGTTGGAGACAACGAACAGGGAGGGCACGACCTGGGTCGTGGCGCCCTTGTCGTAGAAGATGATGATGCCGAAGTAGGCCAGGTAGAGGATGAAGGCGTTGAGCAGGAAGCCCATGAAGGCGGCCTTGCCGAGGCTGGACTTGTCCGGGCAGGCCTGGGCGTGGACGATGTACGCGCCGATGGCGCAGCCCTGCAGCCCGCCGTACTTCAGGCCCCACCACAGGGCCTCCCACACGGAGTAGTCCGCGCCCGGCGCGGTGGTCACGTCGTGGATGGCCTTCAGGTTCTCGATCATCTTGGGAAAGAAGGCGATGACGTTGGGGATGTAGACCCCGAGCAGGGCGATCATCATGAACACGGAGATGGCCGTGGCGGCCTTGCGCACCAGCCCCGCGCCGAAGATGGTCAGCAGGAAGATGACCACGCCGGTGACGACCGTGTTCATGAGGAAGTTCGTGCCGATCATCTGCTCCAGGGTGGAGCCGGAGGTGGCGAAGGCCACGGCCGTGGCCAGGATCATGGTCGTGTTCAGGACCACGGAAAAGATCGGACCCATGACCTTGGCGAAGGGATAGTAGATGCGCTTGGACCAGGAGGCGTAGTCGTAGGTGTTGTATTTGACCGCGAGAATCCAACCGAAGTAGAGCGTGAGCCCGGTGGTGGCCATGGCTACGGCGGGCATGAACACGGCGGTCCAGTGGTGGCGGATGAAGAAGTCCACGGGCTGCCGGCCCGAGGCGAATCCGCCGCCGAAGTGGACGCTGAACCAGACAAACGCGAGACTGAGGTACGTCAAGTTACGTTTGGACATCGCTGAAACTCCATTGCGCGAGAGCGTTGATCGTGGGCTCGCGCACGCCGCTCGGCCCCTGACGGCGAAAAGGCCGTTTTGTTTTGGTGCGTTACGGAGTGCGCTCCGAGAGTCCCCTGCCGCTGCCAAAAAGACTGACCTTTGGTAGCTCCTGAACAGAATTGTGTCAATACGAATATGGCATCTTCCAGGTAAAAATTGTCCTCCGTAGCGTACGCGAATAGACAACATGTTGATAATATATATTATTATTAATGATTTTCCCTTCTTGCCGGGTCATACCTTTAATGATAGAAAATAGGACAATTTGGAAATGACAGCGTTACCGCTGCCAGATGTTTCCTTCTTGTCACGCATCCCGCAGGCAGCTCCCGGGTGCGGGCCGATCCGGCGTTCTCTGTTCGCGGACGTGGTCCCGCCCGTCCGGCTTCGCCGTGCCGGACGGCCCGGGCCCGGCCGCCCGTCCGACGGCCGAAGTCCGAGCTGCCCGGAACGAGCGCCGTCCGGCCGCGTGCCACACGCGGACGGGGCCGGGGTGCGCGGCAGGCAACGATTTGAACGCATTCATGAACGGGGAGGGATGAACGAAATGGGAAGCGTGCCGAAAAAGAGCGGCCCCCTGCTGGACCGCAAGAACGTCAGCCTGTGCGAGCAGGTCGTGAACATCCTCAAGCAGGATATTCTCACCCAGCGCTTCCAGCCCGGCGACGCCCTGCCGAGCGAGGAGGAGCTCTCCACCCGCCTGGGGGTCAGCCGCCCGCTGTTCCGCGAGGCCCTGACCATCCTCAAGGCCCAGGGATTCCTGGAGGCCCGGCGCGGAACCCGCGGCGGGACCTTCGTCAAGGACGTGCTCCGGTCCCAGGAGCTGGGCACCATGCTCAACGACCTGGTGCTCGCCGGGCGCATGAGCGTGGAGGACCTGGGCAGCACGCGGCTGCTCGTTGAGCCCGAGGCCGCGCGCTTGGCCGCGCGCAACGCCTCGTCCTCGGACCTGCAGAAGCTCAGCGACCTGGTGGCCGCGGCCCTGGAAACGTCAGATGTCTTGAAGCGGCTCAATCTGCAGACCGAGTTCCACATCACCGTAGCCTTTCTCAGCGGCAATCCGTTCTATGGATATCTCATCCGCAACCTCATGAAATTCACGGAGATGTTTCTTTCCGTGTACTACGAGGGCGATCCCAAGGGCGAGAACCTGCACGATCCCTACGTGCACGGCGAGGTGCTCCAGGGGCTGGTCAACCGCAGCCCGGAGGAGGCCTACGAGCGCATGTACGTGCACGTGTCGCAGATCAAGAACGCCATGATCCGCGAGGAGAAGCACTTCCGCGAGGGCCACGGCGCGCCGTCGCCCCTGGCCGGGGCTTCCGGGTCCGCCTCCCGGCCCTGACGTCGGTCCTGACGTCGGACCCCACCATTCGGGCCCGGCGCATGCTGAACGCGGCCCCGCCGCCGGTCCCGAGGACCGGCGGCGGGGCCGCGTTCGTTTTGTGGAGGCAGACATTCCCGGCCGGGTCCGGCGCGGGAAGTCGTCCCGAGGACATGCGGCGAACACTCGGAGAAACGGGTCGGAAAAACCGGCCGGGGAATGGAGCCGGGTCGCAGGAAAACCGGGGGGCCGGAGCGGGAAGCTGCTCCGGCCCCCCGGCCGGGAGGGCGGCCCGTGGGGCCGCATGGCGGTCGGCCGGCCTGGCGGTCGGCGGTGGGACGGCTTGGGCGCGCCGCCTCGGGTGCGGAACCGGCCGCTTGGTCGGCCGGTTGTCCGGGCCTCGGCGTCCGGCAATCACGTCCGGCAATCACGTCCGGCAAACGCGTCTGGCAATCGCGTTTGGCGAGCACGCCCGGCGATCGTGGCGGGCGATCGCCGTGGGGCGGCGGGCCGGGCCGACCGAAAAGGTGCGCCGCGCGCTACCCTACCCGGCCCCGGCTTCCGGCCCGCGCCCGGCGTTCCGACTCCGCGGCTGTTCCTGTCGGAGCCTGCTGCGGGGCCGGAGCCTTCTGCAGGGCCGAGGCCAGGATCACGCCCAGGGCCACGCCGAGCAGGGCCGCGAAGAGCACGCGCAGGTGCGGCGGCAGCAGAAAGGTGATGGTGTGCGCCGGGATCCAGAAGAACGGGATGGTCTTCTTGAACACGAAGCCCCACATGATATTCCAATCGATGGCCGCCAGGTATCCGGCCACGTCCGGCCTGGTCGTGAGAAAACCGCGCAGGGAGCCGCCCGTGGCCGCGATGTGCGTGTCCGAGAGCTTGTGCGCGGTCATGAACACCGGGGAAAAGATGCAGTTGATGGTCACGCTCACGGTCAGGGCCCAGAGCACGGCCTGCGCGGTCAGGGCGCCGTCCGCGCCGGGCGCGCCGGCTAGCCCCAGGAGCGCGAGCACGCGGCCCGCGCCGGAGGCGAAGATGGCGAAGGCCACGGCGATGACCATGCCGATGACGCCCCAGACCAGGGCCCGGGTGGCCAGGCCGAAACCGGGCCGGTTGTAGCGGCCGGTCTTCAGGCGCAGGGCCAGGGCCTCGCCGAAGGTGGCCAGCAGGCCGAACTTGACGAAGGCCGAAAGCAGGGGGTGGGCCGAGGTCCAGGCCTTGAACGCGGCCATGGCCGTCGGCGTGGCCCCGGCGACGCCCAGGGCGCAGGCCAGGAAGAAAAAGACGAGGTCCATGGGTTTCATGCGGGCTCCGGCGGTGCGGTTGTCGTGGTCGGTTTTGGGACGTTTGGGGGGGGGGCGTTTTGGGCGCGTCCTCCCGGAGCGTCGGAGGCCGCGCCGCGGGCCGCGCCCGGCCCCGCCGGGCGCGCGCCCCGGGTGTTCCGGCCGGGGCGCGCGCTGGACGGGCAGGGCTCCGGGTTCGCCGCGAACGGGCGCCGACGGAGCCCGGGGCGGGCTTATTCCTGGATTTCCTGGAAGTGCCTGCGCATCCGGTCGCGGTAGAGGCGGCTTTCGATGTACAGGGCCGTGGTGGCCACGGCGTTGTCGCAGGATTCGAACACCGGCACCCCGGCGGCGCGCAGCTTCGCGCGCATGGGCTCGAACAGCTCGCCGCCGTCCACCACCCCGACCACGGGCGTGGCGTTGCGCTCGAAGAGGGCCGCGGCCAGTTCGGTGATCGAGGCCGGGCTCTCCATGTCGAAGCACTCCTGGTCGGTGTCCGCCAGGGTGTGCGTCACCGGCGAGATGGGCCCGAGGCTGGCGACCACGGCGTCCACGCCGGGATCCTTGGCCAGGGCCTCGATGATCGTGGCGTGGGCCTCGTCGTCGGCGCTGGGGTTGATGTCCAGGGGGTTCTTCACGGCCACCAGGGCGTCGAGCTTCTTGGCCCTGAGCACGGCCGCGATGGCCGCCGCGGTCTCGGGCGCGTAGGAAGCCATGGCGATGCGGTAGTCGTCGGACTGCAGGGAGTCGGCCATGCCCACGGCCTCGAAGCCCGCGCCGCTGACCGCGGCGATGCGGTTCCCGGTCACGCTCTTGTGGTGCAGCATGGTCGCCAGCAGGAAGAGGTCCTCGAACTGCTGGAAGTTCTGGGCGACCATGGCCCCGGCCTGGCGCAGGCAGGATTCGCAGACCATGTAGTCCCCGGCCAGGGAGGCCGTGTGGCCGGACGTGGCGGTCTTGCCCTCGGGCGTGCGGCCCGCCTTGTAGAAGATCACGTCCTTGCCCGCGAGCACGGCGTCGCGCACCGCGCGCACGAAGCGCAACCCGTCCAGGTCGTTGAACCCCTCGGCGTAGACCGCGATGATGTCCACGTCGTCCTGGTCCTTCATGTAGGCGACCATGTCGCCCAGGGTCAGGTCGGTCTGGTTGCCCATGGAGATGAGGTAGGCCGGGTTCAGCAGCGGGCAGCGGCTCATGGTGATGGCCATGAACGCGCCGCTCTGGCTGATGAACGCGGCGCGGTTCACGCGCAGCTCGGGGTGCTTGGGCAGCTTGGCGTCGGGCACGAACCAGGTGTCGTAGCCGCCCGGGTGCGAGATCACGCCCATGGAGTTGCCGCCCAGGAACACGGGGCCGCCGTCCTCGCTCCGATGGGCCTCGCCGATGCGCGCGACGATCCGTTCGGCGCGCTCCTTGCTGTCCTCGGTCTCGCCCAGGCCGCCGGGAATCAGCAGCACGGAGGCCACCGTGCCCTTGTCGATGACCTCCTCCACCAGGTCCGGGACCATCTGGGCCCCGATGGCGACCACGAGCAGGTCGAGTTCGCCCTGCACCGCGTCCAGGCCGCTCACGCAGGCCACGCCGTCGATCTCGGTCTCCTTGGGGTTGAGGACCACGACGTTGTCCCTGGGAAAGCCCTGGGTCAGGATGTTGCGCAGGATCATGCGGCCGAAGTTCATGCGCGAGCCGGACACGCCGATGACGCCGATGCGCTCGGGCCGCAGCAGGTTGCGGATCCGCGCGATGGGCCGCGCGGGCGCCTCCTCGCCGGGCAGGGAGAAGCGGCACATGCCGTCCAGGGGCACCATGCGGTAGTCCGTGAAGGCGAAGGGGTTGATCTCCAGTTCCTCCAGGACGAAGGGCGCGTCGGGATTGGCGGGCGAGTAGTGGTTGCCCAGGGCGCGGAAGGCCCCGAAGCACTCGATGAGCTGTTCGTCGGTGACGATGCGCTGCTGGCCGCGGCTGAGCCCGGCGAGCTTCTTGTAGGAGATGGTCTTCTTGTAGAGCTCGAAGAAGGTCTCGGCGTCGGTCAGGGCCGTGGAGGCCGCGACCACGGCCTGGCCCTTGCGGAACCGCTCGGCGTAGACCTCGGTGTCCGTGCCGCCCAGGCCGCTGTTCATGACCATGCCGAACTCGCGCGTGCGGCGCACGCCCATGATCAGCTCGTTGCCGAAGGCCGCGGAGTCCGGGGGCATGAACTGGACCATGAGCACGCCGCGCACGTCGTCGGCGATGGCCGCGAGCAGGGCCTCCCCGGCCAGCCCGGCATACTCCCTGGGCGTGTAGCCCGGGTTGCGCTCGATCCAGGCCGCGTAGTTCTCGGGCACCTCGTACATCATGCGCCGCCAGGCCGAGCGGATCTTGGCCGGATCGTTGGGCACGATCTTCACGCCGCCGACCTCGGTCTTGTGGATGATGGTCGGGGAAACGATCTTGAGCACGACCTTGTCGCCGGGCATGATCGAGAGGGCCTCGTCGGAAGGCCGCACCCCGCGCGGCAGCAGCTCGCACTTGGGCGGGGTCTCCGCGCCGGACAGGCGCAGCAGCTCGTAGACCTCGTATTCGAAGAGATAGTGCCGCCCCTCGTCGGCGGCCTGCTGCAGCAGGGCCGTGATGCCGTCGAAATCGATGGTCGGCTTGATGGTTCTGGCGTTCATCCTCGTGGCTCCTGGGATGGTTGCCGGGCCCCCCGCGCGGCGCGGCCGCGCGGGGGGAACCGGGTTAGATCAGGTTGCGTCCGGCGTTGAAGGCGGCGTAGTTGGACGCCCAGATGGCGGGCTTGGGGCTGACCTTCTTCAGGGCCGCAAGCCACAGCTCCGCCGGAATGTCGGAGAAGGGCTTCAGGGTGCTCAGCGCGCCGACCATGACCACGTTGGCGCAGCGGCCCGCGGCGTCGCCCAGGGCCAGGGCCTCCTTGAGCACGTCCAGGAAGAGCACGCGGTAGCCGGAGAGGTTCTTCTCGATGTCCCCGCGCGTGGGGTAGGCGGCCATATCCATGTTCGGCGGCAGCACCCGGGTGGTGGCCAGCAGGACCATGCCGCCGGGGCGCAGCATCTCCACGAAGCCGGGCCGGTAGACCTCGCTCATCTCCATGCTCACCAGGCAGTCGGCCGTGCCGGGCAGGAGCACCGGGGAGCTGACCTCGCCGCAGCTGAAGGTGGAGATGACCGGGCCGCCCATCTGGGCCATGCCGTGGGTCTCGCCCTTGACCACGTTGGTCTCGCCGTAGCCGGCCAGGAAGGCCAGCTGGGTGAGCACGCGGCCGAAGAACAGGTTGCCCTGGCCGCCCACGCCGCGGATGGCCACGGCCAGGCGCTTGGGCAGGTCCACGGACGCCATGTCCGGAGCGGGAATCTCCTCGGGCGCGGCGGGCAGCTGCACGCGCGCGGCCGCGGCCTTTTCGTTCTCGGGCACGATCTCGATGGCCTTGGTCGGGCACATCTGCAGGCAGGCGGGCGTCTCGCCCACGCAGCCGGAGCAGAGGTTGGTGAAGGACGGCAGCCCCTCGGCGTCGGCCTGGATGCCCGGGCAGATCTGGCACATGCCGCAACGCTTGCAGAGGTCCGCATTGACGCGCAGCTGCTGGCCGTACTTGGCCTTGGGCACCTTGCGGATGCACGTCCCGCGCACCACCAGGGTGGTGAACACGCCGTTGCCCGCATCCTCCTGGGCCTGCTTCAGGGCCGCGCGGATGGCCTTGCGGTCGTAGCCGCTCACGGTCACGACCTTGGCCCCGTGGGCCTCCAGGGTCTTTTCCAGGTCGAAGACGTTGGGCTGGCCCGCCAGGTTCACCGGCGAGGTGGGGCCGGGCTGGCCGCCGGTCATGGCCGTCCAGTGGTTGTCGAGGATGACCTTGATGCCCGGCACGTGGCGGAAGAGGGTGTTGCGCGTGGAGTCCAGGCCGCTGTGGCACTCGGTGCCGTCGCCGAGCACGCTGATGCACTTGGCGGCCTGCTCCGGGCGGCTGAGCACGTAGCCCGCGCGCTTGGCCTCGCTGGCGCCCATGGCCAGTCCGGTGTCGATGGCGTTCATGAAGTAGAGCAAGGTGTTGCAGCCGATGTCGCCGAAGGAGACGTCGAGCTTGCCCGAGGTGCGCATCTTGCCCACGATCTCGCCGAAGAGGCGGTAGGGACAGCCCGCGCAGATCATGGGCGGCCGGTTGATGCCCGCGGGCACGGCCACGGGCTTGGAGGCGTCCAACCCCAGCTTGGCCGCGATGAGCGCCGGGGACCACTCGGTGGTCACGTCCGTGGGCTGCTTGCCGACGACCGTCAGGCCCAGGCGCTCCAGCTCCTCCTGCACGAAGCGGTAGCCGTCCTCGATGACGTGCACGTCGCCCTTGATGGCCGCGCAGAACTCGCGGATGAGCTTCACGGGCAGTGGGTTGGTGAAGGCCAGGGAGAGGATGTCCATGTCCACGCCCAGGGCGTCGCGCACTTCGCGCACGAACAGCTCCGTGGCGCCGTAGGTGATCACGCCGAGCTTGCCCGAGCCCTTGTGCCAATGGTTCAGCGGGCTTTCCTCGACCATGCGCTCCAGGGCGGGCATGCGCTCGGTCACGGTGCGCTCGTAGTTGACGCGGGCCGCGCCGGGCAGGGTCATGAAGGACTTGATGGGCCCGTCGAGCTCCACGCGCTCGCGGGTCTTGTGCGGGCTCAGGCGCACCAGGCCCTCGCTGTGGCACAGGGTGCCGCAGGCCAGGACCACCACCGGGGTGTTGTGCGCGCGGGAGATGTCCGCGGCGATCTCGGCGGCCTCGTGCATCTCCTGGTGGTTGCGCGGCTCGAAGATGGGCAGGAAGCAGCTCCTGATCATGTAGCGCGGATCCACGAGGTGCTGGGTGGAGCTCGGGGTGAAGTCCGAGGCCACGTAGTAGACCAGCGCGCCGCGCTTCTGCTGATAGAACGCGCCGCTGGTGAAGATGTCGGCGGCCTGATAGAGGCCCGGGATCTTCATGGTCACGACGCAGTCGTCGCCCGCCAGGGTGCGGCCCAGGCCGGTGGCCGCGGCCACGGCCTCGTTCACGGACCAGCCCACGCCGATCTTGTCCTGGACCAGCGAGAGGCCCTTGTCGATGACTTCGGTGCTGGGGGTGCCGGGATAGCCGTCGGCGGCGTGGATGCCGGAGCGCACGCACCCGACGGCGAAGGCGATGTTGCCCTGGAGGACGACGGCTTTGCCGGTCTCGTCCGCGCACAGTTGCTCTATGGGGTTCATGATTCCTCCCTGTTGGGGATATTGCGTTCTTTCAGGACCCGCCGCCCGCCAGCGCCCAAAGGCGCAGCACAAGGGACGGCCGGGGCGGCGGGCGCGCCCTGATCAATTGTCAGACGTTTTTATTGAGGGGCTGCCGATTTGTCAAGCAGGGGGCGGGAGAATTTTATGCATGAAAAATATACCATGTTATTTCAATTTATTATAGCTATAAAAACGTTATACCTTATCTTCCCTCGTCAGGCCGAAAATCGATCCGCACGGCAGCCGTCCCGGCCGGACCCGGTACGACGCGGCCAAACGCGGCATGTTCGGGGCGCGAGGAATGCCCGGCCTGCGCACGCGCCAAGGCCCGTTGGGCATGGAGGGCGAAAGCCGGGGCACGATGGGCAAACGCCGGGCCAGAGAGGAGACACGGCAAGAGGAGGAGCAAGGCGAGGCGCCGAAGCGGCACCGGGGAGACGCTCCGATTCGTCAAACTTCTATTTCATATGCAAGGGCAACGGGTTGTAGACGTCTTGTCGCGTCCGAACAGGCGGGGGGCTTCGAAGCCCTGTCCGCGCACTCCGACACGGGGGCGCGGCCGTTCCTGAACGGAGCTCCCGAGCGGGCCGCACCGCAGCCCCGGCATGGCCGCTCACAGCGAAAACGGAGGCTGGTGCGGCCGCGCCCCCAGGCCCGGAACATCAAAGGGCCCGCGCGGACGCGGGCCCTTTGATGCCCTGGACCGATCCCGTGGAAGATCCTCGGGGCCGCCCCGGCGGCGGCCAAGACGACCAGGACCGCGCGCCGCGGCTTGCGGCCCGCCCCTGCCCGGCTATTCGCCGATCTGCAACAAGGACGTGTTCATATCGATGAAGAGGCGGAGCATCATGTTGTCGATGAGCATGTTTGCGATCTGCCGGTCATTGACCTTGCCGAAGTCGTGGCTGTCGACGCCCAGACGTTTCGTCTGGGTGGCGACGATGCAGCATTTTTTCGTCTCGTACAGCTGCAGGGACGCCTCCGCGCTGACGTCGTGCATGTAATACGTCCGATTCTCGAACCTGATGAGCGGCGCATAGGTTTTCTTGTCAAAGTTGTACTCGTTGAGCATGCCGATCAGGACGTACTTCGCCTGCCGCTTCCGCCCTTCCCTGCAGGCCTCGAGCTGGCTCATGTTCCAGCCGCGCGCCTCGACGACGTTGTAGATGCCGCTCTTGAAGAGATTTTTCTTCAGCGCGCTGTAGGAATCCTGGACGACCCAGGAGGGGATGCTGGACATGGCCTTCTGAAAGGGCAGCATCATGACCGGGACGGCGTGGTTCATGCGTTCGAGCCACATTTTCGCCACGGCGGCCTCGCCGGATTGCGGATCCATGCCGATCAGGTCCCTGAACGCGTCCTTGGCCTTGTTCGGCTCGCCGAGCGCCACGTAGCAGACGCCCGCGATGTTGTAGGGGCCCTGCCGGGACGGCTCGGCGGCGATGGCCTTCGTGGCGTAGGACAGGGCGCAATCCACGTCGCCGTCGTTGTAGCAGGCCAGGGCCCGCTTGTAGAGCTCGTCGTATTCGAGCTGCGCCTGCTGCGGGTTCCCGAGCGAGGGATCGAGGATGTTGCCCGCGATGGGCGGCACGCAGGAGGCGAGCGAGCACAGCAGCAGGATGAGCAGGATGCGCATGGCGGCGGGTCCTTGGGTTACCAGTCCATGGGCGGCGGAGCCACGGAAGACGAGCGCGACGTGCTTTTCCCGCTCTTTTCCCCGGTCGTCTTGTTCTCGCCCGGGGTCGCCGGGTCGCGGGTCGCCAAATCGCGGGCTGCGCGTTGCGCCGCCTTCTTCAGGGCGGCTTCGAGTTCGTCGGTCTGCCGAGCCGGCGACTCCGCAGTACCGGGGGTGGCGCGTTGCGCGGGAAGGGTGCGCCGCGTCGGCGCAACGGTCGTGGCCCGCTGCGACTCGATCCGCCGTGGCGGTGGCGTGTCGCCGAACTGGAGAACATGGGGGGCAAAGACCTGCAGCAGCGTGACCACGCTGGCGAGCGCGCCCAGGAGCGCCAACAGGAGGTTGAGCGGATTCTTGAACATGGCTTGTCCCGTGCCGCGCGGACCATGCCGGAATATGGATGGCTGCGCCCCGAAATTCCCCCATCGGCACGGGCACGGCACCCCCGCCGACCGTCCCGAAAGGATATCTACATAACTTAATAGATGATAACCTATTTCCGGATGGGAGACAATCGCGTCGCCGCAACGGAAGCCGGGGGGAGGTGCCGGTCGGCCCGCGCCGCCACGGTCCCGGCCGGAAGAAGGGAAACCACCTGCCGCCTGCGCCCCCGCCGCCGGGCGCAGGCGTCGCTACGCCGTTCCCCCCTTCAGGCGGCCGGACACCGGCCTGCGCGACAAGCCGCAATGCCGCCCGGGGTCACCCCGGGCGGCAGATTCGGATCCGTTCATGGCCGTGCAGTGCGCGGCCCGGGAAAGACGCGGAGCGGCCGTTCGCCACGGAAGAAGCCCCCGGCCGCCACGGACGGGAACGACTCAATCTCGTGCGTTGCGCAGGTCCGTCCCGCCGGGCGACGAACGGAGCGCGCGCGGGCGACGCCGCCGCCCGCCCCGGCCCCGGCGGTTCCGCGGCCGGGCCGATCACTCGTGCGTGGCGTAATGCACGGCGACCTGGTCGCCGTACATGTAGACCCGCTGCACGAAGTATCCCTTGTCCCCGTAGCAACTCGGGACGTTGTAGGTGATGGTGAATTCGGGATCGGGAATGTTCCCGGTCATGCCCTGGGCGTCGAGGTCCGTGCGGATGCAGGAGTACTGGTCGGCCCGGCTTCTGGTGCTCGTCGAGGCCAGAACGGCCCCGGCCACGAGAATGCCCGCCGCGAACAGGAACACGTCCCGCCGGCTCAAGCGACTGCTCATTGGTTACCTCCGTTCTTTTTCGACAAGGATGAGCGGGAAAACCCCGCCCCGCACCCTACATCTTCTGTGGATTCCGAACAAAAAATCAAGAGACGGAGGCCGCCCCCCTGGCGGCTGCGCGCACGCTCCCCGGAGCGGACCTGCGCCCGTCCGCCCGTCCGCCCCTCAGCGAACGAGCACTTCCACGCGGCGGTTGCGGGGTTCCGGTCGCCCCTCCGGCGTCGGGATCATGGGATTCTCCTCGCCGTGCGAGATCACCTGGATGTAGGCCTCCGGAATGCCCCCCGCGATGAGCATGTCGGCCACGGCGCGGGCGCGCCGGAGCGACAGGGCCTTGTTGTATTCCTTGTCGCCCGGGCTGTCCGAGTGGCCGGTGACGGAAACGTCCGTGGACCTGCGGTCCGCGAACGCCTGCAGGACCTCCGGAAGCAGGCCCTGCGATTCGGGGCGCAGCCGCGTGGAATCGCGCTCGAAATAGAAAATGAACCTCGCCGTGGGCCGCGGGCTCGCCTGGAGCGCCTCGCCGAAGGTGCGCGTGATTTCGGCGTCGGACATGGTGAAGGTCTTGAAGTCCTTGTCCACGGCCTGGTAGGCCTTGTCCAGGACCACGGGCTCGCCCTGCCTGGGCGTGACCACCACCGAGCCCACCGCCCCGTCCCTGTCGGGCAGGAGCACCACCGTGTTCGCGCCGCAGGCCGTCAGCAGGCAGAGGCACGCAAGACATCCGAGCAGTGTTTTCATGACGGCTCCTAATCGACCTTGACGAGGAAGCGGGTGCCGCGGATGCCGATCGAGCCCCTGGGCGTGGTCACGGCGATCTTGTCCGGCGCGATCTTGGCCATCTGGCCGCTGATGAATTGGGTCGTGCCCCGGGCGATGTCCACCAGAAAACGCATGTCGTCCTCGATGGGGTTGAAGACGAAGGCGTCGATGCGCAGTTCGGAGTTCGAGCCCATGGAGAGCGTGGTGTCGTCGCGGAAGATGACGCCGAGCGTGGAGTGGGCCCTGGTGACCAGGACGTCGTCCTCGTAGAGGTGCGCGCCCTCGCGCGCGGCCACTTCCTGGCCCTGGCGCAGGATGGCCGCGTCGCCCGTGGCGGTCTTGACCGAGGCCACGAAGGCCTCGCACGGGACGGCGGCGCCGTCTTCGCAGCCCTGCGCCCGTGCGGCGTCGAGGCCGCCGAGAAGGCACAGGCCCAGGAGAACGGCCGTTGCAACGGCGATGCGCACCATGGCTCCCTCCTTGTCGGCGTGGGGCGGCATTCACCAGGGAGCTTAGTTGCTTTTCCGCCTTTGTTCAACGTGTTGTCCCACGAACCTGGGGTTGCCCCCTAAACCGGACACTCGGCGGTTGCCAATGAGCGGATGAATTCGCGGGGCGACTTCATCCGCAGCCCCTTGTGGGGATGCCTCTCGTTGTAGTCCTCGAACCAGGCCGCCGGCTGACCGAACACGGTCCTGGCGTCCGGCCTGTCGTTCAGATACGCATGGTCGCGCTTGAAGGTCCTGACAAACGATTCCGTCATGCCGTTGCTCTCCGGACTTCGGACGGGCGTGAAACGGCTCTCCAGTCCCAGCCAGGAGGCAAACTCCACGGTGTCCCTGGCGGTGAAGCAGGAGCCGTTGTCCGAGAGCCACTGAACACTGTGGGGCGTCCGGCTCGCGCCGAAGCGCTTTTCCACGCATTCCAGCATCAGGTCCTGCACCATCTCGCCGGAGATGCCCCGTGTCGAGGCCACGTAGCCGATGACCTCGCGGTCGCAGCAGTCGAGGGCGAAGGCCACCCGGACGGCCTCGCCGTTGACGCAGGACAGTTCGAATACGTCGGAGCACCAGCGCAGGTTGCGCCGGATGGCGATGACCTTGCCATCGTGGGCGCGGCCGGGACGCTTCCCGGAATGCCTGGCCAAAAGAAGTCCATGAAGGCGCATGATGCGATACACGCGCTTGTGATTCACCCCGGGGCGCCCCGACTCCGCCAGGCGGCGATTGAGCACGGCGCACGTGCGCCGGTAGCCGTAGGTCGGGCGCTCGTCGAGAATCTCCCGGATGAGCGTCAGCAGCCTCTCGTCCTCGGCCTTGCTGTAGCGCGGCGGCCGCGTCCTGGGCCGGGAACCGAGCCGCTCGGCGAGCCTGGAGCGGGACACCTCCAGAGTCTCTGCCACGCGCTTCATGGGGTATCGTCCTCGAAGGGCAACGGAGTGCGCGAGATCAGTTTTTTTTCGCGCGCGACCTCAATGGCCGCCTTGAGGATCTCCACCTCCATGGTCTTGCGGCCCAGCAGGCGCTCCAGCTCGCGGATGCGCTTTTTCATGGCCCGGGCCTCGGCGGCCGAGACCACCTGGTCGTTTGCCCGGATCGCCGTCTTGCCGCCCTCGGTCATCAGCTTCCTCCAGCGGAAAAGCAGATTCGGAGCGATGCCGTGCTTGCGGGCCACGTAGGAAACACTCATCCCTGGCTGGGACGACTCCTCCACGATCCGCAGCTTCTCGGCCAATGTCCAGCGCCGGCGCTGGACACTGGCCACTACCTCCCCCGTGGGATACTCGTTAGCACTATGTCTGGACATACCTCCACCACTACATCCCAGGTGGCCGAGGTGTCCGGTCGATACGGGGGGCTACGCCAGAACCTTTGAACCGTATCGTTGGGCAACAGCCATCATCATACCAAAATTATTGTATAAACGAATATGTTCGCGCGCTTGGCTACGTTGCGGCCAATAACGGGTTGTCCCCCAAAGCTAATCCCTTATCGCGGGTAATCTTTGTCATAACAAAAGGGGCTCGCGAAAAGATCGCAAGCCCCTTGAAATTCGTGGTGCCGAGGGACAGAATTGAACTGCCGACACGGGGATTTTCAGTCCCCATGAAACCAATTTCACGAACTTTAACAACCCTTCCCACAACATCATAAAACATGTTGACTAGATTGTATTTTATCCCCATATTGCCTTCACGATTCATCACGGGAAAACCCTTCCCGTAACGACAAATTCTTGTACTATCCTTGTACAGGATGGAAGGCGGAAAACATGGGGACTTCGTGGAAGGCGCTCAAGAACGCCGATGGCAAAGGCGGAGTCCGCTACCGTGAGCATCCCACCAGAAAGCATGGTGCCATGCGGGACCGCTACTTTTCCCTGGTGTACTGGTGGCAGGGCAAGACCGTGACCGAAGGCGTAGGGTGGGCAAGCGACGGCTGGACGCCCGGCGGCTGTTTCGATCTCTTGGCGGACCTCAAGCGCAACCAGAAAAAGGGCGGCGGTCCCTGCACCCTGGCGGAGATGCGCGAAGACTCCGAGGCGGAAAAAGCCGTCAAGCGCAAGGCCCGGGAAGCCGAGGCCCGACGCAACGTGTCCTTCAGGGCCTTCTTCGACGACGTGTTCATGCCCGACGCGGAAACCAGGTGGAAGCCCGAGACGGCCCGCAAGGCACGGGAGCACGTGGCCACCTGGATCGACCACGTGACGGGCACAACGCCCTTCCGGGAACTGGGCCTGCCCCATGTACAACGCATCCGCGCCGACATGGCCAAGGCCGGACGGAGCGCCCGGACGCAACAGTACGTCTTCCGCACCTTCTCCATGGTCTGGAACGCGGCCCGTGACCATGGGCTTGTGTCCGGCCCCTGTCCTACCAAGTCCGGCTCCTTCCGGCTCCCCAAGGTGGACAACGAACGGCAACGCTATTTGACGGCGGAAGAAGAAAACCGCCTGTTCGAGGCATGCATGGCACGAGGGCGGCAGGTGCATGACATGGCCATGGTGGCCCTGGACGCGGGCCTGCGTTTTTCCGAGGTGGCGGCCCTGGCTTGGGGGTGCGTGGACCTGGAAAACGGCGTCCTGCACGTCCTGCACACGAAAAGCGGCAAGGACCGCGACGTGCCCATGACCGCCCGACTGGTGGAGATGTTTACGGCCCTGAAGGCGGGCAAGCCGAGCGACCTGGTTTTCCCTTCCCGGCTCGGCACGGTGCATGGCCAGGTGCCCGGAGCCTTCAAGCAGGCGATCAAGGACGCCGGGCTGAACGAGGGCGTCGCGGACCCGAAGATGCGGGCCAGCTTCCACACCCTGCGCCACACATACGCCTCGCGGCTGGTTCAGGCAGGGGTTGACCTCTACCGCGTGCAACGGCTCATGGGGCATTCCACGCCGGTCATGACGGCCCGCTATTCCAAGCTGGCGGACGATGACCTGCGCCAGGCCGTTCAGGCCATGGAGCGGGACGCCGTGGCCCGCAAAAGCAATGGCAAGGTCCTGCCCTTGAAGCGGGGCCGGGGCGCATGAAGTCGCATCGTATCAGGTATTGACTGTGTACACGTGAGTATATACATAAAGGATGAGCCGTGAGTATCGAGTGGGACGAAGCCAAGCGCGTTGTGAATCTGGACAAGCACGGCCTGGATTTTGCCGACGCCGGGGAGGTCCTGGAAGGGCCATGCCTGGAGCGGCTGGACACGCGCAAGGACTATGGCGAGGACCGATGGCTGGTCCTGGGCTCCCTTCGGGGCCGGGTGGTGTTCCTGGTCTACACGGAGCGCGAGGAGCGCATGAGGATCATATCGTTCCGCAAGGCAACCGCAGAGGAGCGCAAGGTATATGAGCAAGCAGTCGCGAACCGACCTGGCCCGCGTTGACGCCGTGACGGATGACGAGGCCCTGCGCCTGGCGCAAGAGGACCCGGACGCCGCGCCCACGGATGCGGCCTTTTGGGCCGACGTGCCGTTGAGCGTGCCACGGCCCAAGAAGGTGCCTGTGCATATCCGGCTCAGTCCCGAGGTCGTGGACTGGTTCAAGAGCCATGGCCCGGGCTACCAGAGCCGCATCAACGAGGTCCTGGAGACCTACGTGGAGCACCAGAAGCAGCAGGGTGAGCGGACAGGGGCGAGCACGTGAGCAATTGTCAGGATGCCGGGGATTCGTGCCCTGGCGAGAGGCTTTCCCCTACACGGATGAAGAACTGCCCGGGGTCTTTTTGTCCGGCGCTCGCTACCGCGAGGGACTGACCCAGGTGCAGCTTTCCAAACGCTCCGGCATCCCCCGGCGGCATATCTCCGAGATGGAGAACAACAAGCGGCCCATCGGCAAGCAGAACGCCCGCAAGCTGGCCAAGGCCCTGAACGTGGACCCGAGGCGATTTTTGAGGGCTAGGATATGAGCAAGCGATCACGAACCGACCTGCCCCGCGTTGACGCCCTGACGGACGAGGAGGCCCTGCGCCTGGCGCAAGAGGACCCGGACGCCGCGCCCACGGATGCGGTCTTTTGGGCCGACGTGCCCGTGCTGCCCTCTCGGTCGAAGAAGGCCCCCCATTTCTCATGTTAGCCAATGATTACACGATGATATACAGCATGACGCCCCAGTTCTCCGATAAAGAAACACCCCCTCCCCCCTGCTCTAGAAAACGTAATTAAGTATTTTTTGCCCCAGGGGAGAGGGGGGTGGACAGATGTGGAGCTCACGGCAAATGGCCGTGCATGTCCATCCGCGCGTGCAGCACGCCGATGACGTTCACGAACGCCGCATCGTCCGTCAACGTGTAGAACACGATGTGCTGTTGGACCGGCAACGAGCGATATCCCACGTGGATATCGGGACGGGCCATGCCGAGGAAAGGCGTCTCGGCCAAACGAAGAAAGGCTGCGTGGATTTCCCGGATGGAGGTATCGGCCTGGTCGTCTCCCCACATGGACGCCGTGTAGTCCCAGATGTCCAGGAGGTGGCTCCGGGCGGCGGGGGTAAGCTGTATCTCAGACACGGCGGCGCTGTCTGGGCTCGATAAGGACTGCCTCTACGCATTCTGGCGGAGCCGATGGGACTCGAACCCACGGCCTCCGGCGTGACAGGCCAATCATCGGCGGTCTGACCCCGCTATTTCAGGTGGTTGGCATTGATTGACGATAGCCGAAGCACGGGTACCCTGCCCCCAAGGGGGTACCAGGGTCGCTTCCTGTTACGGCCTGATCTGTCCCCACTCCACGCCCAGGGCGGCAGCGATTTTTTTCAGGGTGGCGACACGCGACGAGGCTCCCTTGGCCTCCATCTTGGCGTAGGCCGGTTGCGATACGCCCATGCGCTTCGCGACTTCCCGCTGCGACAGGCCGAGGTGTTCCCGCCAGGCGCGAATCAACCCCATGTCCTCAAGGTGTACCAGTTCGACCACTTCTTGCGGGATGAAGACGGCTTCGTCCGGTCGCCCATCAAAGACCTCTTCGTATTCCGCCCAGGGGATGACCGCGAACAGCGGCGTTCCGCCGGTGGAACGGATGATCTGGTGTTCGTTAGTAGGTGCGCTCATCGCGTTTCTTGACCTCCTCGATTTGCACAATGACCGGTTCGTGGTGGGCATTGATCGTGAAGAGCACGCGGTATCTGCCCACGCGCAGCCGGTATCCCTCGCGGCCCACGAGCGCCTTGACGTTCCGGCAATCCGGCCACGCGGCCAGGTCGCTGGTCGCTGGTCGCCATGAGGATGGCGCGCACACGCTCCCGGTCGATGCCGCCGATTGGAGGAAACGACCTACTCTTCATTTCTTGAAGCCGCAGCCTCTTCCTGACGCTTGATAAAGGCATCGATAACCGCTCGGGAGTTGTCCGAAATAAAGTTGTCCAGCCCCTCAACATCAATTCCTATAGGGAAGGACAAGGAAAGACTAAATTTAGCGGTTTCTGGCGCTCGGTTGTTCTCAACGGCTTTGTCTAATATGTCAGTGAAGCCCCCCACCGCCTTGCTGTAAACACAAAGTTCTTCAAATTCGTTGATGCTTATGATGAAAATATTTTCATAGGGCAGAGGGCCTTGCTCTATGTCCCCAGAGGCAAAGCCTGCTTCAAAATATTCTTTAAAATAGACATCCCATGCTCGAGATGGCGTCCCCAAATACATATCATCATACGTGACAACAAGGAGATAAAAATTTTGAGCAGCACCTTTTTCTGCCAGCCGTTTACTCAACTCATGGCCTTGCTTGATTGCCTTGACCACGTTGTCTTCAAGATCATTGAAAATAAGAGAGCTAACAGGATTTGCTCTAGCAACAGGCCCAAGACGCACAGACTTAGCCTCAATCATAACAGCAGTGTCATTCTCTACGATGAGGAAGTCCGTCTTTTTACCACCGTAGTTATGCTCAAGTGTTTTTTCATCGATGAACTGATTGCAAGCATCTCCAAGGAGACCTGCGACATATAATCCAAACCGTTCTCCCAGATAGTCCAACGCCGCATCACCGCCCAATTCTTTGACGAACTCGAACGGGATAAAAGTCAAAGCGCGCTCTAGAACCCGCCTGCAATAAACAATGAGATCTTCATATCCCGACCTAAGAAAAGGAAAACGCCAAAAAGGCGAGACCTCTCCGAACAGCAAAAAATCGCTTCTAATGATTTGATGGCTCTTGATTTCTTTCTTAACTTCATCTTTGTCTCTCGCCACAAGAGATAGGAAACATGCAATATCACTATTACAATAATTCAATGACTCAAATACATCAGAATATCTGAAGAAAATTTTCTCTGGATGTTGCATTATGATTACATATACGCAGAGCATCATTTCTACAAATGTCGTCAAATTTATTCCATACTGCTCGTTAAACAGTCTCTCTATAGGGCCACTATTCCCTTGACAAAAAATAAAGAATACTCTTGCAAAATCTCCACTATATGCATTCCCTTGTAGCCAAAACTGTCTAAGAGCTGTTGATGTTAAATATATTTCTGCACTATCCTTCTGAAAAAATGCCATTTGATATTCACCATCAAGATCGTGCAACTCATTATACATCCTTATTATGTCATTGGGAGTTGGTTTCTTCTTCTTGTTGTTTTCACCAGCGTAAAGAAAAGCCATTTTAAGTAACATAAGAAGTAGCCAAGGTATGGGCCTCTTCTGCTCAAAATGCCTTTCCATCCCATTGATGTCAAATTCTCTGAGATACATGACCAACATCATGACTAGATCATCTAGATCGAAATTACGGACGAAATTTCGAAGGGCTTTGTATTTTTCGTCAAATGCCATACATCTACCGGTCGGCCTCTTATTCATGAGTGTACAAAAACAGCTCTCACCTAGCACTTCCATCCACAATTAACCGCACTGCGCCCGGCACGCGGGGAGGTATGGGGGGCTTCCCCCCTGTGGGCTGGAGGTGGGGCAGGGGACGCGCTTCCTTATCGCCGGGAACCCTGCCGGAACATCTCCCCCCACGCCGCCCTTTCGAGGCCGCCTTTGTCGTTCTCTGTCCACGCCACCACCGGCCACCTCGCACCAGTTCGCGTTTGTACGGCTTCGCGATAGTATTTTGCCTATAGCGCACATGGCAGGCGTCCTCAAGCGCAAGAGAATTGCGCGTGCGAATTGTCCCCTGTCGTTCCCATGCACTCCGGGTCCGTCCGTGCCGTTCCTGGCCCGCGCCGGGCCTTGTCGTCACACCGCCGCTCCACACGCTTGCCGTCGCAGGCCTCCTGCCTCGCTTCCCAAACAAAACACCCCGAATGGACGTGTGCAGCGGAATTTTCAGCAAAAAAAATTCACGCCTGGCCACAAGACCTGCCCCCATTGGATAGCCAATGGGGGCAGGCCTCGTTTTCTCTCCAGGGGCAACGACGCCTGCGTCCTACACCTCAAACTCCTTCCCGCAGGCGTTGCAGCGATAGCGGCAGATGATGTTCCGGTCGATGCGCTCGCCGATCTGATGCCCGACAGCGGCTCCGGCCAGGAAGCCCGCCAGGGCTCCCGCCAGACTCCCGGCCACGATGCCTACGCCGGTGCCCACCACCGGGACGATGGAGCCGACGGCTCCGCCCACCACAGCTCCGGTGCTTGTCCCGGCATACCCGGTCGCCGCGCCGGCGACGCCGCCCACGGCGGTGCCGACCTTTCGGGCCGTGTTGACCAGGACGACGCTCTCCGATGCATGGCAAAACGGGCAACTCTGCGTGTCTTCCATCACAGTTCTCCTTTCCGACGTGTCGGGTTGCACAGGGCATGGCCCAGGAGCTGAAACAGCGCCGGGGCCAGTTCCTGCATGTGTTTGATGATGGTGTGCGTGGGGATGAGGTCCCGGATGCCCGTTGCATTGATGCCCAGGCCGTACAGCTCCACGCCCGCCTGTCGTGCGGCGGCGAAGGCCTGCCGAGCCAACGCGCTATCGTCGGGTTTGCCGTCCGTGACCACCAGCAGCAGCTTGCGCCGGTCCCGCAACGGGACCATTTCCAGAAGCGCCCACCACACGGCTTCGCCCATGGGCGTGCGCCCCTTGGCCGCGAGCCGGAACCGGGAGTGCACCGGCTGCCCATGGCGCACCAGGGGCGCGACCGTCTGCCGCGTCTCGTCGTCGGCATCGGCCGGAAACGCCGTGACCGCCACGTTGACCCCGACACGCTCGAGGGTGCGGGCAAGCACGTGGCAGACCCGCCCGGCCAAGCCGATGCGTCCGGACATGGACCCGGAACAATCCAGCAGGATATGCGCCGCCGTATGCATGGCCGTGCGCCGCCCTTCCCGCAGGAAGACCCTGGTGTCCTGCACGGCCAGTCGATACAACCGGCCGGACGCGACCCGGCCGTGCGAGGACGGGACGCACCGGCACGCCTGCCGCGCCTGCAGCAGCCCCTGCAGTCGCGCCCGCATGCCCGCCGTGATCCGCCGGGCCTCGCCGAGTTCCTCGGGCTTGAGCGGTACCAGGTCCTTGTGGCCGGGAACGGCCACGGTGATGCCGGGCCTGCCCTGGTCCTTCCCGTCCCGCGACATGGTCTCGAGCACGCGCCCGAGCATGGTTTCCATCCCCTCGGGCAGCGCCGCCTTTGGAGCCGCGAGCAGGTCATCCAATGCACCTTCGGTTGGCGAGGGTGCCGGACGGGAATCGTCCCGTTCCGGCTGGTCTTCCTGGTTGGCATCCGGAACAGCCGCACCGGTGGGCACCGGATGCAGGCCGGTTTTCCGTTTCCCGGAAGCCTGCTGGTCCGCATCCACCTGCGCCTGGATCGCCGCCACCACTTCGCGTGCGTACCGCAGGCAGGCAGCCGAATCCGGACAGGACTGCCGCACGCGCTGGAGTATGTCTTCGAGCCCGGCCACCAGATCGGGCCACAGCCCATCCAGAACGCCTCGCAGCCTCGTGCACCGGACCTCCAGTTCGGGCACATCCCAGCTGCGCACGCGCAGCAGCAGCCAGTTCAGGAGGAGATGGGACGGATTTTGCGGTAGCTCCCCCGCCTCCCGCGCCAGGAACAGCTGGCAAATCAGCCAATGGAAATTCCGGCGGCAGCCCGGATACCGGGCCGCCAATCGGTTTTCCACGCGCCAGTCCTCGAGGATGTTCCAGACGTGGCGCTCAAGCGCGCCGACTCCTTTCAGGCAGCCGAAATCCGTATGCCGGATGTGGGCCGCCTCGTGATCCACATAGCCGCGCACCAACCCCTGAAACGTGGGGTCGGCCGCGACCGGCAGGCCGGGCAGATGGATGACCCGGCCGTCGGTCCAGGCCGTGTCCCCGCCGATATGCACCTGAACGCCGTAGGAGCGCCCCAGGGCATCGGCCAGCAGGGGCAGGCAACGCAAAAACGCATCGTGTCGCGCCATGCCGCCCCCCTACCAGAGCCCGTAGCTGTCCAACCGCACGGCAGGCGTGTGCGCCGGAGTGAAAGGCGCCGGAGCCAAAGGCAGGGAAGCCTCCACCGCCTCCGCGTCCTCCTGGTCCTGGTCTTGATCTCCAACCGCTGTTTCCGGCTCGGGCATGGCCGGGGCCTTGAGCAGTTCCTTGAGCACCGCATCTGGGCTTGTACCGTCCATGACCTTCTGGCCGTGCTCGATGAGCCGGTCGGGATCGCCGAGCAGGCAGACCAGGCCCTGAAGCATGACCAGGTCCCCGCCCTCGATCGCGCCGCCGTCCGGCACCGTGCCCAGCGCCGTGTCGATGAGTTCCACCACCGGCGCGACGCGGGGTTCCACGCAACTCAGGCCGGACAGCTTGCGTTGCAGCGTGCGGATCGGGGAAAGCGCCTTGCGCGTGACCGAGGTCTTGCCCGAAAGGCTCTTGTGCCACGCGTCCTGCGCCATCCTGGCCACCTCGCCGAAGAGCTTGGCTCCCAGGCCGCCCACCTCTTCCGCGAGCCCGGCCTGCACCTCCATCGTGCGGTCCTTGCGGGGCGGCACCACCCGGAACAACTGCCAGCCGAACCCCAGGCGGCTGCGCACCGCGTCCACGCCGACCACGGCGTCCGCGATGATCGTTTCCCAGCCGGGATTGTCCTGTATCCAGCCGCGCACCGCGTCGTCGTAGCGGTACAGGAAGGCCTCCTTGGCCGATTGGAAGTCGTCCGCGATGGCCGCAAGATCGGTCTGCACCTGCCGCACCGCCTGTTCGGGAATGGCCCAGCCGCCCAGGAACCGGACGCCGATCCGATCCAGCAGCGTGACCGCCTTGCCCTTGAGCGCGCCGAAGATGCGCAGTTCCGCAGGATCGCAGATGCGCTTGCTGCCCAGCGACGCCAACTTCTCCGGCGGCAGGTTCGTTGTGCCGAAATCCGACGGCGCGAGCTTCTTGCGCGCCGACCAGATGTGCACATCCAACCGCACCGCCACCAATTCCTTGAGCACCGTGATGTCC
Source organism: Desulfovibrionaceae bacterium (assembly GCA_015709205.1). GTDB lineage: Bacteria > Desulfobacterota > Desulfovibrionia > Desulfovibrionales > Desulfovibrionaceae > JACCQO01. The sequence goes on from JACCQO010000003.1 coordinate 148,119, forward strand.
GTCTGCATGGTTGTCTCCTTCGAATGTGTTCGGTTGCATGATCCAAAACGAGGAAGGGGAGCCGTCGGGCTCCCCTTCATGCATCCATGGTTGTCTGTTCGCGTGGTGGATCGTCCACCGTGGGAAACATGCGCTGGGCAAGCTCGTGGAGCATGGCCCGGGTCTCCCGCGTGGCCCGGAACCCCAGCGCCCTGTCCAGGGCAAAGCACACCGGCTGCACGCCCTGGTGGGCCATGGGCCGGTAGCGCAGGGTCAGGGAGGCCCAGCGCAGCAGCGTGCGGGTCGAGAACGTGACCTCGATGGTTTCGCCCAGCGGGGTAGACGTGTCTCCCGATCCCAGGAAAAGCCTGCGTACCTCTCCGGCATAGGCCACCATGGCCGCGCGGAGTGCTGCGGGCAACGCGGGCGCGGCCTTGGCCAGCAGGCCCTCTTCCGCCTCGGGCGCGGGATAGCCGACCTCGCACAGCCAAAAACGATCCATGAAGGCCAGGTTCTGGCGCAGGGCGCCCTGGTAGAGCCCGGTCTCGTCCGATCCGCCGTTGGTGTTGGCCGTGGCCACGAACCGGAACAGGGGATGGGGACGGATCAGTTCGCCCCCGTTCTCCGGGATGCACAGGGGATTGCCGTCCAGGATGCCGTTCAGGCCCGACAGGGTGGCGGGCTCGAGCAGGTCCAGTTCGTCGAGCAGGAACAGCCCGCCGTGGCGCATGGCCAGGGCCAGCGGGCCGTACTGGAAGGTCATGCGCCCCTCCTCCAGGCTGCAATGGCCGACCAGGTCGGCGAACTCCATCCGGGCGTGGCCCGTCACCTCCAGCACCGGGTAGTTCAGCCTGGCCGCCAACTGCCGGACCAGGCTCGTCTTGCCGCTGCCCGTGGGGCCGAACACGTAGAGCGGCTCCGGCCTGCTCATGAACCAGACCACGATCTCGCGCATGGCGTCGTGGAACAGGTAGTCCGGATCAGGCTCGGGCGTGTACGCGCAGGGGGAGGCAAAGCCGTGGATCATCCGGCCTGAGGGCTGGCCGCTGAAGACAAGACCCGCGTCCAGTTCCACGGGTTGCAGGGTGTCGAGTTCAGGCTGCGACATGGATGCGCTCCTCGTGTGAAGGGGTTGCCGGTCGCGGAGTGCGACCGAAAAAAAGCCGCGTGAACGGCCTGCCCGTATCCGTACACAGGGAAAGAATCCGGTCGGATTCCTTCTGCCCCAGGGAGTTGGCCAGCTCGGCCTGGAGCATGGCCCGGTTCAGGGTGACCCGGCCCGGCATGGGCGCGACCTTGCACCGGTAGTCGCCGGTGGCCAGCCAGTCGCCCGCGCCGGACAGCCGGGCGTAGTGCGTCTCGATGCGCTCCTCCATGCGCTTGATTTCCTGGTCCAGGTCCTTGCGTTGCGACCGGAGCGCGTCGAGCTGTTGCAGGGCGGCATTGCACGCCGGATCGAGGGCCTGCCTGGTGCTGAACTTGGGGCAGGACGCGTAGTGATCGCACCAGTCACAGAGCGGATGGAACCCGTGACAGTAGTCCAGGTCGTCCAGGCTGACGCGTCCGTTGGTGTAGCGCTGCAGGTTCGTCCACAACTCCCCGGCCAGGCGCATGGCCAGATCGTGCATGGCGGCGTCGGGCCGATAGGGACCGAACGCCCGCGCCTCGGCCATGGACAGGCACAGCACCCAGCCCTCGATGTCCACGCGATCCGAAGAAGCCGGAAGCGTTATGCCGAACAGATGCTGCGCGACCTCGGGAAAGGTTTGGCCCGAGAGGATCGGGGTACCGTCCCCGTCGCGCAGATTGACGCAGGGCTTGCCCCAGCAGGTCGCAAGCATGCCCAGCTGGCCGTAGACCTGCATCTCGTAGGCGGGATGCAACGTCTTGGGCAGATGTTCAGTGCTTTTCAGTTCCAGCACGCGAATGGCAGGCCGTTCCCCGCCACGCAGCAGGACGAAATCAAGATGCGCCCGGACCGGGACCTCTGTCGTACCGTGTTGGATCGTGGCCTCGATCCCGAGTTGCGGGATAAGGGGTGCGCCGTTGGCCAGGAGCGCCTGTCGCACGCCCTCCTCCAGCCAGTGGCCGCGTTGCAGCACCAGCTGCCGGTGCAGGGTGGCGCATATCCGCTCCTCCGCACCCTGCGCGAACCATTGCGCCACCTGGTCGGGGGCAAGGCCCGAGCCGGCCGACTTGTCCGCCACGGCGGCGCGCATGCACCGCATGGCCTTGCCCAGGTCGGACATGCCCACGTACCGCGTGCGGTCGCCAAGCTGCGCCATGCCGCTTCGTTCGCCATGCGCCAGCAGGCCCCGCGCGAGCTGGGCCATGAGCGCCAGTTCCTTGTGTGTTGTTTCCATGATCGTCCTCCACAAACAGAGAAGGCTCCCGGATCGCTCCAGGAGCCTTCTGCAACAGGATGGTATGTTGGTTGAATGAGGTGGGTCAGGCGGCCTGATCCGCATACCGCCACCAGACCTTGCGGTCCGGGTCCCACCGGAACCCGGCGCCCTTGAGCATCTCGCGCTTGCCGCGCGTGTCGCCCGTGGCCGTGATGCACTCCCGCCCGTCCTGGGCCGGGACGCTCCGGTACTGCACCCCGTCGAGCCGAGGGAGCGACCTGACCGGGGGAGCGGCCTTGTGCACCTGATCGGGCACAGCGGCCTGTGCATCGTCATCCAGCTCGGTCACGAGCCCGACCAGGGTCGAGAGCGCATAGCGCCGGGCATAGGTGAGCGCCGAGCCGTAGCCCTGCGGGTCCGCCTTGGGCAGCGGCATGACCAGCAGGGACGACTGCCATTCGCCCGACTCGGCATGCACCAGTTTGGTCACCAGCCCCAGATGCCCGATCTCCGCTGGCACCGGGTACTGCGCAACCCAGATGCCCTGGGCAAGCAGCTCCTCGCGGCAGGTCTCCACGACCGAGTTGAGCGTCGCGTACCGGCTCTTGGTGAACGGGTTCTCCCGGTCCTTCTGCGCGTTCGGCAGCGCCTTGTGCACCTGGAGCATGGCCTTGGCCAGGTTGGTGACTTCCGGAGACGTGAAGTCCTGTGTCTGCATGATACCTCCTTGAATGAAAATGTGCGTGCGCGCACCCCGCCGCCAGCCAACGAGGGCGCAAAAAGTCCCATGATTCAAGGAGATAATATATAGATGAGATTGGTTGAATTGCGGGGCAGATGGTGTGTTACGACGGACAGCGCCGGTCAGGCCTACGTCCGTTCCCCTCTTTCCCGGCCGCGCGGCGGACCTCCTCCACTGGCGTCCTCTCCTCGGTTTAGCGCAGGATAAAGGCGATCTGCGACTCCGTGAACCTCGACTTCTTCATCAGAAAATCCTCCTGGTTGTCGTGCCGCAAACCTGACCGAGAATTTTCTCACTTTGAATAGTCCAATTCGAGGGTGCAGGTCAGTGCGCCCAAAATCCGGTGAGTTGGTCTGAACTTGGTCGAATAGCCGGGAAATGGGTGAGATGGACGGCTGAAATCTCTGCGTACAGACGCCTATGGAGGCATAGGGCTCTCGTGCTGAGTTTTATGCAGCAGGCTAATCCTATAGAAAGTACAACAGATGCGGGAAAACCCATGTAGTGTGATAAAAAGTTTGACAACATATCATTTAATCAACTATATTTGAATAGGCAAGCCATGACCGCAGAGACAACATGCGATAAGAGGTGCTTTATGAACAGGAAATGCGTTTTGAGATATCTTCTGACGGCAATATTCTTGGTGTTAGCGGCAGGGTGTGCAGAGAGCGGCGATGAAAAGGCAGAGCCGCAGAGAGATGTCGCCTTGCTACAACTCGGCAAGCACGAAGTTATTGACCAAGTGATCAAGGGCACTATCGATCGGTTGAACGAAATTTATCATGAGAATATCAATATAAAAATATATAATGCCAACTTCGATATGTCCACGCTCGACATGCAGGCCAAACAGATGGTGGCTTCCGAACCAGATGTGCTCGTCAGCGTGACCACGCCCGCGACCCAGGCGCTTATGGGCGCCAATCGTGGCACTCTTCCCATGGTTTTTACCTTCGTTTCTGACCCCAGCAAGGTGGGCTACACGCACTCAGATGTGCCCAAAAACGTCACTGGCATATCGGACCAAGTCAATTACAGCGGTACGATCAAGTTGATTGAAATGCTGCTGCCGGGTGTTAAGAATATAGGGTACCTGGTTACACGAAGCGAATCGAACGCCGTCTCCATACAGAAGGCTTTCGAGCAGCACGCGCATCAGCGGGGCCTGACCCTCCATACGCATCTTATTACGAGACCCAGTGATGTTCGGGTTGCCGCTGAACTGATCGCCCCAAAAGTCGAATGCTTTCTTTTCGGCGGCGATAACACCATCGCCAGCAAGATCAACGTGCTCATAAACGTGGCCGAAGGCCATGGGCTTCCGGTATTCGCTTGTGATCAGAAGTCGGTGGAGCAGGGGGCGCTGGCGGCCTATTCTGTGGACTACCTGGAGATGGGGCACAGGACCGGCGAAATTGTCGGTTTGGTGCTCTCCGGTTCCAGGCCAGAAACCTTGGAAGTCGAGCAAAAGGTTGCCAAAAAGCTGGTTATCAATAAAAGGGCTGCGAAGAAATTAATGATTAAATTTTCGAACGAACTAGAATCACTTGCCGACTGGGTTGTCGAATAAATACGGGGGTAGGGATGTTTGAGGCTATAATGGCAACGGCGTTCACATCATTGCCGGTTTGGGTACTCGTGTCCGTCGGGTTCTATTTTTCGCTTCGTATCCTTCGCTTTCCAGACATTACAGTGGATGCGACCTTTCTGGCGGGTTCGGCTGGTGCGGCTTCTATGGCAATGAATTATCAGTCCAGTTTAGGCGGATTCTTTTTTGCAATCTTGCTTGGTGCAATCGGGGGTGCGCTTACGGGATTGCTGTATCTAATTTACAAAACGCCTGTTTTTAAGCTCCTTTCCAGTGTATTAGTCATGTTTTCGTTCTACTCAATCAATCTTCGGGCAATGAACATGCAGGCTGACGCCCAGTTCAGCAATGCAAAGACATTTTTTAATCGCCTGATCGCCTATGACGTGAGCAACGGTATGAATACATTTCGGCCAGTTAGCACATTATTTGCCTTCCTTATTTGCGGGATCATCATTTGTGCACTTTATCGCCTGCTGAAGACAGACATTGGACTTTTTTTAAGGACCATTGGATCTAGGCCGCAAATCGTGTCCATATCCGGAAAGAAGCCAGAAGTTCTTTTGATACTCGGCCTTGTGATTAGCAACAGCATTGTCGCTATCGGTGGGTTCCTCGACGGGTGCATCGATGCAAACACGAATATAAACACATATGGGACTGTAATTCATGCTTTAGCGGCTGTTATTTTTGGAGAAGTGCTCGTTAAAAATTTGCCTTTTAGGAAGAGACAAGGCGTATCAGTGACGCTCATGGTCTGGACACCGGTCATCGGGGCTTGCTCCTATCAGGTAGTTCGTTCTCTAGTCTTGTGGTTCGTTACGCATATAAGCGGAGGTACGGGAGCAGAAAAGGTCTTTTCATTAACGAATTACGACCAGAACGCGATTTTTGCTATCATATTGACAGGATTAATTCTCGCATCACGTCTGAAAGGGAATGAAGTTGGTTCCAGCAAGGAATCTGAGGGGATATAGATGGAACAACCTTATGCAACTTTAACATTTCGTAACATTTCTCACTACTATGCTGGTGGGAAAAATACAGGATGTCTAGCCCTAGAAAATGTCACTATAGAACGTGTGACGCCTGGTGAAATAATATTCATTCAGGGGCCCAACGGCGCAGGGAAAAGCACGCTTGTGTCCAAGATAGCCGGGTACCTGCAATACAGAGCTGGTGATGGCGTCATTGAACTCAACAACGGCTATGAAATCAGCCCGTGCGATTTCGATAAATTACGACGTGTCTTCATTCCACAAAAGCCTCAAGATGGCTACATACCACAACTGAGCATCCTGGAGAACATCCTGATCCGTAGCAAACTTTTGGGGGATAACAGAGGAGAGCACAGGAAGGCCCCGAATCAGTTTTTTTCAAGCATACTACGCTCGATACATTTATGCAAAACTGTCACCGAGGAGGGGAAAAGGTCAGTTATTGAGTTCATTCATGAAATAGGAGATATGGATTGGATCGAGGAAAAACTCGATTTGTCCCCAGAAGACCTGTCTGGAGGACAACAGCAGTTGATCAACATTCTAAGCGCCATATATGCCGAACCGCACTGCATTATTCTAGACGAGCCTACAAGCAAACTTGATCTTATAAATAACGTTAAGGTGGCTCAGTTGCTTGTCCAAGCTGCAGAGAGGGATATCATTATCATTGCAACTACGCATGACGCTAAACTGGCAAATCGGATCGCAAACCGCATATTCAACCTCGAACACGGAAAAATTGTGGGCCATCCCAATAAAATCAGCAACTCCAAAGAGTATCGGTCGGCACCAAGGATCAACTATGCGAAGCGGTTCACTGAGTTGCCGGAGGAATTCAAGTGCGACGATGACGATTGGTGGAAGTACAAGCCAGGCGGACTGTTTACCGAGGCCTATTTTGATGGGGACAACAGCTATCAAGGATATTTGGCTGGGGAGGATCTTCCCAGAAATTCGAGGACCTGCAGAGAAGTCGATGGCTGCCTGCATATTCTAAGACCGCCCAAGAGGGCCGTGATAGTGGATGTACCCTGTGGTTGGGGCCGACACAGCATTGAGTTCGCCAGGAACGGCTACAAGGTTATTGGAGTCGATCTGAGCCCAGATTACCTCACGAAAGCCCGGGCCAAGGCTACAGAAGTCGCCTCCGATTTGGATATCGATTTTTTGCAGAGCGATATGCGCGAGTTGCGACTTCCAAACGGATGCGCCGATTTTATAGTCAATCTTTGGACTTCGTTTGGGTTTTTCAAAAACAAAGAAGATGATTTACGGACGCTTGCTGAGTTCAGCAGAATCCTGCGGCCAGGCGGCAAGGTATTGATTCATAACGATTTGAACCCACAGATGGTCCAGCAAGGCATTTTCGAAGAGCCGGTCACAAGGGAACTTATCGGTGGTGGAACACTCAGGGTTCAAGAGTATTTTTGTCAGGAAGATAACCGTGTTTACGGCATTTGGGAGGTAGAGGCGAGCAGCGACGTGAAGACCTGCCACCAATACGCTATCAACGTGTATCAGACGGAAGATTTTGTGAATATGGCCAAGAAGGTGGGGCTTGAAGAGTGCGGCGTATATGGTGGATTTAGCGCAAATCCTGTTTCGCCGACCGAAAGGGACCAAGAGTTTATTATCATTCTTAGAAAGCCTTCCCTCGATGGGAGAAACTAGAAGCCATCTCAAAATGGTCACCAAAAATCTCTAGAAAAATTCTAGATTTTGCGGTTGTGTTATCGGATGTGGTCCGCATGGGCCTGACAGATGAGCAATGGGAGCGCATCGCGCCCCTGATCCCCCCGGGCAAGAGCGGGCAGGGAGGCAAAGGCAGGCCCTCGACGCCACCGCGCGAGGTACTGGACGGCATCCTCTGGATTCTCAGAACCGGCCCGCCGTGGAAGGATTTGCCGGAACGGTATCCGCCGTACCAGACCTGCCACCGCTGGTTCCAGCGATGGCGAGAACAAGAGGTCTTCGAGCGCATCCTTGTCGCCATTGCCGAAGATCTCCACGAGGCATTCATCGACGGGACATTCGCTCCCGCAAAAAAGGGGGCGCTGCCGTGGGCAAAACCAAGCGGGCAAGGGCAGCAAGATCATGGCAGTGGCAGACGCTTTTGGTCTTCCTGTCGCCGTGCACGTGGCCAGCGCTTCGCCGCATGAAGTGACGCTTGTCGAGCAGACGCTCGACGCCGGGTTCATCAACGAAGTGCCCGCCCGGGTGATCGGGGACAAGGCGTACGACAGCGACGGCCTTGATGAAACGCTGCGCGAGGATTGGGGCATCGAGATGATCGCCCCGCATAGGCGTGGTCGGAAGAGAGTCAAGACGCAGGACGGCAGACCGATGCGTCGTTACCGGAGACGGTGGAAGATCGAGCGCCTTTTCGCCTGGTTGCAAAACTTCAGGCGGCTGGTGGTGCGCTACGAGTTTCATACCGAAAATTTCCTGGCGTTCGTCCAGCTCGGTTGCATCGTCATACTGCTGAGACATTTTTGAGATGACTTCTAGGCTGGCGTACCGGTACCAGTTCTGATCCCTACGGAGCAGCCCCAAGGCGGACGCACACGCTGGGCGCAAGGGATTGGTTGCGGAAGGGACACAGAGGAGAAACGGACGGAATGCCTGCGTAGCGGATGGTACGTCCGAATGGTCTGACAAGGCATTATTCGGGTGGTGGTCAGCACCATTCCAAGGGACGATGGGGGGCGTGCGGCCTGTTTTCTACGCGCGGTCACGTGGATCAGAATTCGATGCATTGTTGTAATGCCACCCCGACGCTCCCCCCTGGCGAATCGAATCGAAGCAGATCGAAGGAATACCTTTGTCCACCAAAAAGCTTTCTGTCGAATTTTCTCTATCAAAGCTGCCTTTCCAAGCCAGATAATCCATTGATATCGAAATCAAAGTGATCCCCCCTGTCTCCGATGAAACTCACACGGTTGCCCTTCAGCATGTGGAGATACACATTCGTGATATCCGCGCACTCAGCCTGTTCCAAGAGGATGCGAGCGCGTTGTGGGCTCACGGCAGCCTCAAAGCGAATCCGCCCCACCGGTTGCCCATCGACCAGGATATGGTACATCAACACCCCAGTATAATTGGACACAACTTCCTCAATGCTAGACATAACGCCAACTGCAATGCAAATCGTCGGTGTTTCAGCATGGTCTACGTAATCGAACACAAGCAAATTGCAGCCCATTCTCGAATCCGACTCTACGCAGTCGTTTGTAATGGCGCGGAAGTACGGGGTGTAGCGCCCGTGTACCGGACCGATGAGTGCCCACTCACCGATTTTTTTTATCAAAGGTGAAGGATATGAAAGCATGCCGACCTGGGCATCAATATCGTCTTCAATTTGACTCTGCGATTCCTCTGTGGAATCCGTCGTAGGCGCATCTCGTTTCGCCATGGGCTCGATTAGCTGTACTCTCGGCCGCGTAGCCTGCTGGGCACCGTCGATGTCGAGGACCAAGTAGGCGCCGATAGCGGCACCTATTGCAATACCAATGAGTTGCGGGCCGCACATCCAGAACAACCGCTGCTTGAGGAGGCCAAAGAAGCCCCCGGTCGTGAAGATTATATCCGGGACAGCAAGTTTTCGAATGAAGTCGGCGACGAGGAAGCCAATGAACCCCAGCCCTGAGGCACAAACGACACCCACTGACTTCATGAACAGTCCGGAATGCACTTTGTTGTTGCAGAATACGACGACGATGCTGATGAGTACGCTCAGAATGGCATAAATCGTGAGATAGGCCTTTTTCCCTTGTTCCACTGCCGACCTCCCTTGACAATTTATCGAGTTCGCCGCCGAGAGACGGCATGTCGTGGGGAATAAAATACCTATAAGTGCTAAAAGTCAACTTAAATAGAATGCCATGGGGGGTTTTCGTAGCGAAATGCCTCCTCCATTGTGGAAATCAATCGGAGGGCATGCTTCGTGGGGAATCTCCTTGAAGTCGTCGGAGCGAGGATACGCTCACTCAGGAAGGAAAATGGCCTGAGCCAGCAGGCGTTGGCCGAGCGCGCCGGGGTCAGCTACAAATATCTTGGGGAGATCGAACGAGGCCAAGTGAGCCTGTCCGTCGAGATTCTCATAAAGATCGCGCAGGCCCTCCACGTCCAGTCCGCTGACATCTTGGAACAGCCCGCAATGGATTCTGTAAAGAGCAGGGCTCTTTTCATCATGGAGGAATTGCCGAAGAAAGAGAAAAATCTGGCGGTGGAGCTTCTGGAAGCCCTGTTGAGAAATGCAGGAAAGAATGAATGATATTGTTGTGAGTCGTTAGCCGGATTTTGATAATATACGACTTCCCCCTTTTCTTCTTGTGGAGGCCTCTACCCAAAGAAGCAGCAATACGCATCTTCCTTGACGACCTTCAAAAACTCTTCAATCGTTCGCACAGCAGGACAAAGCTCATAGCCAACCCATTTCCCCGTACCGCGCATCCAATAGACCTTCCAGGCCTTCTGGGCTTTGACATAGTTTGCCTTGGCAATCGGGTTGTGGACTTTTCGTGACGGACCGGCGAAGTACGGCCGTATCTCGAACAACTCTACCGTCTGCTTCGCGGAATCGACTGTGAATCCCCATTGCAGTTTGTCACGGAGATGTGGAGGCGGCCCCTGCTTCTCGCAGAAGCCTTTGAGAAGATTTTCGTAGCGGTGCTGCTCGAATTCGCTAATCGCCATGTCTACTTTCCCCCTGATTCAGCACTTCTGCACCGGGATTACCCGCAGGAATCTGGCCTGCCCTACCGCCGCCTGCGGGAAAACCAAGAAGCACAGCTTGCCATGACAAAGACACTCAGACCGCCATTGAAAAAAATGGAGAAGGTATCGTCGGATATGCCCTGAAGACATGGACAAACACATCCTCAACCTTTTTGGAGACTTCAGTCTCATCATATAACGCGACAGGAAGGCCGATCCGTTCATCCCAGAGGAAATTATTGATTGCTGTTTTGACGGCGTCACGAGTGGCTTCTTTTTCTGTCCAGTTTTCTATTTTGAGCTTCTCCTTTTTCAGCGTATCGAGCAAGCCAACAGCTACTGCCTTGATTCGTTTGAGTTCGGAAGCGTTAAGATTATCCTTCTTCAACAGGTCGAATATCGCCAAGGATTCTTCCGTGAGCCCCTCGCGGACTGCCCGAGTCTCTTCATCGCTGAGCGCATCGACGAATTTCATCAGGGCTTCGAATGTCTTTTCAATGGTCGCCCGATCCTTTTCCCTGTTGTACTCGGCAACAATACCCTCATAATGTTGCTGGAAGTCAGTCCGCAATGGATTTTGCAAAAGCAGACGGTTCAGTTTTCGTTCGATGGCATCCTTCAGGCTTTGAATCGTCGTGCGCTGGCTTAAGCTCCGTTCGAATTCCTTCCTGAGCAGATCAAAATCGATTTTGCTGATGTCGTATGGCTCGCGTTCATGCCCTATCGGCACAGAGGTCGTTTCAACGGCCGCGTCCACTACCTCATGAAGCCGCCGGATGATGTCGGAAATGTCGGCGCGCTCCCGGTCTTGCTGCAAACTCTTGTACACAACATTGATGGCGTCATAGTCGGCCCGAAACTCGTTGACCCGTTTGACGTTGAGACAGGCCTTGAATTTCTTGAATACCTCCCGGCACATCACTTCAAAGCGTTTGCGGGTCTGGTCGCTGTCGTTGGCTGCCTCCTTGGCCGCCAGGATGGCCGCATTCCTCTCGAATCCTGCCTTGCCGATGATCTCGTCCAGGGGGGCATTTCCTTTCGCCAGAAAGGCACGGACAAAGGCGATCGCTTCGGACAGGTCCGCCAGCAGTTCCTCTTCCGGCCTTGCCGGCCCGCGTTCTCCTCCTTCTCCCCCATGGCCTGCGTCACCTTGCCCCGCAAAGGTCGCCAGCGCCTTGCGAAGATTTTTCAGAATCCCGCAATAATCCACGATGAGGCCGTTGTTCTTCCCCTCGTTGACCCTGTTCGCCCTGGCGATGGCCTGCATCAGGGTGTGTGCCTTGAGCGGCTTGTCCAGGTACAGGGTGGAGAGGCTGGGCACGTCAAAACCGGTCAGCCACATGGCGCAGACAATGGCAACGCGGAACGGGTGTTCCTCCTCCTTGAAGGCATCATCCAAGGCCATGCGTCGCATGTTCCTGAATCGCGGCTTGTTGCGCATGGCTTCCGGCAAGTCAATGCCATCTTTTATCAGTCGCCGATGGGGCCTGATATCCAGTCCCCACTTGTTGAACGTATCCACCTCGCCTTGTTCTTCGCTGACCACCACGGCGACGACAGTCTCCTTCATCCATTGAATCTGCCTGCGCCGATACATCTCGTCCTGTTCGTCCGTCACCGATCCCAATTCCGCTTCCAGCACGCCTATGCGTTCATTCCAATACTTGAGGAACAACTCGTACATCCGAACGCAGGTGACCTTGTCTATGCAAACCAGCATCGCCTTTCCGGTTTCCCAGGCCCGCGAATAGTGGAGGACGAGGTCCTGGGCGATCTGGTCGAGCCGTCGCTCTGCGGTGATGATGTGGTAGTCCCGTTTCAGTTCATGTTCGAGTCGCTGCTCCACATCGATGTCAGCGATCTCCAGTTCCTCCAACTTCTCGGCGATCCGTTCATTGAGGTCGCCGACAGCCACCCCAAGTTTGTCGCCTCGGGCATCGTAGTAGAGCGGGACCGTGGCCTTATCATCCACCGCCCGTTGAAAATCGTAGGTGGAGATATAGTCCCCGAACACCCGGCGGGTGATTTCATCATTGGAGAAGAGGGGGGTGCCCGTAAAGCCGATGTAGCTGGCATTGGGCAGCGCGTTGCGCAGGTTCAGGGCCAATGTTCCATATTGCGTCCGATGCGCCTCGTCCGTGATGACGATGACATCGTCCCTGGTGGTGTACGCTTCGCCTGGCCCCACTTCCTGGTTGAATTTCTGGATCAGGGAGAAAACATAGGCCTTATGCTGCGCCAAAAGGCTGCTCAAATGCTGGCCGCTCGACGCCCGGCAGGGATCGCGGTCATTGTCCACCACGCCGCACCCGGCAAAGGTCTTGTAAATCTGGGTGTCGAGGTCCTCGCGATCCGTGAGCACGACAAAGGTGAAGTTCCCGCCCAGCTTGCGGTGGACCTTGCGTGTGAAGAACACGATTGAATAGCTCTTCCCGGCTCCCTGCGTATGCCAGAAGACGCCGAGCTTGCCCTGGCGATCCTTCCTGTTTTCGACCGCCTCGAGAGCCCGATTCACGCCCAGGAATTGATGGTTCCTGGCCAGGATTTTTTTCGGCTCGCCTGCGGATTCATCAAAGAGGATAAAATTTTCAATCAGATCGATGAAGTGGCGCTTGTCGCAAACGCCCTTGAGCAGGGTTGCCATGTCAACGGCACCCGGTTCGTCCTCTTCCAACCGCTTCCATTCATTGAAGTGCTCAAAGCGGCTCGAGACCGACCCGAGCCTGGCGTCCACGCCATTGGCCAAGACCACTATGGCGTTGTGATGGAACAGGTGCGGGATCGTATCCTTATAGTCCAGAAAGTTCTTTTCGTAGGCTGCTCGGATGTTCTTGTTGACGTTTTTCAACTCCATGAACAGCAGGGGAAGGCCGTTGACGAAGCCGACGACATCCGCCCGCCGCCGGTAGAGGTCCCCTTTTACCCAGAGTTCACGCACGCAGAGGAAATGGTTGTTCGTGGGCTCGGCGAAATCCAGCACGCGCAAGCGGGCCCGCACCCGCTCGTCTTTGGTGTTCCGGTACGTGACCTGTACGCCGTCCGTGATGAGTTGGTATTTTTCTCGATTGGTTGCCAGCAATGACTGGCTGGCCACCGTGGCGGTCAGTTGGCGCACCGCGTCATCATAGGCAGCATCGGGCAGCCCCGGATTGAGTCTTGCCAGGGCTTGGCGCAAATACCGTGTGAGCACGACCTCTTTGTCCGAATGCCGCCCCAGTGTCCCATCCGGGCCATAGGTCTCGGTATGGTAGGCATACACGGAATCCCAGCCCAGCTGACGTTCCAGGTATTCCGCCGTGGTCTGCTGGACGAGGGTGTCTTCAGTATATCCTGACAAGGGTGCCAAACCGTCACCTCTTCCTTATAACTCGATCCCCATGTCACGAAGAAATCGAGAAGGTTGCTTCCTCCACCCAAAAACCTCCGATGAAAAACTCATCGTAAGGCTTTCCTGGGCTCGCGTAATGGCGACAAAGCAATTCCTGCGTTCCTCCTGCATCTCGAGGGAATTGTCACCCTTCTTGACGGCGGCCCAACTAGGAAGCTGGTCCTCAACCAATCCCATGAGGTAGACGTGTCCGAATTCCATTCCCTTGGAAGCATGGATGGTGAAGCAAGGAATCGCTTCGGGTGGCTTCGGCGGTGTTTTGGAGGTGAGGTCGAGTTCGTGAAGCAACTGGTGCAAACTCACCTCCTCGCCTTCGAACTTCTTGGCTATTTCGGCCAGAAGCATTTTCCAGACCTCTCGCTCTTCCTCGAATTCGTTGAAAGCGTCTTCATCAGGCCGCGACTCGACTTGATAGGCTTCCGCCCAAGCAAATAGTCTGTCTGCAAAAACACGGTAATTCAATGAGTTCAAAAGAGGTTTGATGTCTGTCTCAAGCAGTTGTCGTGTGCGGGCCTCGAGGGTGTCTCGGAGCATCACCTCGTCCAACCAGGAACGCAGCAAGTCCTTACCGTCGGCGGAGGCACGGGAAAGAACCGGAGGCAACCCTATGCTGATGCCTTCGAGTTCGTAAAACGCTTTTGAAAGACGTGCGAGCGACTGCTTGTCTTCACTGGCATTCACCAGGCGAAGAATCGCGTGCAACATCCGTAGAGGGGCGCTTTTGAATTCATCCTTACGGACCGCGAAGTAAACAGGAATGCCCGCCGCTTCAAGTTTTTCCCCGGCCAGCTCAAGGAGTTTTTTCGTACGGGCGAGTACGGCGCACTTTGCCCGTTCTTTCGAATTCCTTTGTAATATGTCCTCCGCGATCCATGCTGCTTCCTCATCCACGGTATTAAAACGGAAGATCCGTACGACATCGCCTCCTTCACCCTGCTTGACCGCTTGCAATGGTCTTTTCCCGGCCGAGCGGTTCAGGTTTTTTTCGATCAGGGCATTGGCCAGCTGAATAACCAACGCCGGGCAGCGATAGTTCTCTGGAAGCTGCAATTCAGAAACCCCGAAATCATCCCGAAGCGCCTGTATCCTTTTCGGGCTCGCGCCATTCCATTGGTAAATGATCTGATCGTCGTCAGCCACGACAAACAAGGTGGAGGGGTCAGGCCGAACGATGAGCGAAAGGATTCGATATTGGGACAGGTTTGTGTCCTGAAATTCGTCAACGAGAATATGCTTGAAGACCTTACGAACATGTTTGACCAGGACGGGAAATTTGTCCAGGAGGTCGAGCGCCTCAGCGATCAGACTCGGAAAATCGAGGGAATTCGTCTGGCGTAGCGCTTCCCGATAGGCGGTGTAGACGCGGGCGAGAGGCGCGGCGTTCTCCACATTGGCCTTCTGGAGCCATCGCTCCGCCTGCTCCGGTGGGACGCATTGCTCAAGGAGTCGTGTGACTGCGGGGAGGAGCTGTGCAGCCTTGAAATGATCGGGGAGCGAATAAGCCAGGTCCTTTCTGAGCAGGGCAAGCACATCATCAAGCAGCGCCTCGCGGTCGGCATCGTTGGAGAGAATCTGGAAGTCGGGGCGGAAACTGAGATGGTTGCCATGCTGCTGGAGCAGTTCGGCTGCATAGGAATGGAAGGTGGTGAGCCGCACCCGGCCAAGTTCGTCGGGGACCATCTTTTCGACTCTGCCGCGCATTTCTGCGGCGGCCTTGTTGGTGAACGTCAGTGCCAAAATTCTGAAGTGCTGACCAGCAGACTCCTCCAGGATTCGGGCGATGCGGCTGGTCAGCACTCGAGTTTTTCCGGAGCCAGGGCCCGCCAGGACAAGAAGCGGTCCCTTATTCCACAAGACTGCTTCACGCTGATTTTGGTTGAGCGAGGATAGATCAATCATTTTTTCAGCCTCCGGCCAGTTGGACAACGCGACTGATGATGCCCTGGATTGATTGAGGGATGGTCTCAACGCCGCGCTGCCGAATTTCAACCGCCAATGCCTGGGCGAAAGCCGGCTTGCCCTCGACCTGGTTGATCGCCGCCTTGATCAGCAGCTTCGTTTCTTTTACGTCGTTGCCAGCTGCTTCGGCGACAATCTGCTTCTTACGTTTATCCGTCACCATCTTCTTGATAAAGTCATCATACCCGTTGTTCCAAAACTCATGCTCGATATCTGCGTGCGTCAGTGCCCGTGCCCGGTCTGAAAGCTTTTCGCCTTTCATTATGTAGCCATTGACTCTCTTCACATAGTCAGCTCCGGCTTCATCTCCATCCGCCATCAGAAACCACTGAATCCCCAACGCGTTAGCAAGCTTTATAAAAGGTTCGCCTTTGCCGACTGCCTGGCTAATTTCCAAAACTGAAAAGCTAAGTTCATCCTGAACATACCCCATCATCTCAAAAAGCAACGGCATAAGGTGGTAGTCCGATTCTCCTTCCACCAGCAACCAGCAACGGGAAAAGAGATAATGACCTCTAGCGAGGCGGATGCTGTAGTCGATTTCCTGAAGTTCACGCTCAGTGAATGTGCGGTTTTCCACCTGACCGACTTCCGTCTCCCCCTTTTCCTTATAAAGCCTTCGCAGGGCCATCACCGGCACCCGCGAGACCAGATCGCCGGAATGACTCGTCACGATGATTTGCCCGGTCATTTTTTCCAGAAAGGAACCCAAGGAGCGGATCGCCGAGGGATGAAGATGCGCCTCGGGTTCCTCCAGCGCCAGGATCGGCATGGATTCCGGGAGGTACGCCTCAGTCAAGGTGGTCGCGGCAAAGGCCTGAAAAAGCATCAGCACGGCAAGGCTCTGGGTTCCTTCGCCATGCTGGTACAAAGGAAGTTTTGCGCCGTAGCTTGATTTCAGATGCACCTGGATTTTCCCGACCATGTCGAAAACGCGGGTCGGAATCGCCTCCAGAACAACGGGGTCGGCGGAATCCAATGGCACGAGCCGCCCTGCGTCTGCGATTTTTTTTGTTACTTCGTTCAACCCCGCGTTCGCGCCGATCACTGAGGCGTTGACCTTCCGAAGCATTTCTTCGATTTCTTCCCTCTGCGTATCGGGAAGTTGAATGGATTTCAAAAAGCCGCTCCAGAACTGGCCACGCTGCCCGAACTCCTGGGAGGCGTCACGAATCGCGGAAAGGAAAAAGAGTGGTACAAATCGCGAAAGCAGGTTGAGCGCTGTCGTAGGATTGAGCCTGGGTCTCAGTTCCGCACCACTATTATCCCAAAAGGCCCATGTGGTTTCAAACGATCCTGATTCCGCCTGGTAAGATCCCTTCGCCTGCAGCCAGATATGTTTCAGGCCTTTTTCCATATCCAACTGAATCACCTCGTCCAGTTGCTGGGCGATGGTGTCAGGCCATTCATCTTCCTTATCCTCGGCAAAATGCAATGTGATCGAAATCGGATCGGCTGTTTGCGGCGTTGCGGTTGCATCTTTCAGGTGGAAATCATATTCCGTGAACCGGGCGTCCCGCCGGACGCCAAAACCACGCGTCAGAACGAGCCGAATGGCCTCCAGCACGGTCGACTTGCCAGTGTTGTTCTCGCCGATGAGCACCGTGAGGGTGTCAAAAGGCAAATGAAGGGAACGGATGCCACGAAAATTTTTAATCGTTACGTCCTGAAGTTTCATACTGGCACCTCGCCATTCATTAATCGGGGAAGGAGGAGGTCACGGGCTTGAGCCAGATTTCTATTTTGGGTTGAAAGGATGTCAATCTGACGAAGTATAGGCGAGGCATGATCAACAAACGCTCCAATAGCTGACTCGGCAGGAACAAGAAAAGGTATCAACTTGAAGGTGTCCCGGACAATGGCGTCAAATACCGCGCCTACGGCCCGACTTTTGAATTGTTCAACACCTTCGACAAGTGCGAAATAAAGGAAGTGCTGGTTCAGTGGTTCGTTAGCCACCAGGGCATAGCATGACTGGTTCATCGCCATGGTTGTCTGAGCCAAATTAATTTTGCCCACTGTCCCCCGTGCC
Source organism: Desulfovibrionaceae bacterium (assembly GCA_015709205.1). GTDB lineage: Bacteria > Desulfobacterota > Desulfovibrionia > Desulfovibrionales > Desulfovibrionaceae > JACCQO01. Next base: position 165,872 of record JACCQO010000003.1, read on the forward strand.
GTGATGAATACCGTATCTTTTGGGTAAAGCCTACTGTTGCACTTTTTCAGTCCTTCACCCGTGATGGTTTTTTCTGTCTCGTAGACATATGCATGGCTTGTGGTGTCCTTTGGGGTGAAAAACGGTATACCTCCGTCCCAATATTCGGGCACATTCGTTTTTGGTGTCCCGCCGCTTAAGACCTCCATGACATCCCATGCCGTCTCCTTCTTCCACCCCTCCGGCACGCCATCGACGATCTTGACGTGCTCATGGCCGGGGAAGCGAAGCCGCACGAACCATTCCTTGTAGAGCAGCCGTGCCGACTCTTCGAGCAACTGGATGCGGCGGCGGTTGTTTTCGATGAGGTCGTCGTAGCAGGCTAATATTGAAGCTATCTTTTCTTGGTTGTTAACAGAGGGGACAGAGACCTTCACTCTGTAAATTCGATCCGGCGAAGTGTGGCGAACTTTTACCCCAGAGGCGCTACTGCTGATCTGGCTGCGAACTTCATATGTATTAAACAAGTAGTACAAATAATTAAGCGACAATGAGTTCTCGTCAATTTCATCTATGAGGCCAAGCCGTTGATTATGAAGATACGTATCCCCCCTAGGAATGATAGCAGAGCTACCTAGAAGCCCTGGACCTTGTTCTGTCATCGCGACTATCAAGCTACCGCTTTCAAGAATAAAGCCTTCTGGGGGGTCACAAGAATAGTATCTGTCCTTACCTGGCCTAGGCCTAAAGCCTCCTATCTCGTAGAAGTTGCCAGGCGTAAGTACAATATACTTGCCTGAATCAGCAAACAACTTACTTTTGAAGGCAAATCCATGTTTGATATGAATAGCGTCGCCAAGTGTCATCTCACACCAGCTCATACTCCCAGCTCCTCAAAATTCTTCTTGATGGTCGCTGCGAGTTGTGCGGCCTCGGCATTCAAGTCCTCCAGCTCCACATGGATGTTACGCAGGGCCTCCTCAAAGTCGAAGTCCTCGTCCACTGTTTCCGGGGCAACGCCGACATAGCGGCCAGGCGTCAGGCTCCAGTCGTTCGCCTCAATCTCGGCCCGGTCCACGAGCTTGACCAAGCCCTCCACATCGCAAAGCCGGGCTTCGGGGAAGCGCTCGGTCAGCCACCGGGCATGACGGTGGAAGTAGCGCACCTTTTTCAACTGCTCCACGGCGAGGTGCCGGGCCTGATCCGCCGCCTTGCGGGCGCGGACGATTTCCCGGTTGGGCCAGGCATCACTCTCGCGGGCCGCGCAATCCGTTTCACAGGTCTCGATGAGACGGCAGGCCAACTTATAGAGCAGGTCGGTCTGCTTGACCAAATCCCGGCTGGCCTCAGCCAATGGGGCAAGACGTTCGACGGCATCCTTCAGCTTGCCGTTGCTGGTGTCCTGGTGCTTCCACGCTTCCGCCTGCTCGTCGAGAGCGGCATTGAAGGCCTTTACGGTGCCGTGGAACGTCGCCAATGCGGCTTCGCATTCCTTGAGGGGGACCGCATGGGCGGCGTCGCCGGCAAGCGTTGCGATAAAGGGGTGCAACGCGGCCAGCAGCACATCGAGCGCCGCGACGAAAGCGGGCAGGGGCTCGATGGCATCGCCCTTTTCTTCCTGGCCAGTGAAGCAGCGTGTCCCCTCGTCAAGCATTCGTTGGCAATACCCGGCGACCAGATCGAGATACTTCTCCGTCTGGCCACGGTAGAGCCAGACAATGGCCAAAATGTCCTGCTCCTGTTCGGGACTGAAATCGTAAATCTTGCGTGTGACCTTGCGGTAGATGTTCCGCGCATCGATCATGAGCACCTTGCCCCTGTACTCGTCGGGCTTGGCGCGGTTCAGGAACCACAGTTCGCAGGGGACGGTGCGGGTGTAGAAAAAATTCGACCGGATGGCGACCATGACATCCACGTCACCGGTCTCCACAAGCTTCCGGCGCACCTTGGCCTCATCCCTGCCGGCACTGGATGCCTGGGAGGACATGACGAACCCGGCGCGGCCCGTCTCGCTCAGGTAGCCGTAGAAATAGCTGATCCAGATGTAGTTGCCGTTGGAGACCTTGCCCTTCTTGTTCACCCCCGGCAGGCCGAACGGAAGCCGAGGATCGGTCTTGACCTTGTCCGCGTCGATTTCATCCACGTTGAACGGCGGATTGGCCATGACGTACTCGGCCTTGCCGAGCAGTTCATGCGGGTCCTCGTAATACGTGATGGCCTGCTGAATGTCGCCTTCCAGGCCGTGCACCGCCAAGTTCATCTTGGCCAGCCTGATGGTGGTGGCGTTCTTCTCTAATCCTCGAAAGGTCAGCGCCTCGGTGGGGTTCTGGTGTTGCCGCTCCACAAAGCGAGCGCTCTGCACGAACATGCCGCCCGAGCCGCAGGCCGGGTCCAGCACGATGCCATGATCCGGCTCCAGGATGTTGGCGATCAACGACACCAGGGAAATGGGCGTGAAGAACTCGCCGCCGTCGTGCGCCTTCTGGTCGGCGAACTGGGTCAGGAAATACTCGTAGATGCGACCAAAGACATCCCCGTTCACCCGTTTGAGCTCATCAGGGTTCAGCGTCCGCAGTAGCTGCCCCAAAACTTGGTTGTCCAGTTCCTGATATTCGTTCTTGGGCAGGACACCACGCAGGCTCTCGTAGTCGGCCTCGATGGACTCCATGGCCTAGATGATGGCCTTGGCTCGGTCGTCGCTGTCCCGTAGCGCAACCAAGGCATCGAACTGTGCCTTGGGCCTGAGGAATATCGCGCTTTTTTGGGAAAAATCCTCTTTGGCCAACGGCCTGACCTTGCCGCCGCGCATGGGGAGGTTGGCCTCAATGCCCCCCTTCACGGCCAGAAAGCGGCTGTAGGCATGTCGAAGGAATATAAGGCCCATCACGGGCAGAAAATATTCGTTGCTGGCGTAGCTCGAATTGGCCCGCATCGTGTCGGCTGCGGTCCACAATCTTTTTTCGATGGCCTCGATGTGCTCAAGTTGTGGCATTGGCTTCCTTCTTTAACGGGCTTTTTTCCTGCTCATCGCATGTCATTTAGTAGTCCACTTGCCAAATCCGGTCAATAAATTGGCCTTCCGATAGCAGACTGCTTGCTCATCCACCACAGGTATGGAGGAGGCTTCAGGGAATCCCTCGTCATGGTGTCCACTCTGTTCGCCACGCTATACCAGCTTGTTGGAAAAATAACTTACGAAGATTTTTTCATATAAAAATCCTACACAACCGCTTCCGTGAAATGTCAATTTTGAGATAGCTAGCGCATCCATAAAATTAGGTATTATGTAATATCTTATTATGCCCATACCAATAGTAACGCGAAACAGAGTCACAACATGTAACAGAGTTAGCATAGGTAAAAAAATATTTCACTATCATATTATGTAGAGAGATATAAATAAAGTTAGGAGGAAAACATAATGCATAATTCAATTACAAACTCAACTGAATTCAACTCTCTTCCAATCAACACTGGTGAAAACTGTCAATACTTTTGTTACAATGTCATACTTCAAAAATTATACGATATGTTGTCATTCATGACAAACAAGCATTGCAGAGTGCTTTTCATACGATTTGATATCAGATTTCCACACGGCTACTCCTCGGATGGCAGCAACAATGCCATATCTCATCTGTGCAAGATAATGAAAGAGAACTCAATCTCAAGAGGTATAGATATATCCATTCTCTGGGTACGAGAACAGTCGCGAGAAAAGCATCAACACTATCATGCCATTGCATTGATCGATGGTGCCAAAGTACAAAATTATCAATCTTTTTTATACGAAGTAGCAAGAGTATGGGGATATGTGCTTGGCTGTGATGCTTCAGGACTCATCGATTGGTGCAGTCGAGACCGTCAGGGCATGTCTGCTGAAAATGGCATTATGATCGAACGTCCTAGAATGAACGCACAAGGGATGGAACTTGTAACTCAGCAAGCGCAATACCAAGCCAATTTGAATCGTTGTTTTGAGTGGGGTAGTTATTTGGCAAAAACCAACCAAAAGGCAAACACTCCTCCAGGAGTACGCCGATATGGTGCATCACAGATCAAGTAACCGCCTTGGTTCCCCCATCCTCTGCATTCTTTTATTCCCCTTTCCCTTCATTCCATAACGGTCTCAGACAACAGCAATATGCATTGCCAGTGGCATGCTTTTGCCAAAACAGGAGAACTACCATGAAATACTTGAGCATCAAGAAAGGCAACTTCGTTTGTTTCGGTGACGAGATCGGCTCTGAACTGAATGCGAAGATCACGCTTGCAGGCAAGCGGTTCCTCCTATGGGGTCCGCATGGCCTGGAAGCGGAACAGGTCTGCCAAGACGAATCCCAAATGCAGTTCGGTTGGGTATTGGCCTACGACCTGGACCTGATTGTCGGACAGGAGAGCTACCGGCTGACGATCTACGACAGCTTCGTATCCCGCGACTTCAAACCCTACCTGGCTGAGTTAGCATCGCGTAACCTGCGACTTTCGGATGTGGTCACGCACATCGCGATCGTATCCCACCCCGGGAGCATGCCCACGCTGCAGTTCCGCTCAGCGTGAGCATGCCATCATGAGAGGAAGACGGGGGGGCACGACATCAATCCCCCCCCTATTCCTCGGTGGTATCCCGTCCTCGGCATACCCCTTGCCTCAGATCAAAACTGCTGGCATATTCAAATCATATTCTGATGAAAAAAGACGAAAAATCACATCATGACAACCTACATTTGGCAACGCCCAGAGTGGCCCACGTTCCGGTTCAACGCCGAGCTCCTGCTTGCCAGGCTCGGCAGCTGTCGCCGCCTTCAGGGTGAACTGCTCGGACAGATGGCCTCCCTTGACGATCGATACGCCTTGGAGGCGGAAGCCGTCTTCCTTGAGACCGAGGCGTTGAGAACTTCCGAAATCGAAGGAGTGAAACTTCATCCTCAATCTGTCCGGTCATCGGTAGCGCGAAAGCTCGGGCTGGAAACGGCTGGTGCCGTTCCTGTCAATCGGTACGAAGAGGGACTCGTGGATGTCCTCGTGGACGCCACACAGCAGCATGCCGCCCCCTTAACCCGCGCGCGCCTCTTTGGATGGCACGCGGCCCTGTTTCCGACAGGTTATTCCCGGCTTGAAAAGATCACGGTCGGCAACTGGAGAACGGACGAACGCGGTGCCATGGAGGTGATCTCCGGCAGGCCAGGTAAGACCAAGGTTCACTACCAAGCCCCACCGGCCAGTTGCCTTGAGCATGAAATGGCAACGTTCCTGACCTGGTTCAACACGCCCGGGGGCCAGGACGGGATCATCCGTGCCGCCATGGCCCACTTTTGGTTCGTGACTATTCACCCGTTCGATGACGGCAACGGTCGCCTTGCCCGCGCCATCACGGACATGGCCCTGGCCCAGGACGAAAAGACGGCTCGGAGGGCCTACAGCATGTCCTGGCAGATAGCCCATGCCCGGAAGACCTACTATGCGGTGCTTGAGGAAGCCCAGAGGAGCGACGGCGACCTGACGGATTGGCTGCGCTGGTTCCTCGACACCCTACAGCAGGCCATGCTCCGCTCCAAGGACCTCGCCAAGGCCACGCTCATGAAGGCTGCATTCTGGAAAAGGCATGCCTCTGTCCCGATCAATGAGCGCCAGCGCAAGGTGCTGAACAAGCTGCTCGACGCTGGTCCTGATGGGTTCGAAGGCGGGCTTTCGAATCAGAAGTACCGGCACCTCACGAAGTCCTCCTCGGCCACGGCGACGAGGGACTTGGTGGACTTGGTCCGGAAGGGGATGCTGATCCTGGAAGGCGGCGGTAGGAGTGCCCGGTACAAGGCATACGGGCACGATGATGGACACGTTTTCGACGCGGGCACGTAGGTCGGCCGCCAGAACGACCAAATTGGACCATATCAAGGGATCATTGATATTATTGGAAAAAGTAAAAATCCATCCGCAAATTTCGGCTGGGTGCGGCTGGATATGGGTGGTTCCGGCTGGTTCGGATGGCGGGTCTATCTCGCCGCTGAGATGCTCGGACTTCGGTCGATCTCCATCATCACGACGGCCACGGGCAGCAACGGGGCGCGGCGATCTTCGTGCACCGCCCAGGCCAGCGCCAGCGAACTTGAACAGGCAACATATCCAGCGAACACAAGATATCAGGCGTCGTCCGCACCCTTCGGGGTGCCGTGGCCGGTCAGCGTGTGCATCACAGGCCCAGGTTGAAGTCCACGCCCCCGCAGCCATGTTTAGCGCATGCCGTCACGGCCCAGCATGTGCAGAACACGCCGTTCCGCCTGTTCGGGGCAGGAGCTCTCCGAGCCCGCCGCCTTGCCCATGGTAAAACCTTATACACGGGTTGTGCACCTTGCCCCGGTCCACGTTCAAGCCGGTGCGTTTGGGCTCCGCGATGCGTGATTTCCACGGCCCGCCGTCCAGTTCCTTAAGCACGACGCGCGGATGATGCTCCTTGTTCGAGACAAGTTCGGCCGGAGCGTATGGGACGGGCCCCTCGCCCACGCGAGAGAAATTCGTCCCACCCGCTCCCAGCGTCTTGCCCGGGGTCTCCGTGTCACCCTCGTCCGCAGGATACACCTCTCGTAGCGACAACCACACCGGCGTGCAGGGTCTACGGCATGCTCGGGTTCTTGGGCTCGGCGGATGCGCTCATCCTTGCGCTAGCTGTGCACGCCAGGGTGTAGTTCGTTCCTTTACCGTCCCCATGCTTCTGCAGCTTGCCCTGCGTGACAAGCGCGTTCAGGTTGTTTTTCACCGTTCCCCCCTTGTACCCCATGGCCACAATGTCCTTACGGGCTACGCTGTCATGCTTATGCGCGTAGTTGAGGATGACCCGATGTATTTCGGGAAGGCCCGCGACGTCGGGGGCAGACACCGCTTCTTCCTGTTCAGGTCCATTTGTGGTTACCGAGCCGCGAGGTCCGCGCCGGGATTCCACCTCCTCAAGAACCCAACTCGCGTTTCCCGGCGCGAAGTCGAGGGCCAGGTGGGCACTGAACGATTTGCCGCTCAACTGTGGGTAGTCCTTGCACTTCGTGAAGGTGACCAAGGCATTGACTCCACCCTCGTAACCTTCTCGTACAGCTGCACGGTGAACCATAATGACGTTCTGGGCCAAGCTTTCGAAGGAACTTGAACCCAGTGTCTTGCCGTCTTTGCCCATGTGATGAACAACGACCAAGGCGCACCCTTTCTGCGCGAGTCGCCCGGCAAAGGCGCGGATGTCTTGGGCCATCTTCACGTGTAACGGGGACTTGGCGGAGGTCGCCAGGAGGTTATCGACGATCAGGACCGCGCCTGCGCCGACTTCCTTTAAAAGGCACTCCTGCCACTGGGCATCCTGCAGGTCGTACGATGGCACCGCCTCGGGCAAGGTACTCCCCACCAACGGAAGATCGTAGAGGTTCTCCGGCACGCTTGCCACGCCAAGAGCGGTCATCACCCGCCGGGTGTACGCCTCGACCTTACCGGCGTCCTGCTCCGCGCTAACGATATAAACGTCGCGCCTCGGGCCAGCGGCAAACCCGAACGCAGCGACGCCTGCCGCCACGGCAACGGCAAGGGTTCTGGCTATCAGCGACTTGCCTGCGTCTGAGGCCCCGACGACCATGGTAATGTTGCTCGGGTCTAACAGGCGGGCAAGCATAGGCTCTGCCAGGGTGGCTTTCCCCGAGTTCTTGGAGCAAATCTCGGCTGTGCTCCGAAAAAGGCCACCGGTGGACTCGCTGGCCATATCGTCATCGACTTCGGTCCACCCCTCCTGTTGGCAAAACCGTTTGTAGCGCGCAAAGTCCCAGGCCCCATTGATGTCGTCCTTGAGATAGTAGATGTTGCGGCGCGTGACAGCAGAGAGATGGCTGCAGGCGTATTCCCCGCACTTGACTGGTGTGTCGTCAGGCACGTCCGCACTGTCGATCCAGGGCCGCATAAGTACCGTGAAGTCCGCCACGCCGATGGTCATCAGCCGTTCGCGAAGCTCCAATCCGGCGACAAGGGCGTCCGGATGCAACGTAGGCGAGTAAAACACTCGCCGTCCGCACAGCGGCAGCCAGTTGTACTGGTTGAGCCGATTGCACCCGGCCCAGAAGGCCATGGCGACAATGGGATCCCGATCGGCGAGGCCCGACAGCGCGTTGTTGATTTCATGGGCTACCCAGGCATCGTCGACCAGGAGGACCGTGGCGGCTGGAAACTTGTCCAGCAGGTCAAGCCCGAAGAGCGGGATGGCCTTGGGATCAAATCCCCACTGCAGGTACTCATTCTGCCCCATATACCTTGCCGGGCGCTTGTGCCACGGGATGTGGATCGTCTTCCCTGTAGAGGTACTGAAGCATCCCAGCTCGTACTGGGTCCCGTAATGAGGGTACGCGACAGAAAGAGCAGCCTTTAACTCGGCAGGTTCGCCGTCGATCTTCACATTTCCATCCGGGGGGAACTTATCGTTCGGCCCAAAGGGGACCCTCCGTTCGGCATCAACTTCAAGGGGTGCCTGGGGGTTGATGTTGTATTTCGTGGCTAGGCGGTGAAGCGCCTCCTGGGTACTGATGTTTTCATAGGCCGCGAAAAGCGACAGCCATCCCGAGTTGGAATTTTCTACAGTCCCCTGCCACCCAAAACAGTTCGCGACCCAATTGACCGAGCCATCCGGCCAGACCTTCAACGCCAAAATAACCGCATTCGCTTTCAGTTGCCTAATATCAGGCCAGTAGCCAACTGGCGGAAGCGAGAAGGGTGGACCTTGGCGCGCTTCGATTTCCACCATAGCCTCCAATAAATGGAGGGCATCGGCAGTCGAAGGAATCAAATTGCGATAGCAGTCTTTAATCATTACAACCTCTTTAACGGGTTGGAGTTCAAACCACGTGGAGTTCAACGGCACTCCATGCCTAACGCCACCAACATCTTGAGCAACAACACGACAACGCCTTTTCTTGTTTTGAACGGCCGGGTTTTGCACTGCATTCCCGGTTCACCCAACAGCCTCACCTGCATCAGGCAGGTAGGGCCGCTACCACCAGGGACTTCGGTCAGCCGGGGGCCGGTGTTGATCCTTGGCCTTTTCACTCGGAGTCCGGCAGGAGCCACCTCACCCTACCTCCACTCCCGCCCGGACCGGGGCCGGGGTCACCTTGGCCAAGCGGCTTAGTGATCCTCATCGACCACTGCCGTGCGGCTTTCGATCCACTCGATGAAGGCCTCCCGCGAGTACGCGACCTTCTTGCCCACCCTCACACGGTGACGCGGTCCCCTCCCCAGCGAGTCCAAGTTCGCCAACGTGCGTGGTGAGATGAGTCCACCGGTGAGCCTGCCCACAGCGTCCCGCGCAAAAACTGGCGGGAGGGCCTGCTTGATTTCCGCTATGAAGTTCTCTTTGGTGTTCACTCGGTCGCCTCCTCGGTGTGCATTGAGGAGAAACTAACGCATGCCATACGTATGTAAACTGCTTGTTTATTTTGAAAACAGCTTGGAAATAGGGCGAAAAGATTTGCTATTTGCGGTTATTTTTGAAAACTAAAGATATCAACATGGTGTGGGGGGAAACAAAAAAGGAGTGGAGGTATCGTGTAAGTAAAATAAAAAGTCATATTATTTGTGCAGTATCTTAAATGGATTGAAATATAAAAAGCTGTTCCCTCACGAAAAGAGGGAAAAATGGCAGGATTTGGCATTAGCTCCGTTGATCTTTCCTCCGTGAGGTATCCCAGCTAATGTTCGTGACGACGGCCGAGGAGCGCAGATGCTTTGGCAGCCCGTGTCTGCTATCCTGTTGCGACGGGAAGGCTGGACGGTGAACCAGAAGCGCGTGGAACGCATCTACCGGGCGGAAGGGCTTGTCGCTGCGGCTCAAGCGCCGACGCAAGCACACGAGCCACCTGCGCGTGGTTGCGCCCGGACCGACCGGGCCGAGCCAGCAGTGGCCATGGACTTCATGGGCGACAGCCTGGAGAATGGCCGGAGGTTCAGGGGGCGGACGATCGTGGACCTGTGGGACCGCTCGCTGACCGGTGAGCGCGTAGCCAGGGTGCTGGAGCGGCTGCGGGCCATGGGTAAATGCCCGGGAGTCATCCGCACGGACAACAGCCCGGAGTTTACCGACAAAGCCCTGGACCGCTGGGCCCAGGCCACGGGCGTGAAGCTGAAATTCATCCGACCAGGCAAGCCGATGGCCAACCGACCACATGGCGAGCTTCGACGGCAGGCTCCGCGAGGAGTGCCTGGGCGCCCAGATGTTCTCCACCCTGGACGAGACAGTACGGTCATCGAAACATGGAGGCGGGACTACCACACCGAGTCGTCGCACAGCTCCCTTGGCGGCCTCAGCCCTGAAGAGTACAGAAAAACCTGTCGCTGGAAGAACCAATCAAGCCAGAGTACGAACTTTTGGCTGGCATACTCGGCTGGGTAAAGTCACGACGGGTGCAGCTCCTACGTTAGTTCGATCATCGCAAAAGACGGGAGCGTTTGTAGGAATAAATTCCAACGATTTGTCTCCTCAAAATGAACCTCATGCAACACAATTTGAAATTGTATAAACGTATAATTTCATTTTGTTATATAAATTTATGCTATATAAATTGTTTATAATGACTATTAAAATGAACACAGATGGAGTAAGCCATGTACAAAGTAGATACCATACATGAGTTACAATTTTTCGTACATAAAAATAAAATTAATGCTGGGAGAAAAATAGCACGTGTCGATATTGATCTTTTTGAACAGTGGTACGCTAATAATATACAACCGAGTTATATGTCTGCTCACATTAAAGATAGATTTATTTTTGGAATAAAAGAATTCAATGACAAAAAAGTGGAACACTTAGATAGTCTTTTGTCTCAATTAGGCAGAGGAGAGGGCAACACGCCCAGCAGGGCTGATATTTCCGGCAAAAACAAATCAAAAACTCTTTTTGTAACGCAGTCATGTATAGATCTTTTAGGGCTAACGCGCGCAGAAACATTTGAATATATGGCGCCTTTATATACTAATATACTGATTAATTTTCATAATCTTCAGAAGAAAGCCTTCCTCGTGTCAAAGGACGATGAAGTGGAATTTTGCTCGTGGATTCCTTACCGTTTGATTGCATCAAACGCAGACGTCTTATTTCTCGAAGACTCACGAGATGCTGACCGCTCTATTATTGTTTACATCAGCCCTAAAGATGAGGCAATAAAGTGCTATTTTAATGCAGTAGCAAAAATTTACGATAGCAAATTACCTATTATTCCTGTACAAGCATACCCTCTTGAAATTCCTATTGAAGAGGCCAATAAACTACTCATGTGTAGCCATTATGAGCTTCAGAAACTTATCGACACTCAAAAAATATCATGCCACAATTCACAATACTTAGAATGGAAGAGTAATGATATTACAAAAATTATGTGGTCACAATGTTCGATTTATTTACATGAAATTATAATGTTCATTAGAGATGAATATGGCGATGGTGATGAACGATTAGATCATATTAGAGATTTTTTATATCACATGGCCGACATTTGCGTTGGTGAGCAGGGGCAGAACTGTGAAGAAAACGGCGATGACAATTCTTCATTTTATGAAAATACGCAAAAAAATATTTCTCTCGCCATTAAGCTAACACAAGCTGAGAATGAACTTACTGCAAATAATTCTTTAATATCTACAAAAAAAAATAAAATAACTTTTATGTGTTGCTTAAAAATTCTTTTTAGCAAGCTTGACGACTTCATTCGTAACAACCCAGGAGGCTATCTAACTAAGTCGCAGTTCCATCAAGAAGCCCTAAAGATGGCGAAGGAAGAGCATTTAAAGCAAAATATAAAATTAAAAAATAGCAAATATATAAATATATCACTTGCTAACGCAATTTATGATTACTTCCCGGAAAAATATCGCGCAAAGAAGGGCAATAAAATGCAAAAATCATCTGAAGATACATCAGAAAACAGCAACAGGGGAAAAGAGGACGATAACCGCTAAGTGCTTTATTTCCTGGTCAACCCCAGATTTTTCAAATTGCATGCGCTCTATGTGCATGACGTAGCACGTCTGCCACTCATTGATTAAACGACTTGCCATGCGCCCCGGCCTGCGGGGCGGCGCGGGCGGTGCACTTCTGGTGGGATGCGCAGCATGATCTTGCCCGAATAGGGGCGTTGTGGGGTGAGGGCCTCGCGCGCATGTCTCCAGCTGCTCTTCAAGCCTCCTCAGAAGTGGCCCCGGTTCTTCGGACATGAGCATAAAGCAAGACGGGTGGGGTCGTTGTCCGTGATCCAGAAGGGTCGCTCATATCCGAGGAAGGACGACGAATAAATGCGTGGGAGGGAAAGACGCACGGCTCTCTGCTCCACGCGGTAGTTTCAGTTTGAACCTCCTTGGAGTTGCTCCCCAAAAGCCCTCGTTGCGTCTGATTCTTGTACTATCCTTGTACAGATTGTCCCAAAAAGAAAAAAGGGCTCACGGAAATTTTCCGCAAGCCCTTGAAATTCGTGGTGCCGAGGGACAGAATTGAACTGCCGACACGGGGATTTTCAGTCCCCTGCTCTACCAACTGAGCTACCTCGGCCCGAACGAGGAGACACGTTTAAATCATCGGGCCCGGGGACGCAAGGTTTTTTTCGCGTTTTCCCGGGCCCGGAGCCGCCCGCCCGCTCGGCGCCGCCCCTGGGTCGTCAGACGAACTGCACGTCCGCCAAGTCGCCGTCGTGCAGCTCGATGGTCGCGAAGACGTAGTAGCCCGCGGCGGAGTCGTTGTAGTCGACGATCAGGTGACCCGCGGAATCCAGGATCAGCTCGTTCCCGGCGCCGTAGCTCAGGGCGTTGGTGCCGTCGTAGACCGCGTTGATCCGCTGCACGCTGTTGCTCGTGAGCGAGGAGACGTCGATCACGTCCCCCTCGCCGTGGGAATAATCCTTGATCACGTCGCCGAGGTGGCCGGAGGCCGCGGTGTTGGTCGCCACGTACTGGCCGTCCGAGGAGTTGTGGTAGCTGAACGTGTCCTGCCCGGACCCGCCGTAGATCGTGTCGTAGCCGCCGTGCCCGCTGATCACGTCGTTGCCCGTGCCGCCGTAGATCAGGTCGCACTCGTCCGAGCCCGAGACCACGTCGTTGCCCGCGCCGCCGAAAAGCGTGTCGTGGCCCGTGGAGCCGCCCCAGAGGTCGTCGTTGCCGCCATAGCCGCGCAGCACGTCGTCGCCCGCAGTGCCCGACAGGTTGTTCACGCCCTCGTCGCCGTCGATGGGCGTGGCGGAGAACGAGCCGCCCGCGCCGTCCCAGTCGCGGTCGTCCCAGGTGCCGCCGCTCGCAGAGGTGGTTGAGCCCGTGCGCTCGTACTTGTAGTCGTCGTCCTCGTCGGGCGTGTCCGCCGGGCCGGTGTCCTGCGGCTGGTCCAGCTCCCAGCCCGAGATCGGCAGCGACGCGCTCGCGAACTCCCCGCCGGGCAGGCCCAGGGCGCTCAGCGGCCCCTCGCCGCCCAGCAGCCCGTCCTGGCCCAGCAGGCCGCCCAGCAGGCCGTCCTGCAGGCCGCCGCCCACGCCGAACACGCCCCCGGCCTCGCCGTCCCCGGTCTCGCCGTCGCCCGCGCCGTCCCCGGCGCCCTGATCCTCGCCCGCGCCTTCGGATCCGCCTTCGTCCCCACCCTCGTCCTGCGGCTCGGGCGGGTTCTCCAGGTCCTGCAGCCACTGCGGCGTCTGCTCGCCCAGGGTGGTCAGCGGGGCCAGGTCCCGCACGTGGTGAAGCATGTCCGGCGTAGCGATGGTCACCGGCGAGATGGGCTGACCGAAGGCCAACCCCACGGTGCCCAGGGGCAGGGCGATAACGCGGACCACGCCGAACTGCGCGTCCGTGAAGACCAGGGACTGGCCGCCTGTGAAGGACTCGGCGATGTGCCGCTCCGGCCCGGGCGAACCGCCCTGCGGCGGAGCGATCTCGTGGTCCGTGGTCGTGCCCCGGATGCCGATGACCGCCAGGGGCGAGCGCAGGTGCACGCCGTCCGGGTTCTGCTCGGCGATGGCGCCCGTGGCCATGCGGAAGGCGCCCTGGGCCATGTTGAAGAACAGCCTGGAAGCCGCGGAATCGGCGGGGTCGTAGACGTAGGCGTCGATGGACATGCGGCTGTCCGGGCCCTGGGAGAGCACGGCCTCGTCCGCAAAACGCACTTCCACGTTGCTCGACGCGCCGGTCACGAGGACGTCGCCCTGGTACACCGGACCGCCTTGGGCCAGGGGGCGCACGCCGGATGCGGACTCGGCAAAGACTTCGCCCCTGACGGCCTCCACGGCGCCGATGGCGGTGAGGTCGGGCATAAGGGACTCCTTTGAATGGTCTTGGCCGAAGGATTACCCCGCCGCAGCGGATGCGGTCAAGCCCGGCCTTGCCTTCGGCTCCCGATGCACCTATCTTTTCCGTATTCCCAGCCTTGTGCGAGGCACCCATGGCCACGAACCCTTCTCCCCCGCAGACCCTGCCCAGGCCCGTCATCGAGGTGGGCGCGCGCGCCATCGTGGAGCCCCAGGGCGTGGGCGACCGCTTCCTGAGCCGCTTCCTGGGCTGGGACGCCGAACGGTTCGTGGCCATGCGCCCGCCCGCGGACCTGGAACTGCGCGACCACCTCCAGCCCGGCAAGCCGCTCATCGTCCGCTACCTGCAGCACGGCGGCCAGGTCGTGGGCTTCGAATCCCGCGTCCAGGGCATCGTGCACAAGCCCCAGAAGATCCTCTTCATCGACTACCCGGACACGGCCCAGGCCGTGAGCCTGCGGCACCGCAACCGCGTCTCCAGCTTCCTGCCCTCCACCCTGGTGGCCGACGGCCGCGAGGTGCCCGGGTCCGTGGTGAACATCTCCAGCGGCGGGTGCCGCTTCGTGGTCAAGCCCGGCAGCGAGGCCGACGCGCACGGCCTGGCCGAGGGCGCGGAGGCCTTCCTGCTCTCCCGGCTCTTCGCCCTGGAGGCGGACCTGCAGGTCAACTGCCGGATCATGGCCGTGCGCCGCGCGGCGGACCGCGTGGTGCTCGGCCTGCGCTTTCTCGATCTGGAGCCGGAGGTGGAAACGCTGCTGGAGCGCTACGTGGACGAGGTGAGCACCTACCTGGGCCTGGCCGGGGCCGAGTGCGGCGAGTCCTGACGCGGCCGGACGCAGGGGCCGGGCGCAGGGTCAGGGCGCAAAGTCGGGAGGCAGGGGCCGGACGCCCCGGCGGCCGGGCGTTCCCGCCTCCGCCCTACATGCTCTCGCGGCCCATGTTGATGCCGATGGATTCCGCCGTGCGGATGAGCTGATGGTCCACGGGCACGGTGCGCACCTTGCCCGCCAGGTCCTTGAGCGGCACCAGGACCACGTCCGGCGTGTCCAGGGCGACCATGACCCCGAAATCCCCGGCGGCCGCGGCCTCCACGGCGCGGCTGCCCAGCCGGGTGCCCAGCACGCGGTCGAAGGCGCACGGCGTGCCGCCGCGCTGGATGTGCCCGAGCACCGTGGTGCGCACCTCCAGGTCGATGTGCTGCTTGATGCGCTCGGCCAGGTAGAAGCCCACGCCGCCCAGCTTTTCCACGCCCTGCAGCCGCCCGGTCCCGGACTCCGCGACCACCGCGCCGCCGCCCTCCTCCAGCGCGCCCTCGGCGACCATGATGATGGAAAAGGGGCTGCCGCCTTTTGCCCGCAACTGGATTTTGCGGATCACGTTCTCGATGCGGTAGGGGATCTCCGGAATGAGGATGATGTGCGCGCCGCCCCCGATGCCCGCCTCCAGGGCGATCCAGCCCGCGTTGCGGCCCATGACTTCCAGGATCATGACCCGCTGGTGGCTGCGGCCCGTGGTCTGGAGCCGGTCCAGGGCCTCGCAGGCCACCTCCACGGCGGTCTGGTAGCCGAAGGTGTAGTCGGTCTTGTGGAGGTCGTTGTCGATGGTCTTGGGGATGCCGATGACCGGCACGCCCAGGGGCGTGAACTTGTAGCCCAGCTCCAGGGTGCCCTCGCCGCCGACCACGAAGAGACAGTCCAGGCCGTGGCGGCGGAAGGTGGCCACGGCCTCGGCGCTGCGGTCCGTCTCCACGATGTTCCCGTCCGCGTCGCGCTCGCGGTAGGCAAAGGGGTTGCCCTTGTTGGTGGTGCCCAGGATGGTGCCGCCCAGGGTGAGGATGTCCTTGGTGTTCCCGGTGCTCAGCCGGGTGGTGCGGTCGAAGACCAGCCCCTCGAAGCCGTTCTCGAAGCCCACGACCTCGGCCCCGTGGCGGATGACGGCCGCGCGCGTGACCGCGCGGATGACCGCGTTCAGCCCCGAGCAGTCGCCCCCGCCCGTGAGAATGCCCACCTTCTTCAGCGCCATGTCCTCCCCCCTGCGTGCCTGTGCGCGCCCGGCCCCCTGGCCGGGCAATGCGGTTTCGGTCCATGCGCTTATAGCAATCCCGGCGGCCAGCGTCCACAACGCCGGGAGCCGGGCCGACCTCCGCGAACGCGGCCGCGCGCACGGGGGAGACAAACCCCCGGCCGGGCCTTATTCTCTGCAATGAACCCCTGTCCGGGCCGAGCGCCCGAAGGAGGCCGCCATGAACACGCCCATTCCCGTCGCACGCCGTGCGCCCGCGACGTTACCGGCGGCCCGGCTCGCACCGGCCGCCCTGCTGGCCCTGGTCATGCTGCTGGCGGCGGCCCTTGCGCCCGCCGCCGCGGCCGACCCGCCCCGGGCCCAAACCACGGAGACGACCATGAGCAACACGACCGACACCACCGCCAGCGCCCAAAAAGCGCAACAGCCCACGGCCCTGGCCACGTTCGCCGGGGGCTGCTTCTGGTGCATGGAATCGCCCTTCGACAACGTGCCCGGCGTGCTGGAGACCACCCCCGGCTACACGGGCGGACACACGGAAAACCCGACCTACGAGCAGGTCTCGGCCGGAGCCACGGGCCACGCCGAATCCGTACAGGTCACCTACGACCCGCGCGTGACGGACTACGCCACCCTGCTCGACGTCTACTGGCGCAACGTGGACCCGGTGGACGCGGCCGGCCAGTTCTGCGACCGCGGCAACCAGTACCGCACGGCCATCTTCTACCACGACGCCGAGCAGCGGCGGCTGGCCGAGGAATCCAGAGCGCGGCTGGAGGCCTCCGGCCGCCTGCCCGGACACGTGGCCACCCAGATCGTGCCCGCCGGGCCCTTCTACCCGGCCGAGGCCTACCACCAGGACTACTACCGGCGGAACCCGCTGCGCTACGCGTTCTACCGCTACGGCTGCGGCCGCGACGCGCGCCTCAAGGAGATCTGGGGCGAGGAGGCGGGCGGCCACGGCGGCAAGTAGGCCCGCGTTCCCGGCGCGGCCGCGACGCCGCAAGGGACACGACGCAAAACGGCCCCGGCCAGTGCCGGCCGGGGCCGTTTCTTGCGATGCGGCGTCCGCAGGGGGCGCGGCCTCGGCACGCGTCAGGCGGTCCCTTCCGCGGCCCCGTCGTCGTCTCGGCCTCCATCCCGGCCGTTTCCGACCCCGCCGTCGCCCTCGGCCTTGAGTTCTTCGATGAGCCCGGACAGCGCCCCGGCCTGCTGGGCCAGCTCGCGCAGCGCCTCGGCCGACTCGGCGACCCCGCGCGCCGTGTCCATGGTGATCCGGCTGATCTCCTCGATGGCGCGGTTGATCTCCTCGCTGGTGGCCGACTGCTCCTCGGCCGCCGTGGCGATGGACTGGATCTGCGAGGCCGAGTTCTCCACGCTGGAGACGATCTCCTTGAGCACCTCGCCGGATTCGGTGGCCAGGTCCACGGCCTTGCCCATGTCCTCCACCGAGGCTTTCATGGACTTGATGTTGTTCTGCGCCGCGTGCTGAATGGCCTGGATGGAATCGCCGACCTCCTTGGTGGCGGCCATGGTCTTCTCCGCCAGCTTGCGGACCTCGTCCGCGACCACGGCGAAGCCGCGCCCGGCCTCGCCCGCGCGCGCCGCCTCGATGGCCGCGTTGAGCGCCAGCAGGTTGGTCTGGTCCGCGATGTCGTTGATCACGTTCATCACCGAGCCGATGGCCTGGGCCTGCTCGCCCAGCAGGGTCATGTTCTTGCTCAGTTCCTCGGCCTGGCGCTGCGTGGCGAGCATGGCCTCGATGGACCGCTCGACCACATCGGCGCCGCGCACGGCCTTTTCCTTGGCGTCCTCGCCCACGCTGGCCGCCTCGCTGGAATTGCGCGCCACCTCGAGCACCGTGGCGTTCATCTCCTCCATGGCCGTGGCCGTGGAGGCGATGCGCTCGCTCTGGACCTCGGAACCCTGGCGGATCTCCTCGGACTGGTTGGATATCTCCTCCGACGCCGCGCTCACGCGCTCCACGATGGCCTCCAGCCGCACCGCGGCCTGGAACATGCCCTCGCTCCTGGCCCGCTGCGCCTGGCGCGTGGCCGCCTCGGCCTTGCGCGTGGCCTTCTGGGCCTCCTGCGCCTTGTGCTCGGCCTCGATCGTCTTGTTCTTGACCTCGGCCAGGTTGGCGGCAAGGCTGTCGGCCATCTCTGAGAAGGACGCCGCGAGTTGCCCCACCTCGTCGCGCTGGGCCACGTCGAGCGTGTGGCCGAACTCGCCGGCCGCCACGTGGCGGGTGAAGACGAGCATCTTGGCCAGCGGCCCGGTGAGGCTGCGGGCCACCAGCACGGTGAAGAGCGCGCCGATGCAGGCGCTGACCAGGCTGAGGACGACGATGTTCAGGGTCAGGCTCCTGAACTGCTCTCCGGCGCTGGCCTGGGCCGCCTTGCCCTGGTCCACGACCAGTTCGGTGAGCTGGTCGATGTTGCCGCGCATGGTCTCGAAGAGCGCCTTGCCCTTGCCCAGGGACAACTCCCGGGCCTTGGCCAGGTCATCCTCCGAACCGGCCTTGGTCAGGGCGAGCACCTGGCGGGAGACCTCCTCCCAGTCCTTGCGGTCCCGGAAAAAGCCGTCCACCAGCTTGTTCTGCCCGTCGCCGAGCGCGCTCTCCCGGAACTTGCCCACGCGCGCGTCGGCCTGGCCGAGGTTGTCCTCGTAGTCCTTGAGCTGCTGGCCGTAGGCCTTGCTCCCCGGCGGCACGAGCATCATGGAGCGCTCGGCGATGAGCATCTGGTGCAGGTCGCGGTCGGCCTGCAGGAGAAGTTCTATCCCCCTGAAGTCCCTGTTGAAAACGCCATCCAACTCACGTTGGATGCTGCGCGAGCTCGAATACCCCAACCAGCCCATCAGGGCGAGCAAACAGATGTTCAGGGCCAACACCAGGAACATCTTCCTGCCGGTCCTCATGTTGCGCAATAGACCCATGGTACAACCTCCAACGACTTCCTCGTTTGTCTCGCGCCCGGCCCCCACCGCACGCTGGGATGCGGGAAACTACCAACTATCGCGCCTGCCCCGCCACAAACGCGAAATTTGCCACTCGACAGCCAAGGGGGCCGCCGCCCCCCAGCAGGCAGCGGTCCTCATGGGGCGGCTCCCGCTCCCTCCGCGGGCCCCCCCCTGGCACGTCTTGTCATAGCACAAAAGAAAGCCGGCGCTTCCGGCACGGCCGAACCGCACAACGAAAGCCTCCGGGAAAAGACCGTGGGCCAGGGCCCGCGCGGAGCGCGGGCCCTGGCTGCACGGGCTAGCCTTCGCCCTCTGCGTCCTCGTCCCCGGCGCGGTCGTTTCCGTTCCCGCCGTCGCCCTCGGCCTTGAGTTCCGCGATGAGCCCGGACAGCGCCCCGGCCTGCTGGGCCAGCTCGCGCAGCGCCTCGGCCGACTCGGCGACCCCGCGCGCCGTGTCCATGGTGATCCGGCTGATCTCCTCGATGGCGCGGTTGATCTCCTCGCTGGTGGCCGACTGCTCCTCGGCCGCCGTGGCGATGGACTGGATCTGCGAGGCCGAGTTCTCCACGCTGGAGACGATCTCCTTGAGCACCTCGCCGGATTCGGTGGCCAGGTCCACGGCCTTGCCCATGTCCTCCACCGAGGCTTTCATGGACTTGATGTTGTTCTGCGCCGCGTGCTGAATGGCCTGGATGGAATCGCCGACCTCCTTGGTGGCGGCCATGGTCTTCTCCGCCAGCTTGCGGACCTCGTCCGCGACCACGGCGAAGCCGCGCCCGGCCTCGCCCGCGCGCGCCGCCTCGATGGCCGCGTTGAGCGCCAGCAGGTTGGTCTGGTCCGCGATGTCGTTGATCACGTTCATCACCGAGCCGATGGCCTGGGCCTGCTCGCCCAGCAGGGTCATGTTCTTGCTCAGTTCCTCGGCCTGGCGCTGCGTGGCGAGCATGGCCTCGATGGACCGCTCGACCACATCGGCGCCGCGCACGGCCTTTTCCTTGGCGTCCTCGCCCACGCTGGCCGCCTCGCTGGAATTGCGCGCCACCTCGAGCACCGTGGCGTTCATCTCCTCCATGGCCGTGGCCGTGGAGGCGATGCGCTCGCTCTGGACCTCGGAACCCTGGCGGATCTCCTCGGACTGGTTGGATATCTCCTCCGACGCCGCGCTCACGCGCTCCACGATGGCCTCCAGCCGCACCGCGGCCTGGAACATGCCCTCGCTCCTGGCCCGCTGCGCCTGGCGCGTGGCCGCCTCGGCCTTGCGCGTGGCCTTCTGGGCCTCCTGCGCCTTGTGCTCGGCCTCGCGCGTCTTCTCGGTGATCTCGGCGATGTTCTTCTTCAGCGTATCGGCCATCACGTTCAGCGCGCCTTCCAGTTGGGCGGCCTCGTCCGCGCCCTTCTGCTCCAGCGTCACGGTCAGGTCGCCCTCGGAAATGCGGCCCGCCGCGGCCGTGGCCGCGCGGATGGGCAGCACGATGGAGCGCACGATGGCCAGGCTCGCGGGCAACACGACAAGCAGGAACAGGCCGCCGATGATCGAGAGGATCAGGGTCGTGGACTCCTGGACGAGGTCGTCGAGTTCCTTGCTCACCGCGTCCTGGCGCGCCTTGATGTTGTCGATGTACACGCCGGAACCGAGCCAGTAGTCCGTACCGGGGATCATGACCGCGTAGCTGATCTTGGGCTGCTCGCCGCTGCCGGGCTTGGGCCAGACGTACTGCACGTAGCCGCCGCCGTCCTGGGCAGCCTTGAACAGAGAACTGCTTACCTCCACGCCGTTCTTGTCCTTGACGTTGCCCCCGTCCTTGCCGACCATGTCGGGCCTGGGCGGCATGGCCACGTAGACGTTGCCCTTCAGGGCGAACACGTAGCCGGACTTGTCTTCCTCGTAGAAAAACGTGTTCAAAGCCGTGCGGATGTGCTCCTCGCGCGCGGCGGCGTCGGGTATGCTGGCGAGTTGCTCGCTCAAGGTCTGGGCCAAACCGCTCACCACCACCTTCAGCTTGTCCTTCTGCCCACTGAGCATCACGTCGCCGAGGCTTTGCAGGGCAACGCTTTCCGTCTTCTTGGCATTATTCAAAAAGCCGAAGACCACCCCCGCGATGAACAGCACCATGATGGCGATAAGCGCGTAAATGCGCTTTCCCGTTGAAACGTGCCTGAGCATCTCTTCTCCGTTTGGTTAGACAGTTGCGTGCCCGCGCGCGGCTCCCACAGCGCGCAGGATACGTATCCATAATGTACCTCGAACAATAGAAAACGCAGTGATTTTTTTGAATCCCGCCCGGGCAAGGCCCCCCCGGCCCTGGACAGGAAAACGCATAATACTGGAATATAACCACAAGCAGCAGAAAATGTAAACCATTGAACGCATTTTCCGGCCCCTTTTGCCCGCCGGCTCGAATAGGCTGTAGCGAGGCCCTCCCGAATCGGGCTTTCCCGGCGGGGCAGGATGGGCGTGGCGGGAAGGAAGGGGCTGGCTGAAAGAGGCTGGCGGAAGCGGGGGGAACGGCACGACGGGAAGGATAGGCAGAGGCGACAGAAGGCCTTCAGAGGCGGACCTGCCCCCATCAACGAAAAAGGCTCCGGTCTTTCAACCGGAGCCTTGATCTCGCGTGGTGCCGAAGGGGAGAGTCGAACTCCCACGACCGAACGGTCACTAGACCCTGAACCTAGCGTGTCTACCAATTCCACCACTTCGGCACTTGTCGTTCAGGGAGAAAAGGCTCTAACCGGATTTCCGGGTCCATGCAAGCATTTTTTTCCCAGGACGCGAAATTTTCGCCCGCCCCTCTCCCGGAATCCCCCCCGCACCAGACCTTGCCGGTCGCGGCCGATTGAGGTAACTCTTGTCCCCTTGTGCGCAACCGGCTCCGGCCATTCCGGCCGCCCGAGCCCCAAACCCCGCCCGCTAACGGCCCGGTCTGCAATGGAACTCGTCAGGGATCTGCAGGACATCACCCTGGACCTCTCCAAAGGAACCTGCATCACCATCGGAAATTTCGACGGCGTGCACAAGGGCCACCAGGCCCTGTTCACCGCCGTGCGCCACACGGCCGCCGCCCAGGGGCTGGCCTCGGCCTGCGTGACCTTCGACCCGCACCCGCTGCGCGTGCTCGTCGGCCCGCACACCCCGCCCGCCATCACCGTCTTCGACCGCAAGATCGAGCTCATCGACGAACTCGGCCTGGACCTGACCGTGATCCTGACCTTCAATCTCGCCCTCGCCTCGCTGGAGCCCGAGCCCTTCGTCAAGAAGTACCTCGTGGACCGGCTCAACGCCAAGGCGCTGGTCGTGGGCTACGACTACACCTTCGGCCGCGGCCGCAAGGGCGACTTCGCCATGCTCCGCGCCCTGGGCGAAAAGTACGGCTTCGCCGCCGAGCGGCTGGACCCCGTGATCGTGGACGACGCCGTGGTCAGCTCCACGCGCATCCGCGACCTGATCCAGGCCGGCCGCGTCTGGGAGGCCCGCACCCTGCTCGGGCGCTTCTACGTGGTCCAGGGCATCGTGGTGAAGGGCCAGGACCGCGGCGGCAGGCTCCTGGGCTTTCCCACGGCCAACCTCAACGTGGCCAACGAACTGCACCCCAAGACCGGCGTCTACGCGGTCTGGGCCGCCACGCCCTCCGGGCTGGTCCCGGGCGTGGCCAACATCGGCTTCAACCCCACCTTCGGCAACCAGGCCATCAGCATCGAAGCCCACCTGCTCGATTTCTCCGGCGACCTTTACGGCAGCAAGGTCGATCTGCACTTCGTGCAGCGGCTGCGCGGGGAGATCAAGTTCGAAGGGGTCGAGGCGCTGATCGCCAAGATCAAAGAGGACGTCGTGCTCGCCCGGCAGATTCTCGCTTCTCCCCAGGCGCTTCTCTAGGAAAGGGCGAACCATGCGCAATCCGCTCTCCCCCATCTTCCGCGAGGCCGGCTGGATCTACAACAACGTGCACGAGGCGCGCTGGCTGATCCTCGGCGTCGGTTCCGGGGTGCTCTCCGGCGCGGCCGCCATCCTCTTCTTCCTGGGCATCGAGTCCGGCAAGCATTTGCTGCTCAACCAGTTCGCGGGCGTGGTCCTGCCCGCGCCGGTGGGCGAAACGCTCTTCGCGGGCGCCTCCCACGGCGCGGCCCACCGCCCCTGGCTCATCCCGGTGATGACCACGGCCGTGGGCATGCTCACCGGCTTTCTCGTCAGCCGCTTCATCCCCGATTCCGTGGACTCCGGCACCGACGGCACGGACGCGACCATCAAGGCCTTCCACCAGAAGGGCGGCAACATCCCGCCCGCCGTGCCCCTGATCAAGGGGCTGACCTCCATCCTGACCATCGCCTCGGGCGGCAGCGCGGGCCGCGAAGGGCCCATCACCCAGATCGGCGCGGGCATCGGCTCGTGGCTGGCGCACAAGCTGCACCTCTCGGCGCGCGAGCGGCGCATCCTGCTCCTGGCCGGGGCCGCGGGCGGGCTGGGGGCCATCTTCCGCGCGCCCATGGGCGGCGCGCTCACGGCCATCGAGGTCATCTACCGCGAGGACTTCGAGTCCGAGGCCGTGCTGCCCGCGGTGCTCTCCTCGGTGGTGGCCTATTCCATGATAACCCTGGCCTTCGGCCACGAGCCCATCCTCAGCGCCCCGGCCTTCCGCTTCCACGACCCCCTGGAGCTGCCCTTCTACGTGCTCCTGGCCCTGGCCTGTTCCCTGGCGGGCTGGTTCTACATCCGCACCTTCTACTTCATCAAATATTCCCTCTTCGCGCGGCTGCGCGCCAAGGTCGGGCTGATGTGGACCATGGCCGCGGGCGGCCTGTGCATGGGCCTGCTCGGCATGCAGTTCCCCGAGGTGCTCACCGGCGGCTACGGCTGGCTGGAAATGGCCGTGCACGGCAACCTGGCCGTGCTGACCATGCTGCTGATCATCTTCGGCAAGACCATCGCCACCTCCGTGACCCTGGGGTCGGGCATGTCCGGCGGCATGTTCGCCCCGGCGCTGTTCGTGGGCGGCATGACCGGCGGCGTGGTCGGCTTCGTCTCCAACCAGTTCTTCCCCAACGTGGTCACCCAGCCCGGCGGCTACGTGCTCGTGGGCATGGCCGCGTTCTTCGCCGGGGTGGCCAACGCGCCCATCGGCCCGCTGTTCATGGTCTGCGAGCTGGCCCAGGGCTACGGGCTGCTGGCCCCGCTGATGCTCGCCTCGGCCGTGTGCCTGGTGCTCAACCGCAACATCTCGCTCTACGAAAACCAGGTGCACAACAAGTTCGACTCCCCGGCCCACGCCGAGGACGCGACCATCAACGTGCTCGAAAACCTGCGCGTGGAGAACGTCTACAAGCCCGGCACCGTGGTCACCCTGGAGGAATCCACCACGCTCAAGGCCCTGGCGGACATCATCAAGGGCACGCGCGACTTCTACTTCCCGGTGCGCGCGGCCGACGGCCACGTCTCCGGCATCCTGTCCATCGGCGACGTGCGCCAGTGGATCTTCGACGACCACATGCTCGACCTGGTCGTCGTCAAGGAGGTGGCGCGCAAGCCCGCCACCCTGCACCTCAAGGACGACCTCTACACCGCCCTGATGCTCTTCATCGACACCGGGCTGGGCCAGATTCCCGTGGTCGACGCCGAGGGCGAGATCGTCGGATCCCTGGGCAGGGAGGCCATGTTCCGCGCCTATTCCGACTATCTGGAAAAGATCCGCGCCGACCAGGCCGAACCGGCATGACGATCCTCGACCTCACGCACGTCATCGAACCGGGCATGCCCGTGTTCCCGGGCACGGAGCGGCCGGTCTTCGAGATCCCCCTGACCATCGCGGCCAACGGCTTCCAGGAGCACCGCCTGACTCTGTATTCGCACACGGGCACGCACATGGACGCGCCCGCGCACCTCATTCCCGGGGCCGCGTGCCTGGACGGGCTCGCGGCCGAAACCTTCGTGGGCCCGGCCTGCGTGGTGGACGTGCGCGGATTCGCCGGGCGGGCCGTCCCGGCCGCGTTCCTGGAGCCGCACCTGGAGGCCCTGCGCGCGGCGGACTTCCTGCTGCTGCGCTCGGGGTGGGACGCGCGCTGGGGCGCACCGGACTATTTTTCCGGGTTCCCGCACCTCGCGGTGGAGGCCGCGCGCCTGGCCGTGTCCTGCGGGCTCAAGGGCGTGGGCGTGGACGCCATCTCCATCGACGCCCACGACTCCACGGCCTTCGAGGTGCACCACGTGCTCCTCGGCGCGGGCGTCGTGGTCCTGGAAAACCTCGCGCGCCTGGACCAACTCCCGGCCACGGGAGCGACCCTGGTGGCCGCGCCGCTGAAGTTCCGCGGCTCCGACGGCGCGCCCATCCGCGCCCTGGCCCTCGTCGGGTGATGGCCGGCCGAACCGGCGCCCCGTCTTCCCGAACCACCGACCGACCATGGCCGTCTACGTCAAGCTCCTGCTCACCGCCCTGTTCTGGGGCGGCACGTTCGTGGCCGGGCGCATCCTGGCCCGGCACATGCCGCCCTTCGCGGCCGCCTTCCTGCGCTTCGCCGTGGCCTCGGCCTGCATGCTCTGGTTCGTGCGCCGCCACGAGGGCGGCATGCCCCGGCTCCACAAGAGCCAGATCCTGCCCGCCGTCCTGCTCGGGCTCACCGGGGTCTTCGCCTACAACGCCTTCTTCTTCACGGGCCTGAAGACCGTGCCCGCCGGGCGCGCGGCCGTGATCGTGGCCCTCAACCCGATCTGCATCTCCCTGTTCTCGGCCCTGTTCTTCGGCGAGGTGCTCAAGAAGCGCAACGTCCTGGGCGTCTGCCTGTCCGTGTGCGGCGCGATCCTGGCCGTGACCCACGGCCGCCCGCTGCACATCCTCTCGGATCCGATCTCGCGCGGCGACCTGGCCATCCTCGGCTGCGTGGCCAGTTGGACGGCCTATTCCCTGCTCGGCAAGCGCACCATGCGCACCCTCACGCCGCACGCCGCGGTCACGGCCTCGTGCCTCTTCGGGGCCCTGGCCCTGCTGCCCTTCGCCCTGGGCCAGGGCATGGCCGCGACCATCTCCGGCTATCCCTTCGAGGCCTGGGCCTCCATCGTCTACCTGGGCTTCTTCGGCACGGCCCTGGGGTTCACCTGGTTCTACCAGGGGGTCAAGACCCTGGGCGCGGCCAAGGCCGCGGTGTTCATCAACTTCGTTCCCATCTCCGCCATCCTCCTGGGCCTGCTCTTCCTGGGCGAGCCCGCGGACCTCTCCCTGCTCCTGGGCGCGGCCCTGGTCTCCACCGGGGCCTACCTGGCCAACAAGTAGCCGGGCGCGCCGGGCTCGGACCGCGCATCCTTCTAGAAGAAAAAGCTCGAAAAAAGCCCGCGACGTGCGGGCCGGTTGGCCGCGCGGGCAGTGGCGGGCGCAAGCAACGGCCGCCCGGCCGCGGCACAGGCGCTTCCCCATGCGGGCGGCAACAAAAAAGGCCCGCAAGGCGGGCCTCGTCAGTGTTCGGGAAGCGGGCGGAGCCTGGGAAACGGCTATTCCCCGCACAGCCCCTTGCGGCGCGCCCACTCGATGCCTTCGGGCTTGCCGCGGTACTGGGCCTTGTCGAAGTCCTGGCACATGAGCGGATATTCGCGCGTCTGGTAGAAGGCCAGGCCGCGATAGATGTAGGGCCAGGGGTCCGAGGGCGCGGACCGCGTGGCGGCCGAAAGGTCGTCCACGGCCATGTCCATGCGGTCCAGCCCGGCGTAGGCGATGCCCCGGTTCATCAGCGCGGTGGTGTTCTCCGGGTCGGCCAGGAGCACGCGATCGAAGTCCTGCACCGCGGCGTCGAAATGGCTGAGCTTCTTCTGGGACAGGCCGCGCTGCACGTAGGCGCGGATGTCCTCGGGCCGCTTGGCGATGACCGCGCTGAAGTCGTCCACCGCGCTGTCGTTGCGGCCGTAGTAGGCGTTGACGAGGCCTCGCGCGTAGAGCGCCTCGGGATCGTCCGCCCCCAGCTCCATGGCCTTGTTCACGTTCTCCATGGCCTCCACGGGCCGCTCCAGGTGCACCAGGGCCTCGGCCTTGCGGCCGTAGGCCGCCGGGTCCCTGGGATCCGTGGCCGCAGCCAGGGAGGCCTTCTGCAGCTCCAGTTCCCAGTCCTGGGGCTCCTGGTAGGTGCGCTGCAGCAGGGGCACGCCGCCCGGGCCGTCACCAGACCCGTCGCCGGTCGCCGGGGCTTCGGCGGTCGCTGCGGGAGTTGCCACCGGAGTCGCCGAGGCCAGCGCCGCGGCCTCGGCCTCCACCTCGGCGGGCACCGAGCCGCGCACGCGCACGCTCGGGCACGGCACGCGGCCTTTGCGATAGGTGTTGACCACGTCGATGCGCATGCGCAGCTTGCCGCTGAGCAACCGGGCCAGCTCGTCGTCGGCCGGGCCGTCCCCGGCCAGGGAGCGCAGCCGGGCCACGCCGTCGGCCAGCACGCGCTGCGCCGCCCGAGAGATGGCCGCGTCCACGTCCGTGGTGCCGCAGGAGAGCTCTTCGGCCGCGTCCAGGGGCACGGCGCGCGCCGGAACGGCGCAGCACAGGGCCAGCAGCAGCGCCGCCAGGGCGCACAGCCCCGGCCGGGACGCACGGGCCATGGGGCGGGACGCGGCGCACGGGCCGCAGAGCGGCCCGGCGGGCGCGGGAGATACGGGCACCCACAACGGGGCAAACGAAGCAGGGAACGGAAGTGCGGTCATGCGCTTGGATTCCGGGGGGGTGAAACGTGGGGCCGGGCGGCCGGGTCAGATGTCCGCGCCGTCGCCCACGAGCAGACGGCGGATGTCCTCGAGCTCCTCGATGATCTCGGCCAGGGGGGCGTCGTGCTCCTCGCCCTCGGCCGCGAGGGGCGCGCCCTCCTGCAACCGTTTCTTGGCCCCTTCGATGGTCATGCCCTTTTCGTGCAGCAGGTGGCGGATGGCGCGCAGCAGGGCGATGTGCTCCTCGGTGTACAGCCGCTGGCCCTTGTCGGTGCGCTGTGGCGTGAGCTGGGGGAACTCGGTCTCCCAGAACCTGAGCACATAGGTCTTCAGGTTGAGCAGGCGAGCCGCCTCGCCGATGCGGTACATCTTGCCCATGGTCACCCTTTGCCCTGCGGCGTTGGCGGATGGCGGCCCGGCCGCCGAAAGCGCGCAGGGCCATGCGCGCGACCAAGCCGCCGCGCGCTCTCCGGGCGCACCCCGAACGCGCTAGACGCGCACCGGCAGGGCCCGCATCAGGGAATTTGCCACCTTTTCCCGCTCCTTGTCCACTTCCTTGTCCTTGAGGGTCCGCTGGGCATGGCGGAAGGTCAGGCGCAGGGTCAGGTTGCGCTCGGGGGCCTCGCCGCTCTCGCCTTCCTTGTGACCATTCTGGGGCACGAACACGTCGATGAGCGTCACGTCCTCCAGCAGGGGCAGCTTCATGGCGGCGATGTGCTCCGTGACCTGGCCGAGACGCAGCCCGGCGGGCGCGATCACGGTCATGTCGCGGCGCACGGGCGGGAAGACCGGCAGCGGGCGGAACTCCGTGCGGCTCGCGGCGAACAGGCGCGCCAGCAGGTCCGCGTCCAGCTCGGCCAGCCAGACGTCCTTGCGCGCGTGGTAGTCCGCTGCGATGGCCGGGCGCACGCGGCCGAGCACGCCCAGGAGCTCGGCGTCCGCGCGCACCTCCACGCAGGGCGACAGCCACGGATGGCCCGCGGCCGTGGTCCAGGTGAGCGCGCAGGCCAGTCCGAGCTGGGCCGCCAGGTGCTCCACGAGCCCCTTGAGGTCCAGGTAGTCGGCGTCCTGCTCCTCGCGCGGCCAGGAATCCTGGTAGCGGTCGCCGTACAGGGCCATGGCCAGCCGTCCGGGCTCGCGCGCCGTGGTGTCGGAGTCGGCGTCGGCGCGGAAGATGTGCGCCAGCTCGAAGAGCCGCACCGAGGACGCGCCCTGGGCGATGTTGTGGCGCACGTTGTTCAGCAGCCCCGGGGCCAGCGCCGTGCGCAGCACGCCCTGGTCCTCGGAGAGCGGGTTCTTGACCGGGATGCGGCCCTCGGCCTCCAGGCCCAGCCGGTCCAGGTCCGCCTGGCCCACGAAGCTGTAGTTCACGGCCTCGCGCAGCCCGGCCCCGCGGCCCCAGTGCTTGATGCGCATCCAGAAATCGTATTCCGACAGCGGCCCGCCCACGGACTCGAAGGGCTTCTTTACGAAGGGCAGGTGCGTGGGGATGCGGTCCAGGCCGTAGACCCGGCCGACCTCCTCGATGATGTCCACCTCGCGCTCCAGGTCCAAGCGGTGGCTGGGCGCGGTCACGGTCCAGTCGTCGCCCTGCTCCGCGGCGGAGCAGCCCATGCCCCGCACCGTGGTGCGGCAGAAGTCGTCGTCCAGGGGCAGGCCCAGCAGCTTTCTGGCCCGCGAGGGGCGGAAGGCGAAGACCTTGTCCGTCCAGGCCCGGGCCTCGTTGACGCACGCGCCCGGGCGCAGCTGCCCGCCGCCGAAGGTGGCGATCATGGCCGCGGCCATGTCCAGGGCGATGCGCGAGCCGGGCTGGTCCACGCCGCGCTCGAAGCGGTAGGACGCCTCGCTGGGCAGGGCCAGGCGGCGCGCGGTCTTGCGGATCGTGCCCGCGCGGAACACCGCGGCCTCCAGGAACACGCGCGTGGAGCCCTCGTGGATCTCCGTGTTCTCGCCGCCCATGACCCCGGCCAGCCCCACGGGCCGCTCGCCGTCCCAGATGAGCAGGTCCGTGGACAGGAGCCTGCGCTCCTGGCCGTCCAGGGTGGTGAAGCTCATGCCGTCCGTGGCCGGGGCCACGCGGATTTTCCCGCCGCGCAACAGGTCCATGTCGTAGGCGTGCAGGGGCTGGCCCAGGCCGAACATCACGTAGTTGGTCACGTCCACCAGGGCGTTGATGGGCCGCTGGCCGATGGCCGCGAGGCGGTAGCGCATCCAGGCCGGGGCCGGGCCCACGGTGACGTTCTCGATGACGCGGCCCTGGAACACCGGGCAGAGCTCGGGGTCGGCGATCTCGATGGCCACCGCGCCGGAGGCGTCCGGGCCGGATTCGGCGCAGGCAAAGGGCGGGATGGACACGGGCAGGCCGAAGGCCAGCCCCACCTCGCGCGCCAGGCCGAGCACGGAGAAGCAGTCCGCGCGGTTGGGCGTGACGCCGATGTCGAAGACCGTGGTGTCCAGGTTCAGGGCCGCGCGGATGTCCGTGCCCACGGCGAGCTTTTCGTCCAGGACCATGATGCCGGAGTGGTCCGCGCCCAGGCCGAGTTCGTCCTCGGCGCAGATCATGCCCACCGAGGGCGCGCCGCGCAGCTTGGCCTTCTTGATGGTCAGGCCGCCGGGCAGGGTCACGCCCACGGTGGCCACGGCCACCTTCTGGCCCGCGGCCACGTTGGGCGCGCCGCAGACGATGGGCAGCGGCTCCCCGGCGCCCACGTCCACGGTGCAGACCGAAAGCTTGTCCGCCTCGGGGTGCCGTTCGCAGGTCAGCACGTGGCCCACGACCACGCCGTCGAGCCCGGCAAAGGGATGGATGACCTCCTCGAGCTCCAGGCCGAGCATGGTCAGCCGGTCGCCGAGTTCCGTCTCGCCGCCCTCGAAGGGCACGAATTCACGCAGCCAATTGAGACTCAGAAGCATTGTCTTCTCCAGCGGTCCGGCGCGCGGGGCGCCGGGGGAGGGGGAAAGCGGTGCGGGATGCCCCGCAGCGGTCCGTTCGCGGTGCGCGGGCGCGCGGCGGCGCGCCCGGCGCCGGGCGCGGCGGAACGTGCGCCGCGCCGGGGTCGGCTCAGAACTGGCCGAGGAAACGGACGTCGTTCTCGAAGAACATGCGCAGGTCGCCGATGCCGTACTTGAGCATGGCCACGCGTTCCACGCCCAGGCCGAAGGCGAAGCCCGTGTACTTCTCGGGGTCGTAGCCCACGGCCTTGAACACCGCGGGATCGACCATGCCCGAGCCCAGGATCTCCACCCAGCCGGTCTCCTTGCAGACGCGGCAGGGCTTGCCGTCCACGCGGCCCTTGCCGCCGCACATCACGCAGGAGATGTCCACCTCGGCGCTGGGCTCGGTGAAGGGGAAGAAGCTGGGCCGGAAGCGCACCTTGACGTCCGCGCCGAAGACCTGGCGCACGAAGCTCGTGAGCGTGCCGCGCAGATCGCCCATGGACACGTCCGTGTCCACGAGCAACCCCTCGATCTGGTGGAACATGGGCGTGTGCGTGAGGTCCGAGTCGCGGCGGTAGACCTTGCCCGGGGCCACGATGGCCACGGGCGGCTTGCGCGCGAGCATGGTGCGCACCTGCAGGGGCGAGGTGTGCGTGCGCAGCACGATGGAGTCCGTGACGTACAGGGTATCCTGCATGTCGCGGGCCGGGTGGTCGGCCGGAATGTTCAGGGCCTCGAAGTTGTAGTAGTCGTTCTCGACCTCGGGGCCGGTGACGATGTCGTAGCCCAAGCCCTTGAAGATGCCGCAGATCTCCTCCATGACCAGGGTCACGGGGTGGAGGGAGCCGCGCCAGGGCGCGCGGCCGGGCATGGTCGGGTCGAAGGTTGCGGAGGCCGAATCGTCCTTGGCCTGCTCCAGCGCGGCCTTGCGGCCGTCGAACAGGTCGGTGAGGCGGCCCTTGACCTCGTTGGCGGTGCGCCCGGCAAGGGGCCGGTCCTCGGACGAGATGGCCGGCAGCGCGGCCATGATCTCGGCAAGGCGCCCCTTGCGACCCAGGAACTCGATGCGCAGGGCTTCGAGGTCCTCCAATGAAAAAGCCTGGTCCAGGCCTTCGGAGAATGCCGGGACCAGGCCTTCCAGCTTTTTGATCAGCTCGTTGCCGTCCATGATGCCTGACTAGTTGAGTTTCGTCTTGGCCAGCTCGACGAGCTTGGCGAAGCCTTCCTTGTCGCGGACCGCCAGGTCGGCGAGCACCTTGCGGTTGAGGTCCACACCGGCCAGGGACAGGCCGTGGATGAACTTGCCGTAGGGCAGGCCGCTCAGACGGGCGGCGGCGTTGATGCGGATGATCCAGAGCTTGCGGAATTCGCGCTTGCGGGCCTTGCGGTCGCGGTAGGCGTAGCACAGGGCGCGCTCCACGGTCTCTCGCGCGGTGCGGTAGAGCACGCTGCGGCCGCCGCGGTAGCCCTTGGCCATCTTCAGGTATTTCTTGTGCCGCCGGTGGGCGGTCTTGCCTCTTTTGACTCTCATCTCGATCTCCTCCGGATTTCGATGGACCCGTGGCCAACGCAATGCGAGGCCAAAGGTTCAGAGTGGTTGGCGATAGTGTTTCGGGTCCCTAGCCGTTGGGCAGCATGCGGCGGACGGCCTTCTCGTTGGCGCTGTCCACGAGGTCCGGCTGGCCGAGGCGGCGCTTGCGCTTGGCATTCTTCTTGGTGAGAATGTGGCGCAGGTTCTGCTTGCGGCGGCGCAGCTTGCCGCTGCCCGTGGTGCTGAACCGCTTGGCGGCAGCACGATTGGTCTTGATCTTGGGCATGGCGTTCTCCTTTGTCCTATTATCCCGAACGGGGCCAGGGGCCCCGGCATGGGCGAAACAGAGCTACTTGGCGGCTTCCTTCTTGACCACGGGGGTGAGCAGCATGAACATGGTGCGGCCCTCGGCCAGCGGAGCCTGCTCGACCTTGGCGATATCGTCCGTATCGGCGATGACGCGATCGAGCATGATCAGTCCGCGGTCCTTGTGCACGATCTCGCGGCCCCGGAAAAACACGGTCACCTTGCAGCGGTCGCCCGCGGCGAGGAACCGACGGATGTGCTTGAGCTTGGTCTGATAGTCGTGCTCATCCGTCTTGGGGCGGACCTTGATCTCCTTGATCAGGATCACGGTCTGGCGCTTCTTGGCCTCCTGCTGCTTCTTCTGCTGCTGATACTTGAACTTCCCGTAGTCCATGATCTTGCAGACAGGCGGCTCGGCGTTGGGCGCGACCTCGACGAGATCGAGACCGGCCTCGTGGGCCCTCTCCAGCGCCTCGCGCGTATCCAGAATGCCCAACTGCTCTCCGTCTTCGGCCACCACGCGCACCTCACGGGCGCGGATGCGTTCGTTGAGACGGGTCTTGTCGACCTCCCGCGCGGGCTGCCTGCTCTTACGATGCGGCGAAGCTATAGCTCATTCCTCCACGTTTGAAAGGTTCCTGACAGTCGGCGACGATGAGCCCGGCGACCTCCTCCACAGGCTTGAGGCCGAGATTCTCCCCGGTCCGCAGCCGCACGTTGAGCCCCTGCGCCTCCACTTCCTTGTCGCCAATGACAAGGATGTAGGGAATCTTGTCCATCTGGGCCTCGCGAACCTTGTAGCCCAGCTTCTCGTTGCGAACGTCCGCCTCGGCCCGGATGCCGCGCGCCTTGAGCGCGGCCAGGGCCTTGGCGGCGAATTCGTTCTGCGCGTCCGTCACGGTCAGCAGACGCGCCTGCACCGGCGCGAGCCACGTGGGGAACGCGCCGGCGAAATGTTCGATGAGCGCACCGATGAAACGCTCCACCGAGCCCAGAATGACCCGGTGCAGCATCACGGGACGGTGGCGCTCGCCATCATCGCCTATGTATACCAGGTCAAAGCGCTCCGGCAAGGTGAAATCGCACTGTATCGTGGCGCACTGCCAGCTTCTTTCCAGCGCGTCGCGCAGCTTGATGTCGATCTTCGGCCCGTAGAACGCGCCGTCGCCCTCGTTGATGTCGTAGGGCAGCCCCACGGTCTTCAGGGCGTGCTCCAGCGCGGCGGTGGCGCGCTCCCAGTCCTCGTCGCTGCCGATGGACTTCTCCGGCCGCGTGGAAAGCTCCAGTTCGAACTCGAAACCGAACAGGCCCATCACGTCGCCGACGAACTGGATGATGCCGATGATCTCTTCCTGCAACTGGTCCGGCCGGCAGAGGATGTGCGCATCGTCCTGCGTGAACTGGCGCACGCGCAACAGGCCGTGCAGCACGCCGCTCTTCTCGTGGCGGTGCACCACGCCCAGCTCGAAATAGCGCTGCGGCAGATCGCGGTAGCTGCGCACGCGCGACTTGTAGATGAGCATGTGCGACAGGCAGTTCATGGGCTTCACGCCATAGGCCTGATCGTCGATCTGCGTGAAGTACATGTTCTCGCGGTAGTTCTCGTAGTGGCCGCTACGCTCCCAGAGGTCCTGACGCAGGATCTGCGGCCCCTGCACGATCTCGTAGCCGCGCTTGAGGTGCTCCTTGCGCTCGAAATCCTCGAGGATCGTGCGCACCAGCGCGCCCTTGGGATGCCAGATGATCATCCCCGGGCCCGCCTCCTCGCTGATGCTGAAGAGGTCCAGCTGCGTGCCCAGCTTGCGGTGGTCGCGCTTCTTGGCCTCCTCGATGCGCTGCAGATGCTTCTTCAGCGCCTTCTCGTCGGCGAACGCCGTGCCGTAGATGCGCTGGAGCATGCGGTTCTTCTCGTCGCCGCGCCAGTACGCACCGGCCACGCTGGTCAGCTTGAAGGCCTTGAGCCGCCCGGTGGAGGGGATGTGCGGCCCGCGACACAGGTCCGTGAACGACCCGTTCTTATAGATGGAGACCGTCTCGGCGCCCAGGTCGGCGATGATCTCGGCCTTGTAGGTCTCGCCCTGGTCGGCGAAGAACTTCGTGGCCTCGGCCGCGCTCATCACCGAGCGCTCGAACGGCGCATCCTCCGCCACCACCTTGGCCATCTCGGCCTCGATGGCCTGCAGGTCCTCGGGGGTGAACGGACGCACGTAGTCGAAATCGTAGTAGAAACCGCTGTCGATGGCCGGACCGATGGTCACCTTGGCGTCCGGATAGAGCCGCTTGACCGCCGTGGCCATGATGTGCGCGGCGCTGTGGCGCAACAGATGCACCCCCTCGTCCGAGTCCTCGTAGACCGGGACGAGTTCGGCACAGCCCTCGGGCACGGTGGTGGTGAGGTCGAGCAAGGCCTCGCCGCAACGGCAGGCCAGGACCTGCTTGGCCTTCTTCTTGGAAAGCGCGAGACCCAGCGCGTCGGCGCACGACGCCCCGGGCTGAACCGCCATTTGCTGTCCCTCTATGGATACGTCCACGACTTCGGCTCCTTCAGCCGCCCCGGCCCGCGCCGTGCGCGCCGAAACGGCTCCCGCTGCCGCCACGGCCGCCGCCGCAGCCGAACAGATTCTAAAGACCATAACAAATGTGGGAGGCCGAAGCCTCCCACCGTACTCGCAGGAGTGGTAGGCGCGAGGAGATTTGAACTCCTGACCCCTTGCGCGTCAAGCAAGTGCTCTCCCCCTGAGCTACGCGCCTACATCGATGAGGCAGAGGGGTGGGATAGCAACACCCCAGAACACTGTCAAGCGGTTTCGCGCGCGGGCACGCGCTTTTTACAAATCCCCACCTTCCGCCGCCCGCCGCCCCCTCCCCGATTGCCCCCGCCGCAACCCGCTCCGCCTTTCCCCTTTGCCAAAACCGCAACGGTTGGATACACAGGTTGTGCATTTCTAACGCCGGAGCAGGGTTATATGGACAAGATCGCGGACACGCTCATCAAGGAACTCGCCAGGCTCGCAGACGACCTGGCCATGAACCGCACGGTGAACACCGAGACGCTCTTCGAGCTGACCAAGGCCGGAGAATACCCCAAGGAAATCGTTGCATTGGCGGAATCCTTCGGGATGATGCTCGTCAAGGTCGAGGCGCGCGAATACCGCCTGGAGGAAACCCTCGAGGAACTGCGGCGCACCAACACCCTGCTCGAACAGGCCAAGAAACACCTGGCCCGCGAAAACGCCGGGCTCAAGAAAACCCTCGGCCGCCAGTTCACGCCCACCGGCGTCATCGGCAAGAGCGCCGCCATCCGCAAGGTGCTCGGCCAGGTCAAGCGCGTCGCCGACACGCCCGTCAACGTGCTCTTCACCGGCGAAACCGGCACCGGCAAATCGCTCATCGCCAAGACCCTGCACTTCATGAGCGAACGCGCCCAGGGCCCCTTCGTGGCCCTCAACTGCACCGCCATCCCCGAAAACCTCGTGGAAAGCGAGCTCTTCGGCATCGAAAAGGGCGTGGCCACCAACGTCGAGGCCCGCGAAGGCCGCATCGAACAGGCCCACAACGGCACCCTGTTCCTCGACGAGGTCGGCGACATGCCCATCACCGCCCAGGCCAAGCTGCTCAAGGTGCTCGACGAACGCGAAGTCACCCGCGTGGGCGGCCGCAAGGCCAAGCGCGTGGACATCCGCATCATCGCCGCCACCAACAAGGACCTCAAGGAGGCCGTGGAAAAGGGCGACTTCCGCGAAGACCTCTACTACCGGCTCAACGTCGTGCACCTGCGCATCCCCTCGCTGCGCGAACGCCGCGAAGACGTGCCCCTGCTCCTGCACGCCTTCCTGGAACGCCACGCCAAGGCCTTCGGCCGCGCCGGACTGCGCTTCGCCCCGGGCGTCGTGTCCCTGCTCCAGGCCTACGACTGGCCCGGCAACGTGCGCGAACTCGACAACGAGGTCGAACGCGCCGCCGCCCTGTGCTACGGCGAGGAAATCACCCTGCCCGACCTCTCCGACCACGTGCGCGCGCAATGCCTGGGCACCAAACCCGCCAGCGAGGAACCCGCCCCCGCACTCCCCCTCGTCGAAGACATCGCCACCAACGAACAACAACTCGTCACCCGCGTCATCGAGGAATGCGGCGGCAACAAGTCCGAAGCCGCCCGCCGCCTCGGCATCTCCCGCGAAGGGCTGCGCAAGAAGCTGAAACGGTTCGGCATGGTGTAAGAGCCGGGGGAGGGGCGGGGAGGAAGAGGGGACCCTTTGGGAAAGGGTCCC
>JACCQO010000028.1 GCA_015709205.1 Desulfovibrionaceae bacterium
CCCTCCCCGCCTCCCCCCGGCTCTTCGCTCCCTCCCCATCCCTTCCCCGCCAAAAAAAAGTTTTGGCGGGGGCGACGGAATTGTCGGGCGTTGCAGGGTGTGGATTGCTATCCTATGCAAATGGCTGGCCCTTGTGAATCGATTTGAGACTTGTCTCTTTTTTGAGACGAACGTTGACAATCCGGTGTCGGGCGGGCGATAGCAAAAACGTCAATCGCGTTGAATAGCGGATACTTGAACAAAAGGAGCAAAGAGGTGAACTATTGCATGCGGATGGCGGGCCTGGCGGCCCTGGCGGTCTGCCTGGTGGCGGCGAGCGTGCTGCCGGCCCAGGCGCAGGCCAAGTACACGGCGCGCATCGGGCATCTGGAGTCGCCGCTGCAGCCCCGGCATCAGGGTCTGCTGAAGGTGGCGGAGCTGGTCAAGGAGCGCACCAACGGCGAGGTGGAGTTCCAGATCTTTCCTTCCTCGCAGTTGGGCAACCAGCGGCAGATGAACGAGGGCGTGCAGTTCGGCACCATCGAGGGCACGGTTTCCCCGGCGGCCTTCCTGGGCGGTTTTGATCCGGCCGTGTCGATCATGGACATTCCCTACGCGCTGCCCGACGACCGGGCCAAGGCGCAGGAGCTGCGCCAGGGGGCGTTCGGCGAGGCGCTGCGCGCCACGTTCGATTCGCGCGGGCTGACGGCCGTGGCCCTGTGGCCCAACGGGCGCAAGAACTTCACCTCCAACAAGCCGCTGAACGGCGTGGCCGACTTCAAGGGCCAGCGCTTCCGGGTCATGGATTCCAAGATCCTCATCGAGCAGTTCGCGGCCCTGGGCGCGTCGGCCGTGGCGCTGCCCTTCGGCGAACTGTACACCGCGCTGCAGAACGGCGTGGTCGAGGGCGAGGAAAACCCCCTGGACACGATCCAGCGCATGAAATTCTACGAGGTGCAGAAGTATCTGGTGCTCTCCGAGCACGGCGCCATGGAGGACGTGGTGCTGTTCAACCCGGGCTGGTGGTCCGGCCTGCCCCAGCAGTACCGGGACGTGATCGTCAAGACGCTGCTGGAGGTCATGCCCGAGGTGGAGGCCAACAAGGAGGCCGCGCAGCAGGCGGCCCTGAAGGACATCGAGGCGCACGGCGTGCAGGTGCGCACGGCGGGCCCGGCGGAGCGCGCCGAGTACCGCAAGCTGATGTACCCCCTGTGCCGCGCGGCCTATCTGGAGCGCGCGGGCGAGGAGGGCCAAAAGCTGATCGACCTGTACGAGAAGGAATACGCCCGGATCATGGGCAAGTAGCGGATTCGTGGCGGCGCGGGAGGCTCGCCTCCCGCGCCGCCTGTTTTTTTACGACCGGAGGCGGCATGAAGGCGATGCTGGAACGATTGCTCGGGGCCATCCGCATGGTGGAGCGCACGCTCCTGGTGGCGATATTTCTGCTCATGGTGGCCCTGTACGGGTTCAACGTGGGCGTGCGCGAGCTGTTCCCGGCCTGGGCGAGCACCTTTGCGTGGATCGACGAGGCCACGCGGTTGCTGATGGTCTGGTCCGTGTTTCTGGCCCTGGGGCTGGCCCTGGAGCGGGGGAGGCAGGTGGCCGTGACCACGCTCTTCGACGCCCTGCCGCGCACGCCGAGGAACGTGGTGCGCGCGGCCATCAACCTGGTGGGGCTGCTGTTCAGCGCCTACATGGTCGTGCTGGGCGTGGAGATCAGCCGGTTCGTGCTGCGCACGGGCCAGGTCAGCCCGACGCTGAACCTGCCCATGTACTGGATCTACATCGCGCCGACCACGGGCTTTGCCCTCATGGGGCTGCGCTATCTGCTGGAACTGGTCGGCTTCCAGAACCGGCACTGGTGCCCGGACGCCATGGCCGTGTGCGCGTCCGACCCGGAAAGCGGCGGCGGTGGGGACAAAGGGGGCGGCGATGGGGACAACGGCGGCGGCGCCGCCGCAACCGCAACCCGCGCGGGCGCGCCGCAGGAGGGCTGACCATGGTTCTGCTCATCGTCCTGGTGGCTGCGCTGCTGCTGGCCTTCGGCTTCGAAATGTTCCTGGTCCTGGGCGTGCCCGCGGTGCTCACGCGCGACCTGCTCTTTGCGCGCATGCCCGACATCGTGCTCGTGCAGAAGCTCATCGCCGGGGTCAACCACTCCACGCTGTTGGCCATTCCCTTCTTCATTTTTGCGGCGGAACTGATGGCCTCGGGCCAGATCGCCTCGCGGCTGACGGATCTGATCAAGTCGCTGTGCGGCGGACTGCGCGGCGGCGTGGGGCACACGACCATCGGCGGGTGCATGGCCTTCGGGTCGGTGTCCGGCTCGGCCCCGGCCACGGTGGCGGCCCTGGGCAAGCTGATGTACCCGGAGCTGCGCGCGGCCGGGTATTCGGAAAAGTTCACCCTGGGGTTGATCATCTCCAGCGCCGAGACCGCGCTGCTGATCCCGCCCTCCATCACCCTGATCATCTACGGTTGGATGACGGGCACGTCCGTGGGCGGGCTGTTCATCGGCGGGCTGGCCGTGGGCGCGACCATGGGGCTGGCCTTCGCCGGCTTGGTGGCGTGGGAGAGCGTGCGCAAGGGCGTGGGCCGCGCGCCGCGCGCGTCCACGGTGCTCGCGGCCCTGCGCAACGCCCTGTGGGCCCTGGGGCTGCCGGTGATCATCCTCGGCGGCATCTATTCCGGGTTCTTTACGCCCACCGAGGCCGCGGCCGTGTCCGTGCTCTACGCCATCGCGGTGGAGGCCTTCGTGCACCGCTCCCTGGGCTGGAAGCGCCTGTTCCAGGTCACCGAGCGCAGCGCCATCTCCACGGCGATCATCTTCATCCTCCTGGCCGTGGGCAGCGTGCTCGCGCACTTCATCACCCTGGCCCACGTGCCCCGGCTGATCACGGACTTCCTGACGCAAATCGACGCCGGGCCGGTGCTCTTCCTGGCCATCGTCAACGTGGCCTTCCTCATCGCCGGGATGTTCATCGACCCCAATTCCACGCAGCTCATCCTGGTGCCCACGCTCTTTCCCGTGGCCCAGGCCATGGGCATCGACGCCATCCACTTCGGGCTCGTCGTCTGCCTGAACATCTGCATCGGCATGATCACGCCGCCCTTCGGCCTGGACATCTTCGTGGCCTCGTCCACGCTGAACAAGCCGGTCATGGCCATCATCAAGGGCGTGTGGCCGTTCCTGTTCGTCAACCTCCTGGTGCTCGTGTTCGTGACCTACGTTCCGGACGTGGCCACGTTCCTGCCCAGGCTGCTGCTCAAATAGGGGGTCGGCATGGTCGCCTTTGCCAAGTCGCCGGGCGCGGGGCCCGGCTCGCTGCCCCATTCCGGGCTCACGGACCCCGGGGCCCTGGAATTCGTGCGCGCCTTCCGGCCCGTGGCCGAGCGGCTTTTCGCCGACCTGGAGCGCGTGTCGCGGCCCGGGCGCGGCGGGGCGGCGGATGCGGAAGAAAAGGGCGGGAGCGGAGCGGAAGCGGCTGCGTCGCGGGACGCGGATGCCGAGACCGACGGTCCGGTCGCGGGCGCGAAAGCGCCGCGCGGCGTGACGCGGCCCGCCTACGGCGCGGTGGAGACGCGGGCCGTGGAGGTCTTTGCGGCCGCGGCGCGCGCCCAGGGGCTGGAGACCTTTTACGACCGCGCGGCCAACCTGGTTTTCCAGCTGCCCGGCATGCCGGACCCGAACGGCGGCGCAGCGGGCGGCGAACCGGCCGTGTACGTGGGCTCGCACCTGGACAGCGTGCCGCACGGCGGCAACTACGACGGCGCGGCCGGGTGCGTGGCCGCGCTGCTGTGCCTGGCGCGCCACGCGCGCGCCGGAACGCGGCCGCCCGTGCCCGTGCGCGGCATCGTGCTGCGCGGCGAGGAATCGGCCTGGTTCGGCGACTGCTACCTGGGCTCGCGCGCGCTCTTCGGCGATCTGGACGCGGCCGCGCTGGGCGCGGCGCAGCGCGACACGCGCCGCCCGCTGCGCGAGTACATGGCCGCGGCCGGGGCGGACATGGCGGCCATCGAGCGCGGCGAGACCCTGCTGGACCCGGCGCGCGTGGCCGCGTTCCTGGAGCTGCATATCGAGCAGGGCCCGGTGATGGTCGCGCGCAACCTGCCCGTGGCCGCGGTCACGGGCATCCGCGGCAACGTGCGCCATCGCCGCGTGCAGTGCGTGGGCGAGGCCGGGCACTCCGGCGCGGTGCCGCGCTGGCTGCGGCGCGACGCGGTCTTTGCCGTGTCGGACCTGATCGTGCGCCTGGACGACCACTGGACGACCATCGAGCAGCACGGCGGCGATCTGGTCATGACCGTGGGCATGCTCTCCACGGACCCGGCGCACCACGCCATGACGCGCATTCCGGGCGAGGCGGCCTTCACCTTCGAGGCGCGCAGCCAGCACGCGGCCACGCTTTCGGCCGTGGAGGCCCTGCTGCACTCGGAGTGCGCCACCCTGGAGCAGGACCGGCGCGTGCGCTTCGTGTTCGACGCGCCGGTGCGCACCGCGCCCGCGCGCCTGGACCAGGGCGTGACGGACTCGCTTCTGCACGCCTGCGCCGAACTGGGGCTGCCCACCGAGGCCGTGCCCAGCGGCGCGGGCCATGACGCGGCCGTGTTCGCCAACCAGGGCATCCCCTCGGGCATGCTCTTCGTGCGCAACGAGCACGGCTCGCACAACCCGGACGAGGCCATGGACCTGGACGATTTTCTGGCGGGCGTTGCGGTGCTGGACCGCACCCTGTCCGAGGCGTCATAGAAGTACGGGCCCCGGTGTGCGGCGCACTTGACGCGCGGGCCTTTCGCGGGCATTGCGGTCGCGGCTGCGGTCGGGTTGCGGCCGCGGCCACGACCGCAGCGCGGGACGTGGAAGCATTGAGAAGTCGAGACGAGGAGCAAGGGAGCGACGATGCCCGAAACGACCCTGACCATCCGGCGGCCGGACGATTTTCACGTCCACCTGCGCGACGGCGCGCTGCTGGCCGCGTGCGCGCCGTTTTCCGCGCGCACCTTCGGCCGGGTGCTGGCCATGCCCAACCTCCAGCCGCCCGTGACGACCACGGCCGCGGCGCGCGCCTACCGCGAGCGGATTCTGGCCGCCATGGCAGGGGGCATCAGCGCGGCGTCCCCCGAGGGGGGAGCGGCGACCCCCGCTCCGGGCTGCCTTCCGCTCCTGGCCTGCTACCTCACGGACGCCACCGACCCGGCCGACCTGGTCGCCGGGTTCCGCAAGGGCGTGTTCGCGGCGGCCAAGCTCTACCCGGCCGGGGCCACGACCAACGCGGCCTCGGGCGTAACGGACGTCGCCCGCATCCGGCCCGTGCTCGCGGCCATGCAGGAGGAGGGCATGGTCCTCTCGGTGCACGGCGAGGTGGCCGATGCGGACGTGGACCCCTTCGACCGCGAAGCCCTGTTCGTGGACCGCGTGCTCGCGCCCCTGCGGCGCGACTTTCCGGAGCTGCGGATCGTCCTGGAGCACCTGAGCACGGCCCGCGCCGCGGAGTGCGTCCTGGAGGGCGACGAATACCTGGCCGCGACCATCACCCCGCACCACCTCTGGATCACGCGCGCGGAGATTTTTCGCGGCGGACTCAGGCCCCACAACTACTGTTTGCCCCTGCCCAAGACCGCGGCGGACCGCGCCGCGGTGCGCCGCGCCGCGATTTCGGGGCATCCGCGCATCTTTCTGGGCACGGACAGCGCGCCGCACCTGCGCGCGGCCAAGGAGACCGGCCGCGCGCCCGCGGGCGTGTTCAACGCGCCGCGCGCCCTGGCCTGGGTGGCCCAGGCCTTTGAGGAGGAGGGCGCCCTGGACCGGCTGGAGCCCTTTGCCGCGGAAAACGGCGCGCGCTTCTACGGCCTGGCCCCCAATGCCGGGGCCGTGACCCTGCGTCGCCTGGCCGCGCCCCGGCCGCCCCTGGGCGACGTGGCCACGGTCGAGGGGCCGGTGCGCTGCTTCGAGCCCGAAGGGCCCCTGTACTGGCGCGCCGAGTCCTGAACCGGGGCGCTCGGGATATCGGAGAGCCTGGTGGTCGAGCCGCGTCCGCGCGGCGCTGCCGCGCACGTTTTCGTCTTCTTTCCGCTTCGTCTGCGCCCCGGGCCCGGATCCGGCGCAAAGCCCCGGCCCACCGGCCTTGCGCGCCAACTGGACAGGATCGCCGGGGGGCCGTACTGTGCTTGCGCCCGGCCGGGTGCGGCGGGGTCGGCGCGCGCCGAGCGCGGGACGCACACCAAATTTTCGTGGCCGCCCACAAGGAGGAACCATGCTGCCGACGACCTTTCCCGACAAGAAACTGATGGCCGAACTCACGGCCCGAATGATGCTCGAGGTGGGCGCTGTGCATTTTCGCGCCGACGAGCCCTTCCGCTTCACCTCGGGCTGGGCCAGCCCGGTCTACATCGACTGCCGCAGGCTGATCTCCTTTCCGCGCGTGCGCAGCACGCTGATGGATTTCGGCGCGTCCGTGATCCTGCGCGAGGTGGGCTTCGAGGCCGTGGAGGCCGTGGCCGGCGGCGAGACCGCGGGCATCCCGTTCGCCGCGTGGCTGGCCGAGCGGCTCATGCTGCCCATGCAGTACGTGCGCAAAAAGCCCAAGGGCTTCGGCCGCGACGCGCAGATCGAGGGCACCTTCGAGGAGGGCGCCAAGATCCTGCTCGTGGAGGACCTGACCACGGACGGCCGCTCCAAGATCAAGTTCGCCGAGGCGTTGCGCCGCGCGGGCGCGCAGGTGGAGCACACCTTCGTGCTCTTTTTCTACGACATCTTTCCGCAGACCCGGCAGGTCCTGGGCGACATCGGCCTGAACCTGCTGCACCTGGCCACGTGGTGGGACGTGCTCGACGTGGCGCGGACCATGAAGTATTTCGACACCAAGACCGTGGACGAGGTGGAAAAGTTCCTGCACGGCCCCATCGAGTGGTCCGCGGCCCACGGCGGCGCGTCTTCCTATCCGCCGGAACCCGCGTCGTAGGCCGCGATCCGCGTCCTGCTCCGCGCGCGTGCGCGCATTCGTCGCCGCACGGCCGCATGGATTTGTCGTCCGGCTGCACTTCCGCCCCGGGGCCGCTTTCGGCCTCGGGGCTTTTTGCGCCTGCGCGCGGCCTTTGTTCCCGCCGGGGGTTGCGCGCAACGGCGCTTTGTAGCAGCGTGGCCGCTGTGGAATCCGCGCCGCGGACGCATTCGTACCGGAGCGCTCCAACGGCTTCCCCGAGCCCCCGGGAGCGTCCCTGAAGCACCAGAAGCACCCCAGAAGCACGAAGGAGGATGGAGATGAGCAGACCCAAGGTCATCGTGACCCGGGCCGTGGCCGAAGAAGGCATCGACCTGTTGCGCGAGAAGTGCGAAGTGGCCGTCAACCCCGAAGACCGGGCCATGACCCGAGCCGAGCTGCTGGCCGCCGTGGCCGACGCCGATGGTGTGCTCGGGCTGGTTACCGACCGGGTGGACGCGGAGTTCTTCGACGCCGCGCCCCGGCTCAAGGGGTTCGCCAACTGCGCCGTGGGCTTCGACAACATCGACGTGCCCGAGGCCACGCGGCGCGGGATTCCGGTCTCCAACACCCCGGACGTGCTCTCCAACGCCACGGCCGAACTGGCCTGGGCCCTGCTCTTTGCCGTGGCCCGGCGCGTGGTGGAGTCCGACCGCGTGATGCGCTCGGGCAAGTGGCCGGGCTGGGGCCCGCGCCAGTTCCTGGGCGCGGACGTGACCGGCGCGACCCTGGGCATCGCCGGGGCCGGGCGCATCGGCACGGCCATGGCCCTGATGTCCAGGGGGTTCGGCATGAAGGTGCTCTACACCACGGGCTCGGGCCGGGCCAACCACGTGCTCGACGAGGAGCTCGGCGCGCGTCACGTCTGCGTCAACGATCTGCTGCGCGAGTCCGACTACATCTCGGTGCACTGCCCGCTCACGGAGCAGACCCGCCACCTTTTCGACGACAAGGCCTTCGGGATGATGCGCCCCGGCGCC
This sequence comes from Desulfovibrionaceae bacterium, assembly GCA_015709205.1. Lineage (GTDB taxonomy): Bacteria > Desulfobacterota > Desulfovibrionia > Desulfovibrionales > Desulfovibrionaceae > JACCQO01. The sequence goes on from JACCQO010000028.1 coordinate 7,940, forward strand.
ATCCTCATCAACACCTCGCGCGGGCCCGTGGTGGACGAGGCCGCCCTGGTGCGCGCCCTGCGCGCGGGCTCCATCGCGGGCGCGGGGCTGGACGTGTTCGAGAACGAGCCGCGCATGGCCGAGGGGCTGGCCGAGCTGGACAACGTGGTCGTGCTGCCGCACGTGGGCTCGGCCACGGTCTCCACGCGCGCGGCCATGGCCACCCTGGCGGCGCGCAACCTGCTGGCCATGCTCGAGGGCGGCACCCCGCCCACCTGCCTGAACCCCGAGGTGCTCGGCTAGCGCGCCGCGCCGCCGTCCCGTATTCAAGACATGGCGAAAAAGCGCCGCCCCGTCGCTGTTGCGGCGGGGCGGCGTCGTGGCGTCCGTTGTCCGGGCCCGGGCGAGCCGGGCGTCAGCGCAGGGCCGCGCGCAGCTCGCGGGCCACGCGGCGCAGGTTTTCGGCCCAGTCCGCGGCCAGGGGATCGGCCAGGACCACGCGCGCGTCGATGGACGCGGCCACGGCCTCGGCCGCGCGGCGCGAGCGTTGCGGCTGGGCGAAGACCACGTGGATGGACCGCTTGCGGGCCAGGTCCACGATGGCCGCCATCTCCCGCGCCGAGGGCTCCTTGCCCTGGACCTCGATGGGCACCTGTTCCAGGTCGTAGTCCGCGGCCAGATAACCCCAGGAGGGGTGGAAGACCAGGAAGGCGCGGCCCGGGTGGTGGGCTGCGAGGTCATGGTCGTGGTCCTCGTGTCCGTGGCCCGGTTCGCGGCCCGGCTCGTGGTGGTCGTCGTCCGCGTGCGGCGGCCTGTCGCCCGGCGGCGGGGGCATGTGCCCGGCGGCGCCCATGTGCCCCGGGCCATGCGGAGGCATCGCGCCCTCATGCTCCGGGCCGGCCTGTGTGGCGGACGCCGTGCTCAGGGGCCGTTCCAGGGCCGGGGTGGTGCCCAGGATCTCGGCCAGGTCCTTGTCCAAGGCGCGCACTTCGTTGCCGAAGGCGTTGAGGTTGGCCGCGTACACGGCCTTGTGGTCCGGATCCAGGTCCGAGAGCGTGTCGCACACGGCTTCGGCCATGGTCAGCACGCGGCGCGGCGAGAGCCAGACGTGCGGATCCATCTCCCCGTGCTCGTGGTCGTGGTGGGCGGCCGGCTCGTGGTGTTCGCCGGGTTCGTGATGGTCGCCGTGCTCCTCGTGTGCGTCGTGATGGTGGTGCGCGGCCATGGGCAACCGCTGCACCGTGTCCGCCAGGTCCACGATCTTCAGGCGCGGGTTGGCCGCGCCGAAGCGCGGCAGCCAGACGTCCTCGAAGCCCATGTCCACGGAGAAGTAGACGTCGGCGGCGGCCACGTCGCGCATGGCCCCGGGCTTGGGCTCGAAGGTGTGCGGGTCCTCGGCCGCGGGCACCATGGCCGTGACGCGGACCAGGTCGCCGCCGATGCGCTGCACGAAGGCGGCCACCGGGGCCACGGTGGCCAGGGCGCGCAGGGGTTCGGCCGCGGCGGGCGCGGGGACCAGGGCGAAGAGGCCAATCAGCACCGCGAAGAGCGCGGAGCACAGGCCGAGCCGGGCGCTGCGGGTTCTTTCGGTCGGCGCGGCCGGCGCGCGCGGGATGGTCGATTGGGTGCGCATGGAAACCTCCTTGTGGCCTGATGGCCGTCCGCCGGGCCTGCCTTCGGCCCGACCGGCGGCGGATGGGGTTGCCGGTGCCGGACCGCTGCGATCCGGCGCGGCCCCGAGGGTGGCCCCCAACATGGGGCCGCATATCGGGCCTGTCAATAGGCGCCATTTCGCCCGGCTCCTGGCGGCGCTTCGCGCCGGTGCAGGAAAAGGGTGGCGGATGCCGGGGGCCGTGGTAGAATGGGGGCGTGCGGGAATAGGACCCGCGAGATGCAAGGAGTGTGCGGATGCAGATTCTGGTGGACGAGACCGGTTCCGTGGAGGCCCTGGGCCGAATCATCGAGGAGATGGAGCGGCGTTCGGCCGTACGGTCGCTCCTGGTCCTGGCCTGCGACGACAACGGGTTTTCGCCGGCGGCCCTGGACCCGGTGCTGGCCGATGCGGCCGTGCCCCTGTTCGGCGGCGTGTTCCCCGGAGTGCTGCACGATTGCCGCCTGCTCACGCGCGGCACCGTGGTCGCGGGGCTCGACGCCCTGGCCCACGTCACCGTGCTCGACGGCATGAGCGATGCGGGCGCGGACCACGAGGAGCGCATCGGGGAACGCTTTGCGCTCAACGAGAACCTGGGCACCCTGCTGGTCTTCGTGGACGGCGCGGCCCGGTGTCTCGACGCCTTCATCGACGGCCTCTACGCGGTCTTCGGGCTGGAGGCGGGCTATGTGGGCGGGGGCTCCGGCTCCAGGCGTCCGGGCAACGGGCCGAGCCTGATCACCAATGAGGGCATGCTGGCCGACAGCGCCCTGATCGTGGAACTGCGTACCGTGAGCGGCGTGGGCGTGGCGCACGGCTGGACGCCGCTGGAAGGCCCCTTGCGCGTGACCGAGGCGGCGCACAACGAGATCATCAGCCTGGACTGGACGCCGGCCTTCGAGCGCTATCGCGAGCTCGTCCGGCGCCATTCGGGCCGGGACATGAGCGCGGACGGCAGCGACTTCCTGGAGGTTTCCAAGGTCTTTCCCTTCGGCATCGCCAAGCTGGGCGCGGAAATGCTCGTGCGCGACCCGCTCTGCCTGGGGCCGTCCGGCGGGCTGGTGTGCGTGGGCGGCGTGCCCGAGGGAGCCTTCGTCTACCTGATGCGGGGCGACGCCGAGTCCCTGTTCCGCGCCGCGTCCAGCGCCCTGGCCCAGGCCGAGGCCAACCTGCCCGCCGGGGTGCGGCCCACGGGCGGGCTGCTCATGGACTGCAACTCCCGGGTGCGTTTTCTCGGGGACCGCTTTCCCGAGGAGCTCGCGCTCCTGTGCCCACCGGGCGTGCCCATGGTCGGGGCCTGCTCCCTGGGCGAGATCGCCAACAACGGCAAGGATTTCATAGAATTCTACAACAAGACGACCGTGGTCGGACTGCTGGGGGGCGCGTGAAGGACGTCGTCTTCGACCACATCTGCTACGAGATCGTCATGTCCCTGGGCAACAGCCTGCAGATGGGCCGCATGCTCAAGCAGGGACTGACCACCTACCTGCGCCGCCTCAACTGCCGCGCAGGACTCGTGCTGCGCAGTTCCGTGGACGCCGGCGGCCGGGTCTGGTTCGCCCCGGTCTACGGCATTCCCCGGCTCATGGGCGACAATCCGGCCGTGGTCGCGGCCCTGAACCTGCTGCCCGAAGGCGCGCCGGGCGAGGATGTCCGGGCGTTCCTGGGCTCCCTGCCCCTGTGCGGGGGCGCGGGCGACATGGCCTACCACCTCATGGACCTGCCCTCCTTCGGCGTGCTCGTGCTCATCAAGAGCGGCGAGCCCTTCGGTCCGGCCATCCTCAGGCCCCTGACCCGGGTCAACCTCAAGCTCGGCCGTTCCTGCCTTTCCTGCCTCAAGGCCGGGCAGGCCGAATCCACGACCCGCGCCTTGGAGCGCGAGGTGGCCGAGCGCAAGACCGCCGAGGAGCGCTACCGCCACATCTACGAGCACGCGGTGGAGGGCATCTTCCAGACCGACCTGGACGGGACGCCCATCCGCCTGAATCCGGCCATGGCCGACATCCTGGGCTACGAGTCGTCGGAGGCGGCCATGAACAGCGGCCGCGCCCTGGCGGAGCGCTACGTGGACCCGCAGGACCACGCGCACATGCGCGAACTGCTGCTGCGCGACGGCGTGTTCACGGGGTTCGATGTGCGCTTTCGGCGCAGTGACGGCAGCACGGTGTGGGCCACCCTCTCCGCGCGCCTGGTGCGCGACGGGCAGGGCCGGGCCGTGCGCGTGGACGGCATGGCCGAGGACGTGACCGCGCGCAAGCACGCGGAGCTGGAGATGCGCCGCGCCAAGGAGGCGGCCGAGGCCTTCAGCCTGATGCAGTCCAACTTCCTCTCCACGGTCTCGCACGAGCTGCGCACGCCCCTGACCTCCATCCTCGGGTTCTCCAAGCTGCTGCTGCGCCAGGTGGGCGACTGCGCAGAGGCCGAGGGACACGACGAGCAGGCCCGCCTGCGTATCGGCCGCATCCGGCAGAACCTCGCGATCATCGCCAAGGAGAGCCGCCGCCTCACGGAGCTGATCAACAACGTCCTGGACCTCTCGCGCCTGGAGGCGGGCCGCTTCGTCTGGCACCTGGGCCTCGTGGACCTCGGCGAGGTGCTGGAGCATTCCCTGCGCGTCTCCGCCGTGCTCTTCGAAAACAAGGGGCTGCTCCTCACGCACGACGTGCCCGGGAACCTGCCCGTGGTGAGCGGCGACCGCGACCGCCTTGTGCAGGTCTGCCTCAACCTGCTTTCCAACGCGGCCAAGTTCACCCCTTCCGGCGGCGTGCACGTGAGCGCCGAATGCGACGGCGGGATGGTGCGCGTGGCCGTGCGCGACTCGGGCCTGGGCATCGAGCCCGGCTCGGTGCAGATTATCTTCGACAAGTTTCGCCAGCTCGGCGACACGCTCACGGACAAGCCGCGCGGCTCGGGCCTGGGGCTGCCCATCTGCAAGGAGATCGTCGAGCACCTGGGCGGGCGCATCGGCGTGGACAGCGCGCCCGGCCGGGGTTCCACCTTCTGGTTCACCGTGCCCGCGGCCCGGCCCGAAGACCCGGCCGCCGGCTGACCTCCGGTCCGTCCCTCCCAACGCCCCCGCCGCACGCCCGGTACCCTGGAGGGTATCAGGGAACGCGAAAGTGGCGTCTTCCCATTCCCGGCCCCTGTGCTATGCCTGAACGGTCGGCGCGCCGCCGCGCCGGAGCCGGGCGAACTCGTCCGGCCATTCCCGGCAACCAACCAGGAAAGCAAGGAGATGCGCCATGCATGTGGTGACGTTCGATTACGAGAAGTGCAACGGCTGCGGCGAATGCGCGCGCGACTGTATCTGGTCGCTCATCGAGATGCGCGACGACCGCCCGCGCGTGATCGAGGGCGGGGCGGGAACCTGCATCGGCTGCCAGCACTGTCTGGCCGTGTGCAAGCCCGGGGCCGTGCGCGTGGATGATGTGGACCCGGCGGACAGGACCCCGCTGCGGGGCAATCTGCCCTCCCTGGAGCAGATGGAGACGCTCGCGGGCGGTCGGCGATCGGTGCGCCGCTACAAGGACGAGGACATGGACCCCGCGCTGCTCGCGCGGCTTTTGGCGGCCACGGCCAACGCGCCCACGGGCGTGAACGAGATGAGCACCCTGCTGACCGTGGTGGATTCGCGCGCGGCCATGGACCGGGTGCGTACGGCCACCTATGCCGGGCTGCGCCGGGCCGTGGAGGAGAACCGCGTTCCCGAGCGGCTGGCCTGGGTGGCGCGGTTCCTGAAAGGTTGGGAGGAGCGCGGCGAGGACGGCATCTACCGCGGCGCGCCGCACCTCGTCGTGGCCTCGGTGCCCGCCTCGGCGCACACGCCCGAGGCCGACCCGATCATCGCGCTTTCCTACTTCGAGCTCCTGGCCGCGTCCGCGGGGGTGGGCACGGTCTGGGCCGGGCTGGCCTACTGGCTGCTCACGCGCATCGCGCCCGAGCTGCCCGGGATGCTGGGCATTCCCGAGGACCACGCGATCGGCTACGCCATGGCCTTCGGCATGCCCGCGGTGCGCTACCACCGCACCGTGTCCCGCCGGGGCGCGGCCGTGCACCGCGCGAACCTGGCCTGAGGCCGGGCGCGGCCGCCCCGGCGCGCCAAGCGACCGGGCATGCGGTTGCGCGCGGTTCATGGCTGCGCGCGATTGCGCACGAACGAGAAACGCCCCGGCAGTGCCGGGGCGTTTTTTTGTCTCATGCCGAGAGGGGCCCGGCGCGTTGGAGCGCGCGGACCGGGGGCAGGCTAGAGGTCGTCGCCGCCCCCGCCTCCGCCCCCGCTCCCGTCATTGCGGCTTTTCCTGCGCCGGCGCGGCCTGCGGCGGCGGCGCGGCTGGCCCTCGCCGGAGTCGGCCGGTCCGGCCCCGGCCGGGCCCCCGCCCTCGGGCCTGCCGTCCTCGGGCCTGCCGTCTCCGCCCGCGTCCGCCGGTCCGGCGGCGGTCCGGCCCGCGGGCCTGTTCCGGCCGGAACGGCTCCGGGGCTCGGGGGCCTTCTTGCCCTCGGGCACGTCGGTCACGTTCAGCGAGCGCTGGTAGAGGTCGTCCAGGAACATGGCCAACAGGGCCACGGTCTCGTCGTCCGCGGCCAGCTTGCGCGCCAGGGGATGGAAGCGCGTGGCGCGCTCCTCCTGGATCTTGTCGAAGCGGCGGCGCTCCTTTTCCAGGAGCACGGTGAGGCGGTCCTCGACCACGCGGATGACGTCCTCCTCCTCGGGCTCCTTGCGCTCGACGAAGTCGATGCCGTAGCGCGCGCCGATGCGCTGCAGCGCGGCCTTCTGCACCAGGTCCACCAGGGATATGACCGTGCCCGAGGCCCCGGCGCGGCCCGTGCGGCCCGCGCGGTGGATGTAGGACTCGGGATCCTCGGGCGGCTCGTAGAGGAACACGTGCGACAGTTCGGGGATGTCGATGCCGCGCGCGGCCACGTCCGTGGCCACGAGGAAGCGCAACCGGCCTTCGCGGATGCGGCCCAGGACCTGCTCGCGCTTGGCCTGGGTCAGGCTGGAGGAAAGCTCCTCGGCGTCGTAGCCGAAGCGCTGCAGCACGGCGGTGACGAACTCCACGTTGCGCTTGGTGTTGCAGAAGACGATGGCGGAGGAGGGGTTCTCCAGCTCGATGAGGCGCACCAGGCGGCGCTCCTTGCCCATGGGCGGCACCTCGCAGAACTGGTGCGAGATGTCCGCCACGTGGACCTGGTCCGCGGACAGGGAGAGCAGCTCCGGCGCGCGCAGGAATTCGTCGGCCAGGCGCAACACGTTGTAGGGATAGGTGGCCGAGAACATGAACGCGCCGTGCAGCCGGGAGGGCAGGTAGCGCTGCACGGCCTTCATGTCCGGATAGAAGCCCACGGAGAGCATCCGGTCGGCCTCGTCGAACACGAGCACGCGCAGGTAGTCCAGGGTCAGGGCGCGCTTCATGAGGTGGTCGAGCACGCGGCCGGGCGTGCCGACCACGAGCTGGGCCCCGGCGCGGAAGGCCTCCATCTGCTCGCGGTAGCCCACGCCGCCGTAGACCGCGATGACCGAGAGCCCGGAGTCGCCGAAGAGCATCTGGGCCTCGCGGGCCACCTGCTGGGCCAGCTCGCGCGTGGGCACCAGGACCAGGGCCTGGCAGTGGCGCTCGGCGGGGTCGAGGATCTCCAGGAGCGGGAGCACGAAGGCCGCGGTCTTGCCCGAGCCGGTGCGGGCCTGGACCATGACGTCGCGGCCCTGGGTCACGTAGGGGATGGCGCGTTCCTGCACGGGCATGAGGCCGGGCCAGCCCGCTGCGGTCACGGCCGCGCGCTGCGCCGGGGAGAGGCTTTCCAGGGTCACGGGCGCGGGCGCTTCGGGCGCAATGCCGGGAGCAGGGGCGGGAGCGGGACCGGAGGCGGGGGCCTCCGCGCCGCGCGCGCGGGGGCGCGGCCGCCGCGCGCGCTCGGCCGGGCGCCCGTCGTCGGGCGTGCCTTGGGATTCTTCAGGGGATTCTTCCGCAACCGTGTCTTCGGCCTCGTCCGGGCCCTCGTCCTCGTCCGCCGCGTCCGTGACGGGCCGATCGCCCGTTTCGTCCGGTTCTTTCGCTTCGGCGTCGGGCCCGGCGTCGGTCTCGACGTCGGCAAAGGCGTCGGCAAAGGGATCGGCGGCCTCTTCGAGCCGTTCGTCCCAGGGCGCGAAGCCGTCGTCCTCGCCGGCATCCGCGCTGCCGACCGCATCGGCATCGGCCGCGCCGTCGGCGGCCGCCGGGGCGGAGCCCTGGGCGTCCTCGCCGGAGCGGTCCGCGTCCTCGGCCGGGCCTGCAGCGGCGGTCTCCTCGGATGCGGCGGCGGACTTGGGCTTGCGGCGGCCGCGGGAGCGCCTGCGCTTGGGCCGGGGCTCGGCCTCGTCGTCCGCGGCGCGGGGCTCGGCCGTTTCGTCCTTCTGGTCGGCGTCGGCGTCGCCCGGAGGCTGGCCGCCTGCGCCGTCGCCCTCGGCGGCCGCGTCGCGGGCCGGGGATTTCCTGGAACGCTTCCTGGGCGGGCGCTTCTTGCGCGTGCGCGCCGGGGGCGCGTCCGCGACGTCGCCCGCGCCGCCGTCCGCGCCGCCGTCCGCGTCGTCGTCCGCGTTCTCGTCCGCGTCGTCGGGGGGCAGTTCGTCGTCGATGTCCGTGCTTTCGTCGAGGTCTTCGGGCCCATCGGACAGGCCGAAGACGGAGATCTTCTTTTTTGGAGGCATGGTTTTCCCTTGTGGTAAACGGTGTCCGGCGGTTTCGGCTCCGGCGGGGCTCGCCGGGCGTCGCGCACTGCGCGCTCGGGGCCGCTTGGGCCCGCCGGGCCCGGGCGTGCCGGGACGCCCGGCCGGGCATCGCGCCGGGACGCCGGGTGTCGTCGAATGCGACAGGCTAGTGTTTCCTGCGTTTTTGCGCAACTGTTCGCGCCCTGGTCGGCACGAAAAACTACGGCCGGGCGCGGCGGGGGGCCGGACGGGGGGCCGGGGGCGACTCGGGCGGAGCGGCCCGGGGCACGAAGCCGCACAGCGCCGAGGCGATCACGGGCAGCAGGTCCTGGTCGCGGTGGTTGTAGCGCAGCTCCCATTCCTTGAGGTGCAGGGGGAACTGCGCCGGGGTCACGCCGCGCAAGCGCTTGAGGCGCTGCCGGGCGTAGATCCAGAAGTCCAGGCCGTTGGCCGGAAGGCGGGGGTCGTTGTGCGCGACGGTGCGCGTGGGCCACAGCGCGGGGCCGCAGCAGATCAGGGTCAGGTAGTTGCGGTAGGGCGCGGTGTAGACCACGTGGCCGATGCTCGCGGTCTTGAGATGGAAGTGCAGCTTGAAGTGCAGCAGGCTTTCCGCGTCGAGCCCGGGCAGGACGTCACAGAGGATGTAGCCGTTGATGTCCACGACCCCGAAGACCGGGGAGTCGGCCATGGCCTCGGCGGGCTGCGGCCGCCCCGGGCCGGGCCAAAAGCCCCGGGCGTAGTATTCGGCCGCGTCCGGGGCCCGGGCCAGGATGGCGCGGCGCAGCACGTCCTTGGCCTTGAGCACCGTGGCGTAGGACACGTCGAGCTGCGCGGCGATCTCCTGGTTCTCCACGTCCATTTCGAAGAGCTTCAGGAACCATAGCCACTGCTGGGGGGAAAAGGCGCAGCCGTTGACGAAGCGCTGGCTGAAGTCGTGGAAGGTGTAGTTGCAGCGTGCGCACCGGCGCCTGCCGCCCGCGACCTTGTAGAGCTTGCGCTCCCGGCAGCGCGGGCAGTGGCGCTGGTGGTTTTTCCAGCAAAAACCCAGAAGGTACCGCCGCGCGGCCCGGCGTGAGGAAGTTATGGCATTGAAGGTGATTATGTCCATTTCCGGGTCACTGCGGGGCGGGTCAACAGGTCACGTTGTTATTGTTTTTCGTGATTCTTCGCATCTGAAAAAACTATACAGGAAAGCGCGGCATATCCCAAGGTATTTCGGTTCGTTCCCGGAGGAACCGGACCGCCCCCAAGGGTGCGCCGCCCGGAGCCCGGAGGGCGGCCTTTCCCGGCCGCGCGGGCGGTGGCCGTATTCTACAGGGAAACCGAAACGCTGCGGAATTGGGCTAAAATGAGCATATATGCGCACTTCGGAGCCGTCCTGTCGCCATATATGCGTATGCGTTCGGCATGCATGCTTTTTTCTCCCGACGCAGGCGCTGTGTCGGGCGTTTCGGGAAAGGATCGCCCGGGGTGATACTGCGGCATGACGAGCAAAAAATTCCTTTCTTGCTGCCGCTTTCACACCGTGGCGTAGCTCCTTTTCCCTCCATGGCGACGCTTGTGCAAAAGCGTTGTGTTGTCCAGCCGTGCACGGTTGCCGGTTGCGCGGCGGTCGCCTAGTCTGGACATGCTCCGGAATCGTCGGCCCTCGCGTCAAGCGCATGCGTCGCATCCGGCGGGTCCGGAACCGGAAGGGGAGGCGGGTGGGGGCCGCCGCTCCGCAACAAGGAGGTGCCTGCGCATGCAGCAACGACAACCCACCGTCCGCCTGCACCTGTGGCTGGAGTCCGGGGAGATGACCGTCGTGGGCGCGGGCCGCGTGTTCCTGCTCGACCTCATCGAGGAGCACGGCTCGCTGCGCAAGGCGGCGCGCATCCTGGGCATGTCCTACCGCGCGGCCTGGGGCAAGCTGCACGCCTCGGAACAGGCCCTGGGCGTCAAGCTCATCGAGCCCCGGGGCAACAAGCGCGACGGCTGTCGGCTCTCGGAGCAGGGCCGGAGGATCCGCGACATGTTCAAGCAGTGGTACGAGGCCGTGGAGCTGGAGGCCCTGGCCCAGGCCGAATCGATCTTCCCCTGGGGCGTGCACGGCTTCCGGGAGCGGGCCGACCCGGCAGCCGGGCCGTCCGCGGTCTCCGCCGGACTCGAAGGCCTCGCGGATTCCGCGGCGGCCAACTGTACCGCGCCGCCCTGTGGCCCCCCCGGTCCGCATGGTCCCGCGGGATCGGGAGCCGCGCCGCGCCGCCGGGAGCCCCCGCCGCGCGGCGGAGTCCCGGCCAAGGCCTGAGCCGCGCGCCGCGCGGGCGTGTCCCGCGCGTTCCGGCCCAGGCCGCACCCGGCCCGTTCGGCCGCCCGTTTCCGGGCGCACGGCCGGGCAGCGCAACCGATGTCGCTCCTGCCTGCGACACCGGGCGCTTTCGTGCGCCCTTTTGCCTTTTTCCACAGCTTCCCCCCCGTCCCCTCCAGCGCATATGTGCTCAACATAACACATACAACTTACCGGTTTAATTAAGATTTTCTGTTGACCTCGTGTTTTTTTCGGTCCATGCTCGGTGCAAAAGGACACGCCGCAAACGCGCTGTGGAAAACGCGCACGCCAGGCGTGGGGGCATGCGCGCCCGGGCCGTTTGCAAGATCCGGGAGCTGCGCGTTCCAGGCGTGCCGGGCCGGCCGCGCGGGCCTCGGGTCCCGCGGTCTTCAACAGAAAAGGAGGCGGATTATGGATTGTTCTCGTCGCGGATTCCTGAAGCTGAGCGGAGCGGGCCTGGTGGGCCTGTCCCTGGGCCAGCTCGGGTTGGACCTGAAACCGGCCACGGCCTATGCCGCGGGGCTGAAGATCGAGGGCGCCAAGGAGTCGATCTCGGTCTGCCCGTTCTGCTCCGTGGGCTGCAACTTCCTCGTGCACGTCAAGAACGGCAAGATCATCTCCACCGAGGGCGATCCGGACTATCCGGTGAGCGAGGGCGCGCTCTGCGCCAAGGGCGCGGCCATGCTTTCCATGCACGTGGGCGGCCACCGCATCGAAAAGCCGCTCTACCGCGCGCCCCACAGCGACAAGTGGGAGGAAAAGGACTGGGATTGGATGCTCGACCGCATGGCCCGGCGCATCAAGGACACGCGGGACAAGTACTTCGTGGAGAAGAACGCCAAGGGCCAGACCGTCAACCGGCTCGAGGCCGTGTTCCAGGCCGGCACCTCGCAGATGGACAACGAGGAGTGCGCGGTGCACCACCAGATGCTGCGCGCCCTGGGCGTGGTCAACATGGACCACCAGGCCCGCATCTGCCATAGCGCCACGGTGCCCGCCCTGGCCGAATCCTTCGGCCGCGGCGCCATGACCAACCACTGGATCGACATCAAGAACTCCGACGCGATCCTGATCATGGGCGGCAAGGCCGCCGAGAACCACCCCATCTCCTTCAAGTGGGTGCTCAAGGCCAAGGCCAAGGGCGCGGTGGTCATGCACGTGGATCCGGTCTTCAACCGCACCTCGGCGCGGGCCAACTTCCACGTGCCCCTGCGCTCGGGCACGGACATCGCCTTCCTCGGCGGCATGATCAACTACATCATCGCCAACAAGAAGTACTTCAAGGACTACGTCGTCAACTACACCAACGCGCCGCTCCTGGTGAACAAGGACTTCGGGTTCAAGGACGGCCTGTTCACGGGTTACAACCCCGGCTCGCGCACCTACGACAAGAGCACCTGGACCTTCCAGATGGATGGAAACGGGGTGCCCAAGCGCGACGAGAGCCTGAGCGACCCGAACTGCGTCTTCCAGCTCCTGAGGAAGCACTACTCGCGCTACACCCTGGACAAGGTCTCCAGCGTCACGGGCGTGCCGCAGGACAAGATCCTCAAGGTCTACGAGACGTTCGCGGCCACGGGCACGCCGAACAAGGCCGGCACCGTGATGTACGCCCTGGGCTGGACCCAGCACACCGTGGGCGTGCAGATCATCCGCACCAGCGCCATGGTCCAGCTCCTGCTCGGCAACATCGGCGTGGCCGGCGGCGGCATCAACGCGCTGCGCGGCGAGCCCAACGTGCAGGGCTCCACGGACCAGGCCATCCTCTGGCACATCCTGCCCGGGTACAACCCCGTGCCCAAGGCCGGACAGGACACCCTGGCCGAGTACCTGGCCGCCTGCACCCCGGTCTCCCACGACCCCAAGAGCGCCAACTGGTGGCAGCACCGGCCCAAGTACGTGGTCAGCCTGCTCAAGGCCTGGTACGGCGACGCCGCCACCAAGGACAACGACTTCGGCTTTTCCTGGGTGCCCAAGTGCGATCCCGGAGAGGACTACTCCTACATCTTCTTCTACGACCGCATGTACCGGAAGCTGATCAAGGGCGGTTTCGTCTTCGCCCACAACCCGTGCCAGAGCGTGCCCAACACGCACAAGGTACGCAAGGCCATGGACAATCTGGAGTGGCTGGTGGTCACCGACATCCACCACACCGAGACCTCGGACAACTGGCACCGTCCGGGCGTGGATCCCAAGAGCGTGCAGACCGAGGTCTTTCTGCTGCCCTCGGCCCAGCGCGCGGAAAAGGACGGCTCCGTGACCAACAGCGGCCGCTGGCTGCTGTGGCACTACAAGGCCGCCGAGCCCATCGGCGAGTGCCGGACCATGGGCGACATGATCGTGGACATCATGAACCGGGTCAAGGACCTCTACAAGAAGGAGGGCGGCGCGCTGCCCGAGGCCCTGGTGAACATGAACTGGCCCGACAGGTACGACGCCGACGCCATCGCGCGGATCAACAACGGCTGCTTCACCCGCGCCGCCAAGGTGGGCTCCAAGAGCTACGCCAAGGGCCAGCAGGTGCCCAGCTTCACGGCCCTGGCCGACGACGGCTCCACGGCCTGCTACAACTGGCTCTTCGGCGGCAGCTACACCGAGGAGGACGGCAACAAGGGCAAGCGCCGCGACCCGTCGCAGACCGCGCGCCAGGCCGAGCTCGGGCTGTTCCCGAACTTCTCCTGGGCCTGGCCCGTGAACCGGCGCATCCTCTACAACCGCGCCTCGGTGGACCCGAGCGGCAAGCCCTGGAACCAGGACCGCGCCGTGATCACCTGGGATGGCAAGAAGTGGGTCGGCGACGTGCCCGACGGCGGCTGGCCGCCCATGGCCCACAAGGACGGCAAGTACCCCTTCATCATGCACACCCACGGCTTCGGCCAGCTCTTCGGCCCCGGCCGGGTGGAGGGGCCCTTCCCCGAGCACTACGAGCCCGTGGAAACGCCGATCAAGAGCCATCCCTTCTCCGGGCAGCTCAACAGCCCCTGCTACAAGTTCGTCAAGAGCGACATGGACAAGCTCGCGCCCCCGGCCGATCCGCGCTTCCCCATCGTGCTGACCACCTACGCGGTGACCGAGCACTGGTGCGGCGGGGCCGAGACGCGCAACACCCCCAGCCTGCTCGAGGCCGAGCCCCAGACCTTTGTGGAGATCAGCCATGAACTGGCCAAGGAAAAGGGCATCGCCAACGGCGACGTGGTCATCGTGGAGAGCATCCGCGGCAAGGTCGAGGCCGTGGCCATGGTCACGGTGCGCCTGACCCCGTTCCAGATCCAGGGCCGCACGGTGCACGAGATCGGCATGCCCTACAGCTTCGGCTGGACCACCCCGGGCTGCGGCGACGCCACCAACCGCCTGACCCCCTCGGTGGGCGACTCCAACACCGGCATCCCCGAGTACAAGGCGTGTCTGGTGAACATCCGCAAGGCCGGCAAGGCCACCGAACTGGCCCGCTGACGCGGCCTGAAAGGAGGAAACGATGCCCAAGGCATTCTTCATCGATACGACCCGGTGCACCGCATGCAGGGGGTGCCAGGTGGCCTGCAAGGAATGGCACGAGCTGCCGGCCAACAAGACCCTGCAGCACGGTTCGCACCAGAATCCGCCGGATCTCAACGCCAACAACTACAAACTGGTGCGCTTCAGCGAGTTCAGGGACTCCGAGGGCACGGTGCGCTGGAACTTCTTCGCCGACCAGTGCCGCCATTGCCTGGAGCCGCCCTGCAAGCTGGCGGCGGACAACTACGTGGAGGGCGCGGTGGTCCACGACGAGGCCACCGGCGCGGTCTACTACACCGAGCTGACCAAGAAGCTCTCCAAGGAGGCCTTCGAGGAGATGCGCACGGACTGTCCCTACAACATTCCGCGCCGCAACGAGGTCACCGGCCTGGTGAGCAAGTGCGACATGTGCATCGACCGGGTCAGGAACGACATGGTGCCCATGTGCGTGAAGACCTGCTGCTCCGGGACCATGAACTTCGGCGAGCGGGCGGACATGCTCCGCCTGGCCAAGGAGCGGCTGGCCGAGGTGCGCAAGGAGTTCCCGGAGGCGCGGCTGGGCGACGTGGACGACGTGGCGGTCATCTACCTGATGGCCTTCCCGCCGGAACGCTACGCCGAGAACGCCGTGGCCATGGCCCCCGCGCCGCTGAACCGCCAGCAGCTCCTGGCGCGGCTGGCCTCGCCGCTGCGCGCGGCCACGCGTGGATAGGATCGTTGCGGTCGTTGCCGCCGGCCCGGCCGTAGCGCCCGGGCCGGCGGCAACCGGAAACACGCCGGGCCGCGGGGGGGCGACGCCCCCCGCGGCCCCACCCGGCGACTTCGCCGTCACGCCCAACCCCCACGGAGTACACATGCCTGCGCTCGCCACGGAACCCTCGGCCCAAGCCGTCCATGAGCACGTTGCAACCCTGGCGCGGGAACGGCCCGCCCTGGAGCCCCTGGTGCAGGCCTTCGGCCTGGTCCAGGCCGCCGCGGCCGCGAGCCGCGCGCTGCTGGCCGCGGGCGGCGGCCTTTCCGACGCGCCCGGCGATCCCGGCCTCCTGGACCTCGCCTCCCTGGAGCCGGACGTCGCCCTGCTGGAACAGGGCGTGCCCTTGCTGGGGCAGGCCGGACCGCTGCGGATGGATTTCCATCTGGCCACGGTCGCGCCGCTGATGCTCGGGGCCGCGGCCGAGGCCTTTCCGGCCCTGGCGCCGGTGGCCGCCGGCCTGGAGGCCGCGCTGAGCGCCGGACCCGGGGCCGAAGCCATGCGCCGCACCTGCGCGCAGGCCATGAACAGCGGCGACCGCGACGCGCTGGCCGTGCTCGCGCGCCGTTTCGACGCGCCCTTCGGCGTGCTCGCCTTTCTGCTGGAATGCCTGGGCCGTCCGGCCCTGGAGCGGGCGGCCGCGATCCTGGGCCCGAAGCTGCAGGAGACTCCCTGGACGATCTGGAACCGGGGTCGCTGCCCGGTGTGCGGCGGCGCGCCGTCCATGTCCCTGCTCCAGCTCGGACCGCAGGAACCCACGGAATATCTCAAGAACGTCTCGGCCCAGCGCTGGCTCTGCTGTTCCGGCTGCGCGCACACCTGGCGCTTCGCCCGGACCATGTGCCCGGCCTGCGGCCACGACGAGCAGCAGGACCGCGAATACTTCCATGTCCAGGGCAACGCGGACGAGCGCGTGGAACTGTGCAAGCGCTGCAACCACTACCTGCTGACCATGGACGTCCGGGACCGTCTCTCCGCGCCGGACCATCGTCTGGCCCCGCTCGGACTCGTCCACCTGGACATGCTCGCCCAGCGGCGGGGCTACGCCCCGCTGGCGGGAAACCTTTGGAATCTTCCGGAGATGGCCGGGTTCCCGGACCTCGCCGGTGGTCCGGAGCCGCCGGAAGCCGAACGCGCCTGACGCGGGCCTCCCCTCGCGGGCGGGCCGCCGCGCCGTCCTCCGCAACCGTACCGGGCGCGGCGGTCGTCCTCCCCGCACCCGGGCATCCTGGTAACAGGGGATGCCCGGGTGCCCTTTTTGGGCTGCGGGAGCGGGGCGGGCCTCCGGAAGGGCGGCCGCGACCACGCGGCCGAGGGACGGGAAGAAGTGGAAGGAACCGGGAAGAGCCGGGAGTCGCCGCACCAGGGTCGGCCGGGTGCGGGGTCAGGAGCGGCCGTCGTCCTCGTGCCGTTCGGCTTCGTCGCGTTCGGCCCCTTCGGGCGCGCATCGCCCGGCCAGGGAGCGCATGTTGCGCAGCACGCGCAGCAGGCTCGCCAGGTCCACGGGTTTGGCCAGGTAGTCGTCCATGCCCGCGTCCAGGAACCGTTCGCGGTCTCCGGCCATGGCGAAGGCGGTCAGGGCCACCACGGGCACGCCGCGCCGCGCGGCCAGGTCCGGCGCGGTGCGGATGCGGCGCGTGGCCTCCACGCCGTCCAGGCCGGGCATCTGCACGTCCATGAGCACGCAGTCCACGCGGTGCGCGGCGAGCAGGTCCAGGGCGGCGATGCCGTCGTTGGCCGTGAGCACCTCGAAGCCCGCCTTTTCCAGTAGGCGGCGGGTGGCCAGGCGGTTGACCGGGTCGTCCTCGGCCAGGAGGATGCGGCCGCCCGTGGGGGACGCTTCCGCTTCGGCGGGCGCGGGGGCGGGTGTCGTCGCGGTGCTCGCCGCGTCGGGGCCCGCGTCCGCGTCCTGCGGCGGCAGGGCCAGGGTCAGGGCCAGGCGCGCGGTGGTGCCCCGGCCGTGCGCGCTCTGCAGGCCGATTTCGCCGTGCAGCAGCCGGACCAGGCGGCGCACGATGGCCAGGCCCAGCCCCGCGCCGCCCCGGCCGTGCGCGCCCGGGCGGCCGTCGTTGCGGATTTGGGTGAAGGGCTCGAACACGGCTTCGGCATGCTCCGGGGCGAAGCCCACGCCTGTGTCCGCGACCACGAAGGCCAGGCGCGCACCCCGGCTTTCGGCCGCGTCCGGGGCCCCGGCCTGGCGCGACACGTCCAGGGTCACGCCGCCCTGGGCCGTGAATTTCAGGGCGTTGCCCACGAGGTTGAAGAGGATTTGGCGCAGCCGGACCTCGTCGCCCACCAGCCGGGGTGGCACGTCGTCGGCCACGCGCACGCGGATGTGCAGCCCCTTTTCCCGGGCCAGGGGCGAGAACAGGTCGCGTACGGATTCCGCCAAGCCACGCACGTCGAAGGGTTCCTCGACCACCGCGAGTTTGCCCGACTCGACCATGGACAGGTCCAGGACGTCCGCAAGCAGGCGCGTCAGGCGCTGGGACGAGGCGATGGCCGTGTCCACGAAACCGTGCTGCTCTGCGTCCAGCGGGGTGTCGCGCAGGAGTTGGAGCATGCCCAGCACGCCGTTGAGCGGCGTGCGGATCTCGTGGCTCATGTTCGCGAGGAATTCGCTCTTGGCCCGGTTGGCGGCCTCGGCCGCCTCCTTGGCGCGGGTCAGGGCCTCCTCGGCCTGGCCGCGCTCGGCGATGAACCGCGCCTGCTGCACGTTCTGGTAGGCCATGTCCGAAAGCTGCCCGGCCAGGGTGAACAGGGCCTCGGCCACGGCCCGGAAGCGCGCCAGCGGCATGAAGGGCACCTCCTCCAGGGCGCGGCGGTACTCCTCCGGGTCCGCGCCGATGGCGTGGGCGTAGGCCTGGGTGCGGCGCATGTCCATGTCCTCGGTGCGCACCTGGCCGATGAGCCAGCTGGCCACGTGCCGCCCGCCCACGCGGATGGACGCCCCGGCATCCCATAGGCCCGCGCCCAGGCAGCACCGGCACGTGGGCCCGTCGGGGCTGGACCGTCCGAGCTCGGTGTCGGAGCGGCGGCAGTCGGCCCGGCCCTTGCGCGTGTGGCGGATGATGTCCCGGCACAGGCGGGTGAAGCCGCTCGGCCGGGTGATGGGCTCGCCGTCCGGGTAGGTGATGATCGAGGCCGCGCCCACGGCGCGGGCGAAGCGGTCCTGGAGTTCCTGGATGGCCTCCAGGCTGAAGAGCTGGTCGAACCGCAGGTCCATGTCCTGGTCCAGGGGCCGCGTCAGGGCGAAGAGGCGCCGCTCCAGGGCCTGCTCCACGGCCTTGCGCTGGGTGATGTCCGCGGTGAAGCCCTCCAGGCGGGAGGCCGCGCCCTGGACGTCGCGCACCAGGCGGACGTTCATGGTGGTCCAGATCACGTCGCCCGAGCGGGTGCGGCGCGGGCATTCGAAGTTGGTCACCTCGCCCTTGGCCAGCAGCTCGCGCAGCATGGCCTCGCGGTCCTCGGGGCGCAGGTAGACGTCGTGGCCGATGGAGGTCACGGCGCTCATGAGCTGCTGGGGGGATTCGTAGCCGTAGATGCGCGCCAGGTGGGAGTTGGCGCTCAGGTAACGGCCCTCGGGCGTGGTGCTGAAGATGCCCACGGGCGCGTGCTCGTAGAGTTCGCGGTAGCGGGCCTCGCTGCGTTCCAGGGCGCGCTGGGCAAGCACGCGCTCGGTGACGTCGGTTGAAAAGCCGCAGATGACGGCCGGTCGGTGCGGTCCCTTCGGATTCATCGGGTCGGGCGGCTCCAGCACCGCGTCCATGGAAATCCAGACCACCCGGCCGTCGCGGCGGCGCGCCTGGTACTCGAACCCCTCCACCGTGCCGCGGGCGCGCAGGGCCGCAACGAATTCGTCGCGGCGGGCGGGATCCACGTAGAGCTGCGTGCCCATGTCGGTGTAGGTGCGCAGGGCCTCTTCCGGGGTCGCGCAGCCGAGCATGGCGGCCAGGGCCTGGTTCACGGCCACGGGGCGTCCGTCCAGGGTGGTGCGGAAGATGCCCACCGGGGCCTTTTCGAACAGGTCGCGGAACTGCGCCTCGCTGTGCCGCAGGGCCGCCTCCAGGGCGTGGGCCTGGGTCACGTCGGTCAGGCTCGCCACGGTGCGTCCGTCGGGCAGGAAGGTGCTGCGGAATTCGATCTGCCTGGTCTCGCCGCTTTTGCAGCGCACCGGGTAGCGTCGCGTGGTCCCTTCTGCGCCACGGTCTTGTCGCCATTGGGCCTGCACCTCGGCGCGCAGGTCCGGGTCCGGATAGGCGCGTTCGAACCAGCGCCCCATGTCGGGCACGTCCTCGGGCGCATAGCCCGTGAGTTCGGTGAAGCCCCGGTTGGCGTACAGCAGGCGGCCGTCGGCCGCGCAGGCCACCACGCCCAGGGGCATGTTGGCGCAGAGCAGGTGCAGCAGGCTGCACGGTTGGGCGTCCCCGGCCTCGTCCGGTGGCGGGGCGGCGGTTTCGCGCGCCGTGATCACCAGGTCCGACTGCGGGTCCGTGGGCTCCACGGGTGCGATGCGCAGTTCCACGGACGGGGCGCGGCCGTCCGGACGGCGCAAGACGGTGCGGCAGTGCACGGGCATCAGGGCGCGCCGGGCGCTCTCCAGGCAGGCGGCCAGCGCAGCGCGCTGCCCGTCCGGGCACAGGGCGTCCAGGTCCAGGCCGCGCAGTTCGTCCGTCGGACGGCCGAGCAGTTCGCAGGCCGCCGGGTTGGTCCGCGCGATGCGTCCGTGCGCGTCGGCGACGAGCACCGCGTCCGCCACGGTGCGGAACATGGTTTCGAAAAGCGAAGCGGCGGCGCGGCGTTGCATGGGCGGTGCTGGGTTGCGGTGCGCGAAAGGCGGCCGTTCCGTCCTCGGGCACATCCCGAGGAGCGGCGATGCTCCAACATTTTACAGGATTTTATGGAATGGCGGAACTGCCGAATGCAGCATTTTCGGGCTGTGCGGGTGACCGTCCGGAGTGCCGCAGGGCCGCGGCGGCAAGGCACGAAAAAGGGCCCCGGATTGCTCCGGGGCCCGTATCTTCGTGGCGTCCCCAAGGGGGTTTGAACCCCTGTTACCGGCGTGAGAGGCCGGTGTCCTAGGCCACTAGACGATGGGGACGTTGGCTGGGGGACAAGGATTCGAACCTTGGTTAACGGGGCCAGAACCCGTCGTCCTGCCGCTAGACGATCCCCCAGGACGCACCGCTCCAGGGCGGTGGCGGCGTGAAGGACAGCCTTTTATCCATCTCCGCCCCGGGAGTCAAGAACTTCTCGGCGGAAATTTCGCGGCCGTCCGCAAGCGCTACGCCGAGGCGTTGGCCAAACGACGCGTGCGCTTCTTCAGCTTGTTGATCTTGCGGCGCATGACCGCGCGATCCTGGCGCGACTCGGAGGCGTTCTTCTCCTCGCGCATGGTCTTGATCTGCCGCTTCAGACCGCCGATCTGCTGCTTGTACGGGTTGGTCTTGGACTCGCCGTCCTCCAGCCCGAACAGTTCCTTGATCGTGGAGACCAGGATCTCCTTGGTCATGCCCGAGGCGCCCTGGATCTGCGGAATCTTGTCCATGCAGAGCTGGCGCAGCTCCTTGGCGGTCATCTTGTCCAGCGGCTTGGTCAGCCCGAGGCTGTCGAAAGTGATTTCAATCACGTCGCTCATGTTCCCACTCCTCTTTCGATGGAAAATTTTGTTACCGCTCGTTGAAGAGACGGATATAGGCGCGATAACACCGGCCCACCGGGCTCTCCGGGTCCAGGTCCGCCCGCCCCTGCAGCCCTTCCGGTCGTTCGGGAGGCCGCTCGGGGTCCGGCCGACCGTCCCCGGAACCCGGCGCAAGGTCCGGTATCGTATCCAGGGGGGCCTTGCCCATTAGCAGGTCCACCTGGACCTTGTCAAAGACTTCTTGGCCCAAAAACGCGTTCACGTCATCCAGAATCTGCGGCGCGTAGTAGGTCAGCTCCTGGAGCAGGGCGCTGTCCTCCACGCCCACCAGCAGCGTGCGCCGCCGGTGCCCCACGGGCTTGGCCATCTCGGCCACGTGCGCGCCCACGGCTTCGGCCCAGCCGCGCCACAGGCGCACCAGGGGCATGCTTCCCTTGGTGTCCGCGGTGCGCAGGTAGGCGCGCAGGGCCGGGCCCAGCGGATGGGCCCGCCAGGTTCCCTTCTCCCACTTGCCGAGTCGCTTGCGCCAGGTGTCCATGCTCCGCTCCGCCGCGCGGGCCGCTCTCGCGTCCCCCGTCGCGCCGGAGGCCCCGGCCGGGGGCGCCGCGGCTAGCGGACGCCGTGCTC
Organism: Desulfovibrionaceae bacterium; assembly: GCA_015709205.1. Lineage (GTDB taxonomy): Bacteria > Desulfobacterota > Desulfovibrionia > Desulfovibrionales > Desulfovibrionaceae > JACCQO01. Next base: position 29,077 of record JACCQO010000028.1, read on the forward strand.
GTTCATGTGCGGGCCGTACTTCTTGTCCGTGCCGTTGATGTGGTTGATCAGCCACTTCTTGAGGAAGTCCATGACCTCCACGGTCAGCGAGGCGCGGCCCGAGGCAAAGGCCTCGGCGAATTCCTTGACCTTGTCCACGAAGGCGCGGTGCTCCCGCTTGTGGGCCGGCGCGGCCGGATACCCGGTCTGGTCGAAGAGCTGCTCCTCGTGCCCGAAGTGGAACACGGTGTAGTCCTGCAGGCCGCGGACCAGATCCTGCACGGCCGTCTTGGCCTTGCCCGAGCGCATGGCCGCGTGCAGGTCGTTGATCATCCCTACCAGGGCCTTGTGCTGTTCGTCCACACTGGCCACGCCCACGGACAGGGCGTCGTCCCAGACGATGGGGAACCCGCCCCGGGCCAGGGCGGCCGCGCCGTTGCGCGAACCGGATTTTTGCGCGGGCTTGCCGCTGGCGGGCTTGCCGTTGGGGGCCTTGGCGGCCTTGGCGGGCCCGGCGGGCGCGCGCCGCCCGGCCGCGCCGGCTTTTCCGCCGGTCATGGCCCCGATGATGTCGTTGAGCTCGCCGGTGAGCGCGCCCAGGCGGCCCACGACCTCCATGGACGAGGTCATGCCGTCGGCCGTCTCCCGGGCGATGTGGTTGACGTCCTCCACCGAGCTGCGGATCTCCTCGCTGCTGGCGGACTGCTCCTCGGCGGCCGAGGCGATGGCCTCCACGCTGGCCGAGGTCTCCACGGCCATGGCCGTGATGCGCCTGAGCGCGTCCAGGGCCGCGCCGCTGCGCTCGGTGGTTTCGGCCACCGAGGCGATCATGGTTTCGGCGACCTCGATGCCGCGGTGCACGCCGTCCTGGATGGTGCGCACCTGGTTCTCGACCTCCTTGGTGGCGGTCATGGTCTTTTCCGCGAGCTTGCGGACCTCGTCGGCGACCACGGCGAAGCCGCGCCCGGCCTCGCCCGCGCGCGCCGCCTCGATGGCCGCGTTGAGCGCCAGGAGATTGGTCTGGTCCGCGATGTCGCTGATGGTGCTGATCACGCCGCCGATGGAGTCGGCGTTGGCGCCGAGCTCCTGCATGGAGGCCTGTAGGGCCGAGGTCTCGCCGCTCACGCGGCCGATGGCCAGCTTGACCTCCTCGACCACCTGCGCGCCCTCCTCGGAAAAGCGTTTGCTCTCCGCGGCCTTGTCGGCCGTGTCCGCGGCGTTGCGGGCCACGTCGAGCACGGTGGCGTTCATCTCCTCCATGCCCTGGGCCGTGGCGGCCATGCGCTGCTCCTGGACGCGCGCGCCGTCCGAGGCCTGTTCCACGATGGCCGCGAGCTGCTCGGCGGCCTCGGCCACGGCGTCGGCCACGTGCGCGGCCTCGGACGCGGCGCGGGTCACGGCCTGGTTGCGCTCCTGCACATGCGCCGCGTTGCGGCGGGCCTCTTCGGTGGCGCGCCGGGCCTCCTCGGCCGCGTCTTCGGCCTCGCGGTGCATGCGCGCGGCCTCGTCCACGCGCGCGGCCAGGCGGGCGACCATGGTATTGATGTCCTTGGCCAGGGCTCCGAGTTCGTCGTTCCTGGTTTCGTCCAACCGCTCGCATTCCGCGGCGGCGCGGCGCGCGTTCTTGCGGACGCCGGTTTCGCAGTCGGCGATGCGCCCGGCCGTGTCGGCCATGGCCGTGAGACGGCGGCCCACGGCGAGCGACCAGAGGCTCAGGGCCACGATGAGCGCGGCCAGCAGCGGGCAGGCCGCGTAGAGTGCGATCTCCAGGCGCGTCTCGGCCGCGGCGAAGGCGTTTCTGGCGGCCTGCTCGTGGGCGTCGAAACGGTCGGAAAGGGCCTTGAAGGCGTCCAGGGCCTCCGTGTCGTCCACGCGCGCGGCCCTGGCGATCTGGGCCGTGGTGACGTCGCCCTGGGAGGCCTGACGCGCCCAGAGGGCCTTGAGCGCGTCGGCCTGGCGCGCATAGGCGTCGGCCACCCGCTGCACGGCGTCCAGGGCCGCCTTCTCGTCCTGTCCCGCGCCCAGGGCGCGGTAGCGCTCCAGGGCCGCGCGCAGGGGGGCCTTGGACTCTTGGAATCGCGCGTAGTCCGCCCTGTCGCCGCTCAGGGCGAAATCGGCGAACGCGGAGGTCAGCCCGCCGTAGCCGAAGGCGTTCTTCACGCCCATCAGCAGGGTCTGGCGGGTGACGGCGTCCCGCGAGTAACCCCTCCAGGTTTCGGACATGGTGTGCGCGGTGCCGAGCAGCACGGGCAGGGCCACGGCCAGGGCCACGAGGCCGATGGTCAGGTTGGCGACGGCCTTGTTTTTGAGCGTCATTGCGAAGATCCTCGATTATGGATGCCCGGACCGGCAGCGGCTGTCGCGCGGAAGGGCCGCGCGGGCGGGGCTGCGGCACCGGTCGTTGCAGTGGTGCCGAGTGGTGCGACGAACGGGCGTTCGGCTGACCCGGAGCGCGCATCTGACCCTGGAGTGCACAATTTGTCAAATGAAGAAAGCGCCTTTTTTTCATGACAGGAAAACTTCTCATAAAATAACGCCCCCCGTTTGCCTCCGGGGTGTTGTAGAAAGTGATCAAGCTTTTGGGGTTGACGCGGCCGGGAGGACCAACTATATGCGTATATCAAGATATTCGAATATAGAAATAAGGAATGCCCGTGCACGCCCTGGAATGCCTCAAGGCCCTGGCCGACGCCACCCGGCTGCGGCTCTTCAACGTGCTGCTGCACCATGAACTGAACGTCAACGAACTCGTTGCGGTCATGGACATGGGCCAGCCGCGCGTCTCGCGCCATTTGCAGATCCTGGCCGCGGCCGGGCTCGTGCGATCCCGGCGCGAGGGGCTGTGGGTCTTCTACGCGGCCGACCGCGCGCGCATTGGGGCCGGCGGGGGCCAGGCCGAAGGGCCGAACGGCCTGGGACGGGCCCCGGCCTCCGAGGACCGCAAACGCACCGCAAACGTCGCGGCCCGGACAGCCGCCCGGAGCGCAGCGCGCGAATCCGCCGCCGGGGAGGCTGGCGTGCCGGAAGCCGTCCTGCCGGAAATCGCCGCAACGCCGCTTGCGGTCTTCGCCGAGGCCGTGGCCGGGCTGCTCGACGAGGAGCCCTTCGGCGCGGACCTGGCGCGCGCCGCGCGCGTGGCCCGGGAACGCAACCAGCCCGTCCGGCGGTTCTTCAACGCCATCGCCCACGACTGGGAACGGCTTTCGGGCGAACTGCTCGGCGGGGTGGACCTGCCCGCGCTGCTGGCCGAGCGCATGGGCTCCTGCGGCGTGGTTGCGGATCTGGGGTGCGGCACGGGCGAGGCCATGGCCGCGCTGCTGGGCCGCGCAAGGCGCGTCATCGGCGTGGACGGCTCGGCCGAGATGCTGGCCCGCGCGCGGTTGCGGTTTGCCCAGGCCGCAAGCGCGGTCTCGCTGCGCATCGGCGAGCTGGAGCATTTGCCCTTGTCCGACGGCGAGGCCGACTGCGCGGTGATGAGCATGGTCCTGCACCACCTGCCCGACCCGCGTGCCGGGCTGGCCGAGGCCCTGCGCATCCTGCGGCCCGGCGGCAGGCTTTTGGTTGCGGATTTTCTCCTGCACGGCGCGGAGGACTTGCGCCGCACGCACGGCGACCGCTGGCTGGGCTTCGACCCGGACGAATTGCGGTCCTGGCTGGAAACCGTGGGCTTCGTTGCGCACGAGCCCGAACGCATGGACCTGGCGCACGGCCTGCGGCTGCAGATCGTGCGTGCGGACAGGCCCTGAACCCCATCGACAAAACCCTTCATCGGAGGAAGAACATGAGCACCACCAAGGAACTGGACCTGTCCCTGGACTACAAGGTCGCGGACCTGGCCCTGGCCGACTGGGGCCGCAAGGAGCTGGACCTGGCCGAGAACGAGATGCCCGGCCTGATGGAACTGCGCAAGAAGTACGGCCCGTCCCAGCCGCTCAAGGGCTTGCGCATCACCGGCTCGCTGCACATGACCATCCAGACGGCCATGCTCATCGAGACCCTGCACGCCCTGGGCGCGGACCTGCGCTGGGCCTCGTGCAACATCTTCTCCACCCAGGACCACGCCGCCGCGGCCATCGCCAAGGCGGGTACGGCCAAGGTCTTCGCCTGGAAGGGCGAATCCCTGGCCGACTACTGGTGGTGCACGGAAATGGCCCTGACCTGGCCCGACGGGTCCGGCCCGGACCTGATCGTGGACGACGGCGGCGACGCCACGCTCCTTGTGCACCAGGGCGTGAAGGCCGAAAAGGATCCCTCGATCCTGGAGAAGACTTACGACAATCCCGAATTCGCCCTGGTCATGGAGCGCCTCAAGCTCCGCCACGCCAAGAACCCGACCCACTGGCAGGCCGTGGCCGACAGGATCCGCGGCGTGTCCGAGGAGACGACCACCGGCGTGCACCGCCTCTACCACATGGAAAAGGCGGGCGAGCTGCTCTTCCCGGCCATCAACGTCAACGACTCGGTGACCAAGTCCAAGTTCGACAACCTCTACGGCTGCCGCGAGTCCCTGGCCGACGGCATCAAGCGCGCCACGGACATCATGATCGCGGGCAAGATCGTCATGGTCTGCGGCTACGGCGACGTGGGCAAGGGCTGCGCCCAGTCCATGCGCGGCTTCGGCGCGCGCGTGCTGGTCACGGAGATCGACCCCATCTGCGCGCTGCAGGCGGCCATGGAGGGCTACGAGGTCGTGACCATGGACGAGGCCGTGGAGATCGCGGACATCTTCGTCACGGCCACGGGCAACTACAAGGTCATCACCGGCGCGGACATGGAGCGCATGAAGAACGAGGCCATCGTCTGCAACATCGGCCACTTCGACAACGAGATCGACATGGCCTACCTGGCCAACACGCCGGAGTGCACCAGGCTGGAGATCAAGCCCCAGGTGGACAAGTGGACGCTGAAGTCCGGGCGCACGATCCTCGTGCTGGCCGAGGGCCGTCTGGTGAACCTGGGCTGCGCCACGGGCCACCCCAGCTTCGTGATGAGCGCGTCCTTCACCAACCAGGTCCTGGCGCAGATCGAACTGGCCTCCAAGGACCACGAGAACAAGGTCTACGTGCTGCCCAAGGTTCTGGACGAGGAGGTCGCGCGGCTGCACCTGAAGCGCCTCGGCGTGAAGTTGACCACCCTGACGCAGCAGCAGGCCGACTACATCGGCGTCAAGGTCGAGGGCCCCTACAAGGCGGACCTCTACCGCTACTAGTCCGTACCGGTCGCCGGGCCGCGCATCCCCCCCTTCCGGTGCGCGCCCGGCGACGTCGTTCGAGCCCCTGCGCCCGATACGGGCGCAGGGGCTCTTTTGCGCGCGGCGCGGTGCGGCGGCAGCGCGCGAAAAAAGGCCCCAAAAAAGGCCCCCCGATTGCGGGGGGCCTTGCGGTGCGGCGTGCGGGGCCCGTCGGGCGCGGATGGCCCGGGCCGCCGTTGCTACAGCACGGGCAGGTACTTCTCGATCTCGTAGGCGCTGACGTGGGTGCGGTAGTCGTCCCACTCGGCCATCTTGTTGGCCACGAAGTTGGCGTGCAGGCTTTCGCCGAGCAGCTCCTTCATGAGCTTGGAGGCCTGCAGCTCCTTGGCGGCCTCGTGGAGCGAGCCGGGCAGGGAGCCGATACCGCGCTTGGAGAGGTCGGCGTCGCCCATGGCGAAGATGTTGTCCTCCACGGCCTTGGGCAGCTTGTAGTTCTTCTCCATGCCCGCGAGCCCGGCCTCGAGCATGGCGGCGAAGGCCAGGTAGGGGTTGGCGGCCGGGTCGGGGCAGCGCAGCTCGATGCGCGTGGCGGCCTCCTTGCCGGGCTTGTACATGGGCACGCGGATCAGCGCGGAGCGGTTGCGCTGGGCCCAGGCCACGTAGACCGGGGCCTCGTAGCCGGGCACGAGGCGCTTGTAGGAGTTGACCCACTGGTTGGTGATGCAGACGAACTCCTTGGCGTGCTTGAGCAGCCCGGCGATGTAGGCGCGGCAGTCCGCGGACAGGCCGTTGGGGTCCGAGGCGTCGAAGAAGGCGTTCTTGCCGTTCTTGAACAGGGACTGGTGCACGTGCATGCCCGAGCCGTTCTCGCCGAACAGGGGCTTGGGCATGAAGGAGGCGAAGCAGCCGTGCTTGCGGGCCACCTCCTTGACCACGACCTTGTAGGTCATGGCCACGTCGGCCATGGTCAGGGCCTCCTGGTAGCGCAGGTCGATCTCGTGCTGCGAGGGCGCGACCTCGTGGTGCGAGTATTCGACCGGAATGCCCATGCGCTGGAGGTTGAAGATGATGTCGCGGCGCACGTCGTTGGCCAGGTCCAGGGGCGGGGCGTCGAAGTAGCCGCCCGCGTCCAGGGTCTCGGGGCACTTGGGCGAGGCGAAGAGGAAGAACTCCAGCTCCGGGCCCACGTAGTAGGTGTAGCCCTTCTGGGCGGCCTTCTCCATGGTCTTCTTGAGCACGTAGCGGGGGTCGTTGTCGTAGGGCGTGCCGTCGGGGTTCTTCACGTCGCAGAACATGCGCACCACGGGACGGTCCGAGGGCCGCCAGGAGCAGATCTGGAAGGTGGTGGCGTCGGGCCAGGCGACCATGTCCGACTCCTCGATGCGCGTGAAGCCGAGGATGGAGGAGCCGTCGAAGCCCATGCCCTCCTCGAAGGCACCCTCCAGCTCGCTGGGGGTCACCTGGAAGGACTTGAGGGTGCCGAGGATGTCCACGAACCAGAATTGGATGAAGCTGACGTTGTAGTCCTTGACGGCCCTGAGGACGTCGTCGCCGTTCTTGCAGTTGAAGACGGGAATGTTTTCCATGCGTATTCCTCCATTTGGTGAATGGTTGGCGCCCACATGCGGTCTTGTTCCGGCCCATTTCCAAATTTGCGCTTTCAAGATCGGGGCCTGATTGCAGTAGTAGCCCGAATCCGCGGGATTAGCCAGAAGCGGAGGCTCGGAAAGGTCGCAAAAAGTTTACAAAAGCGTAACTCCTTTCGCTTTTTGGGCAAATCATTTGCCAATTTTGCAGAAGATTATTTTCCGGCGCGCACCGGGCCGCACAACAGGGCGCGCAGCAGGGCTTCGGCGCGGCGTTCGTGCCCGGGGTCCAGGCGGGTGAGCCCGGCGTCGCGGGCGGCCCGGCGCGCCGCGTCGAGCTCCCGCACCGAGGGCGGCTGCGCCAGCTCGGGCATGTCAAGGGCCGTGGAACAGGGGTGGTACTGGTCCATGACGTTGACCCAGGTGGCCGGGGACAGGCGTGCGAGAAAGGCCATCCAGGGCGCGGTGCCGGCCAGGCCGCCTGGCAGGACCAGATGGCGCACGAGCAGGCCGGAGACGGCGACGCCGTCCCGGTCCAGAATCAGGTCGCCGACCTGGGCGTGCATGGCGGCGATGGCCTCGCGGGCGACCTGCGGATAGTCGGCCGCGTCCCGGCACAGGCGCGCGGCCGTGGCCGGATCCCAGAACTTGGCGTCGGGCATGTGGATGTCGACGACGCCCGCGAGCAGTTCGAGGGTTTCGGGCGCGTCGTAGCCCGAGGAGTTGTAGACCAGGGGCAGGTCCAGCCCGGCGGGCACGGCGATGCACAGGGCCTCCAGGATCTGCGGGACCATGTGCGAGGGGGTGACGAGGTTGACGTTGTGCGCGCCGCGGCGCTGCAGGTCCAGGAAGACGGCGGCCAGTTCCTCGGGCGTGGCGCGGGTCGCGGGGTCTCGGGCCGCGGCGGGGGCGCTGATGTCGTGGTTCTGGCAAAAGGCGCAGCCCAGGTTGCAGCCCGCGAAGAACACGGTGCCGGAGCCGTGTTTGCCGGAACCGTGCGTGCCGGAACCGTGCGGGCCGGAGATGGGCGCTTCCTCGCCGTGGTGCAGGCCGTAAGAGGCCACGGCGGCGTGGCGGGAGCCGCCGCACAGGCCGTGTTCGCCGTGCAGGCGGTCGGCCCCGCAGCGGCGCGGGCAGAGCGTGCAGGCGGCGAGCAGGGCCACGGCGCGTTCGGCGCGGCGGGCCAATTCGCCGGAGGCGAAGAGGCGCTGGGCTCCTCCGGCCCGGCAGCCGCCGGTTCGGCGCGCGTCAGGTGTGGATTCGTCGGGCCCGAATCCGTCGGGTGTCGAGGCACGGGGCATGGTCCGAAGGTAGCAGTTTGCCGGGCGGGCGGGAAGGGCCGCCCGGCGAACCGCGGCGGGGTCCGGCCCGGCCTGGGCTGGTCCGGCCCGCCCCGGCCCGGTCTGAAAAGAAAGGCGCCCGGCCCGCGGCTTGGGAACGGGCCGGGCGCCTGCGGCGCGTGGCGGGGACGCCGCATGTCCGGGCCAGGAAGGCATGGTGGGCGGAGCGAAGGCCCCGGGTGGCGGGAGGCTAGGCCGCCACGGAATTTTCCAGCAGGGCCTGGCATTCCACGCAGAGCGTGGCCGTGGGCCGGGCCGTGAGGCGCGCGCGGCCGATTTCGCCGCCGCATTCCTCGCAGTATCCGAAGTCGGGATCGTCGAGGCGCGCGAGGGCGTCCTTGATCTCGTCCATGCGCGCGAGGTCGCGCTCGCGCAGGGTGGAGTCCATTTCGTGGTCAAAGACCCGCGAGGCATACTCGTTGAGGTCTGCGCAGAGGGAAAAGTCGGCCTTTTCCCGGTGGCTGCGCAGGTTCAGGGTCTCCAGGGCTTCCAGAAGACACCTGCGGATGGCGTAGCGTTCGGAATCGCTCATGCGCGTAGCTCCTTTGAAGGTTGTTGACGCCTGTCTGGAGAGTGAGAGCTACCGGACCCCTGTGCCGGTTGTGCGACGCGCGCATGACATTTCGTCGCGTCCCGAACAGGGGGCCCGGGGGGGATGATCCCCCCCGGCGGGGTCTGGGGCGGAGCCCCAGTTCGTCAGATGGAGGGGTCGCCGTTGTCGGCGAGCAGGGCGAGGGCGTAGTCGCGTTCGCGGTCGAGGCGTCGGCTGACGGCGCTCTGGATGGAGCGGGAGGAGCCGAAGAAGCGGCCTTTGCGTTCGTCGTATACGGCTTCGATGAGCTTCTTGACGCTGGCGGGGTCTTCGGCGTGTTCCACGCCCGCGAGATGGGTGGCGTTGACGAAGATGTCGGCCGCGCCCTTGGAGCCGTGCTGCACGGCGGTGGACCAGAGCACTTCGCGCAGGGCGGGCGCGCCGTTGCCGATGTTGATGTTGGTTTCCTCAAGGATGTCCTGGAGGGCGGGGCGGTAGTTGGCGCGGTGGATGAATTCGTCCTGGAGGTCCATGAAGCGCGATGGCTGTTCGGCGGCGATGCGCCGCCATTCCATGGGCATGGCCCCGGTGCGGCCGCCGGTGTCGGTGGGGCCGGTGCGGCGCAGGCGGCGGGCGAGGTCGGGCGCGCGGTCGTCGAGGAAGGCGAGGAAGTCCTTCATGGAGCCGCGGCGCGAGGAGATCTGGTACTTGCCGTAGGAGGTGCCGCCGCGCGGGTCGTAGCCGATGGCGGCCAGGCCGTGGCGGCCGGACTCGAAGTGCGCGGCGAGCACGCCGGTGACGCCGGGGTGCGGCCTGTGGCGCGCGTGGCGCGCGGCGGTGGCGGGCGGCGCGTTGGGATCCGGTGCGGCCGCGTTCCGCGAGGCGGAAGCGCGCGCGGCGTCGGTGTCCGGGGTTGGGGCCGGGGTCGGGGCCAGGGTCGGGGCCGGGGCTGCGGCCGCGGCGCGGGCGTAGGCGGCCAGGGAGCGGGCCATGGAGCGGGCCATGTCGGGGCGCGTGGCCGCGGCGGCGGAGTCCGGCGCGACAAGGGCGGCCAGCGTGGCGGCGGCGGACAAGGGGGTCTCGTCCGGCGCGTCCGGTTCGCCCGGTCCGGCCTGGGTCGCAAGGGACGCCTGTTCGAGCCGGGCCGCGCGGGCGTCCTGCTCGGCGCGCCGCAGCGCGTGGATCCCGGCCGCACGGGCGGCCTGCCCGGGGTTGCCCGGACCGGCCGCGGCGCCGAGGGCCTCCAGGGCGTCGGGGTCGTTCTCCAGGGCGGCGAGCATGGTCCCGCCGAGGTCCACGGGCAGGCCCTGCAGGGCCATGGCCACGGACGGGTTGCCGGGCATGGAGGAGATGCCGCGCGCCATGGCCTCGGTGGCCAGGGGCGTCCTGTTCAGGGGGCTGCGGACGGACGCCAGGGGGCTGCCGCCAAACGCCAGGGGGCTGCCGCCAAGCGCCAGGGCGTTCCGCCCGGCGGCCGGGCGGGGCATCGCGGTGTTGGCGCGGGAAAGCTGGTCCTCGAGCAGGGCCAGGGCCTGGAGGTTCACGGCGTTCATGGAGCCGAGCAGCGTGCTTTCGAAGGGGCCGCGCTCGTTCCCTGCGTCGTCGGCCGGGCCGTCGCCGAACAGGCCACCGCCGTTCGCGCCGCCTCCCTCGCCCAGGAGCTGTTCGGCGAGGTTCCTGTTCGCGTCGGCCATGAGCGGATCCTGGAGCAGGGCCTCGAGCCGCGCCTCGAAGGCCGACCCCCCCGTTCCCCCCGTCCCCGCCGTTCCCGGCTGGGCGCGGAGCGGCCCGGCGGTCGTGTGCCCGGCGCTGTTCGCGGGGCGCGCGACGCCGGACGCGGAGCGGTCCACGTGCGCGGCGCGGGCGAGCGCGTGTATGTGCAGCGGGCTGTAGGCCATGGAGACGGGTCCCTGACGCCGGGGGGCGGTCTGGGAGAGGCATAGCAAGCAGGATGCCAGGAGCAGGGCGCAGACCGCGAAGGCCAGGAGGGCGTCCTGGCGGTCCACGGGCGCGTCGAGGGCCGCGGCGTGCGCCGGGGCGGGGGATGTAAGGAATGCGGCGCCGTGCGCGGAGGGCGATTCGCCGCCGGGCCCGGCGGTCCGGAGGAGTGCGAACGTTTTTAATCGATTAAGAACGCTTGGAATTCCGACCAACCCGGAAATCCAGCCCCGTGCGCGCGCCCGTTGCCGCAGCCCCGCCCGATCGGCTGGCCGGCCGTTCGCACCGGGCCCGGCCGTCGGCGGCGCAGCCGCCTCGCGGGCCCCGTTCGCGCACGCGGCCCGGCCGGGCGCGGCACCGTCCGGACCGACCGCGCGCAGGCGCGCGAAGAGCAGAAGCGGGGCCAAGAGCACGGGTCAGGACCTCCGGTAGTGGCGCAGGGCCTCGGGCATGAGTTCGCGCAGGGCCTGGATGCGTTTTTCGTCCGAGGGGTGGGTGGAGACGTATTCCGGCGGCTTGGTCCCCTTCTTGGCGCTCTCCTCGGCCATGCGCGACCAGAAGGCGATGGCCGCGCGCGGGTCGTAGCCCGCCTTGGCCGTGAGGATCAGGCCCACGTGGTCGGCCTCGTATTCCTGCTCGCGCGAAAACGGCAGGATCACGCCCAGGTTCGCGCCCAGCCCCACGGCCATCTGAAAGGCCCGGATCGCGGCGGGCGAGGCCGAGCCCACGGCGGACAGGGCCGCGCGCTCGCCCAGCTGGGTCAAAAGGCTGACGCTCATGCGCTCGGCCGCGTGGCGCGCGATGGCGTGGGCGGCCTCGTGGCCCACGACCACGGCCAGCTCGGTGCGGTTCCTGGCCACCTTGAACAGCCCGGAATAGACGAAGATCTTGCCCCCGGGCAAACAGAAGGCGTTGACCGTGTCGGGCTTGTCCACGCAGTAGAATTCCCAGTCGTAGTCCGGCTGGTTCGCGGCGCGCGCGATGCGCTCGCCCACCTCCTTGACCGCGGACTTGTAGACCGGGTTGGCGCAGGGCTTTTCCTTGTCCAGGACCTCCTTGGCGGCCTGCGCGCCCAGGGACAGCTCCTGCTGCGCGCCCACGAGCATGAGCTGGTTGCGGCCCGTGTAGGGCGCGTGCGCGCAGCCGGACAGGACGCCGGACGCAAGGACGCCCAGCGCGCCGGGCAACCCGGCGAGCGCAAGGGGGCCGAGCGCCGAAAGGCGCGCGGCGCGGCAAAGGAAATGGCGTCTGTTCATCACCCCACCTGATCCATATCGGCGTGCACCCATGCGAACTGTATATCGAATCGCACCGCGGCGCACTTATAATGTCGTGCGGAGCGGCCCTGGGGCGGGCCCGCGCGTTGCCGGAGCGCCCTCCGGCCCCCGCCGCGATCCGCCTTGAGCGCCCGTCCCGCGCCGTCCGGCGGGCCTGTGAAAAAAGTGGTTGCCTATCGCAGGGGAATCCTTACCCTTTCGACACCCCGCAAGGCGGCCTTTTGCAAATAAGGGTTGCAACCCCCTCGGGTGGTATTATAGAGGCGCACCATCATGACCAAAGATCTCATCATCGTCGAGTCGCCCGCCAAGGTGAAGACCATCAAGAAATTTCTCGGCTCCAACTACGAGGTGGAGGCGAGCGTGGGGCACGTGCGCGACCTGCCCCCCCGCGCCCTCGGCGTGGACGAGGACAAGGACTTCGAGCCGCTCTACGAGGTCATCCAGGGCAAGCAGAAGGTCGTCAACAAGCTCAAGAGCAAGGCCGCCAAGGCCGAGCACGTCTACCTGGCCCCGGACCCGGACCGCGAAGGGGAGGCCATCGCCTGGCACGTGGCCGAGCTCATCAAGGGCAAGAACGACAACGTGCTCCGCATCCAGTTCAACGAGATCACCTCGCGCGCGGTCAAGGAGGCCCTGGAGCACCCGCGCGAACTCAACCGCGCCCTGTTCGACTCCCAGCAGGCCCGCCGCGTGCTCGACCGCCTCGTGGGCTACAAGCTTTCGCCCCTGCTGTGGAAAAAGGTCAAGCGCGGCATCTCCGCCGGGCGCGTGCAGTCCGTGGCCCTGCGCCTGGTCGTGGACCGCGAAAAGGAGCGCCAGGCCTTTGCGCCGCAGGAGTTCTGGACCTTCAAGGCCCAGGTGGCCGATGCCGAGGGCCACGACTTCGGCGTGGAACTCGCGCGCATCGACGACAAGAAGGCCGAGGTGGGCGGCGCGGCCGAGGCCGCGGCCCTGGTCAACCGCGTGCTCGGCGACCCGGCCCGCGCCGTGGCCCCGGAAGACCTCCTGCCGCCGGAGAGCGTGGGCGAGTCCGCCGGGCGCGCCGACGCTGACGGCGTGGTCGTGCGCGGCCCGGGCGTGGACTTCGTGGTCCAGGCCGTGGACGAGAAGGAGCGCTCGCGCGCGCCGCAGCCGCCGTTCATCACCTCCACCCTGCAGCAGGCCGCCTCGCAGCGCCTCGGCTACGGGGCCAAGAAGACCATGAGCACGGCCCAGCGCCTCTACGAGGGCGTGGAGCTCGGCGACCGGGGCACCGTGGCGCTGATCACCTACATGCGTACCGACTCCGTGCGCATCGCCGACGAGGCGCGCGACGCGGCCCGCGCCTTCATCACCGGACACTTCGGCCCCGAGTACTACCCGGACAAGCCGCGCGCCTACAAGACCAAGGCCTCGGCCCAGGACGCCCACGAAGCCATCCGCCCCGTGGACGTGACCCTGACCCCGGAAACCGTCCGCCCCGTGCTCCAGCGCGACCTCTACAGCCTCTACAAGCTCGTCTGGGAGCGGTTCGTGGCCTCGCAGATGGCCTCGGCGCGCTTCTGGGACACCACCGTGAGCCTGGACGCCGCCGGATCCGTCTGGCGCGTCAAGGGCGAGCGCATGCTCTTTCCCGGCTTTCTCGCGGCCATGCCCGCCGCGGGCAAGAAGCAGACCCCGGAACTGCCCAAGCTCGAGCCGGACCAGGCCCTGGCCCTGCGGGAACTGCGGCCCGAACAGAAATTCACCCAGCCGCCGCCGCGCTACTCCGAAGCCTCCCTGGTGCGCGAGCTGGAGGAAAAGGGCATCGGCCGCCCGTCCACCTACGCCGCGATCATCTCCACCCTGCTCGACCGCGACTACGCCACCCTGCTGGACAAGCACTTCGTGCCCACGGACCTGGGCATGATCGTCTGCGACCAGCTCGTCAAGCACTTCCCGGCCCTGCTCGACGTGGACTTCACCGCGACCATGGAACAGTCCCTGGACGAGGTCGCCGAGGGCCAGGAGGACTGGGTCGCGCTGATGAAGAAGTTCACCAGCGACTTCTACCCCACCCTGGAGGCCGCGAAAAAGGAGATGGCCGCGGTCAAGGGCGGCCTGGAGACCGGCATCGCCTGCGAACTCTGCGGCAAGCCCATGGTCATCAAGTTCGGCAAGGCGGGGACGTTCCTGGCCTGCTCCGGCTACCCGGCCTGCCGCAACACCAAGAACTTCACCCGCGACGCCAAGGGCGAGATCGAAATCCTGGAAAAGCAGGACGCGGACCCCGAAATCGTGGGCAAATGCCCGGACTGCGCCACCGGCGACCTGGTCATCAAGCGCTCGCGCACCGGTAGCCGCTTCGTGGGCTGCAACAAATACCCCGAGTGCACCTTCACCGCGCCCTACAGCACCGGCGTGGCCTGCCCGCGCGACGGCTGCGACGGCATGCTCGTGGAAAAGAGCTCGCGCCGGGGCAAGATCTTCTACTCCTGCAACCGCTACCCGGAGTGCGACTTCGCCGTGTGGGACTGGCCCGTGAATGAACCCTGCCCCGAATGCGGCTCCAAGATCCTCGTGCGCAAGAACACGCGCGGCAAGGGCGAACACCTGGCCTGCCCCAACCGCAAATGCAACTACACCCGCTCCCTGGACGAGGACGGGGACGGCGGCGCGGGCGAAGGGCAGGAGCAGGCGTAACGAAGAGCCGGGGGGAGGCGGGGAGGGGAGGACCCTTTTTCGGCGAAAAAAGGG
>JACCQO010000111.1 GCA_015709205.1 Desulfovibrionaceae bacterium
TTTTTCGCCGAAAAAGGGTCCTCCCCTCCCCGCCTCCCCCCGGCTCTTCGCCGCTCCCCTCTCCCCGCCTCTCCGTCCCCAAAAAGAAGCCCGCCCGGCGCGCGAGCGCGCCGGGCGGGGTTGGCGAGGGTGGAGTGGAAGAAGAAGGCTGCTATTGGGCCTTGAAGTAGGCGGTTTCCTTGGCCCCGCAGATGGGACATTTTTCCGTGGGCGCGCCCGCGTGGATGTGGCCGCAGACGGAACAGACGTAGTAGTCGGCGGCGGCCATGCCGGAGGGATCGGCCAGGGCCCGCTTGTAGAGGTTGGCGTGCAGTTCCTCGGCGGTGTTGGCGAACCCCATGTAGCGCGCGGCGGCCTTTTCGCCCTCGGCCTCGGCGTCGGCGATCATCTCGGGGTACATCTTGGTGAACTCGTAGGTCTCGCCGTCGATGGCGGACTGCAGGTTCTCGGCCGTGGAGCCCACACCCTTGAGCAGGCGGAAGTGCGCGTGCGCGTGGATGGTCTCGGCCTCGGCGGTGGCGCGGAAGAGCTTGGCGACCTGGGCGAAGCCCTCCTTGTCGGCCTGGGCGGCGAAGGCGAGGTACTTGCGGTTGGCCTGGGACTCACCGGCAAAGGCGGCGGAGAGGTTTTTTTGCGTCTTGGACATGATTTCCTCCTAAATTTTTTAGGTAGTTATTTCGTTGACAAGAATTATTACTGATTGAGAAACTACTCTCGCATCTCTGGGGTGTCAACCCACGCCAAGAAAAAAGCAAAAAAAAAATTCGGCAGGAAAACCGGCGATGTGCGTCGGTTTTCCTGCCGAAACAGGCCAGGTGGGGCTCGGGGCGCTATTGCCCGCGAGGCGGCAGCAACGGCCCGCCGGAGGCGGCCGGGGGCTCGGCCGGGCCGGAAGCGGAGCCGAAAGCAGGGGCGGAGGCGGCCTGGCTGTGTTCCAGCTCCTCCACGAGCTGGCGCACGGGCATGCCGTTGGGGGCCTTGGCCTGCGGGTCGATGGTCAGCAGTTCGCGCCAGGCGGCCAGCGCGCCGGGGATGTCGTTCAGGTCGTGCATGCGCACGATGCCCAGGTTGAAGCGCGCGACCTCGTGCCCGGGATTGGCGGCCAGGGCCTTTTGAAAGGATTCCACGGCGCGCTGCGGCTGCCCGGCGCGGCGGTACATGACGCCCAGGTCCACGAGCACGTCGGCGTTGCCCGGGGCCAGCTCCAGGGACTTTTCGTAGGCCCGGATGGCCTTGGCGGGCTGGTCGGAGTCGAAGTAGAGGTTGCCGAGGTGGGTCCAGGCCGCGGGATCGTCGGGCGCGTCGAGCACGGCCTTTTCGTGTGCGGCGATGCGCGCGGCGAGTTCGGGGTCGGGCTCGGGCGCTCCCTGCGGGGCCGGAGGCATGTCCGCGGCGGGCCCCATGGCCACCCGGGCTTCGGGCTGCGGGGCCATCAGCCCGCGCACCACGGTGCCGAGGTAGAACCCGGCGGCCAACCCCACGACGAGCAGGAGGACGGCGGTGGATCTCTTGACGGTGGCGGTGCCGGAAGCACCGGCGGTGGCCTTGCGGGTCTGGTTCGTGGCCATGTGTTCTCCCCGCCGCGGCTGCGGCGTCGGTGTTGTGGGTTCCGGGCGGCCGGGCCGCCTTGGCGATCGTCAAGGTATGGATACCTCCGGCCCAGGTCAAGATGCCCGCGCGTCTTCCTACAATCGTCAATAGACAAGCGCCTGCGCGGGGCCGACAGGGGAGAAGCGCCCGAGGCACCCGCCCTGCGGCCCACGGGCCCCTGTGCGCAGCGGGCCCGGGCGTCCCTCCGGAAACGCGTACTGCGCACGCAAATGTTGATAATCGCCTGGGTTGCGGCTATGGACTGTGCATGGCCTCCCAGAGCATCCTCTTCGTCGCCCCCGCCAGCGTGGTCATGGACCTCTTCCCGACGCTCAAGGAGGAGGGCATCGGCGCGGGCATGGCCGAGAACCTCAGCGGCGCGCTCTCCTTCGTGGAGAAGTCGCGCCCGTGCCTGATCGTCACGCGGCCGTGGATGCCGGGCTACAAGGCCGAGGACCTCATCGCCCGGGGCTCGGCCAACGGCGGTTTTCCGCCGGTGGTCGTGTTCACGGACAAGGGCTCGGTGGACGAGGCCAAGCGCTTTTTGGAGCTCGGAGCACGCGACTACTGGGTGGGCCCGCTGACCTGGGACAAGGTGGCCACGGTGCTGCCCGACGGCCCGCCCGAACCCGCGCCCGCTCCCGCCCCGGTTCCTCCGGCCCCGCAGGCCCCACCGCAGGGCACGCACGAAATCCCGCATACCCTCGGCCACGCGCACGGCGTTCCGGCTGCGGGACACGCCTCCGGGCACTCCCCCGGACACGCCGCCGGACACGCGGCGGCCCAGCCGGTTCCGGCCCAGCCCGCGCCCGTCGCCCCGGGCGTCACGGGCAAGGGCTTCAGCATCATCGGCCAGGACCCGGCGGTCAAGCGCGTGCTGGCCCTGGCGCGCCAGGTGGCCCCGTCCAAGGCCACCGTGCTCATCTCCGGCGAATCCGGCACGGGCAAGGAAATGTTCGCCAAGTACCTGCACGTCTCCAGCGACCGCGCCAACCGGCCGTTCGTCGCCATCAACTGTGCGGCCCTGCCCGAGCACCTGCTGGAAAGCGAGCTCTTCGGCCACGAAAAGGGCGCGTTCACCGGGGCCATCAACCGCAAGCTGGGCAAGTTCGAGCTGGCCCACGGCGGCACCCTGCTGCTGGACGAGATTTCCGAGATGGAGCTCGGGCTGCAGGCCAAGCTGCTGCGCGTGCTCCAGGAGGGCGAGCTGGACCGCGTGGGCGGCATGGAGACCATCAAGGTGGACGTGCGCGTGCTGGCGACCACCAACCGGTCCCTGGAGCAGTGGGTCGAGGAGGGCAAGTTCCGCCAGGACCTCTACTTCCGGCTCAACGTCATCCCCCTGCGGTTGCCCGCCCTGCGCGAGCGCGGCGACGACGCCCTGCGGCTGGCCGACTTCTTCATCTCCTCCTTCTGCAAGGAATACAACCTGCCGCTCCTGGCCCTGTCGCAGGAGGCCATCGACTGGATCCGCGGCTACGCCTGGCCGGGCAACGTGCGCGAGCTCCAGAACATGATGGAGCGCGCCGTGCTCCTGGCCGGGGCCGGGCCCATCGCCAAGGTGCACTTCCTGCTCGACCCGGACGCCTGGCCCCTGCCCGAGGACGCGCAGGCGGACGGGGCCGGGGACGACGAGGGCGACGAGGATTCGCCCTCGCTCTCGGGTACCGCGCCCGCGGCCTCCGCCGCGCCGCCCAACCTGGACGACGTGCTCGGCGGCGCGGTCGTCCCCCTGCAGGAACTGGAGCGCATCATGATCATGCGCGGCCTGGACCAGACCTCCGGCAACCGCACGCGCGCCGCCGAAATGCTCGGCATCTCCGTGCGCACCCTGCGCAACAAGCTCAACGAATACCGCGCGCGCGGCATCGAGCTCTAGGCGGGCCTCCGGCGGCTCCTCGCCGGAGGGGCGCCTCCGGCGG
>JACCQO010000029.1 GCA_015709205.1 Desulfovibrionaceae bacterium
CGAAAAAGGGTCCTCCCCTCCCCGCCTCCCCCCGGCTCTTCGCTTCCTTCTCCCCCTCCCCGCACACCCGCGCAAAAAAAGCGCCCCCGGCCGCTTGGCGGCCGGGGGCGCTTGGGTGCGTGCGGAGTCTCGTCTACCAGCCCAGGAGGTAGGCGATGATCAGGGGCATGACGATGGAGGCGTCGGAGTTGATCATGAACTTGGGGGTGGTCTTGTCGAGCTTGCCCCAGGTGATCTTTTCGTTGGGCACGGCGCCGGAGTAGGAGCCGTAGGACGTGGTGGAGTCGCTGATCTGGCAGAAGTAGGCCCAGAACGGCGTCTTTTCGCGGTCCAGGTCCTGGATGAGCATGGGCACCACGCAGATGGGGAAGTCGCCGGCGATGCCGCCGCCGATCTGGAAGAAGCCCACGCGCGTGCCCGCGTCGGCCTGGGCCTGGTACCAGTTGGCCAAGTGTTCCATCTGCTCGGTGCCGGCCTTCATGGCCTGGTGGTGCTTGACCTTGCCTTCCATGACCATGGCGCAGAACTTGTTGCCCATGGTGGAGTCCTCCCAGCCGGGGGTGTAGATGGTCAGGCCCATCTCCTTGGCGGCCAGGACCCAGGAGTGCTCGCGCGGCACCTGGAACTGCTCCTCGATGCCGGGGATGTCCAGCAGGCCGTAGAAATACTCCCAGGGGAAGGAGCGTTCCCCGTTCGCGGCGGCCTCGCTCCAGCGCTTGTGCAGGTGGTGCTCCACGGTCTGCATGATCGTCTCGGGAATGCAGGTGTCCGTGACGCGGTTCAGGCCCCGGTCGTAGAGGGCGGTCTCGTCCTCGGGGCTGAGGTCGCGGTAGTGGGGCACGAGCTCGTATTCGTTGTTGTTGAAGAGGTTGAAGAGGTCCTCTTCCAGGTTGGCGGCGGTGCAGCAGATGGCGTGCACCTTGCCCGCGCGGATGGCCTGGGCCAGGGAGATGCCCAGCTCGGCCGTGCTCATGGCCCCGGCCATGGACAGAAACATCTTGCCGCCATCGGCGAGCAGCTTTTCCCAGGCCTTGGCCGCGTCCACGGTCTCCCGGGCGTTGAAGTGCTTGTAATGCTTATCCATGAATGCGCGTATGCCACTCATAACCGATCAAACTCCTTTCCCGCTTTCGCAGCAGCGTTCCTGGCCCGGCCGCGGATCGGCCGGGGTATCTGGTTGTCCAACAACTTGAATATACTGCGTTTGTATACGAGCCCGCCCCGGAGGCCGGCGGCGCTTCGGGGCGCATGAGACGACGTTCGGACGCGCCGATAATTCCCGGCGCAGGCTGGGCTGCCGAAAGCACCGGCTCCGTCGCCCGAATCCTTTCCATAGTCTGGTGCGGCGCGGCTGGCAAGTGCCGCCTGCGGCGGCGCAGGAAGTTTGCGGCAGAACCGGCCCGCGCCGGAAATCAGCCCGCCGCCTCGGGCACGAAGCCCTCGAAAACCACGTTGTCCGCCAGGCGCAGGCCACGGGCCATGTCCTCGGGCGAGCGCGCGGTCCAGCAGAGCAGCGGCAGCCCGGCGGCCCGGGCGCGCGTTGCGGCCGGATGCGGCAGGGAGCCGAGGTGGTAGGAGACGAAATGCGGGCGGCTGATGCGGTTGAGCCAGAGGTTGCCGAGCGCCAGACGCTTGAGCCCCAAGGGATCGCGCTCGCAGCGGCCGCCCGCGATCTGGCCGCGCGCAAAGCCGGGCTCGCGCTCGACGAACCAGCCAAGGCAGCGCGCGCTGAACGAGGCCACGCCGAACGGCCCGCGATAGGCGCGCAGGATACGGGAGACGGCGCTTTCCAGGGGCCCCGGCCTTGCTTCCTGCTTCAGCTCAATGTAAAGAGGGACGCGACCCGCGACGCCATCGAGCACGTCGGTCAAAAGAGGGATCGGCTGGTCCGTATCCAGCAGACGCAGCGGGCTCATCGCGGGGACGGTGAGCCGCTCCACCAGACCCTTGCGGCCCGTCAGCCGCGCAAGCGTACGATCGTGGAACACGGCCACGGCGCCGTCCGCCAGCAGGCGCACGTCCAGTTCCACGCCGAAGCCGCGATCCGCCGCGGCCAGAATGGCGCGCAGGGAGTTCTCCGGCGCGCCGGGCCCGTGCAAGCCGCGGTGCGCGAAGGGTCGCGCCGTCAGCCATTCCATACGTTCCCGCCTCCCCGCCGTGGGCGGACACAGTGAGCGAACCGAAAATGCCGCGCAGGGCGCGGCGCGCAGACACACCAAGACCTCAGCAAGGGGGACATGTGGACACGCAGGATTCCGTCCGGGCGCAGCGGCCGTGGATAGCCAGCTATGACGAACAGGTGCCGGTCTCCATCGACTACGAGGCGTTCCCGCTTTACGCCCTGCTCGACCGCGCCGCCGCCAACCACCCCAAGCGCACGGCCATCGTCTTCCGCAACTGGAAGATCAGGTACGAAAAGCTCCTGGAGCTGGTCGAGATCACGGCCGCAAACCTGCGTCAAGCCGGAGTGGGCCCGGGTTCGCGCATCTCGATCATGCTGCCCAACCTGCCGCAGTCGATCATCACCTACTGGGCCGCGCTCAAGGCCGGGGCCGTGGTGGTGATGACCAACCCCCTGTACATGGAAAAGGAGCTGGTGCACCAGCTCACGGACGCCGACTGTTCGCACATGGTCACGCTGGACCTGCTCTGGCCCAAGATCGCGGACCTGCGCGAGCGGCTGCCCGTGCGCACGTACATCGTGTCCACCATCTCCGACTGCCTGGCCTTTCCCCTGAACAAGCTCTACGATTTCAAGGCCAAACGCGACGGCCAGCGGCCCGCGGTGCCCTACGGGCCGAACGTGCTGCGCTGGAAGGCGCTGACCAAGGGCCGCGAGCGCGTGGCCGGCGACGTGGCCGACCCGAAGAACAACCTGGCGCTGCTGCAGTACACCGGCGGCACCACGGGCGTGGCCAAGGGCGTCATGCTGACCCATTACAACATGGCCGTCAACGTGCAGCAGTGCTCCAACATGCTGCACGGCCTGCAGGACAGCCCGCAGTCCTTTCTGGGCCTGCTGCCCTACTTCCACGTCTACGGCCTGACCGTGTGCCTGAACTGGGCCACCTACCTGGGCGCGACCATGATCCCCTTCCCGCGCTACGTGCCGCGCGACGTGCTCGTGGCCATCGACAAGCTCTCGCCCACGGTTTTTCCGGGCGCGCCCTCGGTGTACATCTCGCTGATGCAGCAGAAGGACGTGACCAACTACCGCCTGGACTCCATCAAGTACTGCGTGTCCGGTTCCGCGCCCATGCCCGTGGAGCAGATGCGCGAGTTCGAGCGCATGACCGGCGCGGAGATCATCGAGGGCTACGGGCTGAGCGAGGCCTCGCCCGTGACGCACATCAACCCCATCAAGGGGCTGCACAAGGTCGGCTCCATCGGCCTGCCCTTCCCGGACACGGACGTGCGCATCGTGGACATGGAGGTGGGCACGGTGCCGCTGCCCGCGGGCAAGGTGGGGGAAATGATCATCCGCGGCCCGCAGGTCATGAAGGGCTACTGGAACCGGCCCGACGACACGGCCTCCACCCTGCGCAACGGCTGGCTCTACACCGGCGACATCGCCTACATGGACGAGCAGGGCTACTTCTACATCGTGGACCGCAAGAAGGACATGATCATCTCCGGCGGCTACAACGTCTATCCGCGCGAGATCGACGAGGTGCTCTACGAGCACCCCAAGGTCAAGGAGGCCGTGGCCGTGGGCGTGCCCCACGCGCACCGGGGCGAGATCATCAAGGCCTACATCGTGCCGCACGAGGGCGAGGAAGTGACCCGCGCGGAGATCATCGCGCACTGTCGGCAGAAGCTGGCCAACTACAAGGTTCCCAAGCAGGTGGAGTTCCGCACGGAGCTGCCCAAGACCATCGTGGGCAAGGT
The DNA here is from genome assembly GCA_015709205.1 of Desulfovibrionaceae bacterium. Lineage (GTDB taxonomy): Bacteria > Desulfobacterota > Desulfovibrionia > Desulfovibrionales > Desulfovibrionaceae > JACCQO01. The sequence continues at coordinate 3,889 of JACCQO010000029.1, forward strand.
GCTGCGCCGCGCCCTGCGCCAGGAGGAGGAGGACCGCCGCCACGGCGAGGGCGGCGATCCCTGCCGCGCGGGCCAGGAGGCGGGTGTCGTCGGGGCCGATCCGGACAACGGGTTTGCCGAGGCCAACGGCGGCACGTTCGCCGGAGCGGACGGCGCGGGCACGGCCCGGGGCGACGACTCCGTGCCCGTGGCCGAGCCCGGGGCGTCTCCCCTACCGGGCGCGGACTCCGAGGACGTGTATTCCTGGGAGGGGCTGGACGACGAACCGCGCACCGAGGGCGAACCCGGCCGGGAGCCCGAGGACCGGAAGGACGCCGACGACGAGGGCAAGGAACCGGCGGGCCGCTGAGCGCGGCCGAGCCTGGTCGCAAGCGTCCGAACCGCATTCTTTGGAATCGCACGGGCGTCGCCGCAAGGCGGCGCCCTTTTTTTGCGCCGTGGCGCGGATCGAGGCCAGGCGCGAGCCCCAAAAACGCCGCGTCCGAAGAGGGCGCGGCGTCCAAAGAAAGTCTAAATTTCCTTGAGAGTCACAGAAATATCCAGAAAAACCAGCCGGTTTTATTGCCATCGCGCCGAAAGGCCGCTCCACTCGGCGGGGTAGCCCGAACGCCGACATACGGACGGCTGGGACGGAGGCAGAACAGCCTCGGAGGGTCCCCGGGGCGGTCCCGGGATATTTTCTGGATTTTTTCCGGAAGGTTCCCGGACGCAGAAAGACGGATCCCGCATCCGCGCGACCACCGGTCCCAAGGCCCTTTCCTCCGGTCAGGCCCCGGCTGGCCGGATTCGGCACCGGGTCGCGCCAGCGCCCCGGCCGGGTCCGGCGAACCGTCCGCCGCGCCCGCGCGCGGCCTAGGCCCGGCCCAGCCCCAGCAGGACGCGCAGCCGCTCGCGGATACCGACGTTGTCCAACCCCACGCGGCGGCGCAGTTCCTTTTGCGCACCGTGCTCCACAAAGGCGTCGGGCAGCCCCAGCCGCACCACGGTCCTGCCGCCCAGCGCGTTGTTGTCGCTCAGACACTCCAGCACGGCCGAGGAGAAGCCGCCCATGCGCACGTTCTCCTCCACCACCAGGATGCGCTCGAAGCGCACGGCCAACTCCACGAGCTGGGCCTCGGGCAGGGGCTTGACGAACCGGGCGTTGAACAGGGCCACGGAAACCCCGGCCTCGGCCTCCAGCTCCTCGATGGCCTCCAAACAGGGATGCACGCGGCTGCCCAGGGCCATCACCAGGGCGTCGGTCCCGTCGCGCAGCAGCTCGCCTTCGCCCACGACCAGGGGCTCGGGCGCGTCGGTCAGCTCCGCGCCCACGCCCACGCCGCGCGGATAGCGCAGGGCCACGGGTCCGTCGTGGGTCACGGCCGTGGCCAGCATGCGCTGCAACTCGCCCTCGTCCTTGGGGGCCATGACCGTCATGTTGGGGATGTGGCGCAGGAAGGAGATGTCGAAGGCCCCGTGGTGCGTGGGCCCGTCCTCGCCCACCAGCCCGGCGCGGTCCAGGCAGAAGGTCACGGGTAGGTTCTGCAGGCAGACGTCGTGCACGATCTGGTCGTAGGAGCGCTGCAGGAAGGTGGAATAGACCGCGACCACGGGCCGGTAGCCCTGGGTGGCCAGCCCGGCGGCAAAGGTCACGGCGTGCTGCTCGCAGATGCCCACGTCCACGAACCGCTCGGGAAAGCGCTCGGCAAAGGCGCTGGTGCCCGTGCCCTCGGGCATGGCCGCGGTGATGGCGATGATCGAGGTGTCCTTGGCCGCCAGGTCGCACAGGGTACGGCCGAAGACGTCGGTGTAGGACGGCAGGGAACAGGCGGGCAGCTTGCTGGCGCGGCCGGTCTCGGGCTCGAAGCAGCCCACGCCGTGGAAGTGCGCGGGGTTGCTCTCGGCGGGCGCGTAGCCCTTGCCCTTCTTGGTCAGCACGTGCAGCAGCACCGGGCCCTCGATGCCCTTGACCAGCTTGAAGGCGTCGATCAGGGCCGGGAGATTGTGGCCGTGGATGGGGCCCACGTAGTTGAATTGGAAGGCCTCGAAGAGCATGCCGGGCGTGAAGAACCCCTTGAACGAGCCCTCGCTGCGGCGCATGTAGCGCATCAGGTCCTCGCCGATGGAGGGGATGGACTTGAAGAGGGTCTCCACGTCGCGCTTGACGCGGCGCACCCAGCGCGAGGAGAGGTTGCGGCTCAGGAACGAGGAGAGCGCGCCCACGTTCTTGGAGATGGACATCTCGTTGTCGTTGAGCACGACCACCAGGTCGCGGCCGTGGTGCCCGGCCTGGTTGAGGCCCTCGAAGGCCAGGCCGCCGGTCATGGAACCGTCGCCGATCACGGCGAGCACGCGGCCGTCCCCGGCGTCCAGGTCGCGGGCCATGGCCAGCCCTAGGGCTGCGGAGATGGAGGTGGAGGAATGCCCCACCCCGAAGTGGTCGTAGGGGCTCTCGCCGCGCTTGGGAAAGCCGCTGATGCCGTCGATGGTGCGCAGGGTGGAGAAGGCGTCGCGGCGGCCCGTGAGGATCTTGTGGGCGTAGGCCTGGTGGCCCACGTCCCAGACGATCTTGTCCTTGTCCAGGTCGAAGACCTTGAACATGGCCAGGGTCAGTTCGACCACGCCCAGGGAGGGCGCGAGGTGGCCGCCGGTATGCGAGACGGTCTCGATGATCAGGGCGCGCAGTTCGCGGGCCAGTTGCTCGAGCTGGGCCACGGAAAGCGGGGCCAGGTCGGCGGGGCCGTTGATGCGCGACAATAGCGTGGGTTGTTGTTCGGTATCGGCCATGATCTTGTGCGCTTGATCGGAAGCGATGGTTAGGAGGCCCGCTCGACGATGTAGCGGGCCAGGGCGCGGAGAAAGTCCGCCTGGGGTCCGGCGTAGGGCGCAAGGATTTCCTGGGCCGCGTCGGCCCGCTCGCGCGCCATCTCGCGGCTCTTCTCGATGCCGACCAGGGCCGGATAGGTGCACTTGCCCTGGGATGCGTCGCTGCCCACGGGCTTGCCCAGGGTGGCCTCGTCGCCGACCACGTCGAGCACGTCGTCCACGATCTGGAAGGCCACGCCGATGGCCTCGCCGTAGGCGCGCACGCGCGCCAGGTCCTCCTCGGACGCGCCCGCCAGGATGGCCCCGGTCAGGCAGGAACAACGGATCAGCGCGCCGGTCTTCAGGGCGTGCATGGCGCGCAGTTCGTCGAGCTTGACGGTCCGGCGGCCGGTGAAGTCCATGTCCAGGAACTGGCCGCCGACCATGCCCGCGGCCCCGGCGGCCGAGGCGGTCTCGCGCAGGGCCGCGACCACGCGCGCGGGCGGGACGGTTCCGTCGCCCGAGCCGTCCTCCGCCACCCAGGTCATGATCCCGAAGGCCTCGGTGAGCAGCCCGTCGCCCGCCAGGATGGCCGTGGCCTCGCCGAACTTCTTGTGGCTGGAGGGCTTGCCGCGCCTGAGGTCGTCGTCGTCCATGGCCGGCAGGTCGTCGTGGATCAGCGAATAGGTGTGGATGCACTCCAGGGCGCAGGCAAAGGGCATGGCCTCCCCGCGCGCCAGGCCGAAGAGCTCGGCGAAGGTCAGGCACAGGGCGGGCCGAAGGCGCTTGCCCCCGGCCATGAGGCTGTATTCCATGGCCGTGACCAGGGCGCAGGGGACGTGCCGCCCCTTCATGCAACCGCCCAGAAAGGCCTCGATCTCCAGCCCCAGATCGGCCAGGGCCTGCTTGACCATGCTCTTGTCCGTGATCACGTTCTTGTCCATGACCACGTTCTTGTCAGCGACCACGTTCCTGTCAGCGCTCATCGTCCGCCTCCTCCTCTCCGTCCGCCCGTTCGGCGTCGGTCTCCTCGGCTTCGGGCGCAAACTCCTTGAGCCCCTCCTCGGTGAACACGGCGATCTCGTTGCGCACGTCGGCCAGGGTCTCGCGGCATTCGCGGGCCAGGGTCAGCCCCTCCTTGTACAGGGCCACGCCCTTTTCCAGGGGCAGCTCGCCGCTCTCCAGCTTTTCCACCACGGCGGCCAGCCGCTTGAGCTTCTTCTCGAAATCCATTCCGCCTTCCTGTGCGGCCATATGCCTCTCCTTCCCGCACCGGGGCCGAGCCCGCCGGCGTGCGGTTGTCGTACGAAAGAAATCCCTCCGGCGTTGCGCCGGGACCGCGTCTATCGCGCGGCGCAGTCCGGGTTGAGCAGCACCTCCGGGTCCACCAGTTCGCCGTAGACGAAGGCCCCGAAATGCAGGTGCGGGCCCGTGACCCGCCCGGTGGCGCCCACCTTGCCGAGGACCTGGCCCGCGGCCACCTCCTGGCCCGGGCGCACGTCGATGCGCGAGAGGTGCGCATAGACCGTGACCACGCCCTGGCCGTGGTCGATGTACACGCAGTTGCCCGCGAAATACAGGTCGTCGGCCACGAGCACGCGCCCGGCGGCCGCGGCGTGCACCGACGTGCCCACCGCGCCCCGGAAATCCACGCCGGAATGCGGCGAGCGCGGCTCGCCGTTGAAGACGCGGCGCATGCCGAAGACGCTGAGCACCTTGCCCGGCACCGGCCGGACAAAGGGGCAGGACCACTGCGGCGCGGCGTCGAGATGCTCCATGGCCTCGTGGACCATGGCCTTTTCCTTGTTGTGCCGGGCCAGGGCCTTTTCGTCCAGATGCACGAAGCCCTTTTTCACGGTCAGGCGCTCTTCCGGGTACTGCTTGGGCACCACGCGCAGGGTGCGCAGCACGGCCACGCGCGCGCCCGCGGCCGTGGTCGCGCGCACGCGCAGGGAGAGCGTGCCGGGCTTCTCGTCCAGCCCCAGCCCCAGGAGCACGTCGGCGCGCGTGGCGGGCGCGGTCTTCGTGTCTCCGGACGAAGCTCCGGGCGCGGGCCGCACGGGCGGCTCCACGGTGCGGTCGCGCCACTGCAGGCGCACGGCGGCAAGCCCCTCGGGCGCGCTCACGCGCACCAGAAACGGCTGGCCCGGCGAGACCGTGTCCGGGCACGACACCGAAACCTCGGCGCGCGCCGGGACGGCGGCCAGCAGACAAAAGACGACGACAAGACCCAAAATACTGCGATACGTCATTCCAACAACGACCCCTGCTGCGGGCCGGAGCCCGCCCGTTTGCGGCGCGGCGCGGATCGCCGTGCGCCCGTGGGCCCCCCGGAAACTCCTCCCGCCCCCGCGGCCCCGTCCGGGCCCGCGACCACGGCGGGCACCGCGCCGTCGGCCACGCGGATGTCCAGCGCGTCGCCCGGGCGTGCGTCGCACACCGAGCGCAGGAACGCGCCGGTGCGGCGCGACCGGACCATGGCGTAGCCGCGCGCCAGCGGCGCCTCGGGATCCAGCCCGGCCAGACGCAGCTCCAGCCGCTCCAACGCGCCGTCGGCACTGGCCACGAGCGCCGCGCCCGCGCGGCGCACCCGGCCGTCCAGGTCGTCGAGCGGCACCGCGCGCAGGGCGAAGAACTCCGGACCGAAACGGCGCGCCAGGCTCTCGTCCGCCGCGCGCACCGCGTCCTCGCGCCGGGCCAGGAAGCGTTCCATGGCCGCCGCCAGCGCCCGCGCGCCGTCCGTCAGCCGCTCGTCCACGCGGCGCAGGGCCTGCAGCGGCGACAGCCAGGCCAGGGCGCGCTCCAGGCCGGAGAGCTCGCGCTCCAGCTCGCGGCACGCGCCGTTCCAGGCCGCGCGCAGGGCCGTCTCCAGTCCGTCGATGCGCTGCGCGACCTGCTCGCGCTCGGGCCAGAGGAGTTGGGCCGCGTGGCTCGGCGTGGCCGCGCGCACGTCCGCGACCATGTCCGCGATGGTGTGGTCCACCTCGTGGCCCACACCCGCGATGACCGGCAGCACGGAGCCGTGCACGGCCTCGGCCACCTCCAGGGTGTTGAAGGCCCAGAGGTCCTCCAGCGAGCCGCCGCCCCGGATCAGCGCCACGCACTGGGCCCAGCCGTCGGCCCCGGCGCGCGCCAGGGCCCGGGCGATCTGCGCGGGCGCGGCGTCGCCCTGCACCAGGGCCGGATAGATGCGCAGCGACGCGCCCCAGCCGCGCTCGGACGCGATGCGCACGAAGTCGCGCACGGCCGCGCCCGTGGGCGCGGTGACCACGGCCACGCGCGCCGGATGGTACGGCAGGGGCCGCTTGCGCTCGGCGGCGAAGAACCCGCGCGCGGCCAACTCGCGCTTGAGGCGCTCGAACTCGGCGTAGAGCCGCCCCACGCCCACGTCCTGGACCACCTCGGCCACAAGCTGATACTGCCCGCGCGGCGGGTAGACGTTGATGCGCCCGGCACAGAGCACCTCCTGGCCGTCGCGCAGCGCAGCCGCGAGGGACGCCACGCGCACCGCGCCGAACCCGCCCCCGGCATCCGGGCCCTCGTCGGGATCGGCCACCTCGCCCGTGAGCGGGTCCGGCAGGTTCGGGGCAGCGCGCTGGCTGCCCCTGAACCAGACCACGTTCAGGGCGGCCTCCTCGTCCTTGAGCGTGAAGTAGAGATGCCCGGAACCCGGACGCGAGAGGTTGGTCACCTGGCCGCGCACCCAGAGGAAGGGAAACTCCCCCTCGAGCACGGCCTTGATGGCCGAGGTGACCTCGCGCACGCTGCGCACGCGCAGGCCGTCGGCGACGCCCTGGCCCATGCGCCCTACTCGCCCCCGCCCTTGGCGGACGCCGCCGCGCCGTCGCGGAAGGCCGCGTAGTCGGCCCAGCCCCGCTCCACCCCGGCGCGCCACGTCGCATAGGCCGCGGCGAAGTCCGCCGCGTCCAGCTCGCTCTTCTCGCCGGTGCGGCGGTCCTTGGCCTCGATCACGCCGCGCTCCAGCCCCTTGCCGCCGACCACCAGCTGCATGGGGCAGCCGATCAGGTCCGCGTCCTTGAACTTGACGCCGGGCCGCTCCTCGCGGTCGTCCAGGAGCGTATCCACGCCCTGGGCCTCCAGGAAATCGTGGATTTCCTGGGCCTTGGCGGAAACCGCCTCGTCCTTGGGCGCCAGGTTGAGGACCACGACCTCGAACGGCGCGAGCGGAATGGGGAAGACGATGCCGTGCTCGTCGTGGTTCTGCTCGATGCACGCGGCGATGATCCGCGAGACGCCGATGCCGTAGCAGCCCATGATCATGAACCGTTCCTTGCCCTCCTCGTCCAGGAACTTGGCGTTCATGGCCTCGGAGTACTTGAGCCCGAGCTTGAAGACGTGGCCGACCTCGATGCCGCGCGGCAGCTCCAGCGCGCCGCCGCACACGGGGCACGGGTCCTGGGCCGTGATCGTGCGCAGGTCCGCGAAGACCGTGACTGCGGCGTCGCGCGCCAGGTCCAGGTGGCGCACGTGCGCGTCGGTCCTGTTGGCCCCGGCCACCCAGTCGGTGGCGGCCATCAGTTCGTTGTCCGCATAGACGCGGGCGACGCCCTTGAGGCCCACGGGCCCGGCGAAGCCCACGGCCGCGCCGGTCAGCTCCACCACCCGGGCGGGCTCGGCCAGTTCGATCTCGGCCGCGCCGAGCAGGTTCTTGAACTTGACCTCGTTCAGCTCGCGGTCGCCGCGCACCAGCGCGGCCACGGGCTCGCCGTCGGCCACGTAGAGCAGCGTCTTGACCACGCGCGCGGGCGCGACCCCGAGGAACGCGGCCACCTCGTCCACGGTGTGCGTGTCCGGCGTGGGCACCTCTTCCATGGGAGGGCAGGTCTCCGTGCACGGCGCGCCGGAAAAGGCCACCGGGGCCTTTTCCAGGTTCGCGGCGAAATCGCAGTCGCGGCACACGGCGATGGTGTCCTCGCCCGTGTCGGCCAGGACCATGAACTCGTGGGAAAAACTGCCGCCGATGGCCCCGGAGTCGGCCTGCACGGGCCGGAAGCGCATGCCCATGCGCGAGAAGATGCGCGAGTAGGCGTCGTACATGGCCCGGTAGCTGGCCTCCGCGCCCGGCTCGTCCTTGTCGAAGGAATAGGCGTCCTTCATCACGAACTCGCGGCAGCGCATCAGCCCGAAGCGCGGGCGGATCTCGTCGCGGAACTTGGTCTGCACCTGGTAGAGGTTCACGGGCAGCTGGCGGTAGGACTTGATCTCCCCGCGCACCAGGTCCGTGACCACCTCCTCGTGGGTGGGGCCGAGGCAGTAGTCGCGGTCGTGGCGGTCCACGAAGCGCAGCAGTTCGCGGCCGTAGTGCTCCCAGCGGCCGGACTCCTTCCAGAGGTCGCCGGGCTGGACCACGGGCATGACGATCTCCAGGGCCCCGGCGCGGTCCATCTCCTCGCGCACGATGCGGCCGGACTTGTTCAGGGCGCGCAGGCCCAGGGGCAGAAAGGAATAGAGCCCGGAGGTGAGCTTGCGGATCATGCCCGCGCGCACCAGCAGCTTGTGGCTCACGACCTCGGCGTCGGCCGGGGCTTCCTTGAGGGTCGGAATGTAGTAGCGGCTCCAGCGCATCTAGCGGTTTCTCCTCTCGTTGAGAAATCTGTCCAGTTCTTCGAGAAAGGCGGGCACCAGTTCGGCCTCGCCCTTGACCTTGCGAATGACCTCTCCCTTGCGGAAGATGATGCCCAGGCCGCGGCCGCCCGCGATGCCGATGTCGGCCTCGCGCGCCTCGCCCGGGCCGTTGACCACGCAGCCCATGACCGCGACCTTGAAGTCCTCGGTCACGGTGCGCAGGTGTTCCTCCACCTCGCCGGCCAGGCCGATGAGGTCGATCTCCGTGCGCCCGCACGTGGGGCAGGAGACGATCTCCGGCCCGCGTGCGCCCAGGCCCAGGGCGCGCAGGATTTCCCAGGCCACGCCGGGCTCGGCCACGGGATCGTGCGTCAGGGAGACGCGCAGCGTGTCCCCGATGCCCTCGGCCAGGAGGATGCCCAAGCCCACGGCGCTCTTGACCGAGCCGCGCAGCAGCGTGCCCGCCTCGGTCACGCCGATGTGCAGCGGATAGTCGCAGCGCGCGGCCAGCAGCCGGTAGGCGGCCACGGTGTCCAGCACCGAGGAGGACTTCAGGGAAATCTTGGTGTCGTAGAAGCCGCGCTCCTCGAGCATGCGCACGTGGCCCAGGGCCGATTCGACCATGGCCTCGGGCGTGGGCCCGCCGTACTTCCGGAGCAGCTCCCTTTCCACGGACCCGGAGTTCACGCCCACGCGGATGGGCGCGTGGTGCGCCTTGGCCGCGTCCACCACGCGGTCCACGTGCGCGCGGCCGCCGATGTTCCCGGGGTTGATGCGCAGTCCGTCGATGCCCGCCTCCAGGGCGCGCAGGGCCAGGCGGTGGTCGAAGTGGATGTCCGCTATGAGCGGCACGGGCGAGGCCGCGCGGATCGGCCCGATGGCCGCGGCCGCGGCCTCGTCGAGCACGGCCAGGCGCACCAGGGCGCAACCGGCCTCGGCCAGGGCGACCACCTGGGCCACGGTGGCCTCCACGTCGCGGGTGTCGGTGTTGGTCATGGACTGGACCACCACCGGGTGGTCGGAGCCGATGCCCACGGAGCCGACGAAAAGCTGCCGGGTGGCCCGGCGCGCGGGCCTGAAGGCCGTGGACGGAGCCGTCACGGAGGAAGAACGTGCATTCATGATTGGTCCCATTCCATAGTGCGACAAAGACCGCTACAACTACCCCATTTTCCCCCCCAAGCCAAGCGCGCAAGGAGCTCGACCGCATCTTGGCCGGGCGTGCCACGCAACCGCCATCATCCCGTCACAACTCCACAATCCCCGCCCCATAGCATCCGGTTCCAGGCGTCCCCCCGAACCCCAACCACGGAGCACCACCATGAAAGACCGCATCTCCCGCCGCACCTTTCTCAAGGCCGGAAGCCTGGCCGCCGCCGCCGGAACCCTGAACCTGCTCTCCGGGGCCACGGCCTTCGCCGCCTCGGGCCCCCGGGACTTCGGCACCGTAAAATTCGCCGTCATCGCCGACCCGCACGTGGACATCAAAGGCAAAAACGGCATGAAGATGAGCGCCGCCAGCCTCGAATGCGTGCAGCGGACCGTGACCGCCCTGAACACGACCCCGGACATGCGCTTCGTCATGGTCTGCGGCGACCTGCTGCTGGACGGCGAGCGCGAGAACGCCCACGCCATCAAGAAGGAGCTGGACCAGCTCAAGGCCCCCTACTTCGTGGTCGCGGGCAACCACGACTTCGCACCCGCGGACACCACCAAGCATCGCAGCGGCTTCAACTACCTGACCATCGAGGACTTCGTGCAGTTCTTCACCGGCCACGGCTACGACGCCTCCGGCAAGCGCTACTACGCCGCCGAGGTCACGCCCGGGCTGCGGATCATCGGCCTGGACGCCAACCTGCCGCTGGAAAAGACCAAATGGGGCGCGATCATGCCCGAGGAGCAGCTCGCCTGGCTGGACAGCGAGCTGGCCGCGCACAAGGACGCCCTGCACGTGGTCTTCATGCACCACAACCTGATCCGCTGGACGGCCGACGAGCTGCCCGGCGGCCCCAAGCAGTGGTTCACGCTGGACAACGCCGACCGCGTGCGCGAGGTGCTGAGCAAACACGCGGCCACGGCCCCGGTGGTCATCGCCGCGCACCGGCACATCGCGCTCAACCTCAAGGAGCTCAACGGCGTCAACTACTTCGCCTCCCCGTCCGTGAACTCCCACCCCATGCGCTACACGGTCTACGACATCGACCGCTCGGGCATCTCCTGGCAGACCCCGGCCGTGCCCGTGGATACCGGCCTGCACCTCCAGGCCCGCGAAAACCTGCTCGCGGCCACCTGGTGGCGGCCCACGGAGTTCTCCGAGCGCAACCCCGTGGCGGACATGGAAGTGCTTTCGGTCTACGAGAACAACGGCCTGCGCATGGGCCGCAAGAACATCAAGGCATAGCCGTAACCGCGCCTCCTCCTCGGCGCTGCATGCGGACGGCCCGCGAACGAACGTTCGCGGGCCGTCTCTTTTCGGAAATGGCGCGGGACCCGATCGGGTCCCGACCGAGTCCCGGCGGGCCGGAATCAGGCCACGGTGACCTTGGCGTCCAGGTAGACGTCCTGGATGGCGCGCAGCAGCTTGACGCCGTCCTTCATGGGCTTCTGGAAGGCCTTGCGCCCGGAGATGAGCCCCATGCCGCCGGCGCGCTTGTTGATCACCGCGGTGCGCACGGCCTGGGCCAGGTCGTTGTCGCCCGAGGAGCCGCCGGAATTGATCAACCCCACGCGGCCCATGTAGCAGTTGGCCACCTGCCAGCGGGTCAGGTCGATGGGATGGTCCGTGGTCAGCTTCTCGTAGACCAGGGGATTGGTCTTGCCGACCTTGACGGCGTTGAACCCGCCGTTGTTCTCGGGCTGCTTCTGCTTGACGATGTCGGCCTGGAGCGTGGCCGCCAGGTGGTTGGCCTGGCCGGTCAGGTCCGCGGCCACGTGGTAGTCCTTTTCCTTGGTCTTGAAGGCCGGGTTGCGCAGGTAGGCCCAGAGGATCGTGGCCATGCCCAGCTCGTGGGCCATCCGGAAGGCCTTGGAGACCTCCTGGATCTGGCGGTTGCTGGTCTCGTTGCCGAAGTAGATGGTCGCGCCCACGGCCACGCAGCCCATGTCGAAGGCCTGCCGCATGGAGGCCCAGACGATCTGGTCGTGCTTGATCGGGTAGGTCATCAGCTCGTTGTGGTTGAACTTGAGCACGAAGGGGATGCGGTGCGCGTACTTGCGGGCCACGAGCCCGAGCACGCCCAGGGTGGAGGCCACCGCGTTGCACCCGCCCTCCATGGCCAGCTTCACGATGTTCTCGGGGTCGAAGTAGTCCGGGTTGGGCGCGAAGGAGGCCGCGGCGGTGTGCTCGATGCCCTGGTCCACCGGCAGGATGGAGACGTAGCCGGTGCCGGACAGGCGGCCGTGGTCGAAGAGGGCCTGCAGCCCGCCCAGCACGCGGGTGGGGCGGTCCGATTGTTGCAGGATGCGGTCCACGAAATCCGGACCCGGCAGATGCAGCCGCTCCCTGGGCACGCCCCTGCACACGTGGTTGAGCAGGTATTCGGCCTCGTCTCCAAGATATTTGGCGGTATTCGTCATGCGCTTTCTCCTTCTCGTTGGGCTTGAGCTCGTTGGGTTCGCCGCGGCGCGGGCCGCGCCGGGGTGGACGGAATTGCCGCGCGGGCGCGGCGTGCGGAGACTGGCAGCAAGTCTAGCACAGGGACGTTCGGCTGGAAACGGCAGGAGCGTGATTTTCCCATGAAAGGGCCCGGCGCCCACGGCGCGCGGGACAAAAAATCCCCGCCCGATCACTTAAGGAAATCCGGATCGGACCGATACGAAAGCCAAAGAACGTCTCGCGCCGCGCCCGGCACCGGGCCCGCGCCGCCAACCCAAGGAGCCCGTACATGACTTCCCGGTCCCAGCTCTCGGACGCCGTCATCGCCCTGGTGATCACCCTGGTCACCGCCCTGCTGCTCTCCCTGGCCCTGTGGACGCCGGCCTGGGCCCTGGACCTGTCCATGTTCGGCATCGAGTCCGGTTCCGAACCGCAGGCCCCGGGCCCGCCGCCCGTGGTCCGGCCCATGCCCCAGGCCCTGTCCGGGGGCGGCCCGGCCCTGGATCCCGGCGCGGGACTGAAGACCGGCCCGGTGACCAAGGTCGTGGTCAACGGCCGCGAGGTCCCGGTGCGCCGCCTGGAAGGCCAGTTCCCGGGCTACCTGCTGCCCGACGGCCAGGGCGGCTACATCTGGATGACCGACGGCCCGGCGGCTCCGGCCAATCCGTCCAACACCGCGGCGCGCGAGCTCAAACTCAAGGTGCGCGAGCTGGCGGACCAGCTCCTGGCGGGCATGAGCAACCAGGACCTGCGCAACCTCGTGGCCATGCCCGTGTCCTTCGTCAACCAGGACGACTTCGAGGTTTCCAGCTCCTTCGGCCGCTACCTGACCGAACAGATGTTCTACGAGTTCAACCAGCGCGGCTTCCCGATCCGCGAGTACCGCGCCGAGCCGGACATCGCCACGCGGCGCGGCCAGGGCGACTTCGTGCTCTCGCGCAAGATCCAGAACGTCTTCGCCCAAAACCCCTACGCCGTGCTCCTGGCCGGGACCTACTACCAGGACAACGACAACGTCTTCGTCAACGCGCGCCTGGTGCGCGCCATGGACGGGCTGGTGCTGCGCACGGGCATGCTCGTGTTCGCCCAGACCGACGTGACCCGGCGGATGCTGGCCAACACCGGCCCGCGCGTGGCGCCCACCTTCGTGGGCATGAAGGACTACGAGACCATGACCTCGAACACCGCGCTCACGAGCATCGACCTGGGCGACGACCTGCACTAGGAGAGGCACCCCATGAAGCGGCACTTTTTCCACACCCTCGGCGCGGCCCTGCTGGCCGCAGCGTTGCTGGCCCCGGCCGGGTGCGCCCTGCGCCGGCAAGAGCCCCCGCCGGACCCGGCCCTGCTCCCGGCCAACGCCGCCGCGCCCTACCACGAGGCGGCCCTGATGCACTTCAAGGAAGGCCGCGAGTTCATGTCCCAGGGCCGCTACGAGCTGGCCCGCGAGTCCTTTCTGCTGGCCCTGGCCGCGGCGGACAACGGCGACATGCGCGTCCTGGCCACCCGGGAACTGGAAACCGCGGACCGCATGATCCGCTCGGTGCGCTGACCGCGCCGCGAGAACGCCAAACACGGCGTGCGCGCACGCCGCAAGGAGTCCGAATCATGAAGCGCCTTCTCGTCATCGCCGCCGTGAGCGTGGCCCTGTGGTGCACCCCGCTGGCCGCCCTGGCGGGCGCCCTGCCCGACACCGCCGCCCTCCTGGCCCAGGACCTGGACGGCCAGCTCGTGCAGCGCTTCCACCTCCAGGAAGGCCCGGCCAAGGGCTATGGGCTGATCGTGACCACGCCCGTGAGCCTGGACGACCTGGAGGTCTCCTCGCCCCTGGCGCGCCAGCTCGGCGAGGAACTGGCCACCTGGTTCGTGCGCTCGGGCTACAAGGTCCAGGAGATCCGCAAGGGCCGCAACGTGCTCATCGCCCCGAAAAAGGGCGAGATGCTCCTCACCCGGCGCACCAAGCTGCTGGACAGCGACAACGTGCGCAGCTCCCTGATCCTCACCGGCACCTACCTGACCACGACCAAGAACGTGCGCTTCTCCGTGCGCATCATGGACGCGGGCAGCAACGAAGTCCTGGCCATGAGTTCGGTGACCCTGCCGGTGACCAGCGAAGTCTACGAGGTGCTCAGCGACGGCGGGCCGCGCTCGGTGAGCGGACTGCGGCCCACGGTGGCCACGCGCGTCCTGCGCTGACGACATACCGATAACGCGCGCCCACGGCGCGCCGACGGACGACGGGCGCACGCCGCCCGCGACGGAAACGACAGACTTCCCGGGGGGGGACCATGTCGCAGGCGACCACGCCCCAGGACCGCACGGTCCTGTTCTTCCTGCATATCCCGCGCACGGCCGGGACCACGCTCAACCACATCCTCGCGGACAACTTCGGCCCCGACGGCCTGCTCACGGCCTACGACCGCCAGGGACTCGCGGCCGTGGAATCGCTCACGGCCGAGACCGCCCGGAACATCCGCTGCATCCAGGGGCACATCCTGGTGCAGGACTTCGACCGGCTGCTCGACGCCGGGCTCTCCGTCGCGCCCTTCACCTTCCTGCGCGAGCCCGTGGCGCGCGTGGTCTCGGAATACCGCTTCCTGCGCGCCTGGCCGCACCACCACCTGCACGCCCTGCTCGCGCAGCGGAACGTGGGGCTGGCGGAGTACGTGGCCGGCACTGACCGCGAACTGCGCTTTCGGGGCAAGAACCTCATGACGCGCGTGCTCTCGGGCCTGGACTTCCCGGCCACCGGGACGCCCGGCGACCCGGCGCGCGATGCGCGGCTGGCCGACGCCCTGGCCACGGCCAAGCGCAACCTTTCGGAGCGGTTCGCCTTCGTGGGCGTGACCGAACGGTTCGACGAATCCGTGCTGCTCCTGCGCCGGGTCTTTGATTTGCGATTCCCCTTCCACGTGCGGCGCAACGCCCTGGCCGGGCCTCAGCCCGGTTCCGGAGCGGCGAAGCCGCCCGACGCAACGGCCCTGGAGCTGGTCCGCGCGCACAACCGCGCGGACGCCGAACTCTTCGCCCACGCCCAGGCCCTGCTCACGGCGCGCGCGGCCGAGGCCGGGCCGGACCTGGAGCGCGAACTGCGCACCCTGCGCTTCGTCAACCGCCGCCTCCAGATCTTCGCGGACCGCATGGCCCGGGCTACGGGCGACACGGGCCCCGTGCTGCACCCCAAGGCCGTCGGGGCGGCCTGAGAAACCACACGTCGCCAACGCGGACGTCCGGGCGATGCCCCTCCCCCGGAGGCCGCAAAAAAAGGCCGGGAGGCGAATGCCTCCCGGCCCTTGTCGTTGGTTCGGGTCCTTTGCCGGGCCGTCCGCGCCCTACTGGTGCGTGTGGTTGGCCTCGACCTTGTATTCGTCCTTGAGCAGGGACTGGAAGAGGGGCTCGTAGTCATCGCGGCCGCAGAACACGCGGTCCGGATCGTCGCAGGCCAGGGCCTTGCGCAGCACCTCGTCCATGTGCTCCACCGGAGTGATCTCCAGGCTGTCGAGGATCTCCTTGGGCACGTCCTCCAGGTCCTTGAGGTTCTCCTTGGGGATGAGCACCTTGGTGATCAGCCCGCGGTGCGCGGCCAGGAGCTTCTCGCGCAGCCCGCCGATGGGCAGCACGCGGCCGCGCAGGGTGATCTCGCCGGTCATGGCCAGGTCGTCGCGCACGGGCACGCCGAGCAGGGCCGAGACGATGGCCGTGGTCAGGGTGATGCCCGCGGACGGGCCGTCCTTGGGCGTGGCGCCCTCGGGCACGTGCACGTGCACGTCCACGTCCTTGTGGAAGTCGGGCTTGAGGCCAAAGAGCCCGGAACGCGAGCGCACGTAGGACAGGGCCGCCTTGGCCGACTCCTGCATGACCTCGCCGAGCTTGCCGGTGATCTCCACCTTGCCCGTGCCGGGCATGAGCACGGTCTCGACCACGAGCAGTTCGCCGCCCATCTCGGTCCAGGCCAGGCCGGTGGTCACGCCCACCTGGGGCCGCTCTTCCTTCTCGCCGTGGCGGTGCTTCTTGATGCCCAGGAACTCCGGCAGGTTGTCGGCGTCCACGGTCACGGTCATGTCCAGGTCGTCCTCTTCCACGATGCGCCGCGCCACCTTGCGGCAGATGGTCGCGATCTCGCGCTCCAGGTTGCGCACGCCCGCCTCGCGGGTGTAGCTGCGGATGATCTCCAGCACGCCGTCGTCCGTGAGGGTCATGTTCTCGGGCTTGAGCCCGTGCTCCCCGGTCTTCTTGGGCAGCAGGAAGTTGCGCGCGATCTTCTCCTTCTCCGTCTCCAGGTAGCCGGGCAGCTTGATGATCTCCATGCGGTCCTGCAGCGGCAGGGGAATGGTGTGCAGGCTGTTGGCCGTGGTGATGAAGAAGACCTTGGACAGGTCGTAGTCCATGTCCAGGTAGTGGTCGTTGAAGGTGTTGTTCTGCTCGGGGTCGAGCACCTCCAGCAACGCGGAGGACGGGTCGCCCCTGAAATCCATGCTCATCTTGTCGATCTCGTCCAGGCAGAAGAGCGGGTTGTTGAACTCCACGCGCTTGAGGGACTGGATGATCTTGCCGGGCAGCGCGCCCACGTAGGTGCGCCGGTGGCCGCGGATCTCGGCCTCGTCGCGCACGCCGCCCAGGGACAGGCGCACGAACTCGCGGCCCGTGGCCCGGGCCACGGAGCGCGCCAGGGAGGTCTTGCCCACGCCCGGAGGGCCCACCAGGCACAGGATCGGGCCCTTGATGGTGGAGACGAGCTTCTGCACGGCCAGGTATTCGAGGATGCGCTCCTTGGGCTTTTCCAGGCCGTAGTGGTCCTGGTCCAGGATCTCGTGCGCCTTCTCGATGTCGATGTCGATTTCCTTGTAGACGTTCCAGGGCAGGTCCAGGATCCAGTCCACGTAGTTGCGCACCACGGTGTACTCGGCCGAGGACGGCGGAATCTGGCGCAGCTTCTTCATCTCGCGCTGGGCCTTCTCACGTGCCTCGTCGGGCATGACCTTCTCTTCCAGGCGGCGCTCCAGGTCGTCCACCTCGGCGGCCGGGTCGTCCTCGCGGCCCATCTCCTTGTTGATGGCCTTGAGCTGCTCGTTGAGGTAGTACTCGCGCTGGTTGCGCTCCATCTGGTGCTTGACGCGGTTCTTGATCTTCTTTTCCAGCGAGGAGATCTCGATCTCGCCCTGGAGCAGGCCGTAGACCTCCTCCAGGCGGCGATAGCAGTCCGTGATCTCCAGGATCTCCTGCTTCTTGAGATAATCGACCTTGAGATGCGGCATGATCGCGTCGGCCAGCTTGCCGGGCGTGTTCAGGGACGAGACCGCCAGCAGCGTCTCGGGCGCGATCTTCTTATTGATCTTGCCGTACTCCTCCAGGGCCTCCTGCGTGGCGCGGATCAGGGCGCGGGAATCGGCCGAGGGCAGGTCGTCCTCGTCCACCGGACGCACCGTGACCAGCGGGAACTCGCGCTCGGGATCGTCGTCCAGGTCGCTCTCCTCGTGCACGGCGCGGTAGAGGCCCTCGAAGAGCACCTTGATGGTGCCGTCGGGCAGGCGCAGGAGCTGGAGCACCTTGCTCACCGTGCCCATGACGAACAACCCTTCGGGCCCGGGGCGCTCCACCTCGGGCTCGCGCTGGGCCACCAGGAAGATCTTCTTGTCGTGCGCGGCCAGGGAACTCTCTATGGCTTTGATGGACGCCTCGCGCCCCACGAACAGCGGGACGATGGACCGGGGGAACATGACCACCTCGCGCAGGGACATCATCGGCAGGCGGATTTCCTCGGGCTGGGAGCGGTCCACCAGATCAAACGTGCTCATACGGCTCCTCCAGGGAAAAACATCGGATTATCGGCCAGCGGACCAGGGCCGGGGCTGGGTCGCAAAGAAAATAAAGCCGGGTTCCGGTTTGTCAAACGGCCCCGGGCGGGAGATCGCGGCCCCCGCGCCGGGCGCGCGGGGGCCGTCGGGCGTTCGGCCGACGTCCGAACGGACGTCAGGAGGCGGTGCGCGCCTCCTGATGGTAGAGCAGCATGGGCTCCACGCCCTTCTCCACCACGGACTTGTTGATCACGCACTCCTTGACCCCGGTCATGCCGGGCAGGTTGTACATGATGTCGAGCATCACGTTCTCCAGCACGTTGCGCAGGCCGCGCGCGCCGGTCTTGCGCTCCATGGCCCTCTTGGCCACGGCGCGCAGGCTGTTGGCCGTGAAGCGCAGCATGACCTTGTCCAGCTCGAAGAGCTTCTGGTACTGGCGCACCAGGGCGTTCTTGGGCTCGGTCAGGATGCGCACCAGGTCTTCCTCGTTGAGTTCGTCCACGCTGGTGACCAGCGGGATGCGGCCCACGAACTCGGGGATCAGGCCGAACTTGATGAGGTCGATGGGGTGCACGTGGGCCAGGGCCGTGGCCAGGTCGTCGTCGCGCTTGCGCACGTCGGCCCCGAAGCCCAGGGCGCTGCCGCGCTCGCGCTGCTGGATGATCTTCTCCAGCCCGATGAAGGCCCCGCCCATGATGAACAGGATGTTCGAGGTGTTCAGGCGGATGAACTCCTGCTGCGGGTGCTTGCGGCCGCCCTTGGGCGGGATGTTGGCCTCGGTGCCCTCGATGATCTTGAGCAGGGCCTGCTGCACGCCTTCGCCGGAGACGTCGCGCGTGATGGAGGGCGAATCGCCCTTGCGCGCGATCTTGTCGATCTCGTCGATATAGATGATGCCCTTGGACGCGGCCTCGATGTCGTAGTCCGCGTTCTGCAGGAGCTGGACGAGGATGTTCTCCACGTCCTCGCCCACGTAGCCCGCCTCGGTCAGGGTGGTGGCGTCGGCGATGGCGAAGGGCACCTTGAGCACGCGGGCCAGGGTGCGCGCGAGCAGGGTCTTGCCGCTGCCCGTGGGGCCCACGAGCAGGATGTTGCTCTTCTCCAGCTCCACGTCGTCGCCCGTGGCCGCGCTGAAGAACACGCGCTTGTAGTGGTTGTGCACGGCCACGGCCAGGATCTTCTTGGCGTTGTGCTGGCCGATGACGTAGTCGTCCAGGCGGGCCTTGATCTCCGAAGGCGGCAGAAGGGAGCCCTCCTCCACGTCCTCGGTCACGGTCTCCTGGGCGATGATCTCGTTGCACAGGGTCACGCATTCGTCGCAGATGTACACGTCGGGTCCGGCGATGAGCCGCTGGACCTCGTCCTGATTCTTGCCGCAGAACGAGCAGGACAGCTCGTGCGGCAAACCGGTCTTCTTGTTGGCCATGCTCTTGGTTTCTCCTAGTCCTCTTCGGCCGCCATGTCCTTGCGGGACACGAGGACCTTGTCGATGATGCCGTATTCGCAGGCTTCGTCGGCACCCATGAAGTGGTCGCGGTCCGTGTCGCGGCCGATGACCTCGTAGTCCTTGCCCGTGTGGTGGGCCAGGATGTGGTTCAGGTTCTCGCGCATGCGCAGGATCTCGCGGGCGTGGATCTCGATGTCCGAGGCCTGGCCCTGGGCCCCGCCCAGGGGCTGGTGGATCAGGATGCGGCTGTTGGGCAGGGCGTAGCGCATGCCGCTTTCGCCCGCGGCGAGCAGCAGCGCGGCCATGGACGCGGCCTGGCCCAGGCACAGGGTGGCCACGGGCGCGGAAATGTACTGCATGGTGTCGTAGATGGCCATGCCAGCGGTGACCACGCCGCCCGGGGAGTTGATGTAGAGGTTGATCTCCTTTTCCGGGTTCTCGGATTCCAGGAAAAGCAGCTGCGCGCAGATCAGGCTGGCGATGTGGTCGTCGATGGGCGTGCCCAGGAGGATGATGCGGTCCTTGAGCAGGCGCGAATAGATGTCGTAGGCGCGCTCGGTGCGGCCCGTGGTTTCAATGACGATGGGAACCGCGGAAAGGTTCATTGGTGCTCCTTGGTCTCGCCGTCGGCGCGGCGCGGTCTTGGAAATGGTACGATGCAAATACCGTGCTATGGCAATGGGCGTCGATGATTAAGAGTAATGCCTCCCGCCGGGGTGTCAAATTTTCCTCCCGACCGGGACAGGCATGCCCTCGGAGAGCGGTGCGCAGGGTGCGGGCCCCCCTCTTGGCTCCAGCATAGCCCAAGGTCGGCATCGGCCACAAGCCCCGCGCGGCCGTCCGGACGCACGCCGGGCGCGACCGCCGGAAAGATGTTCCCGCCCGGACCCACCCGGCGCACGCGAACGGGTCGGAAACGGCAAAGACGGCGCGACACGCTGCCGGACGTCGAAAAAAAGGGGGGCGCCTGGGCGCCCCCCGGAGTCGTCGCATGGCGTCGCGCGTATGCGCGGCCCTACTCGGCCTTTTTCTTAGGCGCGGCCTTTTTGGCCACGGCCTTTTTCGGGGCGGCCGTCTTCTCGTCGGCAGCGGCCTTCTTGGGGGCGGCCTTCTTCGGGGCGTCTTCCTTGGTAGCGGCTTCCTTGGTAGCGGCTTCCTCGGGAGCGGCTTGCTCGGCATCCGATTTGGCGGCGGCCTTCTTGGCAGGCTTCTTGACGGGCTTGTCGCCCTCCTCGGCTCCGGCCTCACCCTTTTCGGCGCCCTCGGCGGCAAGCTCCGCGGCCGAAACCAGCTCGACCTCGGACTTGGCGTAGATCAGCTCCATGGCCTTGTCCGCGCGCAGCCGGTCGCGGACCATGAAGATGAGGTTGTTCTCGATGTAGAAGCGCTTGAGCTGGTTGTAGTTCTCACCGCTCTGCGCGGCCTGGTGCATGAAGAACTGGTCCAGCTCCTGCTCGCTGACCTCCAGCCCTTCGCGGTCGGCCACGGCCAGCAGGAAGATCTGCACGCGAATGAGTTCCTCGGCGTCCTTGCGGTAGGTTTCCAGCAGTTCCTCGTGCGTCTTGCCCAGGGACTCCAGGCTCTTGCCCTGGCGGTCCATGCGGGCCTCCAGGTCCTTGAGCATGCGCTGCTGCTGGTCCACGACCATGGACTCGGGCAGCGGAAACTCCACGCCCGCCATGATCTGGTCCAGGAGCTTCTTCTGGGCCACGGACTTGTGCAGCTGGGTGCGGCTGTCCGAATAGGACGAGGTGATGGCCTCGCGCATCTTCTCCAGGCTGGGGAAACCGCCGGCCTTCTTGGCCAGGTCGTCGTCCAGCGGAGGCAGGACCTTGTTCTTGAGCCGGTGCAGCTCCACTTCCATGAGCACGGTGCGGCCCGCGAACTCGGGATTGAGGAAGTCCTTCGGGAAGGTGATCTCCTTGGAGGTCTTTTCCGTGGGCTGCAGGGTCTTGACGATCTCCTCGAACTCCTCCAGGGACTGGCCCTCGCCGAGGACCAGCTCGAAGTTGTCCGCCTGCACGCCGTCCAGGAGCCTGCCGTCCTCGTAGGCCGCGAAGCTGACCACGGCGATGTCGCCGTCCTGGGCCGTGCGCGGGGTCTCCACGGGCACGGTTTCGGCCAGGTTGTTGCGGATGCGGTCGAACACGGCCTGGACTTCCTCGTCCTTGACCTCGACCTGCTCCTGCCTGGCCTTGAAGCCGGTGTAGTCCGGCAGGTCCACCACCGGCATGACCTCGAAGGTCACGGTGTATTGGAAGGGCTGGTCGCGCACGATCTCGCCGCCGTCGAAGTTGATGCCCGAGACCGGGGTCAACTTGAGCTCGTTCATGACCTCGTTGATGTGCAGGTTCACGAGATCCTGGGTGGCCTCGGCGTAGATCTGCTTGCGGAAGCGGCCCTCGATCACGGACGCGGGCACCTTGCCCTGACGAAAGCCGTCCATCTTGGCGTCCTTGCGGTAGAGGGCGATGGTCGCGCCCAGCGAGGCGTTGACCTCGTCGGCGGCCACGTCGATGACGACCTTGCGCTCGACCGGGGAAAGTTCTTCCAGTTTGTACTCCATGTATCCTCTGTCCTCCTTGGGCTGTTCACTCTGGGGGCTGTTCACTCTGGGGCTGTTCACGCCCGGGCGCAGGGCTCCCTGTCGGGTCGGCGGGCTTCTGTGGTGCGAGAGGGGAGACTCGAACTCCCACGGTTACCCGCTGGATCCTAAGTCCAGTGCGTCTACCAATTCCGCCACTCTCGCATCCCCGCCGGGCGGCGCGGCCCGGAGCCGCGCCATGCCTGATGCACCGCGTCTTCGATGAAACGCAAAGGGTGGGATTATTAGCATCCATCGGCGCGCACTTCAAGTGCGCAACGGGGGCAAAAATCGATCCGAAAACCCCGCAGCCCGCACCGGACGCCGCACGTCGGCTCAAGGACCGAAAAAAGCCCGCAGCAGGCGACCGTGGCAAAGGACGGAAAAACGCGCCGAACCGGGCGCGGCCGCCCTGCCCCGCGGGGTGCCCCCCGCGCCGCAAGAAAAAGCCGCACCGATCCCCCGTCGCGCTCAGACGATGCGCAGGGTCGGCCGCTTTCCGGCCATGGGTTCGACGGCGCCGATGTGCAGCGCCATTTCTCCTGCGTCCGTGAGCATGCCCAGGGCGTCGCTCAGCCGGTGCCCGGGCACGGCCAGAAGCAGCCCGCCCGAGGTCTGGGCGTCGAAGAGCAGGTCCATGGCCAACGGGTCCAGGGACGGTCCAGCGGCCACATCCGCGCCGAAGTGCTTCCTGTTGGCGTGGCTGCCCGCGGGCAGGAGCCCGATGGCCGCCAGCTCCAGGGCGCGGTCCATGAAGCGCACGGCGGAGAGCTCCACCACCGCGTCCACGTGCGAGGCGCGCAGCACCTCCAGCAGGTGCCCGCAGAGGCCGAAACCGGTAACGTCCGTGGCCGCGCGCAATCCCAGGGCGCGGATCACGGCCCCGCCCGCGGCGTTCAACCGGCCGCACCAACGGCTCAGGGTCCGCTCCATTTCGGCCTGCCCTTCCCAGTGCGCCTTGATGGCCGTGGCCAGCACCCCCGTGCCCAGGGGCTTGGTCAGCACCAGCGCGTCGCCGGGCCGCGCGCCGGTGTTGGCCGCGATGTGCGCCGGGTCCACCGCGCCGGACACGGCCAGCCCGTACTTGAGCTCCTGGTCGCGCACGCTGTGCCCGCCCGCGGGCACGGCACCGGCCGCGGACACCGCGTCGCGCCCGCCTTCCAGGATGGCACGCAGCACAGCGAGGTCCAGGCAGTCCACAGGGAAACAGGCCAGGTTCATGGCCGCCCAGGGCTCGCCGCCCATGGCGTAGACGTCCGACAGGGCGTTGGCCGCGGCGATGCGCCCGAACCAGTAAGGATCGTTGACGATGGGCGTGAGGAAGTCCACGGTCTGGACGAGCGCCCTGCCGGGCGGGAACGTCAGCACCGCCGCGTCCTCGGCGCCGCCGGATTCGGTCAGCAGCCGGGCGTCGTCCACCGGGGCCAGCCCCGCGAGAATGCGCTCCAGGTCCCCCGGAGCAATCTTCGCGGCTCAACCGGCCGCGCGGGCCATGTTCACGAGATCGAGCTCGGCCATGTCCTGGCTCCTTGAGGCCCCAGGGCTCCTGAAGAGCCCGGGCTCCCGGGGGTTGAAGGTTTGCCTGCGGGCGCAGAACGGCCCGGTCCGAAGGCGGCTGCGCGGTCGCGCAACTCGTGCCGAGGAGGTCAGGCGTCCTCGAGGGCCGCCGTCTCCGTGGCGATGCACTCCATCAGGTACCGCACGGCCGGAAAGACGTGACGGCGCTCATTGCACACGCTGTAGATGGTGCGGCGCACGGAAAGACCCGGCAGGGGCAGGGCCACGAGGCTGCCGTCGGCCAGAAACTCCCGCACGGCCAGGCGCGAGGTCACGGTCAGCCCCATGCCCGCCCGGGCGCACTGCACGGCCGACGGGGTCGATTCGGCCTCCATGACCACCTGCAGGTCGGCCACGTCGCGCCCCAGGTCGGCCAGGGCGGACTCGAAGGCGCGCCGGGTGCCGGAACCGGACTCGCGCAGGATCCAGCGTGATTCGAGCGCGGCCTTCTCCAGCTCGGCCGAGAACGCGGCGGGCCTCTCGGGATCCGGCCCAAGGGGCACGGCGTCGGGCGCGCACACGACCACGAGCAGGTCCTTGTACAGGGGTTTGTATTCCAGGTCCTGGCGATCGAGCCGTGCGCCGACCACGCCGAGGGTCAGTTCCCCGCGCGCCACCAAGTCCACGATCTCCGCGGTGTCGCCCACGCGCAACCGCACCGTGACGGCGGGATACTGGCGCATGTAGCGGGCAATGATCGGCGGCAGCAGATGGTGCGCCGGGATGGTGCTGCCGCCGAGCAGCACCTCGCCGGAGACGCGGTCCTGCAGCAATTCGATCTCGGCGCGGGCGGTCTCCAGGATGGTGAAGGCCTTGCGCGCATGGCGATAGAGGGTGTCCCCGGCCGTGGTCGGAAGGATCGTGCGCCCCAGGCGATCGAAAAGCTGTACGCCAAGATGCTTTTCCAACGCCGACACGTGCGCGCTGATGGTCGGCTGCGACAGGAACAGTTCGTTGCCGGCTTTGGAAAAGCTCTTGAGCTCGTAAACCTTGCAAAAGGCTTCGAGGCGTCGAAAATCCATTGGCAAAATCCTCCTGCTCGCAACTGACTATCAAACAATCAATAAAAAAGGCAGGCCTAGGCCTGCCTTTTTTTGTAACCATATACGATGACTATCTTTATTTCTTTTCAGCCGCGTCCTCGCCCTCGGGGGCCGGCCCGTCCTCGGCCGGAGCCTCGGGGGCCGCAGCCTCCTCGGCCGGAGCCTCGGCAGAGGCCGCGTCGTCGGCCGGAGCCTCGGAAGCCGGGGCCTCCTCGGCGGGCGCTTCGGCGGACGCTTCGGCCGCGGGCGCCTCGGCCTTGGCCTTCTTGGGCTTGTCGCCGGCCGGAGCGGCCTTGGCCGTCTTGGCGGCCTTCTTGGGCTTCTCCTCGGCGGCGGCCTCGGCCGTGCGCGAGAACTCGATCACGGCCATGGGGGCGCAGTCGCCGGCCCTGGGCAGGCCGAGCTTGACCACGCGGGTGTAGCCGCCGTTGACGCCCGCGAACAGGGGGCCGATCTCGTCGAAGAGCTTCTTGACCAGCTCGTGGTTGCCGATGAACTTGTAGGCCTGGCGACGGGCATGCAGATCGTTGCGCAGAGCCAGGGCCACGAGGCCGTCGGCGATCCTGCTGAGCTCCTTGGCCTTGGTCACGGTGGTGCGCAGCCGGCCGTAGGTGATCAGGGACTTGGCCATGTTCTTGAACAGGGCCTTGCGCTGATCCCACTGCCGACCGAACTTCTTACCTTGCTTTCTATGCCTCATTTTGCTGCTTCCTCTTCAGCCATTCCTGGTATTTGTGCTCGAAGCCGTCGATCTTCATGCCGAACTCGAGGTTCATCTCCTGCAGCACCCGGCGGATTTCGTCCAGGGACTTGCGGCCGAAGTTCTTGGTCTTGAGCATGTCGGCCTCGGTCCGCTGCACCAACTCGCCCACGAGCGTGATGTTCGCGCTCTTGAGGCAGTTGGTGGCCCGCACCGAGAGTTCCAGTTCGTCAATGGACTTGAAGAGGTTCTCATTGACGTCGCTGGAGCTGGACTTGCCGGGGCCCTCGTCCTCGGTGACCTGCTCGTCGAAGTTGATGAACACGGTGAGCTGTTCCTTGAGGATCTTGGCACTGTAGGCCAAGGCGTCCTCGGGGCTCACGGACCCGTCGGTCCAGATCTCCAGGATCAGCTTGTCGTAGTTGGTCATCTGACCGACGCGGGCCTGCTCCACGGTGTAGGAGACCTTGCGGATCGGCGAAAAGCTGGAGTCCAGCTTGATGAGGCCGATCTCCTCGTCGAGCTCCTCGTGCATGTCCGCGGTCACGTAGCCCTTGCCCATGCGGGCTTCGAGCTCGATGGTCAGCTCCACGTCCTCGGTAAGGGTGGCCAGGTGCTGTTCCGGGTTGAGGATGGCGACGTTCTGGTTTTCCTTGATGTCGGCGGCGGTGACGTCGCCTCTCTTGTTCACTTTGAGCTCGAGATGCTGCGGCTCCTCGGTGCTCATGGCCAGGCGGACCGACTTCAGGTTCAGGATGATGTCGGTCACGTCTTCCATCACGCCGGGAATGGTCGTGAACTCGTGCTGGATGCCAACGAACTTGGCCGAGACAAAGGCCGCCCCCTGTAGGGAGGAAAGGAGCACGCGCCGCAGCGCGTTGCCCACCGTGGTGCCGAAGCCGCGTTCCAGCGGCTCGGCCACGAACTTTCCGTACAGGGCGGGGTCCTTGTCCTTGGCCTCGCGGGACACCTGCTCGGGCCGGACCAGTTCGGACCAGTTACGCGTGTTGATGAGCCTTTCGCCTTGTTTGATCAGCATGCTCCGCACCTTGAGTTACTTGGAATACAGCTCGACGATGAGCTGCTCGTTGATCGGGAACTGAATGTCCTCGCGGCTGGGCAGCGACTTGACGGTACCCTTGAAGTTGGCCCCGTCGGCTTCGAGCCAGGCGGGGCAACCACGGCGGGCAATGGCCTCCTGGGCCTCCATGATGACCGGAACCTTGCGGCTTTCCTCACGAACCTCGATGACATCGCCCGGGCGCACGGCCATGGACGGGATGTCCACCCGACGGCCGTTGAGCTTGAAGATCCCGTGCTTGACCAACTGGCGGGCCTGGATACGGGAATTGGCGAAACCGAGGCGGTAGATGACGTTATCCATGCGCGTCTCGAGCAGCACCAGCAGGTTGGTGCCCGTGACGCCCTTCATCAGGTCCGCCTTGGTGAAGTAGTTCTGGAACTGCTTTTCCAGGATGCCGTACATGCGACGCACCTTCTGCTTCTCGCGCAGCTGAACGGCGTAGTCGCTCACCTTCTTGCGGGCGCGGCCGTGCTGGCCGGGACCGTAGGGACGGCGATCGTAGGCGCACTTGTCGGTGAAGCAGCGGTCGCCCTTGAGAAAGAGCTTCGTGCCTTCACGCCGGCACTGCCGGCATTTGGAACCACAATAGCGTGCCAAGGTAGCTTCCTCCTCTTACACACGGCGCCGCTTGGGCGGGCGGCAACCATTATGGGGAATGGGAGTGATGTCCCGGATGAAACTCACGTTCATGCCCGCCTGGTTGATGGCGCGCATGGCGGCCTCACGGCCGGAACCGGGACCCTTGACCAGGATGCCGACGGCACGCATGCCGTGCTCCTGGGCGCGCTTGGCGGCCGTTTCGGCGGCGATCTGCGCGGCGAAGGGAGTGCTCTTGCGCGAGCCCTTGAACCCGCTGGCGCCGGCGCTGGCCCAACTGACCACGTTGCCCTTCATGTCGGTGAAGGTGATGATCGTGTTGTTGAACGTCGCCTGGATGTGGGCGATGCCCACCGGGATGTTCTTCTTTTCCTTCTTCTTCGCAGTGCGTCTGGGTCTTGCCATGACTTACTCTCTTGAAACGGTTGATGTCCGTTGAATCCGTCCTCAGGCCGCGCGCGGACACGGGCGGCAGTGCCGCCCGCCCGTCCGGGACGCGCCCGACGCACGGCTACTTCTTTTTCTTGCCCACCACGCTACGCCGCGGGCCCTTGCGGGTGCGGGAGTTGGTGTGGGTGCGCTGGCCACGGACAGGCAGGCCGCGACGGTGCCGCAGGCCACGGTAGCAGCCGATGTCCATGAGCCGCTTGATGTTCGCCGAAACCTCACGGCGCAGGTCGCCTTCGACCTTGTAGTTCTGCTCGATCTCCTTGCGGATGACGTTGGTCTCCTCCGCGTTGAGATCGTCAATGTTGCGGGTCCAGTCCACGCCGGTGGTGTCGAGGATCCGCAGGGCCGTGGCACGGCCGATACCGAAGATGTAGGTGAGGGCGATGTCCACCCTCTTGCCCTTGGGCAGATCTACTCCAGCGATTCTTGCCACTGTATCTCTCCTAATTCCTTATCCCTGGCGCTGCTTGTGCCGGGGGTTCTCGCAGATGACCCGAAGCACGCCCTTGCGCCGGATGACCTTGCACTTGGGACACATTTTCTTGACAGAAGGTCTGACTTTCATAATTGGGCTCCGTAACACGTTCCGTCTTGGCCCGCCCGAGAGGAAAGGCGGACGTTACTCCGACAGGCTCAGAATTTGAGGTCCGTTGGCCGTCACGGCCACCGAGTGCTCGAAATGAGCAGCCATGCTTCCATCCTTGGTCACGGCGGTCCAGTTGTCCTCGAGGATTTCCACCTCGTGGGTGCCCACCGTCACCATCGGCTCGATGGCCAAAACCATGCCGGCCTTGAGAGGCAGACCAGGCATGCCCCTGGGCACGAAGTTGGGAACCTCGGGCTTTTCATGCAGCCGCCGCCCGACGCCGTGGCCCACGAACCGCCGCACCACGTGAAATCCCGCGCCTTCCACGTGCTCCTGCACGCGGCGAGAGATGTCGTGGAGCTGGTTGCCGGGGCGCGCGGCCTCGATTCCCAACATCAGCGACTCCTCAGTGACCCGGAGCAGCCGCTCCGTTTCTGGGTCGATGGTCCCGACCGGATACGTCCGGGCCGAGTCGCCGTAAAACCCTTCGTATATCACGCCCATGTCGAAACTTACGATGTCGCCTTCCTGGACCACGCGGTCCGAGGGAAAGCCATGGACGATCTCGTCGTTCACAGAGCAGCACAGGGTGTAGGGGAAGCCGCCGTAGCCCTTGAAGGCCGGTTTGACGTCGTATTCCCGACACAACCTGTCGGCCAGCTCCTCGAACTCCATGGTCCTGCGGCCAGGCGCAACCGCCTCGCCGAGGGCGTCCAGAATCCGGGAAACAATCCGGTTTGCCTGGCGCAGATTCTCAATCTCCGCCGCATTCTTCAAAAAGACGCCGCGGTACTTCTTCAAAGCTTATCGCCTGCCCTTGAGCTTACCCTTGCGCATCAACCCCTCGTACTGCCGAGAGATGAGGTAGGACTCGATCTGGCCCATGAAGTCCATGGACACGCCGACCACGATCAGGAGCCCGGTGCCGCCGAAATAGAACGGCACCTTGAAGTGCTGGATGAGCAGCATCGGCAGCACGCAGATGACCGAGATGTACATAGAGCCCCACAAGGTAATCCTTGTGAGCACCTTGTCAATGTATTCGCGGGTCTTGCCGCCCGGCCGGATGCCGGGAATGAACCCGCCCTGGTTCTTCAGGTTTTCCGCTATATCCTTGGGATCGAAGATGATCGCCGTATAGAAAAAGCAGAAGAACACGATCAGCGCGATGAAGAGCACGTTGTAGAGGATGGTCTGCGGCGCGAACCACGAGGCCACCTGCTGCAACCAGTCGATGTTCGAGAAGTTCGTCAGCGTGGCCGGGAAGAGCAGGATGGACGAGGCGAAGATGGGCGGAATGACGCCCGCCGTGTTCACCCTGAGCGGCAGATGCGAGGTCTGCCCGCCGACCATGCGCCGCCCCATCTGCCGCTTGGCGTACTGGATGGGGATGCGCCGCTGGGAACGTTCCATGAACACGATGAAGGCCAGGACCGCGGCCATCAGCGCCAACACCACGATGAGCACGAAGAGCGACATTTCGCCCGTGCCCAGCAGGCGGAAGGTGTTGATGGTGCCGCGCGGCAGCCCGGCCACGATGCCGGCGAAGATGATCAGCGAGATGCCGTTGCCGATGCCCCGCTCGGTCATCTGCTCGCCCAGCCACATGATCAGGATGGTGCCCGTGGTCAGGGTCACGATGGTCACCAGGCGGAATCCCCAGCCGGCGTTGAGCACGATGGGCGCGCCCGTGGGGCTGGTCATGGACTCCAGGCCGATGGCAATGCCCAGACCCTGGATGATGGTGATGAGC
The DNA here is from genome assembly GCA_015709205.1 of Desulfovibrionaceae bacterium. Taxonomy (GTDB): domain Bacteria; phylum Desulfobacterota; class Desulfovibrionia; order Desulfovibrionales; family Desulfovibrionaceae; genus JACCQO01. Next base: position 33,450 of record JACCQO010000029.1, read on the forward strand.
ACGGTCCCGTAGCGGGTGTACTGGGTGATCTTCTTGCGCCCGGCAGCGCCCTCCTCTTTCTGGAGGCGCTTGAGCTCGGGGCTGACCACCTGCAGGAGCTGCAGGATGATCGACGCCGAGATGTAGGGCATGATGCCCAGGGCGAAGATGGACAACCTGCGCAGACCGCCGCCCGAGAACATGTCAAAGAGCCCGAACAGGGAGTTCTGCACGCTGTCGAAGAAGTCCGCCAACGCGCCCCCGTCCACACCCGGCACCGGCACGTGAATGCCGATGCGGTAGACCGCCAACAACAGGAACGTCCACAGGAGCCGCTTCTTCAGCTCCGGCAGGCGCGCCAGATTCTCAACACCGGTAAGGGCCACGGCTTATCCTTCCAGGGCCTTTGCCTGGCCGCCGGCGTTCTGGATCTTCTCGGCGGCGGAGGCGCTGAAGCGATGGGCCTCGACGGTCACGGCGGCGGCGACTTCGCCGCGCCCCAGAATCTTGACCGCGGCGCCGCGCTTGCACAGACCGCGCTCATAGATGTCGTCGAGGGAGATTTCCTGCTTGCCCTCGAAGGCCTCCAGGAGGCGATCGAGGTTCAAGGACGCGTATTCGGTCCGGAAGGGGTTCTTGAACCCGTGCTTGGGCAGGCGCCGCTGCAGGGGCATCTGACCGCCCTCGAACCCGGGGCCCTTGCCGCCGCCGGAGCGGGAGTTCTGGCCCTTGTTGCCCTTGCCGCTGGTGCATCCCCAGCCGCTGCCGGAACCGCGGCCCACACGCTTGCGGGCCTTGCGCTCCTCGGGGAAGGGGAAGAGTTCGTTCAGATTCATTGTGCGACAACCTCGACAAGATGCTTGACCCGTTCAATCATGCCGCGCACGGCACCGTTGTCCGGATGGGTTTTTTCCTGGCGGATCTTGTGCAGGCCCAGGGCTTCCAGGGTCCTGCGCTGCTTCGGGCTGCAGCCGATGAAGCTGCGCGTGAGCTTTACGGTAAGCATGTGGTCCCTCACTTCCTGGGAGCCTCGAGCCGCTTGCCGCGGATCGAGCTCACTTCGTCCGCGCTGCGCAGGGAGGTCAGACCGGTGATGGTCGCCTTGAGCACGTTGTGCGGATTGTTGGTCCCGATGGCCTTGGTCAGGATGTCATGGATGCCCACGGCCTCCATGACGGCGCGCACCGGGCCGCCGGCGATGATGCCGGTACCCTTGGACGCGGGCTTGAGCACGACGCGGCCGGCACCGAAGCGGCCGAGCACCTGGTAGGGAAGCGTCCCGTCCACGAGCGCGATCTTGACCATGGTCTTCTTGGCGCGTTCGGAGGCCTTGCGGATGGCCTCGGGAACCTCCTGGGCCTTGCCCAGGCCGTAGCCGACGGACCCTTCGCCGTCGCCCACCACGACCAGCGCGCTGAAGCTGAACCGGCGGCCACCCTTGACGACCTTGGCAACGCGGTTGAGGTAGACGATCTTTTCGATCAGTCCAGACTCATTCTGCTGCTGCTGCTGTTCCATGTCGGTTCCTTGCTGCGTTAGAATTTCAGGCCGCCCTCACGCGCGCCGTCGGCAAGAGCCTTGATGCGACCGTGATAGAGGTAGCCGTTGCGGTCGAAGACGACCTGCTCGATGTTCTTTTCCAGGGCCAGCTTGGCGATGGCCTTGCCGACTTCGGAGGCGCCCTCCTTGTTGGCGTGGACGGTGGAACCGTCCTTGGCCATGACCAGGGAGCTGGTGGAGACCAGGGTATTGCCGGTCTCGTCGTCCACGACCTGAACGTACATGTGCGCGTTGGACCGGAAGACGATCAGGCGGGGCCGTTCGGCCGTGCCGAAGATCTTCTTGCGGATGCGCATCTTGCGGCGCATGCGCTGTTCTTTCTTGGTCTTGTTCATTGGAGCACCTACTAGCCCTTGGCGCCGGACTTGCCGGCCTTGCGGCGGATGATCTCGTTGTCGTACTTGATGCCCTTGCCCTTGTAGGGTTCGGGCGGACGAACGCGGCGGATGGTGGCGGCGGTCTCGCCCACGAGCTGCTTGTCAACGCCGGAAACGGTCAGCTTGTTGCCTTCCGCCTTGGCGGTGATGCCCTCGGGCATGGGCATGACCACGGGGTGGGAAAAGCCCACGGCCAGCTCCACCTTGTTGCCGGACACGCCGACCTTGTAACCGACGCCGATGACCTCCAGGGTCTTGGAAAAGCCCTTGGAGACGCCCTCGATGCAGTTGGCCAGCAGGGTGCGACGCAGTCCGTGCTGCGAGCGGGACGCCTTGGAGTCGTCCACGCGGCCCACGAACACCGCACCGTCCTTGACTTCGTAGGTCACGGCGGAGTCGGTCGGGGTGGAAATGGCGCCCATGGGGCCCTTCACCTCGATGCTCTGCTCGCCGACCTTGACCTCGACGCCACCAGGGATGGCGATGGGATTCTTTCCGATTCTGGACATAGCGCTATCTCACCAGGTTACCAGATTTCACACAGGATCTCGCCGCCGACCCGCTTATCCTGGGCGGAGGTGCCGTCCAGGATGCCTTGGGACGTCGAAAGAATGCAGATACCGAGACCGTTCTGGACCCGGGGGATATCGCTGGAGCCCACGTAGACGCGGCGGCCGGGCTTGCTGATGCGCTTGAGGCCGCTGACGGCCGGACGGCCGTTGACGTACTTGAGCTGAATGCGGATATCCCTCTCCTCCACGGCGAAGTCCGCGATGTAGCCCTCTTGCTTCATGATGCCGGCAAGGGAGAGTTTCATCTTGGACGTAGGCACCAGGACGTCCTTGTGCAGGGCCTGGTGCGCGTTCCGGATGCGGGTGAGCATATCGGCAATGGGATCAGTGACTGCCATTGTTCCTCTCCTGAAATTACCAGCTGGACTTGCGGACTCCGGGGAGTTCGCCCTTCAGAGCCATGTTGCGGAAGCAGATGCGGCAAATGCCGAAACGACGAATGAACGCGCGCGGCCGACCGCAAATCGGGCAACGATTGTACTTGCGGCTGGCAAACTTCGGCTTGCGCCGCGCTTTTACTTCGAGACTCGTACGAGACACCGTCGTTCCTCCTTATTTCTTGAAGGGCATGCCCAGAAGGTCAAGAAGGACCTTGCCTTCCTTGTCCGTTCCGGCGGTGGTTACGATCGTGATGTTCATGCCCTTGACGTGCTCCACCCTATCCACGTTGAGTTCGGGGAAGATGGTGTGCTCCTTGATGCCGAGCGTGAAGTTGCCGCGCCCGTCGAAACCGCGGTCGGGAACGCCGCGGAAGTCGCGCACGCGGGGCAGAGCGAAGTTCATCAGTTTGTCCAGGAAGTCCCACATGAAATCCTTGCGCAGCGTGACGCGGGCGCCGATGGGCATGCCCTCACGCAGCTTGAAGGAGGCGATGGACTTCTTGGCGCGGGTGACGACGGCCTTCTGACCGGCAATGGCGGTCAGCTCCGTCACGGCGTCTTCCATCAGCTTGTTGTTCTGGCTGGCTTCGCCGAGACCGATGTTCAAAGAGACCTTCTCCAGATTCGGAATCTGCATCGGAGACTTGTAGCCGAACTCCTTCTGCAGCGCCGGAGAGATCTTGTCGTGGTAGTATTTTTCGAGGCGAGTCATGGGCGCGTACCTTAATCGATGATTTCGTTGCACTTCTTGCAGAAGCGGACCTTCTTTCCGTCTTCCGTGGTCCTGTACCCGACCCGCGTGGGCTTGGCGCAGGCGTCGCAGACGATCATTACATTAGAAAGATGCACAGGGGCCTCCTTCTCGATAATGCCGCCCGGCTGCTGCGCGTAGGGGTTGCCCTTGGTGTGGCGCTTGACCATGTTCACCTTTTCCACGAGCACACGACCCTTCTTCGACAGGATGCGCAGCACCTTGCCGATCTTGCCCTTGTCCTTGCCGGTCGTGATCATCACCTTGTCGTCTTTGTGGATCTTGCACTTCATCATGGCCTTTCTCCTACAGAACCTCGGGGGCGAGCGAGACGATCTTCATGAAGTTGCGCGCCCGAAGCTCGCGAGCGACGGGGCCGAAGATACGCGTGCCCACGGGCTCGTTGGCCTGGTTGAGGATCACCGCGGCGTTGGTGTCGAACTTGATGTACGACCCGTCGGGGCGGCGCACCTCTTTCTTGGTGCGAACGATCACGGCCTTCTTGACCTCGCCCTTCTTGACCTTGGCGTGGGGCATGGCCTCTTTGATCGAAACCACTATGATGTCGCCGACCGTGGCGTACCGACGCCTGGAGCCGCCCAGCACCTTGAGGCAGGCGACCTGCTTGGCGCCGGAATTGTCGGCCACGTCCAATCTGGATTCTACCTGGATCATTGTCGTCTACCTCTAGACCGCTTTTTCCAAGACCTTGACCAGCTGCCAGCGCTTGCGGGCCGAAAGCGGGCGGGACTCGATGATCTGGACCTTGTCGCCGATGCCGCACTCGTTGTTCGGATCGTGCGCCATGAACTTCTTGCGGCGGCGGATGTATTTCTTGACAAGAGGATGCTTCACCAGCGTCTCGACATTGACCACGATGGTCTTGTCGTTCTTGTCGCTCACGACCCTGCCGATGAGCGTCCTCTTGTTGCTGCGAGTCGCTTCGGTCATATCAGGCCTCCTGCTCCTTTGCATTGAGAACCGTAAGGATGCGGGCGACGTCGCGCTTCACAGCCGGGATTCTCGCGGTATTTTCCAACTGCGCGGTCGAATGCTGGAACCGGAGGTTGAAGAGTTCCTTGCGGGACTCGGCCAACTTCTCCTTCAGCTCGCCGGCGCTCAGCGTGCGAAGTTCGGTGGACTGCATGGCTAAACGCCCTCCCTCACGACGATGGCGGTCTTCAGCGGAAGCTTATGCTGGGCGCGCTCAAGCGCCTCCTTGGCCAGCTCCACGCTCACGCCCTTGATTTCATACAGAATGCGACCGGGCTTCACCGGGGCGTACCAGCCCTCGGGGTTACCCTTACCCTTGCCCTGGCGAACCTCGGCGGGCTTGCGGGTGAACGGCTGATCCGGGAAGATGCGGATCCAGACCTTACCACCACGCTTGATATGGCGCATCATGGCCACACGGGCGGCCTCGATCTGCTGGCTGGTCAGCTTGCCGTGCTCGAGCACCTTGATGCCGACGTCGCCGAAGGCCACCGTATTGCCCTTCAGGGCCTTGCCCTTGAGGCGGCCCTTCTGACGCTTGCGGAACTTAACCTTTTTGGGGCTCAGCATTATTGCACCTCGTCCTGATCCAGAATTTCACCCTTGAAGATCCACACCTTGACGCCGATGACGCCGTAGGTGGTGCGGGCGGTGGCCACGCCGAAGTCGATGTCGGCGCGCAGGGTGTGCAGGGGCACACGGCCGTCGCGGTACCACTCGCTGCGGGCGATTTCCGCACCGGCCAGACGGCCGCCGCAGAAGACCTTAATGCCTTCGGCCCCGAACTTACGGGCCAGGCCCACGGTGCGCTTCATGGCGCGGCGGAAGGCCACGCGGCGCTCGAGCTGCAGGGCGATGTTCTCGGCCACCAGCTGCGCGTCGGTCTCGGGCCGGCGGATCTCGTTGACCTCGATGGAAAACTCGCGCTGGAACTTGTTGCGCAGGTCCGCGCGCAGCTTTTCGATCTCCACGCCCTTGCGGCCGATGACGATGCCGGGGCGGGCGGTGTGCAGCACCAGGCGGACCTTGCCGCCGGCGCGTTCGATCTCGATGCGGGCGATGCCGGCGTGGTAGAGGGTCTTCTTCACAAACTTGCGGATGTGATGATCCTCGAACACGAAGGCCGGATATTCCTTGGAACTGAACCAGCGGGAAATCCAGTTCTTGTTGTATCCCAGCCTGAAGCCGTAGGGATGTACTTTCTGACCCACGTTAGCCTCCTAAGCTTCTTCAAGAATGACCGTGATGTGGCTGGTCCGTTTGCGGATGCGGGTGGCGCGTCCCATGGCACGGGGCATGAAGCGCTTCCACGTGGGCCCTTCGTTGACGATGACGTTCTTGACCTTCATGGCGTCCACGTCGATGCCGGGAACCTGCTCGGCGTTGGCCACGGCGGAATCCAGAACCTTGTTGATGAAGGACGCCGCCTTCTGCGGGGTGAAACGCAGGATGTTGATGGCCTGCTCCACCGGCAACCCCTTGATGTTCTGGGCCACCAGGCGCACCTTCCGCGGCGAAATCCTCATATATTTGGCGGTAGCTTTCGTTTCCATCATCTCACCCTACTTTTTGGCCTTGCTCTTCTTGTCGGCGGCATGGCCGAAATAGGTGCGCGTGGGAGAAAACTCGCCGAGCTTGTGGCCGACCATGTTTTCGGTGACGAACACCGGAATGAATTTGCGGCCGTTGTGCACGGCAAAGGTGAGCCCGACCATCTCCGGAGTGATGGTGGAGCGGCGGGACCAGGTCTTGATCACGCGGCGGTCGCCGGACTCGTTGGACCTCTCGACCTTGTTCTGCAGATGACCGTCCACAAAGGGACCTTTTTTCAGCGATCTGGGCATGATGACTCCTACTTCTGGCCGCGCCGTTTGACGATGAGCTTGGAAGAAGCCTTCTTCCTGTCGCGGGTCTTGTATCCCTTGGTCGGCATGCCCCAGGGGGACACGGGATGACGACCGCCGGAGCTTCTGCCCTCACCACCGCCGAGCGGGTGGTCGACCGGGTTCATGGCCACGCCGCGCACTTCGGGGCGGCGGCCTTTCCAGCGGTTGCGACCGGCCTTGCCGATGGAGACGTTCTCGTGGGTCACGTTGCCGACCTGGCCGAGCGTGGCGCAGCAGGAGGCCAGCACCTTGCGCACTTCGCCCGAGGGCATGCGCAGCAGGGCGTACTTGCCTTCCTTGGCCACCAGCTGGGCGTAGGTGCCCGCGGCGCGGCAGAACTGGCCGCCCTTGCCGGGGTTCAGTTCGATGTTGTGGATGATCGAGCCCACGGGAATGCGGCTCATGGGCAGCGCGTTGCCGGGCTTGATGTCCACGGTCTCGCCGGCCTCGACCACATCGCCGGGCTTGATGCCCACGGGCGCGAGGATGTAGCGCTTTTCGCCGTCAAGATAGTGCAACAGCGCAATGCGCGCGGAGCGGTTGGGATCGTATTCGATCTGCGCCACCTTCGCGGGCACGTTCCACTTGTCGCGCTTGAAATCAATGGTCCGGTAGCGGCGCTTGTGCCCGCCACCGCGACGGCGACTGGTAACGCGGCCATAGCAGTTGCGGCCGCTCTTCTTGGTCAGACCGGTCGTAAGCGACCGTTCGGGCGTCGTCCTGGTGATCTCCTCGAAGTCGGAGACGGTCTGGAAGCGACGGCCCGCGGAAGTGGGCTTCAGCTTGCGGACTGCCATTGCTACACTCCTTCGAAGAATTCGATTTTCTCACCAGGGGCCAGGGAGACGTAGGCTTTCTTGTAGCCAGAAATCCGCCCGGTGGCCTTGCCGAAGCGCCTGCGCGCCATCGGCTGCTGCCGCACCATGTTGACCTTCTCGACCTTTACCTTAAAAGCCTCTTCGACCGCCTTCTTCACTTCGATCTTGTTGGCTTTCGGGTGCACGTAGAACGTGACCTGGTTGGCGAGGTCCTTAGCGAAGGTCGCCTTCTCGGAGACGAGAGGCTTGATCAGAATCTGCGTATAATCCATCGCTTTTCCCTACTTGCATGCACTGTAAGGCTCGGTCGCCCTCCCTTGCGGGAGGGACGGACTACTTGAGCCTGTCTTGCACAGTCGTAGCAGCTGCTTCGTCCAAGACGAGCTGCTGATGCCTCAACACATCGTAAACGTTCAGCCTTTCCTGCGTCATCACGGTAACGCCGGGAATGTTCCTTGCGGAAAGAGAGAGGTTGTTATCCTCTTTGCCCACAACAATCAAGGCCTTTTTCAGTCCCAGGTCGTCGCAGACCCTGGTCATCAGCTTGGTCTTGATCTCGGGGAGTTCGAACTTGTCCACGACCACCAGGTTCTCGGTGGCCAAGCGGGACGACAGGGCCATCTTCATGGCCAGCTGACGCACCTTCTTGTTGACCTTGAAGGCGTAGCTGCGCGGCTGAGGCCCGAAGATGGTCGCACCGCCGCGCCAGAGGGGCGAACGGCCGGAACCGGCACGGGCGCGACCGGTGCCCTTCTGCCGCCAGGGCTTGGAACTGCCGCCCTCGATCAGGGCGCGGTTCTTGGTGGCGTGCGTGCCCTGGCGCTGGGCCGCGCGCTGAGCGCGCACCACGAGGTTGAGGATCTCGGCGCGAACCTCGACCTCGAACACCTCGGGAGCCAGGTCGATGTTCCCGACTTCCTTCTTCATCTGATCGTAAAGCTTCACGGTAGCCATTGCGTTACCCTTAGTTTCCCTGCTTGCGGACCATGACCAGGCCGTTCTTGGAGCCCGGGATCGCGCCGCGCACGAGAATCAGGTTGTCCTCGGCGCGCACGCCGACGACCTCGAGGTTGAGGGTGGTCACCCGCTTATTGCCCATCTGGCCGGCCATGCGCTTGCCCTTGAAGACCTTGCCGGGGTGGGTGTTGTTGCCCACGGAGCCCGGGGAGCGGTGCACCTTCTCGTGGCCGTGGCTGGCGGGCATGCCGCCGAAGTTCCAGCGCTTCATGACGCCCTGGAAGCCCTTTCCCTTGCTCGTGCCGGTGACCTTGACCTTGTCGCCGGGGGCGAAGTCCTCGGCGCGGATCTCCATGCCGATCTCGAAGCCGTCCACGTCTTCCATGCGGATCTCGCGCAGGATGCGGAAGTAGCCCTTTTCGGCCTTGTCCTGATGGCCCTTGAGCGGCTTGGTGACGTGCTTCTCCTTGATCGGATCGAAGCCGAGCTGCAGGGCGTTGTATCCGTCCTTGGACGCTTCCTTGACCTGCATGACCGGACAGGGACCGGCGGCGATGACCGTGACCGGAATCGCGGAGCCGTCGGAGTTGAAGATCCGGGTCATGCCGAGCTTGCGCCCGAGAATAGCAAGATTGTTAGCCATGATGCCCTCTCGCTACAGTTTGATTTCCACGTCGACGCCGGCGGGCAGGCTCAACTTGCCCAGGGCGTCCACGGTCTGCTGGGTGGGCTCGAGAATGTCCAGGAGCCGCTTGTGAATGCGCATCTCGAACTGCTCGCGGGACTTCTTGTCGACGTGCACACTGCGCTGCACCGTGTACTTGTGGATGTTGGTGGGCAACGGAATGGGACCGGCGATGGCCGCCCCGGTGTTGCGCGCGGTGTCCACGATTTCGCCCACAGCCTTGTCCAGGATGCGGTAATCGTACGCCTTGAGCTTGATTCTGATGCGGTCGCTGTTGACGGTAGTCATGCTCGTTCCTTTTACTCCAGGATTTCGGTCACCACGCCGGCGCCCACGGTACGGCCGCCTTCGCGA
>JACCQO010000030.1 GCA_015709205.1 Desulfovibrionaceae bacterium
GAGGAAGAGGGCCCCCTTTGGAAAGGGGTCCCTCTTCCTCCCCCGCCCCTCCCCCGGCTTCTTCTCTTCCTCTCTCCACTCTCCCCGCCCCGCGCCTACGTCTCCTCCCAGGCGTTCTTGGATTCGTGGAGGAAGTCGTGGCCTTCGCCGGGGTAGAGGGTGTGGTCGGTTTGGGGGGTGGGGGTGGGCCAGGCATTGGGAATGGGGTTTGGGCCTTGCAGGGCGCCGGGCGTGGGGGATTTGTCGGCCATGCGCGGGTGTCGGCGCAGGTCCACGCCGGTGGGTGCGGAGAATTCCACGGCCATGCCGTTGGGGTCGAAGGAGTAGAGCGAGTGGATGAAACCGTGGTCCACGATTTCCGAGGCCCAGAATCCGGCGGCCTCGAATCCGCCTTTGAGTTCCCAGAGGTCGTCGTCGGTTTCCACGCCGAAGGCGACGTGGTCGAACACGGCCGGGCCGTGCACGGGCACGCCGTGGTCCTTTTCCGGAACGGGTTCGGCGTCCGGCCATTCGAAGAAGGCGATCATGTCCGTGGCGCTGATTTCGAAGAAGTAGTGGCGGTATCCGGGCCGTCCGAGCCCGGCCACCAGGCGCATGCCGAGCAGGTCGCGCCAGTAGCGGATGGTGGCGTCCATGTCCGAGGTGACCATGGCCAAATGATTGATGCCGGTGAAGCGGACCATCGTGCCTCCTGCGGTAGCGGTGTGCGGTGCGCGGTGTGCGGTGCGCCCGGGCCCGGCCGGGCGGGGTGCGGATTCTGCCAGTGTACGCGACGCGGCCGCGCGTGTCGATGCGCCGGGCGACGGGGCGGCGCGTTGCGTGGGCCGAACGGGCCGGGAACGGTGGGACGGCGGTCTTTCCACAAATTTAACATTTGGCGCTTTGACGCATCCTGCGGGGGTGCGTATCATGCGTCCAAACCGGCGTTGTGCTTGCGCGCCGCTTCACGGAGGAAATCATGAAGAAATTCATTCTGGTATTCATGGTGGTTTCGCTGCTGGCCGCGGGCTGCGCCCAGCAGCAGCGGCCCACCAAGGAGTCCCAGGGCGCGCTGCTCGGCGCGATCCTGGGCGGCGTGGCCGGCGGCCTGGCCGGGGCCCAGTTCGGCAAGGGCTCGGGCAAGACCGCGGCGGCCGTGGCCGGAGCCCTGGGCGGCGCACTGCTCGGCGGGGCCATCGGCACCTCCATCGGCAAGAACATGGACGACACGGACCGCCTGATGACCGCCCGCGCCCTGGAAAAGGCCCCCACGGGCCAGGACGTGGCCTGGCACAATCCGGACACGGGCCGTTCCTACGACGTGACCCCGACCAAGACCTACGAGAGCCCCAAGGAGCCGGGCCGCTACTGCCGCGAGTACACCACCTCGGTGGAGATCGGCGGCGAGACGCAGAAGGCCTACGGCACCGCCTGCCGCCAGCCCGACGGCACCTGGCAGATCGTCGGCCAGGGCGACACGCCCCAGGCCGGCAAGGCCGAGTGGTAGCCCCTGGAGTTGCGGACGAGAAAGGCCCCCGGAGACGGGGGCTTTTTTTGCGTCCGAGCGCCGGGCGGATGCTTGCGGCGGATGCTTGCGGCAGATGCTTGCGACGGATACTTTCGGCGGATACTTTCGGAGAACGACGCGCGGCCCGAGGGCCGCGCCGGCCTTGCCTTCGGCCCATCGATGGCATAAGGGAATCAGGTTTCCCGGAGCGCGACGGCGCGCCCCACGGCCGCCCTGCGGCAGGAGTGCCCATGAGCTTCACCCTCTGGTTCACCGGACTTTCCGGCGCGGGCAAGACGACCCTTTCGAGCCTCGTCTACAGGGAACTGTGCCTGCGCGGGGTCCGGGTCGAGCTGCTGGACGGCGACGCCGTGCGCCGCAACATCTCCAACCGGCTGACCTTCAGCCGCGAGGACCGCAACCTCAACGTGCGCCGCCTGGGCTACATCGCGCACCTGCTCAACCGCAACGGCGTGGCCGCCGTGGTGGCCGCCATCGCGCCGTATGCCGAGAGCCGCGCGGCCAACCGCGCCCTGCTCGCCCCGTACATCGAGGCCTTCTGCAACTGTTCGCTGGAGACCACCGAGGCGCGCGACCCCAAGGGGCTCTATGCCCGGGCGCGGCGCGGCGAGATCCAGCACTTCACGGGCGTCTCCGATCCATACGAAACGCCCGAGGCCCCGGAGCTGGACCTGCCCACGGGCACCGAGTCGGTCCGGGCCTGCGTGGACAGGGTCCTGGAGCACCTGGCCGGGCGCGGCCTGCTGCCCGCAACGCGGGTGCTGGCGCCCGGGGAGTTCGAGCGGCGCGAATCCGACCGCGCCGCGCGGCTGGCCGAGCTCGGGTATCTGGCCAGCGGCCCCGTGGCCCGCTGACGTCCCGGTCCGCCGATCCAATGCCCCTGCCGCTTCCACGGGCCGCCCTCGGGGCCCGCAACCTCAACCCAAAAGACGCCATGTTCGACCTCAAGATTGTGCAAAGCGACCCCGATTTCGTGCGCCAGGCCCTGGCGCGCCGCAATTCCCCCATCGACGTGGACGAGTTCCTGCGCCTGGACGGCAAGCGCCGCGAGCTGCTCCTGGAGGTGGAAACCCTCAAGAGCGAGCGCAACAAGGCTTCGGGCCAGGTGGCGGCCATCAAGCGCCAGGGCGGCGACGCCTCGGAGCTGATCGGTTCCCTGTCCGGGCTGTCCGAGCGCATCAAGGAGCTGGACGCCGAGGCCGGGGCCGTGGCCGCCAAGGTGGACGAATGGCTCATGGCCGTGCCCAACGCGCCGGACGCGTCCGTGCCCTACGGCAAGGGCGAGGAGGACAACCCCGAGCTGCACCGCCGGGGCGAGCCGCGCGTCTTCGACTTTCCGGTCAAGGACCACGTGGACCTGGGCGCGGGGCTGGCCGGGCTGGACTTCGAACGCGCCGCGCGGCTCACGGGCGCGCGCTTCGTGGTCGAGTTCGGGGCCGTGGCGCGGCTGGAGCGCGCCCTGGCGCAGTTCATGCTCGACGTGCAGACCCGCGAGCACGGCTACACCGAGGTCAGCCCGCCGGTGCTGGTCAACACCGCGACCATGACCGGCACGGGCCAGCTGCCCAAGTTCGCCGAGGACTCCTTCAAGCTGGAGAATTCCGACTACTGGCTGATTCCCACGGCCGAGGTGCCGCTGACGAACATGCACGCGGGCGAGGTGCTGGAGGAGTCCGCCCTGCCCTTCGGCTACTGCGCGCACACGCCCTGCTTCCGCTCCGAGGCGGGCAGCTACGGCAAGGACACGCGCGGCATCATCCGCCAGCACCAGTTCTACAAGGTCGAGCTGGTGCGCTTCGCGCATCCGGACAGTTCCTTCGACGACCTGGAGCTGCTGCGCGGGCATGCCGAGGCCATCCTGCAGAAGCTGGAGCTGCCCTACCGCGTGATCACCCTGTGCACCGGGGACATGGGCTTTTCCTCGGCCAAGACCTACGACCTGGAGGTCTGGCTCCCGGCGCAGGACACCTATCGCGAGATCAGCTCCTGCTCCAACTGCACGGACTTCCAGGCGCGGCGCGCGAACATCCGCTTCAAGCCCGCGCAGGGCAAGAAGACGCGCTTCGTGCACACGCTCAACGGCTCGGGTCTGGCCGTGGGCCGCACCCTGGTGGCCGTGCTGGAGAACTACCAGCAGAAGGACGGCTCCGTGGTCGTGCCCGCGGCGCTGCAGCCGTACATGGGCGGGCTGGAGGTCATCGAGCCCCGCTAGGACGCGGCAGGACGCGGCGGTCCCTTCGCGGGACGTCGCCATGGTCCCGCGGGGCCCGGCGCGGGCCGAGACGGGCAGCAACGGCCACAATTGCCTTGCGCGGCTCGTCCGGGGCCGGTATTCTTGACAGTGCGGGGAGGCGGGTATAAAAGACCACTTCCTCTTTTCCGGGGCCGTTAACTCAGTCGGTAGAGTATCTGCCTTTTAAGCAGAGAGTCGTTGGTTCGAGCCCAACACGGCCCACCAGAGAAAGCAAAGGGTTGCGACACGCGTCGCAACCCTTTTTTGCGTTCTCGGCTTGCACGGGAAGACCGGACCGAGCGCCGGACAGACGCGCTCATTCCTCGCCCAGTTCGAACTCCATGGGGATGAAGCGGATGCCGTTGCGCAGTTGCTCGCCCGAGAGCGGGTCAAATCCCGCCCGCCGGTAGAAGCCGAGCGCGTTGGGCGAGGAGTTGACCGTCAGCCGCCCTCCGCCCCGGGCCCGGCAGTGCGCGGCCGCCCGGCGCACCAGTTCCCCGCCGATGCCCAGTCCCTGCTGCGCGGAGTCCACGAACAGCTGGGACAGATGGCCGTCGGCGCGCAGTTCGACGACCCCGACGAGTTCCCCGTCCCGCCTGGCCGCAAGGACCACCGCGCCCTCGCGCAGGCGGCCCGCCAGCGCCTCGGGGTTCGCGTACCTGCGGAACTCGGCCACGCCCTCGGCGGCGAACGTCGGGGCCACGTGCTCGTCGAAAACCGCGAGCACCAGCGCCACCGCGCTCCGCTCCTCTCCGGGCCGCAGCGGCCCATATTCGATCCTTGTCGGCATCCCATACGCCTCCGTGAAAAGGACTTCGATACCCGCGAAGGTGCCGCCGGAACGAGCGCACGTCAATGCGCCATCGGGCCTGCCGGATCGCGGCTTCGGAGACGGATGCCGCGGCCGCGCGATCGCCGGACATGTATCAAGGGCGTTGACTGTAAATATCGTTGACAATCAAGAGGGCCTGTCGCACCGTCTGCTCCGCCGATCCGACGGCCGCGCGCCATGGGACCGTGCACCGAAAATCGATCGATTCCCGAGGAGCGACACGTGGCGGACAGCGACTTCAAATCCAAGGTGGCCTTCATCGTCGAGGCCGACGGCCTGCTGACGCACTATCTCGAATCCACCGTGATCAAGAAGATCAAATCCGGCATGCCTGGCGATTCCTTCCGGAACCTGACCAGCAACCACATCCACGCCGCCCTGCTGCTCAAGGACATCGCCCCCTGCGCCCTGAAGTCGTTTGCCGAGGCGATGCAGCTCTCCAGGGCCGCGGCTTCGGGCCTGGTGGACCGCATGGTCCGGGCCGGGCTCGTGCGCCGCGAGGCCAACCCGGACAACCGGCGCGAGGTCGTCCTGACGGTGAGCCCCGAATTCGAGCAGGACGTGGCGCACGTGCGCGCGGAAATGGGCCTCTGGTTCGAGGCCCTGGCGACCAGGATGGGCATGGAGAGCTTCGAGAAGTGGCACGACGCCATGCGCGCCCTGCACGCCGTGCTCAAAGAGGAAATCCAACCCGGCGGCGGGCGCTCCTGACGCCCCGGCCGATTCACGGTACCCCCATGCAGAAGAAACAGCGATTTTACGGCGATCGGACGATCATCGCCCTTCTGGCGCTGCTCAGCGCCTTCCCCCCGTTGTCCACGGACCTGTACCTCCCGGCCCTGCCGCACATGATGGAGGTGCTGCGGACGAGCCAGAGCCTGGTGAACCTGACCCTGAGCCTGTTCCTCGTCTCCTTTGCCGTGGGCATGCTGGTCTGGGGGCCCATGAGCGAAAAATACGGCCGCAAGCCGATCCTTCTTATAGGGCTCGCCCTGTACGCCGCCGGCGGCGCGGGCTGCGCCCTCTCCACCCACGTGGTCCCGCTGATCGCCTCCCGGATGATCCAGGCCTTCGGCGGCGGGGCGGCCGGGGCCGTGGCCACGGCCATCGTCAAGGACCTCTACGACGGCCGCAGGCGGGAATCGGTCCTGGCCGTGGTCATGTCCATGGTCGTGGTGGCCCCGGTCGTGGCCCCGGTGCTCGGGGCCGTGCTCCTGAAATTCATGCCCTGGACGGCCATCTTCTGGCTCCAGGCGGGCGTCGGCCTGGCGGTCCTGGCCCTGTCCCTGCTGCTCGACGAGACCCTCGAAGAACGCTATTCCGGCTCCCTGGCCCATTCCCTCGGGCGGCTGTTCGTGGTCCTGCGCAACCCCGGGTTCTCGGTCCTGCTGGGCACCTTCTCCCTGGTTCCCCTGCCCCTGATGGCCTTCATCGGGGCCTCGGCCTTCATTTATACCCAGGGGTTCGGCATGACGGAGTCGCGCTTCAGCTACTTCTTCGCCTTCAACGCCCTGGGCTCGCTGGTCGGCCCGCTCCTGTACCTGCGCCTGTCCCTGATCTTTTCCTCCAGGAGCATCATCACCTTCTGCTTCTGCCTGCTGGCGGCGTGCGGCGCGGGCCTCGCCCTGTACGGCGGCACCGGCCCCATTCCCTTCGCCCTGACCATGGCCACGGCCACCATCTCCATCAGCATGATGCGCCCACCCACGGCCAACATGCTGCTTTCCCAGCAGAAGCGGGACACCGGCTCGGCCGCGGCCCTGATCAACTTCATGGGCATGTTCATGGGCAGCGTGGGCATGTTCCTCATTTCCCTGGAGCCGGGCGACCCGATTCCCGTCCTGGGCCTGATGCAGATCCTGGTGGGCGGGACGTGCGGCGGCCTCTGGCTCCTGCTGCGCAGGCGCTCGTTCATCCGCCAGGAGGATGGCCGGGAAACGCCGTCCGGCCCGCCGGAACGGCGCGAATGACGCCCGCTACGGGATCTTGGCCCCGGGCGCGGCCCAGGGCGGGGCGGACTTCATGACCTGCAGAGCGTTCAGATAGGCGCGCAGCGCCCGGCTGTCCGGGTGGCGCGCCGCGGCCGCGCGCGCCAGGTCGAGCTCCTCGTCCAGCCCCATCCGGGGGTTGTATTCCACGGACAGGTCGAAGGCGGGCTCCAGGCCGTGGTAGGTCCAGCGCACGCCTCCCGGCGTTGCGGCCGCGCCCTCCATGGGCTCGATGCGGCGCAGCGCCGCCGCCCCCAGGGCCGGATGCGCGGCGCTGATCACCGCCTCGCCGATGGACTCGCTCCAGCCCCGGCCCGTGTGCAGCACGTAGCCCGCCGTGCGGCTGTCGATGGCCGCGACCACGGCCCGCGCCTCGGCCGACAGCGACCGGCCCATGGCCGCGAACTCCTCGACCACGGCGAAACGGTGCGCCGTGTAGGGCGTGGCCACCACGTCCCCGGGGTCCGAGGGCGCAAAGGCGTAACCGACGTCCACCACCCGCCGCTGGCCCGGCGCGAAGGCCATGTCCCAGAGCACCCAGTAGGTGCGCACCTCCCGGTCCTCCAGCCCGCCCGAGGGCCCCTGCACGCGGCTGACGGTCAGTTCCCGGCTCTCGCGCACCGGGACCTCCCGGCCGTCGATGCGCACCGAGACCTCCGTGATCTCGTGCGGATAGCTGCTGGGAAAGCCGACCTCCAGGGTCTCCGCCGCATCGGCCGCGTTGCGGAACGCGAAGCGCGCGGCCACGCGGCAGCGCTCCGCACCGAGCACGATGTCCACGCGCTCGGCGTCCATGCGCACCCGGCCGCTCTCGGCATAGGGCCGCACGCCCTTGTTCAGGGGATCGGGCGCGGCGTCGGCCCACGCGGCGCGCGGGGCCGTGGCCAGGCAGGCCAGCACGGCGCAGAGCGCGCACAGGGCGCGCGGAAAACGGTCACGGGCATGCGGCATGGCGATCCACCTTGTTGGGCACGGCGGCGGCGATGTCCTGGGAGAGCATGACCCACTTGCCGGACACGCAGCCCAGCCAGAAGGTGCAGCCCAGGCCCACGGACTTGGCCTTGGTCACGGACCCGGCCATGGCCACGGCGGCATCGCGCTGCGAGGGAAACCCGCCGCGCACGGCGCTCGCGGCGTAGCGCTTGGGGCTGTCGTAGCCCTCGCACAGGCCGAGTTGGGTCAGCCGCGCGCCGGTGACCGCGTCCAGCCCCTCGCGGTCCGCGAACAAAATGGTGAAGGTGTCCGCGCCCGCGGTCTTGGTGGTCCCGTACACGGCGTAGGTTCCGCCCTGTTTCTCCTGTTGCGCGACCGGTTTCGCGGCCGCCTCGGCCCGGGCGGAAACCGCGCGCATGGCCCGCTCGGCCGCCTCCGCGTCCGCCCCGGCGATGCGCCCGGCCGTGGCCCAGTTGCGCAACGTGCCCGCCAAGCATTCGTCGTAGGGCATGGCCGAGGCCCGTTCCACCAATTCCCGCCCCACATCGCGCCACACGGTCCCGGTCCAGCCGTCCCACTGCGCGGCGGACAGGGTTCCGATCTCCGCGCTTCGGGCCTGGTCGCGTGCGGCCCGCGTGAGCCGCTCAGCCGCCGCGCGCTGCAGGGGCGCGCAGAACGCGGCCGCGCACGGCGGGCAGATGCCGCGCAGCAGGGTCGCGGAGAGCCCGAAAAGCCGCGCGGAACCGGCGGCGACCGTTTGGGGGTCGGGCCCGGCGGCGGACCCGTCCCGCGGCGCGGGCGAAGAGGCGTCGGAGGCATCCCCGGCCGTGGAGAGCGAATAGGCTGTCGGGCAGTCGGACAGGCGCTCCGCGCCGCCGCCGCCCAAGCGCACGTCCAGGTCGATGCGCTGCACCTTGGACCGCTGGGCCTTGACGCACTTCTTGACGCGCGCCGCCTCCTCGGCCGTGGCGTAGCCCACGCGGCCGCAAAAGCCCACGCGCACCGTGCGTCCCGCGCCGGGCTCGGCCCAGGCGTCGGCCGTGCACGAGCCCCCGGCGAAGGTCAGGGTGGCGTGGTAGGAGACCGGCGCGCCGCCCTGCGCCGACGCCCCGGCCGGGCCCGCGTCCGAGTCCGTGGCGACCGAGTCTGCGGCCGACTCCGCGCCCAGCACGCGCACGGTGGCCTGGCCCGTGGCCTTGCGGCCCGTGGCGTCCACCAGGGCCGCGACCAGGCGGCCCGCGCCGTCCGTGGCGGAAATGGCCGTGAGCGTGCCCGTGAGGCCGTCGGCCGCATGCCCGGCCGCCACGGCCCCGGAGGCGCGCACCGTGACCCGGAAGGGCGGCGCGAAGCCCTCGGGCGGGACCAGGGAAAAATCCGCCGAAGCGCCGGGTTCCAGCGTCTCGGGCGCGCGTACGGCCAGCGCATAGTCGGCCATGCGGAAGGTCGCCGCGGCCCGGCGCGGCGCGCCCTCGGGCGGCGTGAGCACCGCCGTGACGCGCACCTCGTCCCCGGAGCGCACCGCGCCCGGGGGCAGCCGCACCCCGCGCCGCTGCACCTCCTGCCCGGGCTTGCGCGCGTAGGGCTGGTCCAGCTCGTGGATCAGCGCGTGGGAATGCGCGTTCTCCACGCGCAGCGCGAGCCCCACGCTCTCCACGTCCTCGGCCATGGCGAAGGCCACGTAGGCGTGCGGCAGCCGGTCGCTGGTCAGGGTCTCCAGATGGGCCTCGCCGCCGGGATGGTCCGTGACCCAGACCCGGGGCTCGCCCACGGGCTGGCGGATCTCGAAATCGAAGCGCGCCTGGGCGCGCACCGTGGGATCGGCGGCGGCCTGGTGCGTGAGCGTGGCGACGTAGCGGCCGTTGGCCAGCCCCTGGAGCCGGAAACGCGCGCGCACCGGCTGCACGTCCGCGCCCGCGCCCGCCAGCTGGCGCTGCTGGAAATAGGCGTCCACCGGAGCCCCCCGGCCGTCGAAGAGCTGCCAGATGGCGTAGGTCGTGGTCGGCCCGCCCGCATCCGGAAATTCCACGTCCGCCGCCAGGGCCAGGATGTTCCCGTTCTCCAGCGGCCCGTCCAGGGGCGGACCGTCGTAGGTCTCGCGCGTGGCGCGCAGGGCGAAGCCGGGCATGAAGGCGTCACCGGCCGGAAGTCCCAGCGCGTCCAGTTCGCGGGCCAGCCGGGCCAGTTCGGCCTTGAGTTCGAGCACGCGCGCGGCCAGGTCGCCCAGGTCCTTGCGCAGGACCTGGCCGCCGTACCCGGCCGAGGCCAGCGTTTCGGCCCGCGCTGTCAGCGCGCGCAGCCGCTCCCCGGCCGCGTCGTAGCGCCGGACCAGATCCTCGGCGCGGCGCAGCACGTCCGCCGAGTCGGCGGCGTCCCCGGCCGGGAACGCCGACTCGGGCGCAAGGGCCAAAAACAGCACGGCCAGGAGCAACGAAGCCAGGAGCAGCGGACCGGGCCACCGCGTCATTCGCGCCACCACTCGTCCCCCCATCCCCAGGCCGGGTTGGGCTCCAGCCCGCGCACGCCGTTGCGCCGGGCCGAGCTCATGACCTGCCTGAGCTGCTCCTCGTTGCGGATGGTCACCACGCTCCTATCCGGCAGGAACATGGTCAGCGGAAAGTCCGGCAGTTCGTGATGGCGCACCGCGGGCCCGTGCTGCAAAATGCGGTCGTTCGCCCCGAGCAGGCGGCCCTGGGCGTTGACCTCGAAGGCCGTGTCCATCTCGGCCTTGGACACCGAGCCCCACACGGCCGGATCGAAATCCGGGTCGGTCCCCGTCTCGGCCCCCGTCCCGGCCCCCGCCCCGGCCCCCGCCCCGGCCTCCGACGACGTGCGCACCGCCGGACCGTCGGCCGTGCGCGCCGTGCCCACGCCGAAGAGGTCGGCGTCGGCGGTCAGCAGCTTGCCCGAATGCGGGTCGGCCAGCACGCGGACCTCCTGTTCCGTGCCGCGCGCCAGGTCGAGCGCGGTCTCTTGCCCGGTATCCGGATCCAGGTAGCGGCCGTCCGGGGTCTTGAGCAGGGCGTGCTCGGCCCCGGCCGCGTCGCGCACGCGGACCACGCCGTTGCCGTCCACGACCAGGGGCACGGAGCGGGCGTAGCCCTCCTCCATGCAGGCGGCCACCTGGCGGTTGGCCGCCTCCACGCGCCCGGCCGCCTCCCGCGCCGCGCGGTCCCGGGCCTCGCGCTCCAGGGCTTCCCGCGCCACCTGCCGCCCCTGGGTTGCGGCCTCGCGCTCCAGGGCCGCCAGGTGCGCCTCGGCCGCGCGTTCCAGGGCCTGCGGGTCCGTGAGCTTGCTCATGCCCTGGTCCACGGGGATGAGCCCGGCCAGCGGGCCGCGCGTGGCGGTCTTGCCCTTGACGTGCATGCCCTTGCCCACGGCCAGCCCGGAATCCAGCCAGGCCCGGGCGTGCTCGTTGACCGGGCGCACCAGGATGATCTCGTTGCGGCTGCCCGCGGCCTCGGCCAGGGCGTCCAGCCACTGCTCGGGCATGTGCGCGGCCCGGCGCGCCGCCGGGGTGTTCGCGGCCGCGTCGCCCACGAAATGCAGGGACCGGATCCGGGCCACGGCCCCGGTCACGTCGGCAACGGCCACTTCGGCAAGGGTCTCGGCGGCCGCGTCCTTGGCCCGGGCCAGGGCCTTGCCCGCGCCGGATTCGCCCAGGGACGCGAGCAGCTCGCCCGCGCGGGCGCGCAGGGCCGCGGCCGCGCCGCCGGTGCGCTCCAGGAGCGCGTCCACGGCCCCGCCCCTGGGCGCGGCCAGGGAACGCAGGGCCTCGGCCAGCCTGGGCAGGGCCTCCGGGTGGCGCTTGGCCACCTGGGTCAGCACCTCGGGCGTGAGCAGCATGACCACGCGCGTCAGGGAGTCCAGGGCCGTGAGCTTGCGCCCGGCCAAATCCTCGCCCTGGGCCACGGCCAGGATGTCCAGGGCGTCGCCGAGCGCGGGCACCAATCCGGCCGTCTCGGCCACGAGCTCCTGCTGGGCGGCCAGCCGCTCGCAGTCCGCGGCGATGGCCAGGGCCTCGGAATCGTTGATGGCCCGAACGTTCTCCAGGTAGTCGCGAAACCCCCGCGCCGAGGTGGCCGCGTCCGGCGCGCCCAGGGCCAGCACGTAGGCCCGCGCCGTGTTGCGGTAGAGCAGCAGCCGCTTCTCCTGGGCGCAGGCCAGCCGCTCCTCCTCCCGGTCGGCCAGGCCGAACCAGCGCAGGGCGTCGGCCGCAACGCCGTCCCCGCCCCCCGCTCCCTCGGCCAGCTGCGTGCCCAGGCCGAGCCCCGAGCCGCACAGGGAGGCGAACTCCAGCCGCCGGATCATGCGCTTGGTGGCCTCGAACATGGCCTCCAGCGCGGCCACGTCCAGGCCGTAGCCCTCGGCCACGGCCCGGGCCTTGCGCACGGCCGTGCGCAGGCTCTGCCCGTCCAGATCCGCCGCGCCGCTGTCCCAGTCGCGCACCGTGGCCAGCACGTCGCCGCGCATGGCCTCCAGCTCCCGGGCGCGCAGCTCCCGCAGCCGCTCCAGCAGCGCGTCGGCCGCCTCGTTCAGCCGCGCGTCGCGCGCGCGCAGTTCCCGGGCCAATTGCCGGACCAGTTGCCGGGCCCGCTGCGCGTCGGCGTCGGTGCCGGTCGTGCCGGCCGCGCCGGCCGCGCCGTCCGCCGCAAAAGCGGATGCTCCCGCCGCCAGCCCCAGCAGGACCGTCAGCACCCCTGCGCCGAAAACACGTCGCCCGCGCACGGCCGTCACTCCAGGATCACGGCCCCGGACGGGGCCCCCTGCTTGGGCCGCGCAGCGGGCGCGCTTCCCGCCGCGGCCGGAGCCGCCGCAGACGGCCCCAGGGTCGCGGGCGCGGGCGAGGCGTCCAGCGCGGGCCGCTCGGGCGGGCCGAGCACCGCGCCGCTCAGGTCCGGATAGGGCAGCACCCGCGTGGCGAACGGCGCGGCCTTGGGCAGGTCCTTGACCTCCTTGCCCAGGACGTAGGCCAGCTTGGCCGGTTCCCGGTACAGGGGCCGGAACAGGTCGGGCAGCAGGATCACGTACTGCGCCTGCGCAGCCGTGAACTCCCGGCCGAAGAGCAGATCGAAGGCCTCCTTGGCCCTGCCCTGCCCGGCCAAGGCCACGGCCCGCAGCAGCAAGGGCAAACTCGCGGCCTCTTCCACCCGTGCGTTCAGGGCCGTGGCGTACGCGCCGCCCATGCGCTCCATCTCCCCGGCCGCCAGC
This sequence comes from Desulfovibrionaceae bacterium, assembly GCA_015709205.1. GTDB lineage: Bacteria > Desulfobacterota > Desulfovibrionia > Desulfovibrionales > Desulfovibrionaceae > JACCQO01. The sequence goes on from JACCQO010000030.1 coordinate 12,702, forward strand.
AGGGCCAGGCCGTACTGGCCCGCGAGCCCGGCGTAGAGGCCGTAGCTGAACATTCCGTGGTACATGGCCGCGACCGTGTCGCCGTCCGCGTCCACGGCCGGGCCCCCGGCCGCCACGGCCATCTCGGCGGCGCGCGCCTGGGCCAGCGCCACCGCGCCCGCGCCGGCCGGAGCCGCGCCCTTGGCCACCCGGGGCAGGGTCCACTGGTAGAAGGAACCCAGGCCCAGGGCGCGCTGGGCCGGATCCTGGCCCACGGCCCGCGCCGCGCTGGCCACGCCCTGCTCGGCGAACCCGGCGTCGATCATCTCCAGGGCCTCGTCCAGGGCCAGCAGCGCGCGCACCTGGGGTTCGGTGATGTCCGGAACGAAGCGCGCGCCCTCCTTGGCGTCCACCACCAGCCAGCCGGAACGCGCGTCCACGTGGCCCAGGGCCACGACGGCCTCGGGCGCGGGCACGCCGCGCAGTTCGCGCCAGCCGCCCTTGCGCGGGACGAAGCGCCGCAGCGTCCCCGGGGAGAACACGGCCAGGGTCCCATCGGGCCCGAAGGCCCCGGCCTTGGTCAGGCTCCCGGATTCGAGCACCGCCTCCTCCTCCAGTCCCGGCAGGCGGTTGATGACGGGCTGCGTGAACAGCAGGCTGCAGGTCCTGGCCGAGTCCGTGGAAAAGAGCAGCGGCGCGTAGCCGACCGCGAAATTGGGGCCACGGATCAGGCCGCGCCGCTTCCAGGCGCCGCCGGCCCGCTCGTACACGGGCGCGCAGGCCGTATCGCCCATCCTGGCGAGCACGGCCAGGTACCGGCCGTCCGGGCTCCAGGAGAGCATCTTCCAGAACGTTTCGGGCCCGGCCTCGATCTGCGCCAGGGGCGCGGAGGAGCGGTTGTCGAACTCGTAGATGCTCGCCGGGGCTTCGGGAGCATGCCGCAGGCAGGCGGCGCAGCGTTCGCCGTCCGGGGCAAAGGCCAGGCCGCAGCTCATGGTCCTGTGGCCCTTCCGGTTCACGGTCCACTGCCTCAGGCGCCGGCGCGGGGCGGACCAGTCGTAGGCCCCCACCACCACCTCGCCCTTGTCCTTGCCCGTCCACACGGCCGTGGCGAAGCGTGTCCCGTCCGGGGACAGGGCAAAGGCGTCGTGGGCCATCCAGTCCTCCTCCAGCGCCGGGTCGTCCACGCCCCGGGCGGCCAGGAGCGGCAGTTCGGTCCGCGTGGCGTCCCAGAGCGCGAGGACGCCCCGCCGGGGCCCCACGGACGACCACGTGGCCATGCGCGCGCCGTCGCGGCTGAAGACCGCGTGGCGCACGGGCAGCCCGGCGCGGAAGGCGTCGAAGGTCGCGTAGGCGTCGGGCAGGACCTCGGACTCCTGGACCACGAACCGCTCGTAGGCCACGTGCAACCGGCCGGACAGGAACCCGCCCACCTCGCCGCCCTGCACGGGGCGGGCCGGGATCCGGAAGGCCTCCCGCCCGTTCACGGAAAAGAGCCATTCCCCGCCGCGCTGGTCCAGGCGCAGCTCGTTCCAGTCGCTGCCGCGCCTGATCTCCTCGAGCCTCGCTGGCCCGGCCAGGGTCTCCGTCTTGTCCCCGAACCGTTCGGCCAATGCCCGGCCCTTGGCGTCGATGGTGAAGCGGTAGAGGACCTCCCCGGGGCCGCCGAAGCAGAACCCGAAGGTCCCGTCGTCGCCCGAGCGCCTGCGCAGCACGGTCTCGATGCGGAAATCCCCGAGGCCGAGCAGCGTGGTGGGGCGGAGGAAACGGATTTCCGCGCCCTTGCGGTGGTGGTCGAAGTCGTAGACGCCGTCGTCGAGCTCGATCTCGGCCAGTTCGTCGTCGCGCACCGGCCAGCCCCGGCCGTTGTCCTCGAACTCCTCGTTCAGGACCACGGTCCAGCCGGGCAGCGCCGTGGGCGGAGGGGGCGCGGTGCGGCAGCGCGCGGGCGCGCCGGAAAGGGCGATAATCAGGGCCGTGGCCGTGGCGAGCAATACCGTTCGTCGCATGCGGGCTCCCGTGAGGAGTGGGAATTATGGACAATCCTTTGCAAAGCTTAAGACTACCCGTACACAGCGACCACGGTGCATGGCAACCCGTTTGTCGCGCGATACGTTTCCCGCCCGCCCGGAGCGCCGAAAAAAAAGACCCGGAGCCGAAGCTCCGGGTCTCGCGGGGAGGTAATGGCCTGGAAATCAGGCCAGGGCCACCATTTCGATCTCCAGTCGCGCATCCAGCGGCAGCCGGGCGACCTGGAAGGCCGCGCGGGCCGGGGGCGACGAAGGGAAATATTCGGCGTAGACCTCGTTCATCTCGGCGAAATCGCTCAGGTCCTGCATCAGCACCGTGACCTTGACGACCTTTTCCAGGCTCGAACCGGCGGCTTCCAGCACGGTCCTGCAGTTCTCCAGGCACTGCTTGGTCAGCGCCCGAATGCCCTCGGGCATGGTCTTGGTCGCCGGGTCCATGGGCAGCTGGCCGGACACGTAGACGAATCCTCCGGCCTTGACGCCCTGGGAATAGGGCCCGACCGCCGCCGGGGCGGCGGATGTGGCAATGACTTCCTTCATCTTGTGGCTCCTTCGTTTTTCATGAGGCCGGACCGCCCTCCGCCGAGCGGCGCGCGGCCTATCGTTTGGCTTCCTTGAGGTAGTTGTAGACCGTGTAGCGGGAGACGCCGAGAATGGAGGCGATGGTCTCCGCAGCCCCACGGAACTTGAAGACGTCCTTGAGCGTGAGCTCGCGGACCAGGTCCACGCGCTCCTCGCGGCTCATGGAGGCCGGGTGCTTGCCCATGCGCGTGGCGCATTCCAGGACCAGGGACTCGACGATCTCGTCCACGGTCTCGGCAAAGGTCTCCTGGCGCGTCTCCATCTGCCGTTCCTCGTTCTGGGTGAACTCGTCCAGCGCGGCCTTGGCCGAGAGGAAGTCGGTGATGTCCTGGTTGATGCAGTAGCAGGCCTGGATGTGCCCGGCGTCGTTGCGCACGAAGACCGTGGAGCATTTCAGGGTGCGTCCGGTCTTGGTCACGGTCCTGTAGGTGAGCAGGTCCGGGGCGTTGTCCCCGTGCTCCCTGATCATGGTGTAGGCCAGGTCGGTGATGGGCGCGCCGGGCTTGCGGCCCGTGACCTTGCCCGCGATGTAGACCAGGGAGTGCTCGATGTCCTCGAGGTCGTGCACCGCCACCTCGCAGTTGCGCCCGTAGGCGCTCTGCGTGGCGTCGGCCAGCAGCCTGAGCACTTGCAGGAGATGTTCCTTGTCCATGCGTCGATCCGTGCGCCGGTCCTTGGTCCGGCCCGTTTGCGGCGGGCGGCGGCGTGCGCCGCCCGAATGTCCCGCCGGGATGTTTTGTCGAAATCCGCCGTCGCTTCCGGGGTTACCGGGCCTGACTCGCCCTGTCCCGGGCCTGCATCAGGTCCACCAGGACGCCGTCCAGTTCCCCGAAGGCCTTGGCGCTGACCTCGGCCAAGGCCATGGCCGAGGTCTTCAGGTCCGTGCCGACCACGCCCTGGGACTCCTGGATGCCGCTGCCGTCCAGGACCAGGTTGGCCGCGTTCCAGGCCTCGGCCGAGGCCGTGGAGACCTTCAGCGCGCACGAGCCCTTGGCCCCGTCGCAGAGCATGCCCATGAGCGAGGAGAGCAGCGTGGAGGCCGCGCGCTCGGCCTGCTCGGGCGTGCCGCCCAAAAGCCGCACCAGCCCGGCCGCCGCACCCGCACCGGCGGCCACGGAGCAGCCGCAGATGGGCGTCAGCCGCCCGGTGTAGGCCTTGATGAAGCCGGTGACCAGGTGCGAGAGCGCCAGGGCCTCGGCCATTTCCCGGTCGGACTTGTTCTCGGCCCGGGCCACCACGGCGATGGGCAGGATGGCCGTGAGCCCGTGGTTGCCGCTGCCCGCGCTGCTCATCACCGGGATGTCCGCGCCGGACATGCGCACGTCGGCCGCGGCCGCAGCCGTGCCGCGCACGCGGCAGGCCAGGTCCTTGCCGCAGACGTGCTCCAGGGTGGCCTTGCCCACGCCCATGCCCACGTGCTTGCACATGCCCAGGTCCGCGGCGTGCATGTTCACCTCCACGCCCTGGAGCATGAAGGCCGCGAGCTCCTCGTCGATGGACGAGGCCGCGTCCCAAAGCTGCTGGATGGTCATGGCGCGCAGTTCCTCGGTGTAATCGCCGCCGCCCGCACCGGACGCGCCGTCCTGCGCGGCCGGGCTCACGACCTCCTCGCCGTCCACGGTCACGGACCAGACCTGGTCGTGGCGGCCCTTGACCACGGCGGTGGTCTCGTGGCCGCCGCCCCTGAGGGTCACCTCGGAGTAGACGCCGGCCACGTCCTTGAGGACCTCGACCTCCTGGTGGCCGCCCTCGAGAAAGGCCACGGCCTTCTTCACGTCGGCCGGGGCCACGTTCTGCAGGACCAGCAGTCCCTTGGACGGATCCCCGGCCAGGGCGCCGAGCACGGCGGCCAGCTCGTTGCCGCGCAGGCCGTTGGTGCCGGGGATGCCCACGTCGCGGCCGTTCTTGTAGATGTTCACGGACATGGCCAGGCGCATGGATTCCATGACGCCGGTGAAGTGCGAGGCGGCCACCGCGGCGCAAAAGGCCACGCTGACGGGCTCGGTGCAGCCCAGGGCGGGCTTGACCTCGTTGTGGAAGAATTCGTGCAGATCCATTGTAATCGTCCTGAATTATAGCGACTGGTTGAACCCGAAGCGGCCTAGCTGAAGGCTCCGGGCATGAAGTACTTGGGGACGCACATGAACAGGTCCGGCCAGAAGATGCCCGCCACGATGATGCCCAGGGCCAGCAGGAACATGGGCAATATCGAGAGGAAGGCCCGCGGCGCGGAAATCTCCCCCAGCTCCGAGGCGATCAGCAGGCAGATGCCGTAGGGCGGCGTGACCATGCCCAGGGCCAGGGTCAGGTTGACGATCAGGCCCAGGTGCACGGGCTCCAGGTTGGCGGCCTGGCCCAGGGACTGGATGATGGGCATGAAGATGACCACCGTGGCCACCGGGGACAGGAAGGTGCCGAGCAGGAGCATGGCCAGGACCACCAGGCCGAAGACGCCGTAGTAGGAGCTGGTCACCGAGAGGATCCAGCCGGAGATCTGGGCCGGGGCGTCCATGTAGGCGATGAGCCAGCCGAGGATGCCCGCGCCGCCCACGCAGATCATGGGCATGGCCGCGTGCACGCAGGAATCGGCGAAGACCTTGGGAAGGTCGCGCAGGCGCGTCTCGCGGTAGACCACGAGCACGAGCACCAGGCCGAGGAACACGGCGATGGCCGCGGCCTCGGTGGCCGTGTACACGCCCAGGGTGATGCCGCCGAGGATGATCAGGGGCAGGCACAGGGGCGGGATGGCCTTGACCGTGGTGGTCACGCGGTCCTTGAGGGGCATGGCCTGCTGGATGGGCGGGTTGTAGCGCTTGGACCACATCCAGCAGTAGAACATCTGGGACACGCCGATGAGGATGCCGGGCACGATGCCCGCCAGGAACAGCGCGCCGATGGAGATCTGGGCCAGGGCGCCGTAGAGGACCATCATGATGCTCGGGGGGATGATCACGCCGAGCGTGGACGAGGCCGCGGTGATGGCCACGGTGAAGGGCATGGAGAACCCGGCGCGGAACATGGTCGGGATCATGATCGAGCCCACGCCCGCGGTGTCCGCCGCGCCGGAGCCGGAAAGCCCGGCGAAGAGCATGCTCACGAGCACGTTGACGTGGCCCAGGCCGCCGCGGATGTGGCCGACCCAGGCGTTGGACACGCCCACCAGCCGGTCCGTGACCCCGCCGGTGTTCATGACCTGCCCGAGGAGCATGAAGAAGGGCACGGCCAGCAGGGGAAAGGAATCGATGCTCGCGTAGACGTTGTTGATCACCGAGGTCAGGGGCAGCCCCATGCGCAGGATGACGATGACCGAGGACAGGATCATGGCGAAGGCGATGGGCACCCGGATGATCACGAGCGCGAAGAAGCCGACGAGAAGAAGCTGGATGTCACTCATTGCAGGTGCCCTCCTTGACCGCGCGAATCTTTTTCCAGAGCGTTTCCAGGCCGAAGAGGAGCATCGCCGCGCCGGAGACCGGAATGGAGGCGAAGGTCCAGGCCATGCTGATGGGCACCGAACTGCCCCGGCGCGCGAGCCCGAGCACGGTGAAGTCGTAGCCCGCGGTGACGAGGACGTAGAAGACGTAGAGGCTGATGACCGTGGCCACGACGTCGAGGATGCCGATGTAGCGGGTGCAGGACTGGGGCAGCAGATCCACCACGTAGTGGCGGCACTGGCGCACGCCCACCGCGGCCCCGAGCATCACGCCCCACACGAAGCACACCAGCGAGAGCTCTGCAGTCCAGGGCAGGTTCACATGAATGTAGTTGCGCGTGACGACCTGGACGAAGACGCAGATGCAGAAGACCGCCAACAACAGGCCGCACAGGGCCCTCAGCAACTTGTAGAGGCGGTCGTTGACCGCGGTCAGGATGGCGAACACGGACATTCCTCCAAAGCCTGGGTGAAAGGAGACGAACGGGGCCCGCCCGCCGGGCGGGCCCCGGGTCGGGCGCTACTTGATGGACCGGATGATTCCGAGGATGTCCTTGCCGTGCGGCACGTCGGCCATGAGCTCTTCCTGCATGGGCTGGTACAGGTCCAGGAAGGACTGCAGGTCGACCTTGTTGACCTTGACGCCGTGCTTGCTGGCCATGGTCTCGATCTTGGCCGCGTCGCCCTTCTCGGCCTCCGCGGTGATCAGGTCACAGGCCTCGGCGGTCACGTCCAGGAGCAGCTTCTGGTACTTCTCGGGCAACCGCTTCCAGGAGGTGCCGCTCATGAGCAGATGCGAAACCATGAACTGGTGGCCGGTCAGGGACATGTAGGGAGCCACTTCGTAGTAGCGGCTGCCGTAGTAGCCGGACACGGTGCTGTCGAAGCAGTTCACGACGCCGGTCTGCACGGCGGAGTAGATCTCCTTCCAGGGCAGGGGGCCGGGAACGGCACCCGTGGCGCTCCAGATCTTGTTCAGCAGCGGGTTGGAGGGCACGCGCATCTTCATGCCCTTCATGTCCGCCGGGGTCACGATGGGACGCAGGTTGTTGGAGACGTTGCGCAGGCCGCCGCCGGTCAGGCCGAGCAGCACCAGGTTCAGGTTGCGCTCCTCGAAGTAGCCGCGGTAGGCCTTGAGCAGCGGGCTGTCCTTGGCGGTTGCCTTCTTGAAGGTCGGGTAATCCTTGAAAAGGTAGGGGATGGACAGGGCCCCGACCTCGGGGACGAAGGTGCTCACGGTCGTGACGCCGCCAACGACCATGTCGATGGTGCCCATGCGCATCTCGTCCACGGTGCTCTGGTCGGAGCCGAGCACGGAGCTGTGGCTGATGGACAGCTTGATCTCGCCGTTGGACCGGGCGTCAAGCTCCTTGGCCATGTACTCCAACCCCGTGATCCAGGGGTGCGGGGGCGAAACCACGGTGGCCGCGCGCAGCTTGAAGGTCTGGGCCTGGGCCGTGCCGGCCGCGCCGCAGAACAGGGCCAGCGACAGGATGGCGATCAACAACGTTCTGATCCGCATTCCGAAATCCTCCTCGCAAACTGTTGTGGTTAAAGATTCTCCAGCGCCATGCGGGCCGCGAAGAAATTCGCCTCGGGGGTGGCGGGATCGGCCACGCAGCCGGGGCCGATCATCAGCCCCGTGCGCCCGGCCATGGCCACGGCCTCGGCCACGTGGGCCTGGACCGCGTCGGTGTCCACCGTGTGCAGCACGTCGCGCTCGTTGAGCCCGCCGAGCAGGCACTTGTCCGTAAGGGCGCGGGCCTTGTCCATGGACGGGCCGCCCCAGCGGTCGTGCCAGTTGATGCAGTTGCCGGGATACTCGGCCACGCGCTTGAACATGACGTTCTCGCCGTGGATGTGGATGACGTCGAGCCAGGTCTGCCCGGCGAAGGCCTCGAACAGGCGCAGGTCGTAGGCCGCGCCGAACTCCTCGTAGGCCTCCGGGGAGATCTCGGTGCTCACCGCGTTCTGGGTGGCGAAGAAGAAGCCGCTCACGCCCGCGGCCAGGTTCTCGCGGATGAAGCTCACCGTGGTGCGGGTGATGGCCTCCAGTGCCGCGTGCAGGGCCTCCGGGCAATTCTTCATGTCCTCGAAGATGCGCTCGCCGCCGAGCTTGCGGGCCGAGGTCAGGGGGCTGAAGATGGTCTGGATGAAGGGGATCTCGTCGCCGACCAGACGCCGGACGTGCTTGGCCAGGGTCACCTGGGAGCCCCACGCGCCGTACGTGCCGGGCAGCTCCTTGACCGCCAGCCAGTCCTCGGGCGTGTCGATGGCGAAGCGGTCCACGATGGGCGGGTGGCCCTTCTGGCAGAACATCTTGAGACGCGGGCCCCAGTCCTGCACGCTGTAGAGGCCGAAGGGCATCAGCTTGATGAAGTCGTAGTCGAACTTGCGCGCCGCGCGGACCTGTTCCTCGGCCAGCGAGCGCGGATCCTGGTCGAGATGGGAATAGTGCAGCCAGATGCTGATGGGAATGCGGTCGACATCCTGCTTGGCCAGCGCCGCCCGGACACGTTCGGTTCTCGTCATCCTCGTCTTGGACATGGGGTCTCCTTGGTATGGCCTCTTGCCGGATCCCTGCGGCCGCGCCAGCTGCGGCGCGCCGCGCGCCCGGCACTCTCTGCGCCGCCCTGCCCGTCCGGGCGGAGCGGCAGGCCCCAGGCCATGCCCCATGCGTCCCGGCCGTGCATGCGGGCCGTTCGTTGCCTTGTTGTTGAGGCATTCAACAAAATTTATTTGAAATGGTCAACAAAAATTTTACGCATTTACATTTTTGTTTTACCCGACAGGAAAGACCGCGCGACGGCGGCGGATCAAGGGTGGCTGGCATTTTCCCTGCGAGTGGCGTAACATGCCGGGCAATGAAAGTGTTCACCGCAAAGGACGCGGCAGAGGACGCGCAATGAAGACGGCCCGCCTCGCCCGCGCTCCCCGCCGCCCACGCCGCAGCGGACCTCCCGGGACCCGCCCGGCGCGGCTGCCGCGGTTCGTCCGGCCTTTCGCCCGGGCGCTCGCCTTCACCCTGACCTGCGCCCTGGCCTGCACGGCGATCCTGGCCGCATCCCCCCGGGCGCGGGCAGCGTCCGATCTCCCAGCGGTTCCGCAGCAGGCCGCGACCTCGGCCCCGTCGCAGCAGGCCCCGGCGCAGCAGGCCCCGCCCCGCGACGTGCTGCTGCTCAACTCCTACCACGCCGGCTCGGAGTGGTCCGACGAGATCACGGACGGCGTGCGCGAGGCCCTGGCCCAGGCCGCCCCTGCGGCGCGGCTGTCCGTGGAGTACATGGACACCAAGTACAACACGGACCCGGAATACCTGGACCGGCTCCTCGACCTCTATCGCCACAAGTTCCGCCACCGCCGCTTCGACGCCGTGGTCGTGTCCGACGACAACGCCTTCGCCTTTTTCCTGCGCCACCGCGCCGAGCTCTTCGGCGACGCGCCCGCGGCCTTCTGCGGCCTCAACTATCCGGAGCAGTACGACCTGCGCGGCCAGGACCGGCTCACCGGCGTCGTGGACCACGCCGACCTGGCCGGAACCCTGGAGGGCGCGCTGGAGCTGCACCCGGGCACGCGCACGGTCTACGTGGTCAACGACCGCACGACCACGGGCCAGGCCATGGACCGGCTGCTGGCGAGCGTGCAGCCGCGCTTCAAGGGCCGGGTGGAGTTCGAACGGTTGAGCGGCCTGTCCATGCGCGACCTGCAGGAACGGCTCGCGGCCCTGCCCTCCGACGCCCTGGTCCTGCTCTTCTCCTACGTGCGCGACGCGGCGGGCCACGTCTACTCCTACCACGAAAGCTGCGCCCTCGTCTGCACGGCATGCAACCGCCCGGTCTACGGCCTGTGGGACGTCTACATGGGCCACGGCATTCTCGGCGGGGTGCTCAACTCGGGCCGGGCCCAGGGCGCGCTGGCCCTGCGCCAGGTCCTGCGCCTGGCCGAGGGGCCGGGCCCCGTGCCCCTGGCGACCAACCCGCCCAACGTCTTCTCCTTCGACTACGTGCAGATGCGCCGCTTCGGCCTGGCCGAAAGCGGACTGCCGCCCGGCAGCCGGGTGGCCAACCGGCCCGAAAGCCCCTACATGCACAACAAGGGGATCATCTGGGGGGGCACGGTCCTGTTCCTGATCCTGGCCATGGCCGTGGCCGGGCTGGCCGTGAACACCGTGGCTCGCCGCCGCGCCGAGCAGGAGCTGCAGCGCGCCGAACGCCGCTACCGGGACATCTTCGAGCACGCGGTGGAGGGCATCTACCAGATCACCCTGGCCGGGCGGGTCATCAGCTGCAACACGGCCCTGGCGCGCCTGCTGGGCTTCGACTCGCCGGACCAACTGGTGCACGAACTGCGCGACGTGCGCGCCCAGCTCTACGTGGACCCGCGCGACCGCGACCGCTTCCTGGACATCCTGCGCCCCGAGGGCCGCGTGCTCGGGTTCGAGACGCGGTTCAGACGGCGCGACGGCAGCGTCATCTGGGTCTCGGTCAGCAGCCGTCTGGCCCATCCCTGCGGCGACATGGAGAGCTGCATCGAGGGGTTCGTGACGGACGTGACCGCGCGCAAGCAGGCCGAGGAGGAGGTCGCGGCCCTGACCCGCCGCCTGGAGGAACGCGTCCAGGAGCGCACCCGGGAGTTCCGGGCCAAGACCGACGAACTCGTGGCCGCCAATGCCCGGCTCCAGGAGCTCGACGACCTCAAGTCCGTCTTCCTGAGCACGGTTTCCAACGACCTGCGCACGCCGCTGACCTCGATCATCGGCTTCGTCAAGCTCGTGTCCCGCGACGTGGGCAAGACCTTGTCCGACGCCTGCACCCCGGAGCAGGAGAAGCTGGGCCGGCGCATCCAGGCCAACCTGGAGATCGTCACCCGCGAGGGCGAGCGGCTGGCGCGGCGCATCAGCGACTTCCTGGACCTCTCGCGCATCGAGTCGGGCCGCGCCGTGTGGAGCGACACGACCTGCCGCGTGGACCATCTGGTGGAGGCCGCGGTGGAGGCCGTGCGCCCGCAGTTCGCGGACCGGCCCGAGGTGGAGCTGAAGGTCGGCCTGGGCGGCAACCTGCCCGAGTTGACCGTGGACCGCGAACGCATGGTCCAGGTGCTCGTCAACCTGCTCTCCAACGCCGACCGCTTCACGGACAACGGCAGCGTGACCCTGACGGCCTGGGCCGCGGCCGACGCGGTGCGCATCAGCGTGGCGGACACGGGCATGGGCATCCCGGCCGAGCAGCTCGAAAGCATCTTCGACACCATCCGCAGCGCGGACACGGACACACTCGTCCTGGACCGGCCCAAGGGTACGGGCATGGGGCTGGCCATCTGCCGCGCCATCGTGAACCACTATCAGGGAAGGATCTGGGCCGAGTCCCACGAGGACCGAGGCAGCGTCTTCCACCTGGAACTGCCCGTGCACCCGGCCGAGAACCGTGACGAGAACCGGCACATGGACATGGACGGGTCCAGAGGCAGGAAGGACGAGGCGCACGAAGAAGGCGCTTCGACGCGGGCCGGAGAAGACACGGCAGGCTCCGGGGGCGAGGAACGGTCCGCCGCCGCTGCCGGAACCGTGCCCACGGTCCCTCCGTCACCCGATCCCTCCGACGCCTGAACCGCCTCCGCCTCCCCGGGGCCGCGCCCGGGCGGCCCGCCGCGCGCCGAACCGGATGCGCGCCCAGATGCGCGCCGGATCAGATCCGCGCAACCCCCAGAAAGACCGCATGCAGGGCCGCGACCACGGCCAGGAACGTTGCGCGCGCCGCGTCCGGGCCCAGCCCCGGGAAGGCGTAGCGCAGGTGCCCCTGCCTGCAGCGGCCCACGCAGTCCCCGCACAGCGTGCAGGTCGGGCCGGGCCGCCCGCGCTCCAGGTCCGCCTCGCCCAGCGCGCCGTAGCGGCAGGCCCCGGCGCACGCGCCGCAGTGCGTGCAGCCCTCGTCCACACGCATGCGCCAGGGGCTCACGCGCCCCAGGGTGGTGGCCAGCAGCCCCATGGGGCAATAGGCCGTGCAATGCAGCATGACCCCGGCCCTCCGCGACCCCAGAAGCATGACCGCCACCCCGGCCAGGCCGAAAGCCGCGCCGCAGGCCACGGCCAGGGCCGTGGACGCCCCGGCCGCGCGCAGCAGCGCGGCGCCGCCCACGGCCAGCGCCAGGGTGCCCAGCCGCGCGGCGACCAGCCACCGCACGGGCCACGCGGGACGCGCGCCGGGCCTGCGCCCGCCCAGCCGGGCGCATCCGTCGTCCCACGCGCCGATGTAACAGAGGTGACTGCACCAGGCCGGGCCCACGAGCAGCAGGGTCGCGCCGAAAAGGATGGGCATGAACAACCCGTGCCCGCGAAAGACCGGCCCGGCCGCGATGAGCGCGGGCACGGGCAGGTGCAGCCTGCCGGTCATGAGCAGCTCTTCCGCGCCCGCGAGCCCGAACAGCGCCTGGGCGAAGAACACGGCCGAGAACAGCCCCCAGATGCGCACGCGCACGCGCGGCGCGCGCGCCGGGTCGAGCATCAGCCCGCAGATCCACGCGGCCCAGGCGGCCAGGGCCACGATCTCCACGGCGCCCCAGCCGGGCAGAAAGCGGTCCGCCAGGAGCACGGGGAAGGAGACCTTGGCCCGCGCCACGCAAAGCAGCGCCGCGGCGAGCAGAAAGGACGCGGCCTGGGCCCGGCCGGGCGCGCCGCGCGAATGGCGCCTGCCGCCGCGCGCCAGGGTCCAGGCCAGGCCCAGGAGCGTGGCAGCGAGCACCGCGCCGAGGATCAGGGCCAAGCGCAACCAGGGCTCGTGCAGGGCCAGCCGCAGCCGCACCAGGGAGGCGGTCACGTCGATCCATTGGATTGCGGCCAGGGCCAGGGCGCAGGCCACGACCCAGCGCGCCCAGGCGGCGCGGCCCAGGGCCAGGGCGGCCAGCGCGGCCCAGGCCGCGGCCTCGCCCGCGCCCGCCGTGCGCAGGGCGTGCGCCCCGGCGAGCAGGAGCAGGGCCGCGTTGGCCACGGCCCCGCCCAGCCCGGCGGTCCGGCACGGCGGCGACGGCGTGGCGGACGCGGGGAGTGGTGGGCCGGAAATTCCGACCGGTGCGACCGGTGCGACCGGTGCGGCCGGTGCGACCGGTGCGGCCGGTGCGACCGGTGCGGCCGGTGCGACCGGTGCGAGGGAATCGCGCGCGGGCCCGCTCACCTGCCCCCCTCCCGCCGCGCTCCGGCGGTTCCGGATCGGGGGATCGTGCCGGATCGGGGGTCCACCCCGCCCGGCCCGGCTTCGCGCAGCAGGTCGGCCAGGCGCAGGCCGGGCCGATGTCCGGCCATGACCAGCCGCAGGGCCGCCGCCAGGGTCTCCAGGGCCTCGCGCTCGGTGCGCAGGCCTTCCAGTTCGTCGGCCAGGCGTGGGTGGCGGCCCAACCGGCCGCCCACGAGCACGCGCCAGCCGCGCAGCCCGGCGTCCAGGGCCCGCTGCGCGCAGGCCGCGGCGCAACGGCCGCAGCCCAAACACAGATCCGCGTCCAGGCGCGGGCCCTGCGGGCCCAGGCGCACGGCCCCCTCGGGGCAGGCCGCCGCGCACCCGCCGCAGCCCGTGCACAGGTCCGGGTCGGCCTCGGGCCGGTGCGCGCGGAGCAGCCCCACGTCCGCCACGTGCGGCCGGGAGCAGCCGTTGGCGCATGCGGCCACGGCCACGGAAAAGCGGTCGTGGTGGCGCGCGGGGCCGGACAGCCGCCCGGCCAGGAACGCGGGCCAGCCGCTCGCGCGCACCGCACCGCGGATGCGCCCGGGCAGGGCGGACGGCACGGGCAGGGCAAACCGGCACTGGCCGTCGGCCGCGCCGTTGCACACGGTCAGGGTCAGCCCGAGCGCGACGTCTTCGGCCGCCCGTTGGGGAACGCCCCCTGCGGGAGCAACGGCTCCTGCGGGAGCAGCGGCTCCTGCGGGGGCTGCGGCGGCGCCCGTTGCGGAATCGGGGGCTCCTTCAGGGGGCAACGGGGCGGGCGAGGATTCGTGGTTCGTGCTCATGGTGCGCATCCGGTTGGGGTGGTGGGTGTAGCATAGGCCGCGCACGGGACGCGCGCCTTGATCTGGGTCAAGAAAAGGAAGTTTTCGCACCCGGGCGGACGCGACGCAACGGGCGGCGAGAGCGGCGCAGGGACGGGCGGCCCGGGGCGACGCTGCGCCGCGGCGCGCAGCGCCCTATGGAAACGGCCTGACGGCTTCAGGGCGTCCCCGAACGCCCAGCCCGCGCGCCCGACCGTACGCCGGTCCGCGGGCCGATCCGCGCACCGGTTCGTGAGCCGGTCAGTGAGGCGGCTCGTGGGCCAAGCCCAGGCGGCGGTCCACACGCCGCCGCGCCGCCCGTTCCATGGCGGGGTGGACCCCGCCCTTTCCGGGCCCGCCGGTCGTCGCGCCCGGCCTACTCCTTCGGCTCCAGGGCCAAGTGCAGAAGAGGAAAGGGGCGGCCCTGGCCGTCCAGGGGCGAGCGGCCCACCACGCGAAAGCCCAGGTGCCCGTAGAACCCGAGGGCCTCGGGATTCTGCTCGTTGACGTCCACGCGCGCGGCCCCGAGCTCGCGCACCGCGTATTCCAGGAGCATCCGGCCCACGCCCCGGCCCCGGCTCCCGGGCGCGAGGAAGAGCATCTCCACCTTGCCGTCGGCCACGCCCAGGAAGCCGTGCAGCCGCCCGGCCGCATCCCGGGCGCAGTGGAGGTCCACCGCGGGCAGCGCGTCGCGCACCACGGGCCGCAGCTCCACGATCTCCTCTTCCGTCAAGAAATGGTGCGTGGCCCGGACCGAGGCCTCCCAGAGTTCCACGATCGCGTCGTGGTCGGCGTCCGTGGCGGGTATCGTCCGCATCCGCGTTCTCCTTGGGGTGTGAACCATTTCCCGGGCCATAGCCCAAAGGCCCGGACCGCACAAGCCGCGCTCGGGCGGCGGGAGCCCGGGCCGGACTCCGGCCGCCCATCCCGGCCTGCGGCCCAGGGGCTTTCCAGGCGCGCCTTTTTGCGCTACAGGATCTTTTGAACATGTGGAAAATTCCTTCCACACCGCTGGGGGCCTGCATGGACAAAGGGAAACCGACCGCCCGGGGGCGGGTCACGCGGCGCGCGCGCAGGGCGCTGGCCCTGGCGCTGCTCTTCGCCCTTTGCACCGCGCTCCAGGGCTGCCTGGCCACCTCGCTCCTCTCCTTCCTGCCGTTCTTGCCCAAATTCACCAGCACCGCGCTCTCCGGCGCGCATTTCCTTTATACTTACGCCATGGACGGCCGCAGCACCCGCGACATGGTCGCGGACAAGGCCATCACCGTGCAGGCCAAGGCCGCCCTGGCCCAGGGCGGGGTGGACGACGCCGTGAACGTCACCGTGCACTGCTTTTCGGGCCACGTCTTCCTGGTGGGAGAGATGGACGGCGCCGAGGACCGCGACGCGGCCGTGCGCGCCGTGGCCGACATCTCCGGCGTGAAGACGGTCACGCCCGTGGTTCGGCTGGCCGGACAACACCCCGCCGGTCCCGCGCAGTGCAATTCGGCCCAGGCCTACATCACGGCGCAGCAGATCTACGCGCAGACCATGGCCGAAACCGCCCTGGACTCCTCCAACCTGGAGATCGGGCAGGTGGGCTGCGACATGGTCCTGCTGGGGTTGATCGACAGCGCGGCCGAGGCCAACCGAATCCTGGCCACGGCCCAAGAGATCGCCGGGCCCGCGCGCGTGCGCTCCTACATGGTCGTGACCGACGACCCGGCCCTGACCCCGGCCCTGGCCATGGTCGCGCCGCCGGAGACACGGCCCGCGCCCGAAACGCTCCTGGCCGACGCCGGAGCGCGCCGCGCCGCGCCCGCGGCCGCGACCTCCGACGCCCCCGACGCGCAGCCCATCGCCTTTTCCGCGCCCGAGCCCATGGCCCCCGCGCCCGAACTGCGCTACGTGAACACCGCCGTGAACGTGCGCGCCTCGCGCACGAGCAAGGCGCGCATCAGCGCGCGCCTGAACCCCGGCGACCAGGTCGGGGTGCGCTTCCTCAAGGACAACTGGTACGCCGTGTACGCCCCCGGCGCGCTCGCCCAGAACGAGGAACAGGCCCTGGGCTTCGTCTTCGCGCCCCTGCTGTTGCGCCCCGAATCCTAGCCTCGGCCCGCCGCCCCGGCGCCGCGCTCCCGCACGGCCGGGCGCGTGTCCCGACCGTGCGTCCTGTCGTGCGTCCTGCCCTGCACCTTGACCCCGCCGCACCGCGCGCGTATCCCGTCCCATGGCCGATTCCACCACCCCCCGCACCATCGTCAGCGCCTGCCTCGCGGGCATCTTCTGCCGCTACGACGGCTCCACCCGGGCCAACGCCAAGGTCGTGAACCTCATCCGCCGCGGCGAGGCCCTGCCCGTGTGCCCGGAGCAGCTCGGCGGCCTGCCCACGCCGCGCCCGCCCTGCGAACGGCGCGGCGACCGCGTACTGAATTCCGAGGGATGCGACGTGACCGCCCCCTTTGCGCGCGGCGCGGAAGAGGCCCTGCGCCTGGCGCGCCTGGCCGGGTGCACCCGCGCCGTGCTCCAGAGCCGCTCGCCCTCCTGCGGCCTGGGCCGCATCCACGACGGCTCCTTCCGGGGCCGCCTGGTGGACGGCAACGGCGTGTTCGCCGCCCTGCTCCTGGAAAACGGCTTCACCGTGCTCACCGAGGACGATCTTTAGGCCGACCGCGCCGACCGCCTCCGACCGCGCCGCCTCCCGCTCTCCGCCCTTCCGCGCGGCAACCCCGCGCTTTTTTTCGCCCGCGCGTCCGGTTTCCCGCGCCATTGACCGCCTCCTCGGCGGGGAATGTGCACCCGGCTGCACGTTGCACGCCCTCATGTGCAACCCGTTGCACCTTCTCCGCGCCCGCCGGACTGTGCATTCTCAGCATCATTATGTTTTAAAAGGAAAAAATACTTTGGCACGGACCCTGCTTCATGGAGGCATCGGCGCGCGGAACAGCGCAAGCGGCCGCCGCCCCAACACAACACCACGAGCAAGACCCGGAGGTTTTACCCATGAAAAGACATATCATCGTCGTCACCGTGCTCAGCGGCGTCCTGCTTCTCGGCGCCTCCTCCCTGGCCCTGGCCCGCGGCGGCAACGGCATGGGCCCGCAGGGCGCGGGCCCGAACGCGGGCGGCCCCTGCTACGGCGGCTCCGGCTACGGCCCCGGTCCCATGGCGGGCTGGTTCGCCGAGCTCACCGACGACCAGCAGAAGCAGGTCGCCGACCTCTTCCAGGCCCAGCGCAAGTCCCAGTACGTGCAGCACCTCAAGCTCCGCGCCAAGCGCGCCGAACTGAACGCCGCCATGGTCGAGGACAAGATCGACGAAGGCCGCGTCAAGGGGTTGGTCATGGAAGTCAACACCCTGCGCAACCAGATCTTTTCCGACAGGATCGCCTTCCGGATGAAGCTTTCCAAGGAATTCGGCGCCCCGGTCGCCCTCGGCGGCATGGGCCGCGGCATGGGCCACGGCTTTGGTCACGGCTACGGCATGATGGGTCGCGGCTTTGGTTCCGGCAACGGCCCCTGCGCGTCCGGCCCCGGCTACGGCATGGGCTACGGCCCCGGCATGGGTTACGGCCCCGGCATGATGATGGGTCCCGACTTTTCGCCCGAGAACTCCCCCGAGGGCGAGGCGGAACCCTCCGCCGCCCCGGCCCCGGCTATGCTGCCGATCGACGCGGGCGTTTAACCATATAGCCTCTCCATTCCTCCTCCCTCTGCCTTGGGTCCCCCCAACGGACCTGACCAACAGAAACGGCCCGCATTTCCCGGTGCGGGCCGTTTCCCATTTCCTTTGCCGTTGCCCGCCGCCCCCCGGCCGGTTATGGTTGGGATCGTCTTCCAACCTTCGACCGCCGGAGCCCGCCATGACCCTGCGCCGCGTCGTCTCCCTGACCGCCTGCCTCTCCTTCCTGCTGCTCGCCTGCACCAGCGTGATCCTCTTCGTCGAGCCCCACGGCCGGGTGGCCTACTGGTCCGGCTGGACGTTCTGGTCCCTGTCCAAGACCCAATGGGGCGACCTGCACCTGAACCTCGGCGCGCTCTTCCTCCTGGCCGCGGCCCTGCACCTCTGGCTCAACTTCAAGCCCCTGGTCGGCTACCTCAAGAACCGGATGCGCAAACTCGTGATCCTCACGCCCGACGCCGCGGCCGCGCTGGCGCTGTGCCTGGCCTTCGCCGCGGGCACCCTGGCCGGGACCCCGCCCTTCTCCTGGCTTCCCGGCCTGGGCGAGCACATCAAGGACCAGGCCTCCCTGAAATACGGCGAGCCGCCCTACGGCCACGCCGAGCTCTCCACCCTGGCCGTGTTCCTCGGCAAGATGGGCTGGGCCCCGGGCCCGGCCCTGGACCGGCTGCGGACCGCCTCCGTGGCCTTCGAGGGGCCGCAGCAGACCCTGGAGCAGGTGGCCGCCGCCAACGGCGTCACCCCGCAACGCCTGTTCGAGATCCTGCGCCCCGAGGACGCCGCCGGCCCGGCGCGCCTGCCGGACGTTCCTCCGGCGGGCATCGGCAGGCGGCCCCTGGCCGACGTATGCCACGAATACGGCCTGACCATCCCCACGGCCCTGCGCGCCCTCAAGGAGGCGGGCATCGAGGCCGATCCGGCCAAGACCCTCAAGGAACTGGCCGCCGCCGCGGGCCGCAGCCCCACGGACGTCTACGAAATCCTGCGCGCGACACGGGCGTCCCCGTAGGGCGAACGCGGGACGCCGACCCGGGGCGCACCCGGCGCGCGCTGTTGACAGCCGCCCCGCGCGCCCCTACACTTCCGCGAGACACGACGGCCCCGCCGTCCCGGAAAAACCATGCACAACCACATCGTTCGCGGCATCCTCATCGGCGGCTCCCTGGGCGTCTTCGCCGCCCTGCTGCTGGACATGCACATGGGCCGCGCCATCGCCTGGGGCATGGTGGCCGGGTTCCTGGCCGGGCTGACCATGGAACGCCGCCGCGACAGGGGCGGCAGGTAGCCGCACGGGCCGGACGCCCGCGCTTCCGGCCCGACGCCGAAACCCCAAGGACCGCGCACCGTGCCCCTTTCCCACCCGGACAGCGCCCGGACCTACAGGGCCCTCCTCGCGTTCTGGATCGCCGGAACCCTGCTCCTCGTCGCGCTCTCGCTCGTGCCCATGCCCGTGAACCTCAACGCCGTGCTCCTGCTCGGCGTCGCGCCCCTGGACAAGGCCCTGCACGCCGCCTTCTTCGCCCTGCTCACGGCCCTGCCCGTGCTGCTCTTCCGCTCCGGCCTGCGCGCGGCCCTGTCCGTGGCCGCCCTGATGATCCTCGGCGTGACCACGGAATACCTCCAGCTCTTCAACGCCACGCGCACCTCCTCCATCGACGACGCGGCCGCCAACCTGGTAGGCGGCTGCGCCGGGCTGGCCTGCGCCCTGACCCTGCGCTGCATCGCGCGCGGGCGGTTCCCCCTGCAGGCCGGGGGGCGGAACGCGGGCCGGGACGCCCCACCGGAGAGCCGCGCGCGATGACTCCCGTCGCCCCGCGGGCGCGTTCCCGCACCGTGGCGGTCCTGGCCCTGGCCCTGACCGCCGTGTTCCTGACCGCGTCCTGCGCCCGGCTCCAGGAGTGGCTGCCCCTGCCCGGAACGTCCGCCGGGGAAGGCGCGGCGCGAACCGCGCAGCCGCCCACCTGGCAGAGCCTTGCCACCAACGAGAACCTTTCCCGGATCCAGGACCTGCTGCAGCGCTTTCCCGAGCCCGCGGCGCAACAGGCCGCCCAGTTCCTGGTGGAGAACCTGCCCCCGGCCGACGCGGCGAGCATGGGCGCCGACGAACTGGCCGAGCACGTGACCTGGGCCCTGCGCGCGCGCGCGGATATGCCCTGGGGCCGCAACGTGCCCTGGGACATCTTCCTGCACTACGTGCTGCCGCACCGCGCGGCCCAGGAACCGGCCCAACCCTTCCGCGCCCTGCTCTTCCGGGAGCTGGCCCCGCGCCTGGCGCACGCGGGCTCCATGGAGGAAGCCGCCCTGGAGCTGGCCCTGTGGTGCCGCGAGCGGCTGGAGTACGTGGCCACCCAGCGCCGCGACGCGGGCGTGCTGACCATCCTGGCGCGCGGCAAGGCGCGCTGCGAGGAGGCCTCCATCCTCTACTGCGCCGCGGCGCGCAGCGTGGGAATCCCGGCGCGCATCGCCGTGACCCCGGCCTGGACCTTTGCCGACGACAACCACGCCTGGGTCGAGGTCTGGATCGACGGGACCTGGCACTACCTGGACCCGGCCAACCCGGGCCCGGAACTGGACCACGCCTGGTTCTCGGCCAACGCCAGGCGGGCCGTGCTGGTCACTACCACGGTCTACGGCGGCCCCCCCGAGGAGAACGCCGCCGAGGGGCGGCCCCCGTTCGCGGACGCGCCGGTGCTGCGCTCCGGCCCGGGCTGGACCCGGCTGAACGTCACCGCACGCTACGCGCCCGTGCGCGACCTGCACGTGGCCGTGCTCGGCCCGGACGGCAAGCCCCTGCCCCACGCCGAGGTGCTGCTCTCCATCTACAACTACGCGACCTTTTCCCCGGCCGCGCGGCTGCGCTGCGACGCGCGCGGCCGCGCCAGCGTGGCCCTGGGCGCGGGGTCGGTGCTGCTCACGGCCACGGCCGCCGGGCGCACGGACTACGCCGTGGCCCGTGCGCCGGGCCGGAACGGCGGCGACCAGAAAGAGGATGAAAACCAGGAGACGGGCGGGCCCGAGCATCCGGTCGTGCTCGACCTGCGCCGCGACCGCGTGCCCGCGGGCACCTTCGCGCTGACCTGCGCCCCGCCGGTCCCCGCGGCACCGGATGCCGAACCCACGGGACGCGCACGCGTCTTCCTGGACCGCAAGGCCGCCGCCGAGCGCATCCACGCCGACGCCTTTGCGCACCTGGCCGAGCGGGCCCGCGAGGAACTGGCGGACATCGCCCTGCCGGGCCCGG
The DNA here is from genome assembly GCA_015709205.1 of Desulfovibrionaceae bacterium. GTDB lineage: Bacteria > Desulfobacterota > Desulfovibrionia > Desulfovibrionales > Desulfovibrionaceae > JACCQO01. The sequence goes on from JACCQO010000030.1 coordinate 33,638, forward strand.
ACCAGGAGACCCGGAACGCGGACGCCGGGCCGCGCGCCGCCCAGGACGAGGAACTGGCCAAGGCCGCGAACGAGGTGTTGGCCCAGGCCGGGACCAACGCGCCGCATCTGCTGGAATTCCTGCGCCGCACTCCGCCGGAGCTGCGCGCGGCGGCCGTGCCCATGCTCTACGGCATGTGGGCCGCGGACCGCGCCGCGCCCGTGGACCCGGCCGGACTGGCGCGCGACCTGGACGCCGTGCTCACGGCCCGCCAGCGCGCCGTGGAGCGGCTTGGCCTGCAGCTGCCGCAGAACGACGCCCAGGGCCTCTGGGAGCACGCCCTGTGTCAGCGCGTCACGCGCTACGAGCCCTTTTCCCTGTATTTCGCCACCCTGGGCGAACGCTTCGCCTCCCTGGCGCGCGGCGACGTGCGTCTGGCCGCGTGGAACGTGGCCGCCTTCACCAGCGGCCTGGCGCGCATCCGGGCCCACGCCCTGGGGCCGGTGCTCACGCCGGTGCAGGCCGTGCGCCTAGGCGCGGTGACCTCGGAGCTGGAACGCGCCATCGTCTGCGTGGCCATCCTGCGCTCCCTGGGCGTGCCCGCGCGCCACTTCGAGCAGTGGGGCAGGACCGAATACTTCGACGGGGCCGAGTGGCTGCCCGTGTATCCGGCGCACCCCGAGCTCACGGGCAACCGCGAGGCCGACGAAGCGGCCAAGGCCTTCTACGGACCGGCCTCGGGGCTGGACATCCTCTTCCGCAAGAACGGAGCGCCCCTGGCCGAGGGCGAGGCGCAGTACTACCGGGATTTCGCCCTGTCGGTCTTCGCGCCCAGGCCCGCCCCGGCCACCCCGGCCACGCCCGATCTCGGCCCGGCCGAGATCGTGGGCTTCGACCTGCGCGAGCCCGGGCCTCGCCTCGCCGTGGGCCACGACGCGGCCACGGGCGGCACCACCCTGCGGCTGCCCGCGGGCGACTACTTCCTGATCACCGGCGTACGCGACGCCACAGGCACGCCCCTGGTGCGCGTGCAGCCCGTGACCACCTACCCGGAGCGCACGCGCAGGGGCACGGCGGATCTGGACCGGCCATAGACGAAATCCGTCACATGGTGTACGGTTTCGCTTCCGTGTTCCGGACCACCGCCCACGAACCCGTTGCCCGAGGCCAGTCCGCCTTGCCGTACGCCCACCCCATGCCCGGTGCACCGTCCTCCGCCCGTCCACCTCGCCGGCACGGTGTGGCCGCGACGCTGTGCGCGCTTGCGCTGCTGGCGCTGGCGGCGGCCCTGGCCGCGCCCGGCCCGGCGGCCCTGGCCGCCGATACCACGGCCACGCCGCCTCCAAGCCCGGCCGGCGCCCGCCTGGACACCGCGCGCAACGCCACACTGATCCTCGGCTGCCCGAGCAAGGGCTGGCCGCCCTACATGATTTGCTCCGAAGGCCGAGCGGGCGGCGTGTACCACGACATCCTCACCGCGTCCGCCAGGCCGCTGGGACTGACCGTCCTCACGCGCGAGCTGCCCGAGCGGCGCATCGGCCTGCTCATGCAGGAGGGCGAGGTGGACGTGTACACCAAGGCCAAGGCCTGGGTGGACGACCCCGACGCCTTTCTCTGGTCCGTGCCCCTGTTCGACTCCGAGGACGCGCTCCTGTTCCGCGCCGGGCGCACCTTTCCCTTCCGCCGCCTGGAAGACCTGGACGGCCACAACGTGGGCACGGTGCTCGGGTTCGGCTATCCGACCCTGGAGCCGCTCCTGCGCACCGGCCGCCTGCAGCGCCGCGACGCGCCGGACTCCGTGGCCCTCGTGCGCATGCTCCGCGCCGGGCGTTTCGAGGCCGTGGTCATCAACCGGCACATGGCCGCCTGGATCATCCGCAAGAACCTGAACCTGCCCCCGGAAGAGTTTGCGTTTTCCACCACCTCGGTGGACACCCAGCCCATCCGGCTGATGTTCCCGGATACCCCGAGGATGCGCGCCCTGGCCCCGGCCCTGGACCGCGCCCTCCTGCGCCTGCGCGCCAAGGGCTTCGTCACCCGGGTGCTACGCCGCTACTGCGGTCCGGACGCCCGTTAGCCCGCCGTTCCCGAGCCGAAAAGCAGCGCGGCCGCGCCCCGAAGGACACGGCCGCGTCGCATTGCGCCGTCGCAAATTCTTTGCCCGGGCCTTCCGGCGCGCCTAACGCCCGGGGGGCGGCCGCCGCGCCCAAGCCCGCGCCGCGGCCCGAAAGGCGGCCCAGACCACGAGCCCGGCGAACAGCCCCACCAGCCAGCCGCCGAGCACGTCGCTGGGGTAGTGCTTGCCCAGGTAGATGCGCGAATAGCCCACGGCCAGCGGCAGCAGCAGGAGCCCGGCGCGCGCCGCGCGGGCCGCGCCCGGCCAGAGCAGCGCCGCGGCCACGGCCAGGGCCATGGTGTTGGCCGCGTGGCTGGAGACGTAGGAGGAGCCGCGTTCCTTGGTCTGCGCGAAATCCGGCGCGCGCCGCGTCCACTGCCCGTCCTCGTGCAGATAGGTCCCGGCCACGGCGTTGAGCGGGCGCACCCGGCCCACGGCGTGCTTGACCACGTTGGCCCCGGCGTCCGCCAGCCCCACGGCGGCCAGGGCCGCCAGGAGCACGGCCAGGGCGGTCCAGCGGCGGCGCGCCGCGCACCACAGCGCGGCCACGGCGCACGCCCCGGCCAGCAGCGCGCCGCTGGAAAGCAGCGGAGCCAGCGCGTCCATGGCCCCCCAACGCCACTGCTGGTTCAGCAGCCGCTGCAGGGAGGCGTCCCAACCTGGCGTGTGGAAGAGCATCAGTCGGCCAACTTCTTCAGCAGCCAAGCCATGTTGCGTCCAAGAATCTCCATGGTCTGGATACCCTCGTCGTCGTCGGCCACGTCGCCGGGCTTGAGCCCGCGGGCCACGTTCCAGTAGTGCGAGCCGGGCACGATCATCTGGCCGATGAGGAAAAAGGCGTTGAGCGAGTCGAAGACGCGCGTGGCCCCGGCGCGGCGCACAGCCACCACGCCCGCGCCCACCTTGCGCGCGAACATGTCGCCGTTGGCCCGCGCGACCATGCCCGCGCGTTCGATGAGCGCCTTCATGTTCGCGGTGACGTTGGAGAAATACACCGGAGAACCGAGCAGGATGGCGTCGGCCCCGTCCATCTTGGCGATGATCTCGTTCATGGCGTCGGACTGCACGGCGCAGCGCCGGTCCCTGTTCTCGAAACACTGGTAGCAGGCGATGCAGCCGTGCACGGGCCTGGCCCCGAGTTCGAGCATTTCCGTCTCGATGGATGCCGCCTCGAGCTGGGCGAGCACCGTGCGCAACAGCAGGGCGGTATTGCCGTTCTTGCGCGCGCTGGCGTTGATGGCGAGGGCTTTCACGGTTTCCTCCGCAAAGGTTTTCGGATAGGGTGGATCAGGCAAAGGACTAATCCATCTACAGGAACGAAGCAACCCGGCCGCCCGCGCGCGGCCTTGGCCGACGCGGCCCGGGCGGTATTTTCACGCGCGCCCGACACGGTCCGCAGTGCGGGGGCGCGCCCGATCGCGCCCGGGCATGGGACGGACGGCCCCGGAGCGGACGAACGGACGGCCACTTCCCGTCGCCAGAGGAGAGACGAGGCAATGGAGCACGTGGCCACGCGCGAAGAACTGCAGCAGGCCCTGCGCGACAAGCGCATCGTCATCCTGGTCAAGGGCCGCGAGCTGGCCGGCTTCGTGGACCGCCGCAAGCGCAGCCACCGCAGGCTGCTGCTGCTCGGCATCCTCATCCTCGCCGCCACCGTGGGCATGGCCTTTGCCGCGCAGAACCTGGCGGAAACCGAACTGGGTGAATTCATCGGCACCGCGCGGCTGCTCGACGTCGCCACCGTGCTGCTGATCCTCGGCACCGTCCTGGGTTCCGGCTGCGCCCTGACCGCCATTCTCAACCCCCTGCGCCCCTACCGCTACATCCGGCGCACGGCCTACTGGTCCATCCTGCACCGCGTCTGAGCCTGGCCCCGCCTCCCCTGCAGGGCCCTCGGCGACACCGGCGCACGCAACCGCGCGCCGATGCGCGCTTTCCTCGACGCACGATATGGAGTATGACGCCGCTCATGGCCGCCTCCGAACAAATCCGCAAACGTTTCGTCGTCACCGGCCGCGTGCAGGGCGTGGGCTTTAGGCCCTTCGTCTTCCGCATCGCGCACGAGCGCGCCGTGGCCGGATTCGTGCGCAACGCGCCAGAAGGCGTGATCATCGAGATCCAGGGACCGCCCGAGGCTGTGCTCGGCTTCGGCGACGACCTCGTGGGCAAGCTGCCGCCCCTGGCCGAACTCGTGTCCTGCGCCAGCGAGGACGTGGAGCCCGTCCCGGCCGACGCCGCAGAGGACGCCCGCTTCGAGATCCGCCAGAGCACCGCCGGACACGGCCACCAGGTGCTCATCAGCCCGGACACCGCCACCTGCGCGGACTGTCTGGCAGACCTCTTCGACCCGGCCAACCGCCGTTATCTCTATCCCTTCACCAACTGCACCAACTGCGGCCCGCGCTACACCATCACGCGCTCCATCCCCTACGACCGACCCGCCACCTCCATGGCCTGCTTCCCGCTGTGCCCGGAGTGCGCGCGCGAGTACGCCGATCCCCTGGACCGCCGCTTCCACGCCCAGCCCAACGCCTGCCCGGTCTGCGGCCCGCGCGTGTGGCTGGCCGCGCCGGACGGCGCGCGCCTCGCGCCCGATCCCGGCCCCGTCGGCCCGCCCGACCGCGAAGCTCCGCCCACGCCCGATCCGCTGCGCCTGCTGGCCGAGCGGCTGGCCGCCGGAGCCGTCGCCGCCATCAAGGGCCTGGGCGGCTTCCACCTGGCCTGCGACGCCACCAGCCCCGAGGCCGTGGAGGCCCTGCGCGACCGCAAGAACCGCAAGGACAAGCCCCTGGCCGTGATGGTCCCGGACCTGGAGACCGCGCGCCTCCTGGCCGAAACCAGCGAAGCCGAGGAGAAATGGCTCTCCGGCATCCACCGGCCCATCACCCTGTGCCGCGCCCGGCCCGGCTCGCCGCTCGCGCCGGGCATCTCGCCGGACACGGCCTTCGTGGGCCTGATGCTGCCCTACACCCCGCTGCACCACGTGCTCCTGCACCACCTGCGCGCCCTGTGCGCGCCCCCGGGCCGCCCGGCCGCCCTGGTCATGACCTCGGGCAACATGAGCTCGGAGCCCATCTGCCTGGGCAACCGCGAGGCCCTCGACCGCCTCGGCCGCGTAGCCGACCTCTTTCTGCTCCACGACCGCGACATCCTCATCCGCACCGACGACTCGGTGCTGCGCTGCCCGCCCGGTCCGGATGACCCGCCCGACCTGCCCGGCGGAACAGGGGCGACCGACGCCGCCCCGCCCCAGTTCCTGCGCCGCGCACGCGGCTTCACGCCGTCGCCCGTGTTCCTCGCCCACCCGCTGCCCGAAGTCCTGGCCGTGGGCCCGGAACTCAAGAACACCCTCTGCTTCACCAAGGGCAACCAGGCCTTCGTCAGCCAGCACATCGGGGACATGGAGAACCTGGAGACCTACGGGTTCCACCAGGAGATCGCCGCGCACCTGGAAAAGGTCCTCCAGGTCGAGCCGCGCGCCGTGGTCCGCGACCTGCACCCGGACTACCTCTCCACCCGCCACGCCGAGGACTACGCCCGCTCCCGCGCCGTGCCCCTGCTCGCCCTGCAGCACCACTACGCGCACATCCACGCCGTGGCCGCGGAAAACCGTTGGGACGCGCCGCTCATCGGCCTGGCGCTCGACGGCACGGGCTACGGCGAGGACCAGACCATCTGGGGCGGCGAATGCCTCTACGTGGACCCGCGCACCCTGGAGCACCGCCGGTTGGCGCGCCTGGCGCACCTGCCCCTGCCCGGCGGCGAGTCCGCCATCCGCGAACCCTGGCGCATCGCCCAGGGCGCGCTCTTCCTGCTCGGCGAAACCGATCCCGACGCGATTGGCCCCGACGCGAGCGGCTGCGCTCCGGGCGCGGACTGGCCCTGGCTCGCCGCCCACGGACCGGCCGCACGCTTCCTGCCGCAGCTGCTGCGCAAGAACGTCAATTGTCCACCCACCTCCAGCTGCGGCCGCCTCTTCGACGCCGCCTCGGCCCTGCTTGGCCTGAAGACCGAAATCTCCTACGAGGGGCAGGCCGCCATCGTGCTCGAAGCCGCGCAGGACCTGGCCGAGACCGCGGCCTATCCCTGCCCGCTGACCTTCCCCCGCCCCAACGATCCCGCCGAAGGCACGCCCGACGCTCCGGCCGTGCTCGACACCCTGGAGCTGCTGCGCCACCTGCGCGCGGACCAGAAGAACGGCGTGCCCGCGCCCGCCATCGCGCGCCGCTTCCACCTCGGCCTGGCGCGCGCCCTGGCCGACACCGCCGCGCACTTCGCCGCGCAGACCGGCGTGGCCACCATCGGCCTGTCCGGCGGCGTGCTGCTGAACCTGACCATGCACGCCGAACTCACCCGCCTGCTCACCGAACGCGGCCTCACCGTGCTCGCCCACACCATCCTGCCCCCCGGCGACGCCTGCATCAGCCTCGGCCAAGCCGCCTGGGGAGCGCGGGCCCTGGAACTCGGGCTGGCGTAGGGAAAAGAGACGAAGAGCCGGGGGGAGGCGGGGAGGGGAGGGACCTCTTTGTAAAGAGGTCCC